>NZ_NPIH01000222.1 GCF_012275575.1 Paraburkholderia sp. SG-MS1 | reverse complement strand
AACTCTGGTCGACCGCCTTGCATGGGACCAGAGTAAGCGCTAAAGCGCTAACTCTGGTCGACACAGGAGAATTGCTTGAGCCGCTATTGGAGTGACATCGTTCATCGTCTGACGCCGTATGTGCCGGGCGAGCAGCCCGCGCTCGCGCATCCGGTGAAGCTGAACACCAACGAGAATCCCTATCCGCCGTCGCCGCGCGTGCTCGATGCGATCCGCCGGGAGCTTGGCGACGCTGGCGAATCGCTGCGGCGCTATCCCGATCCGACCGCGCTCAAACTGCGCGAAACGGTGGCCGCTTACCACGACATCCGCGCAGACCAGGTGTTCGCGGGCAACGGCTCGGATGAAGTGCTGGCGCTCACGTTCAAGGCATTGCTGAAGCACGATCAGCCGCTGCTGTTCCCGGACATCACGTACAGCTTTTATCCGACCTACGCGCGGCTCTTCGAAGTCGATTATCGGACCATCGCGCTCGACGACAGCTTCGCGATCAACGTCGACGACTACACGGCGCCCAATGGCGGCGTGCTGTTCCCGAACCCGAACGCGCCAACCGGCCGTCCTCTGCCGCTTGCCGACATCGAGCGTCTGGTGACAAGCAACGCGCAATCGGTCGTCGTGATCGACGAGGCTTACGTGGATTTCGGCGCGGAGTCGGCCATTGCGCTGATCGACCGCTATCCGAACCTGCTGGTCGTTCAGACGACCTCGAAGTCGCGCTCGCTGGCCGGCATGCGCGTAGGTTTCGCGTTCGGTAATCCGGCGCTGATCGAAGCGCTGAACCGCGTGAAGGACAGCTTCAACTCCTATCCGCTCGACCGCCTCGCGCAAGCCGCCGCCACCGCCGCGTACGAAGATGACGCGTGGTTCCGCGCCAACTGCGCCAAGGTGATTGCGAGCCGCGAGCGGCTGGCGGCGGGACTGACGGCGCTCGGCTTCGAGGTCATGCCATCAGCGGCCAATCTGCTGTTCGCGCGCCACGAAGGCTACGACGCGGCCACGCTCGTCTTGCGCCTGAGGGAAAAGGAGATTTTCGTGCGTCATTTCAAGGCGCCGCGAATCGACCAGCATCTGCGAATTTCCGTCGGCACCGACGCCGAATGCGACATTCTGCTGGACGCGTTGCGCGATATCTTCAGCGCTCACGTCGGCTAGTCCGCGCACGACGAAAACGCGCCGCGGCAAAAGAAAAACGGCGAGGCCAAAGCCTCGCCGTTTTCTCATCGACACTGCAGATTTTATGCGCTCTTCACGGCTTGCAGGGCATGATACTTCGCCAGCAAGCCGTCGGGCGTTTCCAGGTGGTCAGGGTCGCGCGGAATACACTCGACCGGGCACACCTGGATGCACTGCGGCTCGTCGAAATGGCCGACACACTCGGTGCATTTCTTCGGGTCAATCACGTAGATTTCCGGGCCCATCGAAATCGCGTCGTTGGGGCACTCAGGCTCGCACACGTCGCAATTGATGCACTCGTCGGTAATCATCAGGGCCATGCTTCTCTCACTTCGTGCCGGCGGCAGCCGGCTTTGATCCGTCAAACCGACAGTTTACGCCGGTTACGGCTGCGCCGCAGAAGCGCCGTTGTTTGGATCCAGCGCGGCAACTTTCTCGTGCAGCCATTTTTCGACCGACGGGAACACGAATTTGCTGACGTCGCCGCCCAGCTGCGCGATCTCGCGCACGATCGTGCCCGAAATGAACTGGTACTGGTCGGACGGCGTCATGAACATGGTTTCGACGTCAGGCAGCAAATAGCGGTTCATGCCCGCCATCTGGAACTCATATTCGAAGTCCGAGACGGCGCGCAGGCCTCGCACGATCACCCGTGCGTTATTGCTGCGCACGAAGTCCTTCAGCAGTCCCTTGAAGCTCATCACCTGGACGTTCGGGTAGTGCCCGAGCACCTCGTGAGCGATGTCCAGACGTTCTTCGAGCGTGAAGAACGGCTTCTTGTTGCGGCTATCGGCAACGCCCACCACCAGCGTGTCGAAAATGCTCGACGCGCGCCGAACGAGGTCTTCGTGACCGCGCGTCAGCGGGTCAAACGTGCCCGGGTACACGGCGACTACCATGAGACTTCTCCTCTCTTCAGACAAAGGGCACGTCAAAAGCGTCGCGACGCATTTGGCACCGACCGCGCTCGTGACGTCAAACCGCCCGGCGCCTGTTTTAGAACGCGCATTATTCCTTATTTTCGCGCTGCAGCAAATGAAAGTGGACAGCGCCCGCTTTCCCCTGCCGCACGATTTCCCAACCGGCGAGCGTCTCGTTCCCGTCGAGTTCGAGACCGTTGCCCGCTTCCACGTACAGAAACCCTGCCGCGCTGACGAGCGGCACGGCCAGCGCGAGCGCTTTGCCGAGCAGGTCGCCGTCGAACGGCGGATCGAGGAACACCACGTCGAAGGAGCCGGGCGCGAGACTCGCGGCGAGACGCAACCCGTCCGCCTCGGCAATTTCGATCGTGCGTGCGGCCAGCCGTTCCTGGTTCGCGCGCAACTGGCCGGCGGCACGCGCGTTGCGCTCCACCATCAGCACCCGCGCCGCGCCGCGCGACGCGGCCTCGAAGCCCAGTGCACCACTGCCGGCGAACAGGTCCAGACAGCGCTGTCCGTCGAGGCGCTGGCCCAGCCAGTTGAACAGCGTTTCGCGCACGCGGTCGGGCGTGGGGCGCAGGCCGTCGAGATCGAGCACAGGCAAAGGCGTGCGCTTCCAGTCGCCGCCAATGATACGGATGGCGTGCGGCTTGCCGCCTTTGGATGAAGCGCCGTGGGCGCGTGAGGGTGCGGAACGAGGCATGCAGTTTCAATGACGTGATGAATGCACCCGCGACGTCGATGCGCGCGGGGTCCGAGCGACAACGTTACCACAGGGGCGGCCCGCGTCCAGCCTGGCCGACCGGCCGATACGACGGGTGGCGGCGCGCCTGATAAAATGTGCGGCTTCCAGCGCCTCGCATCCCGCGCTTTGTCTACCCCTGCAACGCTGCCTGCTGCTCCCGCCGGTCTTGTGCCGGCTGCGCGCATCGGCGCGCGCTCTCACCACGCCAGATCATGTTCAGCTTTTTCAAACGATTCAAGGGTTCGAAAGAGTCCGATACCGCGGCAGACGAATCGCAGGCGGCACCCGAAGCCTCGACGCCCGAGGCCGCCGCAGCGGTGCCGGCAGTGCCGGTCGTGCAGCCGGCTCCGCGTCCTGCAGCCTCCGTCGGCATCGAAGCGCCGACGCCCGCCCCGGCCGCAAGCGTGCCGGAGCCTGAGCCGGAACTCGAGCCGGCCCCCCCCGCCTTGGAGACCGTCGAAATCGTCCCGCCGCCCGTGCAGGACGCGGGCGCGAAACGCTCGTGGCTCACGCGCCTGAAAACCGGCCTGTCGAAGACGAGTTCGAGCCTGACCGGTATTTTCGTCGGCGCGAAGATCGACGAAGACCTGTACGAAGAACTCGAAACCGCACTGCTGATGTCGGACGCGGGCGTCGAGGCCACCGAATTCCTGCTCGAGTCGCTGCGTGAGAAAGTGCGCAGCGAGCGCCTCACCGATCCGCAACAGGTCAAGGGCGCGCTGCGCACGCTGCTGGTCGACCTGCTCCAGCCGCTGGAAAAATCGCTGATGCTCGGCCGCGCGCAACCGCTCGTGATGATGATCGCGGGCGTCAACGGCGCGGGCAAGACCACCAGCATCGGCAAGCTCGCCAAGCATCTGCAGAGCTTCAATCAATCGGTGCTGCTGGCCGCGGGCGACACGTTTCGCGCCGCCGCGCGCGAGCAGCTGGCGATCTGGGGCCAGCGCAACAACGTGACCGTGGTATCGCAGGAAAGCGGCGACCCGGCGGCGGTAATCTTCGACGCGGTCGGCGCCGCGCGCGCGCGCAAAATCGATGTGATGATGGCGGACACGGCCGGTCGTCTGCCGACCCAGCTGCACCTGATGGAAGAGTTGCGCAAGGTGAAGCGCGTGATCGGCAAGGCGCACGACGGCGCACCGCACGAGGTGCTGCTCGTGATCGACGCGAACACCGGCCAGAACGCGCTCGCGCAAGTAAAGGCCTTCGACGACGCGCTCGGCCTGACAGGCCTGATCGTCACCAAGCTCGACGGCACCGCGAAGGGCGGCATTCTCGCCGCGATTGCGCGGCAGCGTCCGATTCCGGTGTACTTCATCGGCGTGGGCGAAAAGGTCGAGGACTTGCAGCCGTTCAGCGCGGAAGAGTTTTCGGACGCATTGCTGGGCGGTTGAAACTCCCGCCCGCGCAAGGTTCGGCGCACGCGCCAGCAAAAAGGGCACTCCACGGAGTGCCCTTTTTTATTCAACCACCCTGTCACTCGGCGTCCGGCTGCACACCAGGCGCTGCGCGGGCGAACGCGTCGATCTGCATCGCGTGGTCGTAGATGCGCTGGATCGTCGGAAACCGCGTCGTGTCCACCTTGAAGCGCTGCGCATTGAACACCTGCGGGATCAGACAGGCGTCGGCGAGCGTCGGCGTATCGCCGAAACACAGCTTGCCGGTGCGCGCGTTGCCGGCCAGATGGGCTTCGAGCGTCGCGAAGCCCGCCTCGACCCAATGCCGATACCAGGCGTCCTTCGCGTCGTCGTCGACACACAGCGTGTGCTTCAGATACTTCAGCACCCGCAGATTGTTCAACGGATGAATCTCGCACGCGACCTGTAACGCCAGAGAACGAACGTACGCGCGGTCGCCCGGCGCCTTGGGCAGCAACGGCGGCTCGGGATGCGTCTCCTCCAGATACTCGATGATCGCAAGCGACTGCGGCATCAGCTCGTTGCCGTCGACGAGTGTCGGCACGATGCCATCCACATTCACCTTGCGATACTCCGGCTTCAGTTGCTCGCCGCCGTCGCGCACGAGGTGCACGGGCACATAGTCGTACGGCAGCTCCTTCACGTTCAGCGCAATGCGCACGCGATAGGACGCCGAGCTCCGGAAATAGCTGTAGAGCTTCATGTAGTCTGTCTCCTCCAAGCCGCCGCCTGTCAGACGACGCGTACGCTGAACTCGCCGAGTCCGTCCACACCGCCCTTCATCAGATCGCCCTTCACCACCGCGCCGACGCCTTCAGGCGTGCCGGTGAAAATCAGATCGCCGGGCTGCAATTCGAACAGCGTCGACAAATAGGCGACCGTCTCCGGCACCAACCAGATCAGCTGCGACACGTCCGAGCGCTGCTTTTCCTCGCCATTTACCGACAACCAGATCGCGCCGTTGCCAACATGGCCGCTCGCCGTCACCGGATGGATCGGGCCGAGCGGAGCCGAGTGGTCGAAGCCCTTCGCGGTATCCCACGGACGGCCCAGCTTCTTCGCTTCGGCCTGCAGATCGCGGCGCGTCATGTCGAGACCGAGCGCATAGCCGTAGACGTGGTCGAGCGCGCTTTCGGCCGGAATGTCCTTGCCGCCTTTGCCGATCGCGGCCACCAGTTCCATTTCGAAGTGGACGTTTTTCGACTGCGTTGGATACGGGAATTCGCCCGTGGCGCCGGGCGCGACGTACAGCACGGCATCGGCTGGCTTGGTGAAGAAGAACGGCGGCTCGCGGTCGGGATCGTGACCCATCTCGCGCGCGTGTGCTTCGTAGTTGCGTCCCACGCAGTAGATGCGACGCACCGCGAACTGCTCGCTGGAACCCACAACCGGCACCGCCACCTGCGGTGCGGGTGCAAATACGTAACTCATCCCGTTCTCCGTTGCTTGATTTGTGCCGACGAGGCGGCGAGAAAACATCGAGTGTAACGCGCGGCAAAGCGCCGCGCGCGGCAGTCGGACAGGCGCGCGCCCCGGCGGACGGCCGCGCGCCGCGCGCCGCGCGCCGCGCGCCGCGCCTCGCAGGATCGCCATAGATGCGATACTGACACCCAACAACGACCCAACAGCTTCCCTTGAATACCGTTGGTGAGCCGCCAGCGCGCGGCACGCCTTCACGCCCCCTTGCGCCCGATGACCGACACCGCCATTGACACCCCGTTCCCCTGCGCCCGCTTCATCAAGGAAATCGGCCGCGGCCCGAATGGCGCCCGCGCGCTGACCGCCGACGATACCCGCGCGCTCTACACCGCAATGCTAGATGGCCGCGTAGCCGAGCTCGAACTCGGCGCGGTGCTGCTCGCTTATCGCGTGAAAGGCGAAACCGCCGACGAACTCGCCGCGATGCTGGCGGGCGCGCACGCGTCGTTTGAGCCGATCCATTTGCCGCACGGCGCATTCCGGCCCGTCTCGATCCCCACCTACAACGGTGCGCGCAAGCAGCCGAACCTGGTCCCACTGCTGGCCCTGCTACTGGCACGCGAAGGCGTGCCGGTGCTGGTGCACGGCGTCACCGAAGATCCGGGCCGCGTGACGAGCGCGGAGATTTTCACGCATCTGCAAATCCAGCATGCGCGCTCGCACGCCGATATCGAAGACGGTCTCGCCGAGCACCGTCTCGCGTTCGCGCCGATCGACGTGCTCGCGCCGAAGCTCGCACGCCTGCTTGCGCTGCGACGGCGCATGGGCGTGCGCAACTCGACGCATACGCTGGTGAAAATCCTGCAGCCGTTCGCGCCGGCGGGGCTGCGCCTCGTGAACTACACGCATCCGCCGTATCGCGACAGTCTCACCCAGTTGTTCAACTCGCATCCGGATGCGGCCGTGGGCGGTGCGCTGCTTGCGCGCGGCACCGAGGGCGAAGCGGTGGCCGACACGCGGCGTCAGGTGCAGGTGGACTGGCTGCACGACGGCATCTGCGAAACCCGCGTGCCGCACGAGCGCTCGTCGCCCGAGGCGCCGGAAGTCGACTTGCCCGAAGCGCGCGATGCCGCCACCACGGCCGCGTGGATCAGCGCCGTGCTGCGCGGTGAAGCGCCAGTGCCGAGCGCGATCGAACGGCAAGTGGAACTGATCGCGGACGTCGCGAAAATGCCGGTGTGAAGCGTTGAAAACGAAGTTGAAGTCGTGGTCGACGCCCATGCGTGAGCCGGCGTGGCACGCTCCTGTGGCAGGAGCTAGCGCGAGGAGGCTGGGGTCGCGGGTTGACACACCGCTTCAGACCACAGTACACGAGACGCGACCGGCCTGACGATGTGAACCCAAAAGGCTTACTCGAGCGCGCACCGCGTGGCCTGCCACGCAATCAGGCGCCACTGCCCGTCTTCCTGCGTGTGAATCGCGGTGTAAGCGATCGGAAACAGCAGCGCGCCGTTATTCGCCTCCATCTCGATCAGCGCGCGGCCGGTGACGACATACGTTTCCCGTCCGGCCGGCAGCACCTCCTGCGACTGCACTTCGATCTGCCGATAGCGGCGGCGTCCTCCCGTAATCCCGTCGATGAACTGCCGCTTCGTTTCGCGTTTGCCATTCGTGTGCACATAGCTCACGTTGTCCGCGAGCAGCGTGTCGAGCGATTGTCCGTCGCCTTCGACCATCGCACGAAAGCGCTCTCGCTCCAGCCCGCGAATCGCTTCGATCATCTTTGCCGCCATTGCTCAGCCCCCACACCGGTAAGCCACACGCGGCCTCGGTCGTCAGAAGTTATATTGCAAATATAGCTGGCTGAAATTTATACCAGGATTTGGCTCTTTGATACCGCCGTTGGAAATATGCTGGAAGCGGTAGCCCGCGAGGTACTGCTGGCGGCGCCCGAACTGCACGCCGACGCCCGCGATCTCGGCGAACTGGAACGCGGTGCCGAGCGTGAAGTCCGAAGCAATCCGGGGGCTCGACAGGAGGCGGACGCCAGCGCCTACTTCAACGAAGGGGCGAACCGATCCCGATACCCTGATGAAGCGGATCACAGGCGTCACGCCGATCTCGGCGATGTCGCCGTGCACGTTCGCTTCATCGGTATGCCACCAGGCCGCGTGCGCTTCGCCGATCAGCGCGAAATGCCAGTCACCCATCTGCCACCAATACAGCCCTGGATCCCAAGCCACGCCGAAGTCAAGTTTCTTGACGTGACGATCGCCCGCGCCGACAGCGACCTGCAGCCCAAACGGACCGGCGGACGCTAGAGCCGGTGCCACGAGTAACAGGCCAGCCACGACGCTTTTTAGAGCCAGACCACGTAAAACATTGTTTTTGTTGTCCATCTAACACCCGAAGCTGCCGAGGTTAAAAATGCATAACTGTTTTGCCTATTCTAGAGAGAAAGTCGATTTCGTGGATCGTATGAAAAATACTTATTTTTCGCAATTAGTCACTTCAGATCCCGCAAATATCGGTCGTTTATAAGAGCGTAATCCGATGAGCGGGTAATTTCTACGCAGCGCGCAACATTGCTCAGTTGGTGTACCCTATGGCTATTGAAACGAGAATTTCAATAGGACTTTGCGGAACTCGGATGCCCCTACTCCCTCTAAGTATTAGCACTCCCCAAATCAGAGTGCTAACATCCATCGCTGGAGTCGTTTACTGAATACGCTTTTGTCTGATTCCAAAGGAGTTTCCCACGTGAGCCATGCAATGACCCTTCCGAGTGTTTTGAGCCCGTCGTCGGCTAAGGCCGCTTCGGCAGGTGCACTGGCGCTCTCGCATTCCTCGCTGCTGCCCGGTCAACTGGGCAATATCGACGCCTACATCCAGGCCGTTAATCGGATTCCGATGCTGACGCCGGCGGAAGAACGCCAGTTCGCCACCGAATTTCGCGAGCAGGACAACCTGGAGTCCGCGCGCCGTCTCGTGCTGTCGCACCTGCGGCTGGTCGTATCGATCGCGCGCAACTATCTCGGTTACGGACTGCCGCACGCCGATCTGATCCAGGAAGGCAATATCGGCCTGATGAAGGCCGTGAAGCGCTTCGATCCGGAGCAGAACGTGCGCCTCGTGTCGTACGCGATGCACTGGATCAAGGCTGAGATCCACGAATACATTCTGCGCAACTGGCGGATGGTGAAGGTCGCCACCACCAAGGCGCAGCGCAAGCTGTTCTTCAACCTGCGCAGCCACAAGCAGGGTTTGGGCGCCTTCACGCCGGACGAGATCGAAGGTCTCGCGAAGGAACTGAACGTGAAGCGCGAAGAAGTCGCCGAAATGGAAACGCGCTTGTCCGGCGGCGACATCGCGCTGGAAGGCCAGGTCGAGGACGGCGAAGAGTCGTATGCGCCGATCGCCTATCTCGCCGACTCGCATAGCGAACCGACTGCCGTGCTGGCTTCGCGTCAGCGTGACCGCCTGCAAAGCGATGGTATCGCCAGCGCGCTGGACGCGTTGGACGCCCGTAGCCGCCGCATCATCGAAGCACGCTGGCTGAAGGTCGAAGACGACGGTTCGGGCGGCTCGACGCTGCACGAACTGGCTGACGAGTTCGGCGTGTCCGCCGAGCGTATCCGGCAGATCGAAGCGAGCGCAATGAAGAAGATGCGCGGCGCACTGACCGAATATGCATAAGGCCTGAAGCTGTCAGCACGCCGGTTCGCCCGACGTGCGCCACCCGGCCTCGAGCCCCGCCCTCGCAAGACGGCGGGGTTTTTTTCGCCCGCGCGGCGACGCACTCGCGCACGCCCACACCGGCTGGATGAAATGGCCTGACGACGGCCTGACGCCGCAGCTTTCTTGACGTATCACAAACCAGATAGCAATACTGGACAAACGCGGCGAGTTTAGCGACTCAATGCCGCACTGCCGAATCGATGCGCGCGAGGTTCCGCTCCTAAAATCGGGATGCACTCGCCAGACCGCTCAGGCGGCCTGGATCCAGCCGGGTTCACCGGTGTGAAGTCGCTTTCGACCGACTATGACCATAGCCCTCAATCGCAATACCCCTCTCCGGCCGCGCTGGCGCAAGCGGCTCGCCGCCTGGGTGCGCGGTCCCACGCTGGCGCGGGATATCGCCATCGTCCTCGCCATCAAATTCGTTCTGCTGATGGCGCTCAAATACACCTTTTTCAATCATCCGCAGGCGGAGCATATGTCGCTGCCGCCCGAACAGGTCGCGCAGGCGCTGCTGTCCGCGCCTGCCTCGCATTCGTCTCAAGGTGATCAACATGCCCGTTAGCGAAGTCGTAGAACTGTCGCGCCTCCAGTTCGCCATCACGGCGCTCTATCACTTTCTGTTCGTGCCGCTCACGCTCGGCCTCGCATGGTTGCTCGTCATCATGGAGTCCGTCTATGTGATGACCGGCAAACAGATCTACAAAGACATGACCCAGTTTTGGGGCAAGCTGTTCGGTATTAATTTTGCAATGGGCGTCGCCACGGGTCTCACGCTCGAATTCCAGTTCGGCACCAACTGGGCGTACTACTCGCATTACGTCGGCGACATATTCGGCGTGCCGCTCGCCGTCGAAGGCCTGATGGCCTTCTTCCTCGAATCGACGTTCGTCGGCCTGTTCTTCTTCGGCTGGAAACGGTTGTCGAAGGTACAGCATCTGATCGTCACGTTTCTCGTCGCGCTTGGCTCGAACCTGTCGGCGCTGTGGATTCTCGTGGCCAACGGCTGGATGAACAATCCGGTCGGCGCCGTCTTCAACTACCAGACCATCCGCATGGAACTCGACAGCATCGGTTCCGTCCTGTTCAACCCGGTCGCTCAGGTGAAGTTTGTGCACACGGTGTCGGCCGGGTATGTGACCGCGGCGATGTTCGTGCTCGGCGTGTCGTCGTGGTATCTGCTGAAGCGCCGCGATACCGAATTCGCGCTGCGCTCGTTCGCGATCGCCGCGGGCTTCGGCCTCGCGTCGACGTTGTGCGTGATCGTGCTCGGCGACGAATCCGGCTACCGCACCGGCGAAGTTCAGCAGGTGAAGCTGGCCGCGATCGAATCCGAATGGGAAACCGCACCGGCGCCGGCGCCGTTCACGATCTTCGGCATTCCGAATCAGGCGGAGCAGCGCACGGACTACGCGATCCGGGTTCCGTACGCGCTCGGCATCATCGCCACACGCTCGATCAGCGAGCCGGTGGTGGGTCTGAGAGACCTGATCGCACGCAACGAAGGGCGCATCAAGAACGGCATGCTGGCCTACGCCGCGCTCCAGAAGTTGAAACAAGGCGACGCCACCGACGAAGCCCATGCCGCCTTCGAACTCCACAAGCAGGATCTCGGCTACGGCTTGCTGCTCAAACCGTTCACGGCGAACGTGACCGACGCCACACCGGATCAGATCGCCCAGGCGGCCAAAAGGACGATTCCACCGGTCGCACCGCTGTTCTTTTCGTTCCGCCTGATGGTCGGCCTGGGCCTGCTGTTCCTCGCGACCTTCATCCTGGCGTTCTGGTTCTGCGCGCAACGTACGCTCCTGCTGGAAAAGCGCCGCTGGTTCCTGCGCTGGGCCGTGTGGGCAATTCCGCTGCCCTGGCTCGCAGCCGAATTCGGCTGGATCGTCGCGGAAGTGGGCCGTCAACCGTGGAGCATCGCCGGTATTCTGCCGACCAGTCTCGCCGCGTCGAATCTGGTGCCACGCGATCTGTATCTGAGTATCGCCGGCTTCGTGCTGTTCTACACCGTGCTGTTCATCATCGAGATCATGCTGATGTTCAAGTACGCGCGGCTCGGCCCTTCGTCGTTGCATACGGGCCGCTATCACCACGAAGTGAAAGAGCCGCTCGTCCGGCCGCTGTCGCCCAACCCGGCTGCATGATTCACCACCGCTCTGTTCCAAGGGAAAGTTCATCATGGATTACGCAACCCTCAAGCTGATCTGGTGGGTATTGATCGGCGTGCTGCTGATCGGCTTCGCGCTCACGGACGGCTTCGACATGGGCGCGGCGATTCTGCTGCCGTTCATCGGCAAGACCGACGCCGAGCGGCGCATCGTCGTGAACACGGTCGGCGCGACGTGGGAAGGCAACCAGGTGTGGTTCGTCACCGCAGGCGGCGCCATGTTCGCCGCGTGGCCGCTGGCTTACGCGGCGTCGTTCTCCGGCTTCTACTTCGCGATGCTACTGGTGTTGTTCGCGCTGTTCTTCCGGCCGGTCGGCTTCGACTACCGCGGCAAACGTGAAGACCCGCGCTGGCGCGCCGCGTGGGACTGGGGACTCTTCATCGGCGGCTTCGTGCCGGCGCTGGTGTTCGGCGTCGCATTCGGCAACCTGTTGCAAGGCGCGCCGTTCTCGTTCGATACCGACCTGCGCGTCACCTATCACGGCGGTTTCTTCGGTCTGCTTAATCCATTTGCGCTGCTGTGCGGCCTCGTGAGCGTCGCGATGCTGGCCGCGCATGGCGCCGCCTTCGTGAAGCTGAAGTCGGATGGCGTGATCGCCGCGCGCGCGTCGCTGGCGCTGCGCATTGCAGCGGCGAGCGGCGTGATGCTGTTCGTGGTGGCCGGCGCGCTGGTCGCCACCATGATCCCCGGCTATCAGATCGTCGACGCCCCGCCGCTCGACGCGGTCGCCAATCCGTTGATGAAGACCGTGATCAGCGCGCCCGGCCTGTGGCTCTCCAATTACGCGCTGTATCCGTGGACGGTGATCGCGCCCGCCGCCGCACTGGTCGGCGGCTTGCTGGCGGCGCTGCTTGCGCGCTCACGCTTCGAGAAGAGCGCGTTTCTGTCGACCGGGCTGATGATCATCGGCGTGATCCTGACGGCGGGCTTCTCGATGTTCCCGTTCATCATGCCCTCCTCGCTCGACGGCCGCAGCAGCCTGACCATGTGGGACTCGACTTCGAGCCGCCTGACGCTGGAGATCATGCTGTTCGCCGTGATCATTTTCCTGCCGATCATCCTGCTGTACACGAGCTGGGTGTATCGCGTGCTGCGCGGCAAGGTGACCGCCGCGGCGCTCAAAGAGAATCACCATACGATGTATTGAACGGCACTACGCTTAACAGGAGTTCGTGATGTGGTATTTCAGTTGGCTGCTCGGTATCGGTGTCGCGTTGGCGTTCGGCATCATCAATGTGATGTGGCTCGAATCGGGCAGGTCGTCGGAAGCGGTGAAAATCAAAACGCACTGATGCAGGACGAACCGGCCTCGAGCCGGTCAACGCAAATGCGGCACCTTGAATCAAGGTGCCGCATTTTTTTGCTGGCTTATCGCCGCCTCATGATCGCTTTACTGCCGCATCAGCGAATGCACAGCATGGCAAGCCGCTTCGTTAGCAGCCCTGCACGCTTTACGCGGGCAACGGCGTTGCGCCGCCGCTTTCCGACATCCGCGTCGCCAGCCGCGCGGCATAGCGCTGCGCCGCTTCGCCGACGACGATGTGAAACGTGTCGCCAGAGATCCATGCGGTGTCGAGCGAGGAAAGACGCTGACGATCGACCGCCGACGGATCACGCACCACGATACGCAGACGCGTCGACGCCACTGCATCCAGCGACACCACGTTGCCCGCGCCGCCGAACACGGCGAGCCAGCGCAGCGGATCCGGGTCGAGCGGGCCGGCAGCAGCACCCGTGGTAGCACCTGCACCCGGCGCGCTTGCAGCACTCGCAACGACAGCAGCCGGAGCAGCGGCCACCACCGGCGCCACCACCTCACCACCACCCTGCGCGATCACCGTACGCATTTCGTCCGCGATGATGTCCGCTTCCGGTCCGATGATCACCTGCACATTGTTCGAGCCGCGCTTGAGCACGCCGCGCGCGCCAATCGTCTTCAGTTCGCTTTCAGAGACCTTGTTCGCATCGACCACCGACAGACGCAGACGCGTCGTGCACGCATCCACCACCGACAGATTCGCCGCGCCGCCGAGCGCCGCGATATAGCGTTGCGCGCGCGGCACGGCCGCACCGGCTGCTGGCGAAACGAAGCCGCCCGCCGCGAACGACTCGGCCTGCTCATCGGCGGCAGCGGGTTCGCGGCCCGGCGTCGCCATGTTGAACTTGCGGATGAAGAAGCGGAATAGCCCGTAGTAGGCGACCGAATACACGAGGCCGATCGGAATTGCCCACCAGCCCTTGGTCGACAGGCCGAAGTTCAGCACATAGTCGATGAAACCCGCAGAGAACGTGAAGCCGAGGTGAATGCCGAGCGCCGAGCAGATCGCGAGCGACAGCCCCGTCAGCAGCGCATGGATCACGTACAGCACCGGCGCGAGGAACATGAAGCTGAATTCGATCGGCTCGGTCACGCCCGTCAGGAACGAGGTCAATGCCATCGAGAACAGCAGGCCGCCGACCACCGCGCGGCGCTCCTTCGGCGCTTCATGGAACATCGCGAGACACGCGGCCGGCAGGCCGAACATCATCACCGGGAAGAAGCCGGTCATGAAGGTGCCCGCGGTCGGGTCGCCCGCGAAGAAGCGATGCAGGTCGCCCGTCACCGCTGCGCCGCCCGGCGGCGTGAAGGTGCCGAACACGAACCACGTCAGCGAGTTGAGGATGTGATGCAAGCCCGTGACAAGCAGCAGCCGGTTCAGCACGCCGAACACGAATGCGCCGAGCGCGCCTGCGGTGGTCAGCCAATGCCCAGCCGTATCGATGACGGCCTGCACCGGCTGCCACACGTAGCCGAACGCTATGCCGAGCCCGAGGCAGACCACCCCCGTGGCAATCGGCACGAAGCGTTTCCCTCCGAAGAACGCGAGGTAGTCGGGCAGCTTGATGTCCTTGTACTTGTTGTACAGCAAGCCCGCGACGATACCCGCCACGATCCCGGACAACACGCCCATATTGAGCTTGTCGTTGATGTCCTTCATCACCGCGATCTGCACCAGATAGCCGATCGCACCGGCAAGCCCCGCGACACCGTTGTTGTCTTTCGCGAAACCGACCGCCACGCCGATCGCGAACAGCAGCGGCAGGTTGTCGAAGATCGCGCCGCCCGCGTCGGCGATCATCTTGATGTTGAACACATCGGGCTGGCCAAGGCGCAGCAGCAGGCCGGCAACCGGCAGCACCGCGATAGGCAGCATCAGCGCGCGTCCCAGGCGCTGAATCTTCAGAAACGGATTCCCATCCATTGATATCTCCAATCCTTGTCTCGTGGTCGAACGTCGTCGTTGAGTTTTTGTCGCTATACGAAGTAACTGTGCGAAGCTGGTTGCGGACTGTGTGGGTTCAGTCCAGAGGCCAGGTTTCGCGACTTACTGCTCTTACCGCCTGCGCCGATTCGAGCGCGAGAGCATCCTGAGCGCGTTGACGGCACAGCTGATAATCGAGGTTGCGCACCCGCGCCTTGATGCCCGGCACCGACACCGGGTCAACCGACAGTTCGGTCACGCCGAGGCCGACGAGCAGCGGCATCGCGAGCGGATCGCCCGCCAGCGCACCGCACACGCCGACCCATTTGCCATGCTTGTCCGCGCCCTGCACGGTGGCCGCGATCAGGCGCAACACGGCCGGGTGCAAGCCGTCGGCCTGCGCGGCGAGATCGGCCTGGCAGCGGTCCATCGCGAGCGTGTATTGCGTGAGATCGTTGGTCCCGATCGACAGGAAGTCCGCGTGTTGCGCGAGTTGATCGGCCAGCAGCGCCGCCGACGGCACTTCGATCATCACCCCCACTTCGATCGGCTCCGTGCGGCCCGCTTCACGCGCCAGTTCGTCGATTCGCTTGCGGATGCGGATCAGCTCGCCGACATCGGTGACCATCGGCAACAGGATGCGCACCGAGCCGAGCGGCTGTACCGCGAGCAAGCCGCGCAACTGATCGTCGAGCAGATCCGGGCGCACCTGGGCGAGGCGAATGCCGCGCAGGCCGAGCGCCGGGTTCGGTTCGGGAGGCAGCGTGAGGTAGTCCACTTCCTTGTCCGCGCCGACATCCAGCGTGCGAATGATCGCAGTGCGGCCGCTCAATGCGTCGACGATTCCCTGGTAGCTCTGACGATGTTCGTCGGTGGTCGGCGCCGCCGCGCGATGGATGAACAGCAGTTCGGTGCGCAGCAGGCCCACCGCATCGGCGCCGTTGTCGACGGCGGCTTTCGCGTCGTCGAGCGTGGCGATGTTCGCGGCCACTTCGATCGCGCGGCCATCGGACGTCACCGCGGCTTGCTGCGACGTGCGGCGATTCGCTTCGCGCACGTCGGCAAGACGGCTGCGCTCGCGGCGAGCCCGTTCGACGTCGAGCTCGGTCGGCGCGAATTCGAGGCGGCCGGTGCTCGCGTTCACCACCACTTGCGTGCCTGGCGGGATCGCATGCAGCGCGTCGCCGAGCGCGACCAGCGCAGGAATGCCCGCCTGGCGCGCGAGAATCGCCGCGTGCGAGGTCGCACCGCCACGCGCCATTACCAGCGCGGTGACGCGCGAGCGATCCAGCGACGACAGATCCGAGGGCGTGAACTCTTCCGCGGCGAGCACGGCTTCTTCCGGCAACGTGCGCGCGGCGGCGTTCGTATAGCCGAGCGCGCGCACGACGCGCTTGTCGATGTCACGCAGATCGGCGGCACGTTCCGCGAGCAAGGCGTCTTCCACCTTGCTCAGGATGCCGATCTGTGCGCGGATCGCCTCGCGCCAGGCAAAGCCGGCGCTCTTGCCGAGACTGATCAGATCGCGCGCGGCGTCGAGCAGCGTGGGATCTTCGAGCAGTACGCGATGCACCGCGAAAATGCCCGCTTCGCCGTGCGCGCCGCGTTGCGACGCGTCGCGTACGGTCATGTCGAGATCGGCGTCGACGGTGGCGATCGCTTTGTCGAGCAAACGGCTTTCAGCGGCGGACGTGCCGCTTGCCTGCTCCGGCGGATCGATGTCCGCATCGTCCCAACGCACCAGCTTGCCGACCGCAATGCCCGGCGCCGCGCACACACCGGCGAGCGTATTCGGCGCGAGCGCTTCGCCTGCCGCACGCGCAACCGCCTGCGGCGCAGGCGAACTTTGCCGCGCCGGTTTCTCTTCGACTTCGCCGTGTGCTTCGCGCGTCAGTTCATGAGCGATCGCGTCAACTGCGGCTTGCGCTTGCGGACCGACACCGAGCAATTCGACGCTCGCGCCCTCGCCCGCGCCGAGCCCGAGCAGTCCGACCACGCTTTCGATCGCCGCTTTACGCCCGTCGTATCGCACTTCGACGCGCGCATCGAAACCGCGCGCCGCTTCGCGCGCACGCGCGGCAGGCCGCGCATGGAGACCGCCCGCGTGAACCAGCGTGACCTGGCGGCGCGCTTCCTCCATTACCTTCGTCGCGCTGAGCTGGCGCGACGCGTCGGCTGCCGCGCCGTCTCGGGCACGCAGTATCAGCAGCGGCGTTTCCCCCGCCTTCAGCACACCACCTTGCGCACGCTCGACGATCTCGAACGCATCCGAATTGGCGATCGCGATTACCGACACGAGGCTCGGCGCATTCAACGCGACCTGATCCTGATCGAACTCGATCAGCACCTCGCCCGCACGCACGTGCGCGCCCTGCTCGACCATTGGCGCAAAGCCTTTGCCGTTCAGCTCGACCGTGTCGATACCGATGTGCAGCAAGATCTCGGCGCCTTCGGCAGTGGCCAGCGTGAGCGCATGACCGGTGCGCGCGAGATGGGTAATGGTGCCGTCGCACGGCGCGACCAGCCGTCCCTCCAAAGGATCGATGCCGATGCCGTCGCCGAACATGCCGCCCGAAAACACCGGGTCGGGCACCTGCGCGAGTAGCACGACCGGACCGGTCAGCGGCGCGAGCAAAACAATATGGCCTTCAGAATGGCTCTTCAAGCGGGACTCCTCGACACGTCGCATCTGATGTCTCGTCAGTGAGTTTCGGTGACTTTGTTGAGATGGCGCGGCGCATCGGGATTGCGCCCGCGCGCGGCGGCAAGGCCGGCGGCCATCACGTAAAAGGACAGGATGGCGGCGATCGGGTCGAGCGCCGCGTGAGCGGTGGCGGCCAGCGGCAAGGTGGCCTCGGGCACGTCGTCCGGTGCGGCGAGCAGCACGCGCGCGCCGCGCGCCCGCATGTCGTGGGCGAGTTGCAGCAGACCGGCCTGCTCGGGGCCGCGCGGCGCGAACACCAGCAGCGGATAATCCCGGTCGATCAGTTCCATCGGACCGTGACGCACTTCCGCACTCGAAAACGCTTCGGCCTGGATACCGGACGTTTCCTTCAGTTTCAACGCGGCTTCCTGCGCGATCGCGAGACCCAGACCCCGGCCGATCACGATCATGCGCTCGACGCCGCGCAGTTCGTCCACGGCCTTCGACCAGTCGAGCTTGCCTGCGGTCTGCAAAGCGTCGGGCAGCGAGTTCAGCGCGCCGAGCAATTCGGCATCCTTCTGCCAGTGCGCGACCAGTTGCGCGGAAATCGACAGCATCGCGATATAGCTCTTGGTGGCCGCGACGCTCAGTTCAGGACCGGCGACGAGCGGCAGTTGCCATTCGCATGCATCGGCCAAAGGTGAATTCGGCGCATTCACGGCGGCAACCGTCAATGCGCCCGCCTGGCGCAATGCCTGCATCGTGCCGACCAGATCCGGACTCTTGCCCGATTGCGAGAACGCCAGTGCGAGTTGATCGCGCACCTGCAGCGGCGCCTGTTGCAGCGTCGCGACCGACATCGGCAGCGATGCGACCGGCACGCCGAGGCGGCTCATCGTCAGCGATGCGAAGTAACTCGCCGCATGGTCCGAGCTGCCTCGCGCGACGGTCAGCGCGACGTGGCGCGGCTGTTGCGCCAGTGTCGCAGCGAGCGCCGCGACGCGCGAGGTGTCCGCGAGTTGCGCGGCGACCGTTTCAGCGGACGCCAGCGCCTCCTTAAGCATATTCGACAATTGCTTCTCCTTCGACGTAAGTCGCGGTCAATGCCAGTTCACGATCGAACACGACCACATCGGCCCAGGCGCCGCGCGCGATACGGCCGCGGTCCTCGATACCGAGATAGTCGGCGGCATAGCGCGACAAACGGTTTGATACGTCGGCGATCGGCAGGCCGATCGATACGAGATTGCGCAGCGCCTGATCCATCGTCAGGGTGCTGCCGGCAAGCGTGCCATCGGCGAGACGCACACCGCCCAGGCACTTCGTCACGTGCTGGCTGCCGAGGCGGTACTCGCCGTCGGGCATGCCGGTGGCCGACGTGCTGTCCGTCACCACGTAAAGACGCGGAATCGCGCGCAACGCGGCGCGGATCGCGCCTGGATGAACGTGCAGCAGGTCGGGAATGATTTCGGCGAACTCGGCATGCGCGAGCGCCGCGCCCACCAGCCCAGGGTTGCGGTGATGCAGCGGCGACATCGCGTTGAACAGGTGCGTGAAGCCGCACGCGCCGTGCTTGAGCGCGGCGACGGCGTCGTCGTAGGTGCCGAGCGAATGGCCGAGCTGCACGCGCACGCCGCGCGCCGCCATCGCGGAGATGATCTCCATATGACCGGCGATTTCGGGCGCCAGCGTGACCACGCGGATCGGCGCGATCGACAGATACTTCAGCACTTCGTCCATCACCGCCGACACCGCCGCGTCCGGTTGGGCGCCGAGCTTGCCGGGGTTGATGTACGGCCCTTCCAGATGCACGCCGAGCACGCGCGCGCCCCCCGGCGTGCGCACCTTCGCATTGTTGCCGAGCCCGGCGACCACGTTCATCAGTTCGTCGCGCGGCGCGGTCATCGTGGTGGCGAGCAGGCTCGTCGTGCCGTAGCGCGCATGCGTGCGGGCGATGACTTCGATCGCGTCGCCGGCCTCCATCACGTCGGAACCGCCACCGCCGTGCACGTGCAGATCGATGAAGCCCGGCAGGATGTACGGCGCATCGTTCGTCGACGGATCGACGCGCTCGCCGCTGAGCGCCGTGATGCGGCCGTTTTCGTATTCGAGCGTGCCGTGGATCCACCCATCGGTGGTGAGTATGTTTCCGGTCAGCATGAGTCTTCCTGGTGAGGCGTAACACGGGTGTGGCCGACTTGCGCTCGCCGGCGCCGCGTCCGGCGGCTGGCCACCGGGGCCGCGCCTCGCGGTGCAACCGGCTGAGGCAAGTCAGACGCGCAACTCAGGTGCGCAATTCGGCGACGAAGTCGTAATAGTCGTCGCGGCAAAAGGTATCGGTCAGTTCGATCGCGCGCTGGTCCGCGCTATAGCCGATACGGGTAATGACCAGCAACGCCGTGCGCGGTTCGATGTCCATCAGCGAAGCGATCTCGCTCGACGCATTGACCGCCCGGAAGTGCTGCAACGCGCGCACGACCGCCGCGCCACGCTGCTCCAGATAGCTGTAAAGCGATACGCCGATGGCCTGGGGGTCGGGCACGATCGACGCCGGCAGCGCCGAATGCTCGACCGCCATCACGATGCCGTCCGCGCGCCGTAGCCGCCGCAGACTTGCGACCGCCGCGCCGGGCGACAGTCCGAGGTGCACCAGCTCGTCGCGGTTGGCGGCGCGGATATCGCGCTCGAGCCACACGGAATCCGGCCGGAAACCGCGCTGCTGCATCTTCTTCGTGAAACCGGTGAGCCGCGACAGCGGATCTTCGACGCGCGGCGTGATGAAGCTGCCAGCGCCGCGTGCGCGCCGGATCAGGCCTTGTTCGACCAGCAGCTCGATCGCCTTGCGCGCGGTGATGCGCGACACGCCGATCGCATCCGACAGCGTGCGCTCCGACGGTAGCGCCTCGCCCGCCGACCACACGCCGCAATGGATCGCCGTCGCCAGATTGCGCGCGAGCTGCAAATAGAGCGGCGTGACGTTGCGGGCGTCAGGCATCAGTGCGGACCAGCGAGTTTCCATGGGGCTCCGGCGGCCGTCACGAACGGATAGGCCTACGAAAAGTGAGAGCCCATTATATAACCAACATAATACCAGTCAACCAACTGGTTCCATGCCGGTACGAATGGCCGCAAAGCCTTGCCGGATAAGGCTGACGCGGGTCTCGGGGTACCGCCGGGAGGACATTTCGACGATCGGAATTTACCCGCACTCACCCCACCCGAAAAGGGTTCTCGTGGTCTTGACTAGCTGCCAATTTGATCGAATGGCAGGTCCTGATTGATACCTGTTTAATACCAGTTCGGCGCACCCTCGGTCGGCGTGTCTTTGCTCCCGACGGCCGTTCAAATATAGTGCGGGATACCAAGCCATAAAAATCCCCGGGGAGCCGCACTTGACCGATTCCGAAGCGCGGCGGCGCGCTCAGGTCGTCCGCCATTTCAACCGCTTCTACACCCAGCACATTGGCGCATTGCATGACCATCTGGCGAAGAGCGAGTTCTCGCTGACGGAGGTGCGCGTGCTGCACGAACTCTCCCGCGGCCGTGCGCAGACCGCCTCCGTGCTCGGCCGCGCGCTCGGTCTCGACAGCGGCTATCTCAGCCGTCTGCTGACCAGTTTCGAGCGACGCCGCCTGATCACGCGCCGCCCGTCCGAGTCGGACGCGCGGCAGTCGCTGATCGCCCTCACCGAGGCTGGCCACGCGGCCTACGCCCCGCTCGACGCCGCCGCCATCGACGAAGTGTCGGCGCTGCTCGGCCGCCTCACGGTGCTCTCGCAGGAGCAGCTGATCACCGCGATGAAACTCATCGAGCGGCTGCTGCGCGACAAACCGAAGCACGAACTCGTGACACTGCGGCAGCCGCGTGCCGGCGAGTGCAGCTGGCTCGTGTATCGGCAGGCGCAATGGTTCGCCGCGCAATACGGTTGGGATCGATCGTTCGAGGGGTTGCTGGCGCGCGTGGTCGCCGATTACACGCAGCGCGACGACCCATTGCGCGAGATGTGCTGGGTCGCCGAACAGGACGGTATGGTGGTCGGGTCGGCGTGCGTCGTCGGGGTGTCGACGACGGTGGCCGGCGTGCGGCTGCTATGGGTCGAACCGGACGTGCAGCGCCTCGGCATCGGCGCGCAACTGCTCAGCGAGTCGATGCGGTTCGCGCGGCGCGCGGGTTATACGAAGCTCACGCTGACCACCGCCAGCTCGCTCGGCGAACCGCGGCGGCTTTGCGAGCGCGCCGGGTTCAGGCTTGCCGGCACGACGGCTGAGCGCCGTTTCGGCAAGGATCTGATGATCGAAAGATGGGAACTGGACTGGTAGCAGCAGACGCGCGGCGGATATGGCCACGCGCGCCTGGGCGCTCAGTGCCGTTCGCTTAGAACGACGGCACCATCGAACCCTTGAACTGGGTCTTGATGAACTGGCGCACATCTTCCGACTGATAAGCCGAGACCAGCTTCTTCACCCACGGCTTGTCTTTGTCTTGCGCGCGCACGGCGATCAGGTTCGCGTACGGGCTGTGGATGTCTTCCAGCGCGATCGCGTCTTTGGTCGGCTGCAGGCCGGCGGCCAGCGCGAAGTTCGTGTTGATCACGGCCGCGTCGACGTCGGACAGCGAGCGCGGCAGTTGCGCGGCGTCGAGTTCGATGAACTTGATCTTCTTCGGATTGGCGGCGATGTCGAGCGGCGTCGCGTTATTGCCGCCCGTGCCCGAGCCAGCCTTGAGCTTGATCAGACCTTGCGACTGCAGCAACAGCAGCGCGCGGTTTTCGTTCGACGGATCGTTCGGCACCGCGACCTTTGCGCCTTGCGGCAGGTCCTTCAGCGACTTCAGCTTCTTCGAGTAGACGCCCAGCGGCGAGATGTAGGTGAGACCGGCGTTGACGAGCTTGTAGCCGCGCTGCTTGATCTGGCTGTCGAGGTACGGCTGGTGCTGGAAGCTGTTCGCGTCGAGGTCGCCTGCGTCGAGCGCGGCGTTCGGTTGCACGTAATCGTTGAATTCGACGACCTTCACGTTCAGGCCTTCGCGCTTCGCCACCTTGGTGACGACTTCCCAGATTTGCGCATCCGGGCCGCCGATGGTGCCGACCTTGATCACCTTGTCGTCGGCATGGGCGCCGACGCTGGTGAAGATCGCCGCGCCGGCGACGACGGCGGAGAGGGCTTTGAGGAGGGTTCTGCGCTGCATGTGATTCTCGCTGTTTCTAATCGACTATTTCGCACCGATGCTTCGCTCGGTGTCGGATTCGGGTGGAAGCCGGCGGCCGCCCACGGATGCGAGCGCCGCCAACCAAGCCCTAAATGGTCTCATATGCACGGCGAGATGGGAAATAGCGCGATTGCATATCGGTATGCATATGAACGGCGGGACCGCATCCGCTGAAAACGCGGTATGCGGCCGGAGTAGTGATTAGAAGGTGGTCCAGTCGTCGCCGGAGGTGCTGGTGCTTACGGAAGCGGGCCTTGCCGAAGCACCGGACGCACGGGTGGCGGCCTTGGCGTTCACAGTCGATGCGGTCAATGCAGCCGATGCGGTTCTCGCCGAACTGGTGGCCGAAGCCGGCGTGGTCAATTTCGGCTCGGCGCGTATGGGCGCGTCCTTGGCCTGAGCCGCAGCGCTGCCGTCCGGTGCCGCCCCTGCAAGCGCTGCTGGTGCCGCTTCACGCCGCCGCCCCGCAACCGCTCGTTCAGCCGCGTCCACCGCCCCACTCCCACCGCCGTTCACACGAAACGCGCTCACCGTATCGCGCAGACGCCCGGCCTGGTCCTGCAACGATGCCGCCGCAGCCGCGGCCTGTTCGACCAGCGCGGCATTCTGCTGCGTCACTTCGTCCATCTGCGTGACGGCGCGGCCGACCTGCGAGATGCCACTGCTCTGCTCCTCGGACGCCGCCGCGATTTCGCCCATGATGTCGGTCACGCGCTGCACCGCGTGCAGAATCTCGCCCATGGTCGCACCGGCCTGCTGCACCAGCGTCGACCCGTTGTGCACGCGCTCCACCGATGCGCCGATCAACTGCTTGATCTCCTTGGCCGCCGTGGCCGAGCGCTGCGCGAGGCTGCGCACCTCGCCCGCAACGACCGCGAAGCCGCGCCCCTGCTCGCCGGCGCGCGCGGCTTCCACCGCCGCGTTCAACGCCAGGATATTGGTCTGGAACGCGATCCCTTCGATCACGCCGATGATGTCGGCAATCTGCCGCGAGCTATCGTTGATCTCGCCCATCGTGCCGATCACGCGGCTCACGACGTCGTTGCCCCGGGTCGCGATTTCCGACGCATTGTGAGCGAGCCCGCTCGCCTGGCGCGCGTTGTCGGCGTTCTGCTTGACCGTCGCGGTCAGCTCTTCCATGCTCGCCGCGGTCTCCTGCAGCGACGCCGCCTGCTGTTCGGTGCGCTGCGACAGGTCGCCGTTACCGGCGGCAATCTGCTGCGTCGCCGACGCGATCGATTCCGCCGAGCGCCGGATCTCGCCGATCGTGCGTTGCAACCGATTCTGCATGTCCCGCATCGCGGCCATCATGCTCGTCGTGTCCTGCGCGCGAACCTCCACCGCGTGCGTCAGATCGCCCTGCGCAATACTGGCGGCGAGCCGCGCCGCCTGGTCCGGCTCGCCGCCGAGACTCGCGCGCACGTTGCGGATGATCAGCACCATCGCCAGCGAAATGACCGCGCCGATCACCAGCACGACCACGAGGTGACCGAGCAGCGTTTCGTAGTACACCGTGTCGATGTCCTTGATGAACACGCCGCTCGTGATATTCCAGTCCCACGGCGCGAACCGCACCACGTAACTGATCTTCGGCACCGCCGTTTCGCTGTGCGGCAGGCGCCCGCGATACTGCGCGAAGCCGCGGCCGCTGGACTTGGCCGCGTCGACGATCGCCACGTATAGCAGCTTGCCGTCCGGGTCCTTGAAGTCGCCGACGGGCTTGCCGGTCATTTGCGGCAGCGTCGGGTGCATCAGCACGACCGGCTTCGAGTCCATCACGAACAGATAGCCAGATTCGCCGTAGCGCATCGTGGCGAGTCGGGCGAGCGCCTCGCGCTGCGCGTCGGCCTCGCTCATTCTGCCGCTCTGCGACAGCGCGTAGTAGCCGCTCACCACCCCCTGCGCCGCCTCGACAAGGTTCGCCATGCCCGCCTTGCGCTCGGCCAGCATCGTGCTGCGGGTTTCGACCGCGCTCCACAGGCCGACCCCAAGCAGTCCGAGCCATACGAGCGCGAGCGACAGCCATAGTTTGCGATTCAAACTCATCCTGCTCATTGTTGTGGTCTCTCTCGTGTGATTCGTCTGCGATCCGCTTCGCGAGCGTGTTGCCGCGCGCGAAGCGCAAACGATTGCCTGAGTTATATCGGCATGCCAGCCGGCCAACTTGAGGGACCTGGCTGCGCTGCACGGCGGCGCGCGCATGAGGACTCACGCAATAAAGCGCTCGCTGACCCATAATTCAAGGTCGCAGCCGCGAGCGCAAATGCGCGCGGCTCGTTCAATTGCCTGCGAGATCGCTCATGTACGTCATCAACCTTATCTACACCGCATCGCTCGAACGCATCGACGACGCGCTCGACGCTCACCGCGCGTTTCTCGCGCAGCAGTTCGACGCGGGGGTATTCGTCGCCGCCGGACCGAAAGTGCCACGCGACGGCGGCATCATCCTGGCGGTGCGCATCGAGCGCGAGAGGCTGGACCAGATCCTCGCCAGCGACCCGTTCGCCGAGCAGAAGCTCGCTCGTTACGAAGTAACGGAGTTCAAGACGACGCGTCTCGCACCGGGGTTGCATCTGCCGATGCCGGTCTGAGAATTGGCTGGATGGGTTGCTGCGAGGGGAGTTGAAAATGGGCGCGTGATCCGATCACGCGCCCGTGTTGATGGCGCCGCGACTCAGTCGAGCAGCAGCTTGATATCGTGCACCCACGGCGTGGCGCCCTGGCCGTCGCGCGCGAACAGACGCAGCTTGCCCTGCGTGTCGAACACATAGCTCGCGGCCGTGTGATCCATCGTGTAGCTGTCGGGCGTCTTGCCCGGCACCTTCGCGTAATAGACGCGGAAGTCTTTCGCGAGCTTGGCGAGTTGCGCCTCGTCGGCGGGACGCAAGCCGACGAAAGTCGGATTGAACGCGGGTACGTATTGCCCCAGCAATTGCGGCGTATCACGCTCGGGGTCGACGGTGACGAACAGTACCTGCACGCGCTTCGCGTCTGCGGGGCCGAGTTGCTGCAACGCTTGCGAGAGTTCGGCCATGGTGGTTGGGCAAACGTCCGGACAATGCGTATAGCCGAAGAACAGCACCACCACCTTGCCCTTGTAATCCGCCATCGTGCGGATTTTGCCGGACGTGTCAGGCAGCGAGAAATCGCTCGCGAATTGGGTATTGCCCGTGATGTCGAGATTGGTGAACGCCGGCGGCTGCTTGCCGCAGCCCGCCACCAGCATCGCGCCGCCTAGCGCGCAAGCGATCACGGCGGCACGCGCGACGCGCGCGAAGCGGTTTGTGAGCATGGTATTACGCGCCGATCAGGACACGTGCATAGTGGTCGATCAGCAGCGCGGCGAACAGCAGCGACAGATAGACGATCGAGTAACGGAAGGTGCTGCGCGCCAGATCGTCCGAGTATTCCCGATAGATCTTCCACGCATACGCGAGAAACACGGCGCCCAGCAACACGGCTGCGGCAAGGTACACCACGCCGCTCATGCCGGAGATGAACGGCATCAGCGTGACCGCGAACAGGATAACCGTGTACAGCAGAATATGCAGACGCGTGTACTTCTCGCCGTGCGTGTTCGGCAGCATCGGCAGGCCGGCGTTCTCGTAGTCCTTGCGGCGATACAGCGCGAGCGCCCAGAAATGCGGCGGCGTCCACACGAAGATGATCAGCACCAGAATCCAGGCATCGCCTGGCACGTGGCCGGTGACCGCGGCCCAACCCAACGCGGGCGGCATCGCACCCGACGCGCCGCCGATCACGATGTTCTGCGGCGTAGCCGGCTTGAGCAACAGCGTGTAGATGACCGCATAGCCGACGAAGGTGGCCAGCGTGAGCCACATGGTCAGCGGATTGGCGAACGTGTAGAGCGTCCACATGCCGATGCCGCCGAGCACCGCCGAAAACAGCAGAATCTGCGCCGTGGTGATTTCACCGCGCGCGGACGGGCGCCACGAAGTGCGGCGCATCTTTGCGTCGATTTTCTGCTCGACGAGGCAATTGATTGCGAACGCGGCACCGGCCAGCAGCCAGATGCCGACGGTGCCGCCGATCAGCACGGTCCACGGCACCATGCCAGGCGTGGACAGGAACATGCCGATGACGGCGCAGAACACGGCGAGTTGCGTGACGCGCGGCTTCGTCAGGGCGATGTACTGGGAGACCCGGCTACCGGGCGTTTGGGAGAGTGTTGTGCTGTCCATGTGGAGTCACGCTGGCGCGGCATCGCGCGCTGGGAGCACGGCGCGGCCGGGACGGCTATAAGCGATCCGAAAGTTTAACATAACGAGCAAAAGCAGCAGGATCGCGGCCCCGCCGTTATGCGCGACCGCGATCGGCAAAGGCCATTGCAGGACGATGTTCGACAGCCCGGTGACGAACTGGATCAGCACCACCAGCAGCACGCCGTTCGCCGGCGCACGCAGCGATTCGAAGCGGCGCAGCTTTGCCGCGAACCACAACAGATAGGCGATCACCACGAACGCAAACGTGCGATGCGTCCAGTGGATCGCCACCAGCGCGTCCTGGGTGATCACGTCGCCGTCGCCGGTCATGCCGAGCGCACGCCACAGGTGAAAGCCGTGCGCGAAGTCCATCGGCGGAATCCATTGGCCGTTGCAGGTCGGGAAGTCGGTGCACGCGAGCACCGCGTAGTTCGTGCTGACCCAGCCGCCCAACGCAATCTGTGCGACCAGCAGCGCGAGGCCCGCCAACGCCGCCGCGCGCCAGCGCGCGGCTTCGGGCTCATAAGCCGGCAAGGGCGTGAGCCGCGCCGCCAGCCAGCCGAGCGTGCCGAGCAGCGCGAGGCCGAGCAGCAGATGCGTCGTCACGATGACCGGTTGCAGCTTCATCGTCACGGTCCACGCGCCGAATGCGCCCTGCACGAGGATCAACAACAGCAGCGAGGTCGGCCACCACGGGGACACATGCAGCGGGCGGCGCTTGATACGCGCAGTCCACGCAATGATCGTCTGCGCGATGATCAGCACGCCGATCGCCATCGCAAAGTAGCGGTGGATCATTTCGATCCAGGCCTTCGCCATGCTGACCGGCCCGGTGGGCATTGCCTGATGTGCGGCCGAAATCGCCGCGTGCGCGATGAACGGCGACGAGGTGCCGTAGCAGCCCGGCCAGTCCGGGCAGCCGAGTCCGGAATCGGTGAGGCGAGTGAAGCCGCCGAACATCACGAGATCGAGCGTGAGGAAGGTGGTCAGCCAGACCAGCTTGCGGAATTTATTGTCGTCGGCCTTGACCCACACGTAGGACAGCGGCAACAACGCAATACACAAGCCGATCAGGGCCAGTTGCAATACGAACATCTTTTTTTACTCTGTCGTCTTAGCCTGGTTGCGGCATCAGCCGATGCTCGACCATTTGAGCAGCTTGGTCACGTCGGCCTTGATCTTGCTGGGATTCGGATCTTTCGGAAAACGCATCATCAAATTGCCGTTCGGATCGACCATGTAGATGTGGTCGGTGATCTGGCTGCCCGTGTCGGCGGGCAGCCATGCGGACACCTGCGCTGGATCGGCGACCAGCATGTTGGTGTCCGGGTAGGCGGTTTGTATCACGTCGGCGACCTTGCCCGCATCGGTGCGCAGCCACACTTCCACGACGCGCTGGCGCTCCGGGCCCTGCGCTGCGCGGATTTGTCGCATGAAGTAGAGCTTGGTGACACATGCTTTGTCGCATGCGCTATTGTCGACCGAGACCAGCAGCCAGCGGCCGCGCAGCGTCGCCAGCTTGAGCGGCTTGCCGTCTTCGCCGGTGACCACGAGCGAGTCGGGAATCGGTCGCTGCGGGTCGACCAGCGCGCCATAACTCGTGCTGCCACCACTCGGCTTGATCACGTAGTACATGAAATACGATACGGCGATCGGCGCGGCGCAGATGACCGTCAGCAGCAGCAGCATCCAGCGGCCGCGCTGCCAGGAACCTTTGCCAGTGGGTTGGCCGGGCATCGATTTCGATGCGGCGGGTTTGCCGGCTCGCGGCGAACGGGGAGATTGCGTCGACACTACAGACCTCTTTCAATGATTGCGCGGCCTGTCCGTTATTTACCGGACCGTTACGCCGACTGTGCTGCGTCACGCACACAGCGCGTGCTCTGTTTCGTTACGCACCCCGCGCGTGCTTTTTCTCACGACGCGGCCTGAGCGCAGGTCACATTGCGATTACGCGCCCGGTGCTTGCTCTTTCTTGCCGGCGCGGCGCGCGGCGTACAGCCCGAAGGCCAAGGCCGCGGCTGCCATGCCCCACCACTGGAACATGTAGCCGTAGTTGCGCTCGACACCACTGGTCGGAGCGGGCCAGTCGCGCACCAGTTTGTCGCGGTCGTCGCTCAGTTGCTGAATCACGAACGACTGCAACGGCAGCCCGGTTTCCGCGGCGTACGCAGCGATATCCAGATTCTGGCGGATCAGTTGATGCGCGGCCGAACCGCCCTGCCCCAGCTCGAACGCGCGCGACGCGTCGGCCCGCGCGATCCCTTCGATCTCGATTTCGCCTTGCGGCGTCGTGTACGGCGCGATGGTCTCGCGACTGCTCAGGTTGCGCGGCAGCCAGCCGCGGTTGACCAGCACATAACCGCCGTCGGCCAGTTTAAAAGGCATCACGACGTAAAAGCCCGGTTGATCGTTATACGGACGATTATCCAGGTACACGACCTTGTCCGCGACAAAACTGCCGCGCGCCTTCACGCGATGAAACTCGATGTCCTTCAGTGCGACCGGCGCGGCACTCACCGGCTGCGCGGGCGCATTTTCGAACTGCGTAATGTGCGCTTCGAGCGCTTCCTTCTGATGCGCGCGCTCGCGCTGCCAGAAACCGAGCCGCACCGTCACGACGATCACCAGCAGAATCAGCAGCGCGGGAATCAGGCGGAACTTCATCGAACACGCTCCGACACGGCTTGCAGCACCAGCTGGAACCGGCGGCAAACGCTCACGCACGGTGCGATAATAAACTTCTTGCCTCTGCGCTTCCTGGTTTCAACCAGTTCCATGCACATTCTCGTTCCCATTGCCTTCGCTCTGATCATCGCCAGCATGGTGTCGGCGCTGTACTTCATGATGCATGACAAGGGCAAAACCAAGCGGATGGTCTGGTCGCTCGCCACGCGGGTGGGTCTCTCGATCTCGCTGTTTCTGTTCATCCTGTTCGCGCACTGGATGGGCTGGATTCAGTCGACCGGTATTCCTTACGGGCGCTAACCGCGTACGGCGGACGAACCCTCGCGCAGCCAACCGCAGCCAAACAAAACGCCGCCCTGACAGGGTCGAGGGCGGCGCTGCTTGCGTGCTTGCATACTGCTCGTGCGCCCCGCCCCGAAGGACGTCGCGCGAACGGCCTGCACGCGGTCCGGTTAGCCGGTCGGCACAGGCCAAACTCCGTTACAGCCAGTACACGACGACGTACAACCCGAGCCACACGACGTCCACGAAGTGCCAGTACCATGCGGCGCCTTCGAATGCGAAGTGATGCTCCGCCGTAAAGTGGCCGCGGATCAAGCGCGCCAGCACCACCGCCAACATCGTGCCGCCGAGGAACACGTGGAAACCGTGGAAGCCCGTCAGCAGGAAGAACGTCGAACCATACACGCCCGACGACAGCGTCAGATTCAGTTCGTTGTACGCGTGGAAATACTCGAAGCCTTGCAGAAACAGGAAGCAGACGCCGAGCACGAGCGTCGCCGCCAGCCAGATGATCGCTTTCTTGCGATGATTTTCACGCAGCGCATGGTGCGAAACCGTCAGCGTGGCGCCCGAGGACAACAGCAGCGCCGTGTTGATGGTCGGCACGGGCCACGGCTGCATCGACTTGTAGGTCGACACGAGCGCAGCCGGTCCGTTGTTCGGCCACACCGCCGAGAAATCCGGCCAGATCAGCTTGTAATCGAGACTGCCGAGTGCATGCATCGCGATTTCACGCGCATAGAACAGCGCACCGAAAAACGCGCCGAAGAACATCACTTCAGAGAAGATGAACCAGCTCATGCTCCAGCGATACGACTTGTCGACGTTCTTGCCGTACATGCCGCCTTCCGACTCGGCGATCGCGTCGCCAAACCAGTGCCACAGCGTAAAGAGCAGCCACAACAATCCGGCGAAGACGCCGATCGGCGCCCAGCTTTGTTCGTTGATCCAGGCCGCAAGCGATCCGAGCATGACCAGCAAGCCGGTGGCGGCGCTGATCGGATGCCGCGACGGATGCGGTACGAAATAGTACGGGCTCTCGTTTTGACCGCTCATTCTTGATTCTCCACTTCAGTCCAGTTGTTCCGGAATCACCGGCTGTATCTTCGGCGGCGCGTCGATACCGCACCGCTTCACTCAAATTCGTGGGCCCTGCTTCGTCTCGCCCTGCTCGCTGCTCGTGTGCCCGAACGTCTATCCCACCACGACGCGCACGATCAGGATCAGCACGCCAATCAGGATAGCCGCGGCGATCAGCGCCGCCGCGATCACATGCAGCGGGTTCAACTGTGTCGCATCCGCTTCCAGATCGCGGCGCTTGCGCACGCCGAAAAACGACCACAGCACGGCCCGCATTGACTGACCGAAATTACTCTTGCGCGGACTTCCGCCGTTCTCGCTCATCTTGTCTCGTCTTCCTTCGCCCGCGGCTCACGCCATCAGACGGGATGGGCAGCGGTTGCCGCCGTATTGACCGTGGGCCCCGCCCCGGCCTTCCCCGCTGCCGGCGTGCTCAACTCGAAGAACGTGTACGACAACGTGATCGTCTTCACATCGTTCGGCAACTTCGGATCGACCACGAACACCACCGGCATCCGTTTGGTCTGATTCGCCGTCAAAGTCTGCTGCGTAAAGCAAAAGCACTCGATCTTCTTGAAGTACTCGGTAGCCTGCTTCGGCGCGTAGCTCGGAATGGCTTGCGCCTGAATTGTGCGCGCCTGCTCGTTGCTCACCTCGTACATCACCGTCGTCACTTCGCCCGGATGCACGTCGAGGCTGCGCTGCTCCGGCTTGAAACCCAATGGACCGCGCGCGTTCGCGTCGAACTCGATCGAAATCGTGCGGCTCGTGTCGACCTGCGTATTCTTCGCCTCGCGCGCCGTGGCATCGCGCTGCACGAGGTTGTTCACACCGGTGATCTGGCAGATCGCGCGATACATCGGTATCAGCGCGAAGCCGAAACCGAACATCATCAAGGCGACGATGAACAGTTTGATCAGCATCGAACGGTTGAAAGAGCGGTCGGCCTGAGCCGGCGGTTGCCTCGACATCTCAATCCTCAACAAACCTGCATACAGACTCGAACGGCCAGGGCTGCCTCAGGCGAACCAGCACTGCTTGATGATGACGCTCGCGAAAAAGATCGCTGCGACGGCCAGCATCACAAGACCTATTCGCCTGTTGCCCGCGCGGATCTGCTCCGGTGTACGTCGTTCCTGTGGATTGCGCGTCATGCTCGACTTTCTGAATACTTTCCGTGACTGGCGAGTTGCGGCCGCCGCCCGACGGGTGCCCGGTTCCTCGCGACGCAGTCATGCGACGCCGGAGCCGGGCATCTCGCCGAAGACCTTTATTCGACCGTCGGCGGATGTTCAAACGTGTGGAACGGAGCCGGGCTCGGCACGGTCCACTCGAGGCCCGTTGCGCCGTCCCACGGCTTGTCGCCGGCTTCTTCGTGTTCGCCGCCGCCACGGTAGGCCGGCAGCGCAACCGCGAAGAGGAAGTAGACCTGCGCGAGGCCGAAGCCGAACGCACCGATCGAGATGACCTGGTTCCAGTCGGTGAACTGTGCCGGGTAGTCGGCATAACGGCGCGGCATACCGGCGAGACCGACAAAGTGCATCGGCAGGAACGCGAGGTTGAAGAAGAACATCGACGCCCAGAAGTGGATCTTGCCGCGCGTTTCGTTGTACATCCAGCCGGTCCACTTCGGCGCCCAGTAGTACCAACCGGAGAACAGCGCGAAGAGAGAACCCGCCACCAGCACGTAGTGGAAATGCGCGACCACGAAGTAGGTGCCGTGGTACTGGATGTCGAGCGGCGCCATGGCCAACATCAGACCCGACAGACCACCGAACGTGAACACCAGCAGAAAGCCGACTGCGAACAGCATCGGCGTTTCGAAGCTCAACGAACCGCGCCACATCGTCGCGACCCAGTTGAACACCTTCACGCCGGTGGGTACCGCGATCAGCATCGTCGCGTACATGAAGAACAGCTGGCCCGTCACCGGCATGCCGGTCGTGAACATGTGGTGCGCCCAGACCATGAACGACAGAATCGCGATCGACGCGGTGGCGTACACCATCGAGCTATAGCCGAACAGCGGCTTGCGCGAGAATGCCGGAATCACCTGCGACACGATCCCGAACGCCGGCAAGATCATGATGTACACCTCGGGGTGCCCGAAGAACCAGAAGATGTGCTGGTACATCACCGGGTCGCCGCCGCCTGCCGCATTGAAGAACGACGTGCCGAAGTGACGGTCGAACAGCACCATCGTGATCGCGCCAGCCAGAACCGGCATCACGGCGATCAGCAGGTACGCGGTGATCAGCCACGTCCACACGAACATCGGCATTTTCATCAGCGTCAGGCCGGGTGCGCGCATGTTCAGGATCGTCACGACGATGTTGATGCCGCCCATGATCGACGAAGCACCCATCAGGTGGACCGCGAAAATCGCGAAGTCCATGCCCGGACCCATCTGCGTGGACAACGGTGCGTAGAGCGTCCAGCCCGCGGCAGTTGCGCCGCCCGGCGAGAAGAACGAACCGACCAGCAGCACCGCCGCCACCGGCAGCAGCCAGAAGCTGAAGTTGTTCATCCGCGCGAAAGCCATGTCCGATGCGCCGATCTGCAGCGGCACCATCCAGTTCGCGAAACCGACGAAGGCCGGCATGATCGCGCCGAACACCATGATCAGGCCGTGCATGGTGGTCAACTGGTTGAAGAACTCGGGACGCATGATCTGCAGACCCGGTTCAAACAGCTCGGCACGGATCGCCAGCGCCATCACGCCCCCCGAGAGGAACATGGTGAACGAGAAGATCAGGTACAGCGTACCGATGTCCTTGTGATTGGTTGCGAACAGCCAACGGCGCCAGCCATGCGGCGTTTCGTGGGCATGGTCGCCGTGCACGTGCTCGTGGCCCGCGACTACATCGTGTCCGATGCTAGACATGACAATCTCCTAAAGCGAATTCTGCGGTGCTGATCATGAACACGTCAGGCAGCCGGGGTGATCTGAACACGCCGGGCTTCTTTCGCGTCGGTGCCGCCCGTGATCGTTTCCGGCTTCTTCAAAATGATGTGGTCTTCGGCAATGCCGGCTGCTTTCAGTGCGTCGCGCACGGCTTCGGCACGACTCTTCGCGAGCTTCGCGTTGAGGTCGGCGGAACCGGTGGCATCGGTGAAGCCCGACAGCGTGAATTTCGCGTCCGGGTGCGCCTTCGCGTAGGCGGCGGCCGCGTCGACCGCCGCTTGCGCGTCGGCCGGCAGCGTGCTCTTGCCCGTCTCAAAGTAGATGCTCGCCGGCAGCGCAGCCGACGTTGCCGCCGCGCTGTCCGAACCTGCCGCAGCAGCTTCCGCTCCTGAAGCCGCGCCCGAAGCCGCCGTCGCACTGCTGGCTGCGGCACCCGCGTCGGCCAGATGGTTGCCGCCTTCCGGCAGCTTGCCGTTGCGGGCATCCGCAACCTGCTTCGGCTGGAGAATGTCGCCGGTGTGGTTGCCCCACGAGTTGCGCTCGTACGTGACCACCGATGCGATTTCGACGTCGTTCAACGTCGGCGCCCACGAAGGCATCGCGTTCTTGCCCTTCAGCACGAGGCTCACGTGCTCGGCGATCGCGCCGTTGGCGATCTTGCTGCCGTCGAGCGCCGGGAAGGCGCCTGCGCCCTTGCCGGTCGGCTGGTGGCAGACCGCGCAGTTCGCCGCGTACACCTTGCCGCCGCGCTCCATCAGCTCGGCCATCGTGTAGGTCTTGTTCGGATCGTCCTGGCCGGCGGCCATTTTCTTCTTCTGGGCGTCGACCCACTTCGCGTAGTCGTCGGCGGAGAGCACTTCGACCACTACCGGCATGAACGCGTGTTCCTTGCCGCACAGCTCGGTACAGAAGCCGCGGAACGTGCCAATCCGGTTAGCCTTGAACCACGTGTCGCGCACGAAACCCGGAATCGCGTCCTGCTTCACGCCAAAGGCCGGCACGTACCAGGAGTGGACCACGTCGTTCGCGGTGGTGATGATGCGGATTTTCTTGTCGACCGGAACGACCAGCGGATTGTCGACTTCCTGCAGATACAGCGTGGAAATCGGCTTGTGGCCATCGGTTTCCGCGCGCGGCGTAGCCAGGGTGGACAGGAAGTTGATACCCTCGCCCGGACCCTTCACGTAGTCGTAGCCCCATTTCCACTGGTAGCCGGTGACCTTGATCGTGAGGTCGGCGTTCGTGGTGTCTTTCATCGCGACGACGGTGCGCGTGGCGGGCAGCGCCATCAGCACGACGATGACGAACGGCACGATCGTCCAGATGATTTCGACGGTGGTGCTTTCGTGGAAATTCGAAGCCTTGTGGCCCTTCGATTTGCGGTGCGCGAAGATCGAATAGAACATGACGGCGAACACGCCGACAAAGATCACCGTGCAAAGAGCCAGCATGAACATGTGGAGGCTGAAGAGCTCCTCGGCGATTCTCGTCGCAGGCGGCTGGAGATTGATCGCGTTGACGGCAGGGCCGCCCGGAGCATCGCCCACTGCCAGGGCGGCACCGGCGAAAAGCAGTCCGCTCATCGCCAGCACGCTCATGAGCGCTCGCTTGATTGTTTTCATAGCTTCCTTACCCAAATTTTCCATTCAAACCCTCGACCCCGCTGACAGCCTCTCTCGCACTCCCCTTGAACGCCGCGTGACTCGCCCCACCTAACAGCGGGAGAGCCACATACGCAATTCGCCTGCGAACTGCGCGCGCCGATACTGCGCGAGATGTTGCCCGATCATGATCGTCTGGCCGCGCGAGACCAGTTTGATCTGGTCACGCGGCGTTGCGCCCGGCTCGATCCGCACCCAGCGCGGATTGAATTCAAACTGCGTGAGCTGCTCGGCGCTCACCTGTTCGATGACTAACCGGCTTTGGAACAACCGGATACGTTCGTAATCGACAGCATGACGCGCATAAATGGCAAAGGCGATGCCCACCGCAAGCAATTCGATACCGGTGAACGGCAACACCAGCCAGGCGCCGACCAGAACCAGCATGAAAGCAATTGCCAACGAGAACAGCGCAAGCGAAACGTAGAGACAGATGAACTGCCGGGGTGATATCGAACAGTTGCGCTTCATCGTCCAGTCTTTGAGAACCGGTTCTGAACCCGCCAGCAGATCTGATGCGCCCACCGCTGTCTCCTGCGAATCGCCAACTTCGGCCATTCCCTGCGGCCGTCGATTCCGGCCGCGCGAACCCTCTACCGCGACACCGCATGTTGAACCCTACGCCTCGGGCCTGCCGCCCCAAATGTGGGAACTCCGGACGACAAACTGACGCATTATAGGCGCGATCCATAGCATCCACAAGCAAGCCCCGATTGGCCCGCAAGCCAGGCGCGACAAGCCTTAGCGCCGTTTTGACCCGCCTTTTGCGGGTCTTTCGATGTGCAAATTTCAGACATAACAGACCTCGTCTTTACCGCTTCAACGATTCCTCGATGAGCCCCGTCCGATGTCCTCGATGCGGACGATCCCATGCCCTTCGGCTGTCGTGCGCGGCACCGCTTTCCATGCGTGCCCATAGATCACCTCAAAGGTCAGCGCGATCGTGCCGTCGGCCCGGCGACGGGCTTCGAGCGCCGCCAGCAACGCGTTGTGCAGCCTGCGCGCGGCCGCACTCGCGGACGCTTCGCGTTCGAACGGATACGCGCCCCAACGGCGCACGTCAGCAAGCAACGATCCGGGCGACTTATAGGTGATGGTGAGCACTTCCTGGTCCATCACCGGAATTTCGAAGCCGCTTTCGACCAGCATGTCGCCGAGGTCGTGCATATCGACAAAGTCGATCACGTGCTTGCGCGAGGCGACGCCGTGCGCGGCTTCGACTTCGGCGTAGGCGCCGCGCAATTCCTTGAGCGTGTCGGGGCCGAGCGTGCTGAACATCAGCAGGCCATTGACCTTCAACACGCGCTGCCATTCCGGGAACACGAGATCGGGCCGCGAGTGCCAGTGCAGCGCGAGATTGGACCAGATGAATTCGAAGGCGCCGGCCGCGAACGGCAGCGCGGAGAAGTCGGCTTGCGCGAAGCGCGGACCGCGGGCGCCGAGCGCCTTGCCGAGCGAGGCCGGCAGAAAGCGCCGCCAGCTCGTGTCGCCGCCATCGTGATGGAGTGCACGCGTCAGCATGCCGTGCGACAGATCGGAGCCGAACACCGGCGCTTCGGGAAAGCGCTCGCGCAGCGCGGGGATGTCTTCGCCCGAACCGCAGCCCGCGTCGAGCACGCTCGACGGCGCGACCTTGATGTAGTCGAGACGCTCGCGCATGCGTTGCGCGATCTCGCGCGGCAGGAACGCAACCTCGTCGAACCGTGCGGCGCGGCGGTCGAAAATACGCCGGAGGCGCCGTGAATCATAGGCCGGACGGCCTGATTGAGCGGAAGTTGGGGGCATGAGTGTCGTGCTGGCGTAGAGCACGAAGTATACTCGTTCGCTTCCTTCCATTCAGTGTGAAAGGCCTTCGCGGGCGTCCACTTGTGCCAATCCGACCATTTTCTTCGTCTGCGCGCGGCAGATTTGCGCGTTTCACATGCGGCTTGCATTTGGCATGGCCGCGCGTGATGCACGCGGCGTTGCCGAACCTCTGCGCACTCTGCGGCAATTTGTCGCATAAGACGTTGTGCACCGGTTGCGACGAAGCCTACTGGAACGAGAGCCGGTTGCGATGCACGGCATGCGCGGTGCCCTTGCCGGCAACGCGATGGGCCGCTCGTGCGCGATATCGCTGTGCGGATTGCGTCGCCGAAGCGCCGCCGTTCGATGCGACCTTCGCACTCGCCGACTATCGCGCACCGCTCGACACGCTCGCGGTCGGCCTGAAATTTCGCGCCCGGCTGATGCTGGCGCAGGAATTCGCGCAGCGTCTCGCGCGCCTTGCGCAGGACGCCTGGCAAGATGAGTCCGAGCACCCCGACGTGATCGCGCCGGTGCCGCTGGCGTACCAGCGTCTCACCGAGCGCGGCTACAACCAGGCATGGCAGATCGCCAGGCCGTTGGCCCGCACGCTCGACGTGCGCAGCGACGCCACCTTGCTGCGTCGCGTGATCCACACCGCACCGCAATCGCGGCTCGACCTAGACGCGCGCCGGCTGAACGTCGGCCGCGCATTTCAGGTCGCACGGGCCGTGCGCGGACTGCACGTCGGCGTGGTCGACGATGTGATGACGACCGGCGCGACGCTCGAAGCGCTCGCCCGTACGCTAAAAGCTGCCGGTGCACGGCGCGTCACGAACTTCGTCGCGCTGCGCACACCGAAAAACTAGTCTTTACCTGGCCTCACTATGTTCAATGTCGTTCTCGTAGAACCGGAAATTCCGCCGAACACCGGCAACGTGATTCGCCTGTGCGCCAACACCGGCGCGCGGCTGCATCTGATCGAGCCGCTCGGCTTTCCGCTCGACGACGCCAAGCTGCGCCGTGCCGGCCTCGACTATCACGAGTATGCGCAAATGAACGTGCATGCCGATTGGGCCGCGTTCGTCGCCAAAGAAACGCCGGATCCGGCGCGCATGTTCGCGTTCACCACGCGCGGCTCTGGCCGCTTTCACGAGCATGCGTTTCAGGCGGGCGACTGGTTCGTGTTCGGCGCCGAAACGCGCGGCCTGCCCGAAGCGGTGCTCGACGAGTTCGCGAACGAGCAGCGCGTGCGCCTGCCGATGCGCCCGGGCAACCGCAGCCTGAACCTGTCGAATACCGTCGCGGTGGTGGTGTTCGAGGCCTGGCGTCAGGCCGGCTTCGAGGGCGGCGCCTGACGGCGCTTCAATTCGGCCTCGTAGCGCGCGAACATCGCGTCGTCGAAACAGGCGAACACCACCTGTTCGATGTTCGGCGCGCGCGGCAAGGTGTCGAGCACCGTTGCGAGCGCGATCCGCACCGCGTCGTCGGCGGGGAATCGGTAGATGCCACAACTGATCGCGGGAAACGCAATGCTCCTGCACTGCGCCTCGCGCGCCACCTCGAGCGAGCGCTGATAGCAGGAGGCGAGCAGATCGGCTTCGCCGTGCGCCCCACCCCGCCATACCGGCCCGACCGCGTGGATCACATGTTTGGCCGGCAAGCGGTAACCGTGGGTGAGCTTGGCGTCGCCGGTCGCGCAACCACCGAGCATTTCACATTCGCGCAACAAGTCGCGGCCGGCTGCGCGATGAATCGCGCCGTCCACACCGCCGCCGCCCAGCAGCGACGTATTGGCAGCGTTGACGATCGCGTCCACGGCAAGCGTGGTGATGTCGACCACACGCGCTTCCAGCGTGCAGGCATTGACCGTGAGCATGGGAACCTCGCTGATCCGAAGCGTCGATAAAAACGTGGACAGCGATAAAGGGCAGCCGTTCAACGCAGTGACGCGCTAAACGGCTGAAACGGATCGATTCAGAACAGCAACTATTCAGCCTTCGAATCGCGCCGCAGCAGGGCGCTGACGGCGTCGCGAGGCGCCACGCCGTCGAATAGCACGGCGCACACCGCTTGCGTGATCGGCATCTCGATCGCGTGCGCGCGGGCACTTGCGAGAACCGCTTGCGCGCAGCGGACACCCTCGGCCACGTGACCCAGGGCACCGAGAATGTCGTCGAGCGTGCGGCCTGCGGCGAGTTGCACGCCAACCGTGCGATTGCGCGACAGGTCGCCGGTCGCGGTCAGGATCAGATCGCCGAGACCGGTCAGGCCGGTGAACGTCTCCACCCGTCCACCGAGCGTCACGCCGAGGCGCGACATTTCGGCCAGGCCGCGCGTGATCAGCGCCGCGCGTGCATTGAGACCGAGCCCGAGACCGTCGGCAATTCCCGTTGCAATGGCCAACACGTTCTTCACCGCTCCGCCCACTTCCACGCCGACGACGTCGTCGCCGGTATAGATGCGCATGGCGTCGTGATGAAACGCGGCAACCGTGTTCTCGCGGCATGCCGCCGACGCGCTGGCGATCGTCAATGCGACCGGTAAGCCCTGCCCGACTTCGCGCGCGAAGCTCGGACCGGACAGCACGCCGTTGCTGCCGTGCGCCGGCAGCTCGGCCGCGACCACTTGATGCGGCAGCAACTGCGAATCGGCTTCGAAGCCCTTGCACAACCACACCAGGTGCGCAGGCACCTTGCCGGCGTCGCGCATCGTTCGAAGCAGCCCACGCAGGCCGGCCACGGGGGTGGCGACGACGCATAGCGCGTCATCGGCGAGGGCGTGGTCGAGTGCCGCGTTCAGGTCCGCTTCGTAGCGAAGCGCGGGCGGCAAAGCAACGCCCGCCAGGTAGCGGGCGTTTTCGTGCGTCGCGCAGAGATCGGCAATGAGCGCGGGCTCGCGCGCCCACAACACCGTGTCGTGCCGTAAGGCCAGATGGCCGGCGAGGGCTGTGCCCCATGCGCCGGCGCCGAGGACAGCAACCTTCATAGCCGGCACTGCTTGCGGCACCTTAGTGCGTCACGCCGTTCTGCGCCGCGCCTTCCTGGCTGCCCATCTGCGCGAGACGTTGCTCGTACAGTGCCTGGAAGTTGATTTCGGCGAGGTGGATCGGCGGGAAACCGGCGCGAGTGATCGCGTCGGCGATGTTCGAGCGCAGGTACGGGAACAGGATCGTCGGGCAGGCGATGCCGACGAGCGGATCGATCTGCTCTGCGGGGATGTTGCGGATGTCGAAAATACCGGCTTGCTTGGCTTCGATCAGAAATGCAACCTTGTCCGACACCTTGGCCGTGACAGTGCCCGTCACGAGGATCTCGAACACGGTGTCGGCGAGACGCTCGGCCTTCACGTCGACTTCGACCTCGACCGACGGCATTTCCTGCTCGAGGAAGATGCCCGGCGAATTCGGCTGCTCGAGCGACATGTCCTTCAAATAGATACGCTGGATGTTGAAGAACGGCTGGTTATTCTCGTCGGACATGATTGAGTGATTCCCTGATAGGTATGCATAGTGGCGGCCCATGGTTCCATGGGTCGCCGGATCGTTGCGGCGCGCCGGCCGCCCTCGCGGGGCAGGCACGCGCCAGCGTGTATTTCACCCGCCCGCTCACGCCATCCGCAGATGTGCGGAGGACGCGCGAATTCAGGCGGCTTCGAGCAGCGGCATCAAACCGCCCGCGCGGTCGAGCGCGGACAGGTCATCGTACCCGCCGACATGCGTCTCGCCGATGAACACCTGCGGCACCGTGCGACGACCGGTGCGGGTCATCATCTCCTCACGACGGGCCGGGTCCTTGTCGATCAGTACCTTCTCAACGTGCTCGACGCCGCGCGACTTTAAAAGACGTTCGGCCATCTGGCAATACGGGCACACCTGGGTGCTGTACATGATCACTTTGTTCACTTGGCTGCTCCTTGTTTCACAACCGGCATACCGGCTTTCTGCCAGGCGTCGACACCGCCTTCGAGAACGTGGACTTCCGCGTATCCCGCATCCTGCACGATACGCGCTGCCTTGTTCGACTGCTGGCCGTTCTGACACACCAGCAGCACCGGGTTGCTCTTATTCTTCACGAGTTGCGCGACCTTCGCTTGCAACTCCGCAAATTCAAGGTGCCGTGCCGAGGGCAAATGGCCCAAGGAGAAGTCGGCTGACGAACGAAGATCGATGACCGCCGCATTGCGCCGGTTGATCAGTTGGGTGGCTTCAGCGGCCGACAGGCCACCGCGGCCGCGCCGGCTGATCGTCGGCCACAGCAGCAACCCACCGGAGATGAGGACGATCGCGATCAGTACAAGGTTTGTGTAATCAGTGAAAAACTTCACGGAAAATCCGCCGAAAAAGAGAGAAATCGAAAAGGGCAATCGAGCCATTATAAAATAACCGTCTGACGCGATGGCGGCGCTCCTTCAGAGGAACCTCGCTGCGCTTTACCGCTTCCTTACTACCGACCGGCAATCTCATGTACAAACTCGTTCTCATCCGCCACGGCGAATCGACGTGGAACAAGGAAAACCGCTTCACCGGCTGGGTTGACGTCGACCTCACCGAACAGGGCAACAGTGAAGCGCAGCAGGCGGGCGTGCTGCTGAAGGAATCCGGCTACACGTTCGATATCGCCTACACATCGGTGCTCAAGCGCGCGATCCGCACGCTGTGGCACGTGCAGGACAAGATGGATCTGATGTACCTGCCGGTCATTCATTCGTGGCGCCTGAACGAACGTCATTACGGCGCGCTGTCGGGCCTGAACAAGGCGGAAACCGCCGCGAAGTTCGGCGACGAGCAGGTGCTGGTCTGGCGTCGCAGCTACGACACGCCGCCGCCGGCACTGGAGCCGACGGATGAACGCGCGCCGTACAATGACCCGCGTTACGCGAAGGTGCCACGCGAACAGCTGCCGCTCACCGAATGCCTGAAAGACACGGTGGCTCGCGTGCTGCCGCTGTGGAACGAGTCGATCGCGCCGGCCATCAAGTCGGGCCGCAAGATCGTGATTGCGGCGCACGGCAACTCGATCCGCGCGCTGGTCAAGTATCTCGACGACATCTCGGACAGTGACATCGTCGGCCTCAATATTCCGAACGGCGTACCGCTCGTCTATGAACTCGACGAGAACCTGAAGCCGATCAAGCACTACTATCTGGGCGACCAGGAAGCGATCGCCAAGGCGCAAGCCGCGGTCGCCAAGCAGGGCAAGGCGGGCTGATTCCGCCAGCGGGCCGCGGGCCCCGCGCGTTGAACATGCACGGGCGCCGCGGTCCGCCGGCTGCCCGACCGGCAACACGTACCGGTCGGCGTGGCAGCTTCATGCAAGCGCACCCTTTCGACCGCCTTCTGCGCGTTACGGCACATTACTTCGCTAGCGCGGGCGCTGTCTCACGAACCAGCTCTGGTTCGCCCTGTCGAATCACGATTGCCCGCCCTGCCCCCTGAGTAGGCGGGTGTGCAGTTATACTTGTCCGTCCAAATCCTATCGACGCTGCCACGCGCTTCCGACCGCAACAGACTCTATGCGAAAGAACCTGAAAAATATCGGCCTGATTGCCGCGGGCCTTGCTACCGGTGCATTTGCCACCCTGCAACTTTCCGCCTCGGCCCAGCAACCCGCTAGTGCCGCCGCCGCACCCCTGCCGTTAGACCAGCTCAGGCTCTTTGCCGAAGTGTTCGGGCAAATCAAGCACGAATACGTCGAACCGGTCGACGATAAAAAGCTCCTCACTTCCGCGATCAAGGGCATGGTGTCGAGCCTCGACCCGCACTCGTCGTACCTCGACAAGACCGATTACGAGGAACTGCAGGAGCAGACCAAGGGCCGCTTCGCGGGTCTGGGCATCGAGATTTCGTCGGAAGACGGCCTGATCAAGGTGATTTCGCCGATTGAAGACACGCCCGCGTTTCGCGCCGGCATCCGTCCGGGCGACCTGATCACACGTATCAACGACAAACCCGTACGCGGCATGACGCTCGACCAGGCGGTCAAGCAGATGCGCGGCGAGCCGGGTACCAAGGTCACGCTCACGATCTTCCGCAAGTCCGACGACCGCACGTTCCCGCTCACGGTGACGCGCGCGATCATCAAGGTCCAGTCGGTCAAGGGCAAGGTCGTTGCGCCGGGATTCGCGTATGTCCGCGTCACCAGTTTCCAGGAACGCACCACGCCTGATCTCGCGGCGAAGCTGCAAGACATCGCGCGTCAGGAGCCGAATCTGAAAGGCCTCGTGCTCGACCTGCGCAACAACGGCGGCGGTTTGCTGCAAAGCGCGGTCGGCGTAGCCGGCGCGTTCCTGCCGCCGAATTCGGTGGTGGTGTCGACCAACGGCCAGATTCCGGATTCGAAGCAGGTCTATCGCGATACGTACGACAACTACCGCCTGCAATCCTTCGACAGCGATCCGCTGAAGGACATCCCGCCCATCTTCAAGACCGTGCCGATGATCGTGCTGACCAACGCCTACTCGGCGTCGGCTTCGGAAATCGTTGCAGGTGCACTGCAGGATCAGCATCGTGCGCTGATCGTCGGCAAGACCACCTTCGGCAAGGGCTCGGTTCAGACCGTGCGCCCCATGACCGCGGATACTGCGCTGCGCCTGACCACCGCGTACTACTACACGCCGAGCGGCCGTTCGATCCAGAACAAGGGCATCCGTCCTGATATCGCGGTCGACCAATACGCGGAAGGCGATCCGGACGACGCACTCGTGACCCGCGAAGTCGACTACTCGAACCACCTCGCGAACACGCAGGACCCGAACGAGAAGAAGGAAGCAGAACAGCGCGAACAGGAACGCATGGACCAGTTGCGCCAACTCGAAGAAGCGAACGACAAGAAGACGCCGGAACAGCGCCAGAAGGATCGCGAGCGCAAGCCGGTGGAATTCGGTTCGGCTGACGACTTCATGCTGCAACAGGCGCTGGCCAAGCTCCAGGGCAAGACGGTGCAGGAATCGAAGTCGCTGACCGAGCGCCGTCTCGCGCAGAGCAAGCCGGCCACGTCGGCGTCCGCGCCGGTCGCGGTGAAGCCGACGCAACCGGTTCCGGGTGCATCGGGCGTCGCGCCCGCTTCGGCTCCGGCTCCGGCTACGCAAAGCAAATAAGCAACAAACCCTCGCGTGTCTTCGCGGCGAATCATGCCGCGAAGACACGCAGCAAGACCCGCAACGAGCCGCACCCTTCGCGCGATTAAAATAACAACAACGAAACGCGCACGGCAGACCGCAAGTCTGCTTCCCTTTGCGCGACATACTCACGCGCCCCGCCATGAATGACGATCAACTCCTTCGCTACTCCCGCCATATTCTCGTCGACGAAATCGGCATCGAGGCGCAGCAGCGCTTTATCGACGCGCACGCGATCATCGTCGGCGCGGGCGGCTTGGGTTCGCCGGCTGCGATGTATCTCGCGGCGGCCGGCGTTGGCCGCTTGACGCTGGTCGATGCCGATACGGTCGACTTGACCAATCTGCAGCGGCAGATCCTGCACGTAAGCGCATCGGTCGGGCGCAAAAAGGTGGAGTCGGGACGCGATGCGCTTGCGCAGATCAATCCCGAGGTGACGGTGAACGCGGTGGCCGAGCGCGTCGATGACGCCTGGCTCGATCGCGAAGTACCGCACGCGAGTGTGGTGCTCGATTGCACCGACAACTTCGCGACGCGCCACGCGATCAACCGCGCCTGCGTGAAGCATGGCGTGCCGCTGGTGTCTGGCGCGGCGTTGCGTTTCGACGGCCAGATCAGCACGTTCGACTTCCGCCACGAAGCATCGCCCTGCTATGCATGCGTCTTTCCCGAGGACCAGCCGTTCGAGGAAGTCGCGTGTTCGACCATGGGGGTGTTCGCGCCGACGGTGGGCATCATCGGTTCGATGCAGGCCGCTGAAGCACTCAAGGTGATCGGGGCGATCGGCACGCCGCTGCAGGGCCGTCTGATGATGCTCGATTCGCTGCGGATGGAATGGAACACGATGCGAATCGGGCGCCAACCGGATTGCCCGGTATGTGGACAAAGGCATCACGTCTGACGGCGCGATGCCTACGCTAACGAACCGCTGAATAAAAAAACGCCGCATGCGGCGTTTTTTCATGCGAAGAACCGGCCTCGCGCTCAGGCCAGCGCGACGCGCTTCAGCGCGGCCTGCACCTCTTCCGGTTCGAACGCTGCCAACACGTCGGCCACCGGCTTTTCCAGCGTCTTGAGATGGGAGCGCAGCACTTCCTGCTTGACCACCAGCAACTGGCTCGGGTGCATCGAGAACTCGGTGAGGCCCATGCCCAGCAATAAGCGCGTCAATGCCGGATCCCCCGCCATCTCGCCGCACACCGACACCGGCACGCCCGCACGCTTCGCCTCGCGCAGCGTGAACGCGATCAGATGCAGTACGGCCGGATGCAGCGGGTCGTACAGATGCGCCACCGCGTTGTCGGCGCGGTCGATCGCGAGCGTGTACTGGATCAGATCGTTGGTGCCGATCGACAGAAAGTCGAGCCGCTTCAGGAACAGCGGCAATGCGATGGCGGCCGCCGGGATCTCGATCATCGCGCCAACTTGCACGCTCGGATCGTAGGCAATGCCTGCATCGTCGAGTTGGCGCTTGGCTTCGCGCAGCAGATCGAGCGTCTGGTCGATTTCCTGCGCATGCGCGAGCATTGGAATCAGGATCTTCACCGTGCCGAACGCCGACGCGCGCAGAATCGCGCGCAACTGCGTGAGGAACATTTGCGGCTCCGAGAGACTCCAGCGAATTGCCCGCAGCCCCAAAGCGGGATTGGCCGCAGTCTCGTAGCCGTCACCACCGCCCATGGAGTCGAGCGGCTTGTCGGCGCCGACGTCGATGGTGCGGATCGTGACCGGCAAACCGTTCATCAACTCGACGGCCCGGCGGTACGCGGCGAACTGCTCTTCCTCCTCGGGCAGGCGGTGCTTGTGATTCATGAACAGGAACTCGGTGCGGAACAGCCCCACGCCGGTCGCACCCGAGTTGACCGCGGCGCGCGCGTCTTCCGGCAGCTCGATGTTCGCGCACAGTTCGATGCGCGTGCCGCACACCGTTTGTGTCGGCGAAAATTTCAGGCGTTGCAGCTTGCGTTGCTCCAGCTCTTTTTCGCTTTGCCGATACGAATACTCTTCGAGCACAATCGGCGCGGGATCGACGATCACGATGCCATGATCACCATCGACAATGATCAGGTCGTCCTGACGGATCAACGCGCTCGCGTGCTGCACGCCGACCGCGGCGGGAATGCCCAGGCTGCGCGCAACGATCGCCGTATGCGACGTGCGGCCGCCGAGATCCGTGACGAAGCCCTGAAACGTCTGCGTCTTGAACTGCATCATGTCGGCCGGCGCGATGTCGTGCGCGACCACGATCATCTCGTCGCAGGCGCCGTGCACGCCGCCACCGAGCGTCGCCGACGCCCCCGCGAGCGCCTTCAGCACGCGCTCCACCACCTGCTCGATGTCGGCTTTGCGCTCGCGCAGATACTCGTCTTCAATGTCGTCGAAGTGACGCGACAGGCGCTCGAGTTGCTCGGTCAGCGCCCACTCGACGTTGTAGCGGCGCGTGCGGATCAGGTCGATGGTTTCCTGCACGAGCATCGCATCGTTCAGGATCATTGAATGAACATTGATGAACGCGCCCATTTCGCTGGGCGCGTCTGCGGCGAGATCGGCGCGCAGCGTGTCGAGCTCCCGATGCACGTGTTGCTGAGCCGCGCGAAAACGCTCGACCTCACCCTCGATCTGGGCGGGTTCGATCAGATAGTGGTCTACGTCAAGTGCTGCCGGGGCGATCAGATAGGCCCGCCCGATAGCGATACCGCGTGATACGGGAATTCCATGCAGCGTGAAGGACACGCGCACCTCCTCTAGTTGTGTGATGCCGCGGCAAACCGCTGCAATGCTCTCAGACTCTGCTGGTCATTATAAATTCCGCACCCTCTCCAAGTACGGCAGGCCTATGTGCAGCGCAGCACGAATTATCGTCATCGACATGACAATGCGCCTTCAGCTGGTTTGCAGTCCGGCAAGTTGATCACGTCTATGCACGGACAGGCAAGCCGATTTCCCCGCGCCTGTCCGCCCATCTTCTCGCATTAAAAAAACGCCGCGGATAGCCGCGGCGTAGATGCTCGTTGCAAACGTGCACGCGCGACGTCACTGACCCTCGCCGAATTTATCGGCAATCAGTTTCAGCAGTGCGTCCATCGCATCCTTTTCGTCAGTGCCTTCGGTTTCGATCAGCACCGTGCTGCCGATGCCCGCGGCCAGCATCATCACACCCATGATGCTCTTGGCATTGATGCGGCGGCCATTGCGGCTCATCCAGATTTCCGCCTGGTAGTTGCCCGCGAGTTGCGTCAACTTGGCCGACGCGCGTGCGTGCAGCCCCAGCTTGTTCACAATAGTCGTTTCCTGTTGCAGCATGTGATGGTCCGAAAGCGCGGGTAAGTATGGTTGCGAAAGGTGAATTTGCACACACCCGTTGCACTGCATTTGAAGCATTGGGCATCGGGCTTTGAACGGTCTGCGCGTGGCCTACAAACCGGCCGCGTCGGTCTTCTGGGTCAGATCGGCGTCGGCCGGGAGCGCGGGTAGACAGTCACCCGCAGCCGCGTCAGGCGGCAAACCCGACATGCACTCGCTGACAGCCGCCGCGCATGCCACGGACGCCGGCGTAGCCGGTCCGATTGCATGCACGCCCTTAGTCGCGCCGGCGAGTGCCTTGTCGACCAGCGTGTCGAGCGGCGTAGCGCGATAGCAGACCGCGCGTACCAGCATCGGCAAATTGACACCGCAGAGCACGCGTACATTCGGCACCGTGGCGAGCCGGCCCGCGATATTCGCTGGCGTCGCACCGAACATATCCGTGAGCACGAGGGCGCCGTTTTCTTCCTTCAAACGCTCGATTTCCGAGTTCGCAAACGCAACCTGTTGCGCGGGATCGCAATCGGGTGATACGTCGATCACGCCGATGCGAGCCGGCAAACCGCCGTAGATGTGCGAAATACAATCGCGCAACGCGGTGGCGAACGGAGCGTGCGCAATGATCAGAATGCCTGCCATGTCAGCCTTGCTGCAAAAGAACGGCCCCAAACCGTGGGACCGGGACGAGGCCCGGTTCGTCAGCGCCCTCGACCGGCCGTAGGTCATGAGAGCCGGAACGCATCGTTTAATGAGCAGCGCGCCCCGCCGCGCCACGTCGACGCCGCCTGAACATTGCTCGCTCACCGTCCGCGATCTATGCCGGTGGCTTCGGTTGAAGCCACCGAACCGGCTTGGCGCGAAAGAGCGGGCATTGTATCAGGCTCATTTTCGCGCCAAATCCGGCGCGGCGCTTGATGCGGATTTACTACACAGGTTGGGGACTACGGCGGGCATTCAAGGGCCGAGCGTCAGGCCGCCGCGCGCTCCAGCGCGTCGAGGAACATCGCGGCGACGTCGAAGCCGGTCTGATCCATGATTTCCCGGAAGCACGTCGGGCTCGTCACGTTGACTTCGGTCAGCCAGTCGCCGATCGCGTCCAGCCCGACCAGCAGCAGACCGCGCGCCGCGAGCGCCGGCGCGAGCGTGTCGGCGATCTTGCGATCATGCTCCGTGAGCGGACGCGCCACGCCGAGGCCACCGGCTGCGAGATTGCCGCGCACTTCATTACCCTGAGGAATACGCGCGAGCGAATACGGCACCGCAGCGCCGCCGATCAGCAAAATGCGCTTGTCACCGTCCTTGATTTCGGGGATGAACTTTTGCGCCATCACCGAGCGCGCGCCATCGTGGCTCAGCATTTCGATGATCGAGCCCAGGTTCATCCCGTCGGCCTTCACGCGGAACACGCCCATGCCGCCCATGCCGTCGAGCGGCTTGAGGATCACGTCGCCGTGCTGTTCATGGAATGCGCGCAAACGGGACGCGTCGCGCGTGACCAGCGTGGGCGTGACAAACTGCGCGAACTCGCCGATCGCCAGTTTTTCCGAATGGTCGCGAATCGCCTGCGGCTTGTTGAAGATGCGCGCGCCGCCCCGCTCGGCCATTTCGAGCAGCCACGTCGACGTGACATATTCCATGTCGAACGGCGGGTCCTTGCGCATCACCACCGCGCTGAAGCTCTTCAGCGCACGCGGCGCGGCCGCGTCGGCGGCGTGCCACTCGTCGCGATGCAGATCTGTCACGTCGCCGACGATCGCAATCCGCTGCACGTTCGCTTCGACGTCCCCGCCGGTCCACGCCAGATGCTTCGGCTCGCACGTGTACACCACGTGCCCGCGGCGTGCGGCCTCGGCCATCATCGCATAGGTCGAATCTTTGTAGATCTTGAACTGGGAGAGCGGATCGGCGATGAAAAGAATGTCCATGAAGGTCCCGGTGCGCCCTGCGGGCGTGGCATTGTTCGTCAATATAGTCGTTGAAAACGGCGATGGCGGCACGCATGCCGCCATCGCCCATTCAGGATGGATTAGACCTGAATGGCTTCCGGATCGGTCTTTTCCAGTTCGACCGATGCGGCAAGCAGCCCGAGCCGCGCCACCACCCCGTACATGTAGAAGCGGTTCGGCGGCGCCGCGCCGGGCTTCGCGTGCGCGTCCGGCAGCGCCGTATGCTCGAAGCCGAGCGGCACGAAGTGCATGCCGGGTGCGTTCAGGTTCTGGTCGCGCTCGCGGCTGCCGTGCACGCGGTAGAAACCGCCCACCACGTAGCGGTCGATCATGTAGACGACCGGCTCAGCGACTTCCTCGCCGATACGCTCGAACGTGTACACGCCTTCCTGCACGATCACGTCGTGCACTTCCAGGCCGTCTTTGGTGGCCGCCATCTTCGCGCGCTCGCGCTTGGTGAGCGCGGCCACTTCCGACGCATCGTGCACGGTCATCACGCCCATGCCGTACGTGCCCGCGTCCGACTTGATGACGACATACGGTTTCTCGGAGATGCCGTACTCGCGATACTTCCTGGCGATCTTTTTGAGCACGCCGTCGATCGCGTCGGTCAGCGCTTCTTCACCGGTGCGCTCCTGGAAATCGACGCCTTCGACATGCGCGAAGTACGGATTGATCATCCACGGATCGATTTCGACCATCTTCGCGAATTTTTTTGCGACGTCGTCATAGCACGAGAAATGCGTGGATTTGCGACGAACCGCCCAGCCGGCGTGCAACGGCGGCAGCAGGTACTGCTCGTGCAGATTTTCGAGCACGGGCGGAATGCCCCCTGACAGGTCGTTGTTCAGCAGGATCGAGCACGGGTCGAAGTTCTTCAGGCCGAGACGGCGCTGCGAGCGTTCGAGCGGTTCGAGCACGAGCTTCTGGCCGTCCGACAGCGCGATCGTGACCGGCCCGTTGATGCTGTCGTCGAGTGTGCCGAAACGCACGTTCAGGCCAGCCTGGCGCATGATCGCGGCGAGACGGGCGACGTTTTCGAGGTAAAACGCGTTGCGCGTGTGGCGCTCCGGAATCACCAGCAGATTCTTGGCGTCCGGGCAGATCTTCTCGATCGAGGCCATTGCGGCCTGCACGGCCAGGGGCAGCACTTCCTGCGGCAGATTGTTGAATGCCCCGGGGAACAGATTGGTGTCGACCGGCGCGAGCTTGAACCCCGCGTTACGCAGATCGACGGAGCAGTAGAACGGCGGCGTGTGCTCCTGCCATTCGAGCCGGAACCAGCGTTCGATGGCGGGTGTGGCGTCGAGGATCTTCCGCTCGAGATCGAGCAGCGGGCCGTTTAACGCCGTAACTAGGTGCGGAACCATTGATCACTCGCAGACTGGAGAAAAAAGATTGTAGAGCAAATGCTTTGTCCATTTGGGGACGGTTTCTCCATTCGCAAGCGGACGCGAATGCATTCTCGCTATTTCGATCATAGGCGCGAGAAACTGCCGTTTTCAAGATACCCCGCAAGAAAAAAGCCCGCCATGAAGGCGGGCCAAATCGCTGCGCTTAATCGTGATCAGACAAGCCCGGGAGCGCGGGCTCGCAGAAGTGTTGCTTATTCGACGTGTTCGCCGTGCAGGCTCACGTCCAGGCCTTCGCGCTCCTGCTCCTCCGTCACGCGGATGCCCATCACCATGTCGATGATCTTCAGCAGGATGTAGCTCACCACCCCGCTGTAGACCAGCGTCGTCAGCACGCCCTTGGCTTGCACGATGACGCTGCCGTCCGCGCCGCCGATGTCCTTGACCGCGAACACGCCGGTCAGGAGCGCACCCACGATACCGCCGATGCAGTGCACGCCGAACGCGTCGAGCGAGTCGTCGTAACCGAGCTTGTGCTTGAGCCACGTCGCCGACCAGAAGCAGACCACACCCGCCACGATACCGATAACCAGCGCGCCGGTCGTGCCGACGAAGCCCGAAGCCGGCGTAATCGCCACCAGACCCGCCACCGCACCCGACACGATACCGAGCACCGACGGCTTACCCTTGGCCGCCCATTCGGCGAACATCCACGCGAGCGCTGCTGCCGCGGTAGCGACTTGCGTCGTGAACATCGCGAAACCGGCACGGCCGTCGGCCGCCACCGCCGAACCCGCGTTGAAGCCGAACCAGCCCACCCACAGCATCGCGCCACCGATCAGCGTGAGCGTCAGGTTGTGCGGAGCCATGGCTTCCTTGCCGTAACCGACACGCTTGCCGAGCACCAGCGCGCAAACCAGCGCCGCGATACCGGCGTTGATGTGCACCACTGTGCCGCCCGCGAAGTCGAGGATGCCCGCGCTAGCCAGCCAGCCGGTCGGTTCCCAGACCATGTGCGCGATCGGCGAGTAGACGATGATCGACCACAGCGTCATGAACACCAGCATCGCCGAGAACTTCATACGGTCGGCAAACGCGCCAGTGATCAGTGCCGGGGTGATGATCGCGAACGTCATCTGATAGACGAAGTAGACCGTTTCGGGAATCGTCGGAGCCAGATGGCTGACGGTCAGCGTCGTGGCTTTGTCACCCTTGATGTAGTTCATGCCGGCCATGAAGACGCGCGAGAAGCCGCCGATGAACGAGCCGCCCGGCGTGAAGGCGAGGCTGTAGCCCACCACCGTCCAGATGATCGTCACGAGGCAGGTGATCGCGAAGCTTTGCATCAGCGTCGCGAGCACGTTCTTCTTGCGGACCATGCCGCCGTAGAAAAGCGCCAGACCCGGGATCGTCATGAACAGCACGAGCGCGGTAGAAGTCAGCATCCAGGCAGTGTCGCCCGAATTGATCTTCGACGAATCGACCGAGAACGGCGCGGTCGGTGCCGCCGGGGCGGCGTCGGCTGCAGGAGCCGATGCCCCAGGCGCGGCTACTGCGGGTGCGGCAGAGGCGTCGGCGGCCGGTGCCGACGCGGGTGCGGCTGCCGGTGCCGACGCGTCCGGCGCCGGGGCGCTGGCGGTCGTATCGGCAGCCGAGGCGGCTGCGGGAGCGGACGCGTCGTCCGCAAGGGCGGCGCCAATACCGCCCGCGAGCAGCGAACCGGCCATCAGCAGGGACATCAATAATTTGCGCATCTTTCGTTTCCTCTTATCGCTATCTGTGTCGCTATCTTTTCGTGTTACAGAGCGTCCGCGCCGGTCTCCCCGGTGCGAATCCGGATCACCTGCTCGATCGGCGTGACGAAGATCTTGCCGTCGCCGATCTTGCCGGTGCGCGCTGCGCGTTCGAGCGCCTCGATCGCCTGGTCGACGATGTCGTCCGAGACAGCGGCCTCGATCTTCACTTTCGGCAGGAAATCGACGACATATTCAGCACCCCGATACAGCTCCGTGTGGCCCTTCTGGCGGCCGAAGCCTTTGACTTCCGTCACCGTGATGCCCGAGACGCCGATGGCCGACAAGGCTTCGCGCGCCTCATCGAGCTTGAACGGCTTGATGATTGCGGTAATGAGCTTCATGAAATCCCTCGCTAAGTTGCGTAACCCGTTGCGTAAGCGTTTTGCGTACCCATAACCCGTTCGCGTGGTCTCGTTCCTCTGCCGGTAAAAAGCGTCCGGCAGTGCGCGCGGGGCAGTAACAGCAACTCGCATGCCATGTTGTGTCAGACTGCGCACCGCGCACGCCAGGAAAGGCACTCTCAAGCGACCCTGGCCGGATGGCTAACGAGGGCGGGGCACGCTGGCGCGGCGTATGGATCGTTGCTAGAGTGTCCGAAGGTTTGAACACACAGGCGGCGCACCAAAGGCGCTCATGCCGCAGCGGCGCGCAACCGGGGACGCACCAAGTCAGCCCACGCGTGATGACCAAGCACAGGCGTAACGAAATATGCACATCTTTTGTGCACAAAGGGGAAACACCATGAAACAACCCAACGATGTTTTCAATGACTTTCAGGCTCGCATGAGCGAGTTGTTCAAGAACTCGCCAGCCAAAGACGTCGAACGCAACGTGAAGGCCATGCTGTCGCAGGGCTTTTCGAAACTGGACCTCGTCACGCGCGAGGAATTCGATACGCAGACCCAGGTGCTGGTACGTACTCGCGCCCGCCTCGAAGAACTGGAGCGCCGCGTCGCCGAACTTGAACAGAAGCTGCCGCTCGCTTCGCAAACGCCGTAACGCGTCGTTAGTAGCGCACTAGCTGCGCAATGCTGCCCATCACAGGCAAGCGAGCCGTGACGTCATCAGCGTTTTAGGGGACTGGCGCGCGCTTCGGCGTGCCGTCCGACGGGAGAAAATATGTCGCTTGCTGTGGTGCGCAGTCGCGCGCCGGCCTCTGGCCGCGCGCCCGAAGTTACTGTCGAGGTTCACCTCGCGAACGGATTACCCTCATTTTCGATCGTCGGCCTTCCTGATCTGGAAGTGCGCGAAAGCCGCGAGCGCGTGCGCGCGGCACTGCAAAACTGCGGCTTCGACTTCCCTGTCCGACGTATTACCGTCAATCTCGCCCCTGCCGATTTGCCGAAGGAATCCGGCCGCTTCGACCTGCCGATTGCGTTGGGCATCCTCGCGGCGAGCGGGCAGATTCCCGTTGAATCCTTGCTGTATCGGGAGTTTGCTGGCGAGCTATCGTTGACTGGCGCACTGCGGCCGATGCGCGGCGCTTTCGCGATGGCTTGCGGGACGGCGCGCAGCGGTGCGGCTCAGCGCGGCGCGCACGGCGAGGGCTTCTCATCTTCCGCGATCCCCGGAAAGTCAACCGTGGCCCCGCTCGCTGCGGAACGTACTCCGCAGCTCTATCTCCCTGCCACTAGCGCGGCGGAAGCCGCGCTCGTGCCCGGCGTCGATGTCTACGGCGCCGCCGATCTGCCGTCGCTCTGCGCCCACCTCGCCGGAGCGCCCGACGCGCGGCTTTCTGCCGTCGCTGCGCCCGACCTCGCCGAAAGCATGCCCGCTGTCGTGCCCGACATGGCCGACGTGATCGGCCAGCGCGCCGCGCGCCGCGCCCTCGAAGTCGCGGCGGCCGGCGGGCACCACGTGTTGCTGATCGGACCGCCCGGCGCCGGCAAATCAATGCTCGCCGCCCGCCTGCCGAGCCTGCTGCCGCCTATGACCGACGACGAAGCGCTCAGCTCCGCCGCCTTGCTGTCCGCCAGCCGGGCTGGCTTCACGGCAGCGCAGTGGCGGCAGCGGCCGTTTCGGGCGCCGCACCACTCCTCGAGCGCAGCGGCGTTGGTCGGTGGGCGCAATCCGCCGCAGCCTGGGGAGATCACGCTTGCGCATCTGGGCGTGTTGTTCCTGGACGAACTGCCCGAATTCAGTCGCGATGTCCTCGAAACGCTACGAGAGCCGCTCGAAGCCGGCCGCATCACAATCTCGCGCGCCGCCCTCCAGGCGGATTTCCCGGCGGCCTGCCAACTGATCGCCGCGATGAACCCCTGCCCTTGCGGATGGCGTGGCGACCCGGGCGGCCGCTGCCGCTGCACGCCGGAGATCGCGGCGCGTTATCTGCGTAAGCTGTCCGGCCCTTTGCTGGATCGAATCGACATCCAGCTTGAGATTCCGGCGCTCACGCCGGCGGAACTTGCTGCTCGGTCGGCGACGGCCGGCGAGGCGAGCGCGGCGATCGCTCGACGGGTATGCGTCGCGCGCGAGCGGCAATTGCTGCGGCAGGGCAAGACCAATCGCGAACTCGGGGGCCGGGAAGTGGACGAGGTTTGCCGCCCCGACGCGGCCGGCGAAGCGCTGCTGCGTGAAGCCGGCGAGCGCTTCCGATGGTCAGCGCGTGCTTACTATCGGGTGCTGAAGGTCGCGCGTAGCATCGCCGACCTCGCCGGCGCGACGATGCCGAGCGCTGCGCAGATTGCGGAGGCCATCCAGTACCGACGGGTTTTCGGCTCGTTATGAGGAGAAAAATATGCTGTCAAGACTTGACTTATGCACACACGCACGCTTCTGACAGATTTGGATACATTTGAAAGGCGCGCAGAAGGGCTCAATCAAAACCCATTGATTTGATTGACTTTTTTTAAATGCCAGAAGTCGGGGAGAATTCACAAAACGCCCATGGCACGGGCATCTGCGGCAAATACGGGCAAGTTCTCAACAGAGTTATCCACAGGAGCGACGCGCACGCGGAAAACTTCAACGTAAACCGGGAATTAGCTCAGGATGCTGCGAAGGAACTTTCACTCCAAACATTGCTCCTTCACGCACCCAATCGGCCAAAAATACCGCCTTCAATAAAGTTTGAACGACGAAAAAAACTGCTCGACCTGCTCTGGCTGCAGCGGTTTGTCAGCGATGATTGCCGCCTGATAGACGTGGCGCCCGCGCGCCGCCAGGCGGGCGTAGACCGTGCGCATTTCATGTCGCGAACCCGCCTCACCGCTGAGTTTCATTTCGAGGCCCAGCACCTGGCCGCCCGCCGCCAGCGGGATTTGCACTGCATGCGCGTCGGGCGCCGCGCCAACGTTACGAGCGAGGCCATCGCGCAAAAAAGCCAGCGCGGCACGCTGCGTGGTTTCCTTGTCGTCGGGCAGCATGACGGTGCCGACTGCGAAAACCGCGTTACCGGCTTCGGCCGTTTGCATCGCCATCGGCATTACCGTGTCGCCGATCTGCACCGGCCGCTGATCGTTGCCCGGCTTGGCGGGAAAGTCGACGGTGTAGCCGTTGTCGTTGTTCATGATGGTGCGCCAGTCGAAGGTCGGCGAGCAGGCGCTCAACGCGGCGCCAAGCACCAGCGCGCAGGCAGTCGCCGCGAGCCGCGCACGGCCGCGCGGCCGGCGCGACGAAGCGTCCGGCGCGCCGGCCGGCCGGTTGTGATCGGCTGGCGGCCCGCTGTGAAACCGGCTACCGAAAGAAAAGCAGGAACGAATTCGGGCGAGGAAACGGCTAACGCGAAAAGCAGCTCGGAACATGGGGACAGAAGATCGGACCGACCGGAACGTAAAACCCTATTATCCGCTGCCGCCCTGCCTCCTGCCGCGCCAACGGAATGGGGCTACAATAGCGACGCTGTTCAGCACCGGCCCAACCGCCCAATCGATCCACTGGCCCCCGCGTTCCGCGCGGCTCTCGAGGTTCCGTTCATGAGCTCCAACCCATCTTCCGCCGCCCGGCGCGCGAGCCCACTGCGCTACATCATCGCAGCCGCCGTGGCGATCGTGCTGGCGGTGGCCGGTTACTTCGCGTTTGCGGGTCAGCAGCGGGTGCCCGACGCGACCTTCACGCTGCTGTCCGGCCAGAAAGTCACGACCGCCGACCTGAAAGGCAAGGTTTATCTCGTCAACTTCTGGGCGACGAACTGCGATACGTGCATGAAGGAAATGCCGCAGATGGTCGAGACCTATAACCGATTCAAGGGCCAAGGCCTGGAATTCGTGGCGGTTGCCATGAACTACGACGCGCCGATGTACGTGACTAACTACACGCAAACGCGTCAGTTGCCGTTCAAGGTCGCCATGGACGACGGCTCGGCCGCCAAGCAGTTCGGCAACGTGCAGCTCACGCCCACCACGTTCCTGATCGATAAGGACGGCAAGATTCTGAAGCGCTATGTCGGCGAGCCGCAGTTCGCGGAACTCGAACAATTGCTGGAAAAGGCGCTGAAGGCGTAACTACCTTCGCCCCGGCTCGATCCGAGTCGATCTGATTCAAACGCGCCGGCCGCGCCTTGCCGCCGGCGCCGTTCCTCACCGCTCCCCTTCCCCCTTGGCCGCCAGGCCATATCGCTTGATCTTCTCGTAGAGCGTGGCCTTGCCGAGCTGCAGCTTGTCCGCCGCCACCGCTACCGCCCCGCCGGCCTGCTCCAATGCCTCCGCGATCATCGCCCGTTCGAATTGCTCGACACGCTCCTTCAACGGTTGCGTGGCCGCGGTGTCGTCGGCGAAAGGCATGACCGGATCTTCTGCGACGCCGAGCACGAAGCGGTCGGCGGCATTGCGCAGTTCTCGCACGTTGCCCGGCCAGTCGCGCTGCATCAGGCTCGCGCGCTGGCGGTCGGTGAGAATCGGCGCAGGACGCTGGTAACGCACCGCCGCATCCAGCAGGAAGTGTTCGAAGAGGGGCACGATGTCCTCGCGACGCTCGCCCAACGGCGGCAGCGCGATCGTCACCACGTTCAGCCGATACAGCAGGTCGCGCCGGAACGAGCCATCCGCGACGTGCTCAGCCATGTCGCCCTTCGCCGCGGCGACCACGCGGCAATTCACGCGAATCGGCTGATTCGAGCCCAGCCGCTCCAGCACGCCGTCCTGCAGCACGCGCAGCAGCTTGACCTGTAACGCGAGCGGCATGCTCTCGATCTCGTCGAGAAACAGCGTGCCGCCCGACGCATGTTCGAGCTTGCCAATTCGCCGTTTCGCCGCGCCGGTGAACGCGCCCGGTTCATAGCCGAACATTTCCGACTCGAACATCGGCTCAGGCAGCGCGCCGCAGTTCACTGCGATAAACGGCTTGTCGCGCCGCGGCGAGAGCTCATGCAGACTGCGCGCGATCAACTCTTTGCCCGCGCCGGTATCGCCATTGATCAGCACGGACGCGTCGGTCGGCGCGATGTTCGCGATCAGCCGCCGCACCTGTTCGATTGCGGGACTGCGGCCGATGATTCGTGGCGCCACCGAGTTCTGCTCCGCCAGTTCACGGCGCAGCGCGAGATTCTCCAGCACCAGCTTGCGGCGCTCCAGCGCGCGCCGCACGGTTTCGATCAGGCGCTCGGACGCGAACGGCTTTTCGATGAAGTCATACGCGCCATCGCGCATCGCCTGCACGGCCATTGAGATATCGCCGTGGCCGGTGACCAGGATCACCGGCACGTCGGGCGCGCGCTCGTGGCACTGCGCGAGCAGATCGAGCCCGCTCGCGCCTGGCAGGCGAATATCGCTGACGATCACGCCGGAAAAATCCGCGCTGATCATCTTCGCCGCGGCTTCCACCGACGCATGGCCGACCACGTCGAAACCCGCCAGTTGCAGGCTCTGCACACTGGCGCGGCGCACTAGTTCGTCGTCTTCGATATATAGCACTTGCAGGCCGTGGTTCAGCATCGCGTTTTCCATCCTGATTCAGGAACCCGTGGTCAGCGGAACCGCCGGGTGGCTCGTCTGCACGCGCGCGCGGCGCAGCGTCAACACGAATAATGCACCGCCGTCCGGCGCGTTGCGCGCGACCAGCGTGCCGCCGCAATCGCGCGCGATCGACGACGAGATCGCAAGCCCGAGGCCCAGCCCCTGCCCCATCTCCTTGGTCGTGAAGAACGGCTCGAACAGACGCGGCAGCACGTCGTCGGGAATGCCGGGGCCGTTGTCGCTCACCATGAACGACACGTTCGCCTCGGCGACTTCGATCTCGATCTCGATGCGCGGCGCGCTGATGCCGGCAATCGCGTCGAGCGCATTGCCGAGCAGGTTGATCAGCACCTGTTCGAGCCGCAGGTCGTCGCAATGCGCGATCAGTTCAGGATGGTCGTCGGCGAGACTGAGCGGCGTGCGCACGCCATTCACCGCATCGAACAGCGTGAACGCGACTTCGACGCTCTGCAAGCGCTTCTGCAGCAGCCCGACGACATTGCGCAGCGCCCGCATGATCGGCGCGCGCGCATTGCGCGGCCGCGCCCGTCCGACGAACAGCTTCAACTGATTGGTGATCTTGCCCATGCGCTCGGTGAGCGCCGCGATCGCTTCGAGATTCTCGCGCGCCGACGCCTCGTCGCCGCGTTCGAGCAGCACGCGCGTGTTGTCCGAGAAACCGCGCAACGCGGCAAGCGGCTGATTCAATTCATGCGTGATGCCGGCCGCCATTTGCCCGAGCGCGGCGAGCTTGCTCGCCTGGATCAGCTCGTCGTGCGCGGCGCGCAACTCCTGCTCGGCGCGCGTGCGCTCGGTCACTTCCTTCTGTAACTGTTCGTTCGCCTGCGACAGATCCGCCGTGCGTTCGGCGACCCGCTGGTTCAGTTCCGCGTAGGCCTTTTGCAGCAGCGTGCGGCTGCGCATCATCTCGCGCACGCGGGCGCGGCGCATACGCCAGTAGAACGCGAGCAACACGATGGAGATGTAGCCGAAGCCGGTGACGATGGTCGCCTTGCGCGCGTCGGCGTCGACCGGATCGACGGGCGACATCGTAATCAGATGCCAGTCGGGCACGCCCATGCTGCGCCGCGACGCGAGAAAGCGCGGCGCGGAGCGGCCGCCGCCGATGCGCACGATCTGCGCATTGCCTTCGAGCGTGCGCTGGATCGTCACCGGCAGCGGCGCGATCGGCTGCTGCGCGTATTGACGCGCCTGATAGATCGAATCGGCGACCGGTCCGGACAGCGGCCGGATCGTGTGATATTTCCACGCCGGCACCGAGGACAGAAAGATCACGCCGTGATCGTCGGTGACGACCAGCGGCTCGGACGCGTCGGCGCCCTGAAACCATTCGAGATCGAGTTTGACGACCGCCACGCCGACGATCTTGCCGTCGCGCCGCACCGGTTGTGAAATGTAGTAGCCCGGCGCCTGCGAAATCGTGCCGATGCCGAAGAAGCGGCCTACGCCGCCATTGACCGCATCGAGAAAATACGGCCGGAACTCATAGCCCGCGCCGATGAAACTGCCCGGCCCGCGCCAGTTGCTCGCGGCGACACAATAACCGTCGAGCGGAATGATGTACGTGACGGTGGCCCGCGCATGGCGGTTGAGGTCTTCGAGATAAAGGTTCGCGCGTTTGACGTTAGCCGGACGGGGATCGACCAGCACGTCCTGCACGATCGGATGTTCGGCAAGCAGATACGGCAGCGACTCGTAGCGCTCGAGCGTGCTCCTCAGCGTACTGGCGGTACGCTCGGCACGCACGGCGGCGTTGCGCCGCAGGTTGTCGATGCCGCTTTGCCACGCGATGCTGTAGGTCAGTCCGCATGCCGCCGCGAGCCCGGCAACGAGCGCGAAGAGGATCAACAGGCGGCGCGTCACGTTGGCAATGTCCAATCGGTAAGGATCGGACATTGTGGCATACGGTGGCGCGCCGCCGTCGCCAGCTTCGCGATGCGGGGGCGCGGTGGATGGGCGCGGAGTACCCGGTTTCATACGCGGGAGTCCGCAGCCGTTATGGTGGAGTCTGAACCTGCGCGCAGCTTAAACGCCGGCCGGTTCTTTGACCGCCACGTCGCCGCGCAACGCGGCATTCAGCTTGTTGCGGTCCAGCTCCTTTTCCCATGCCGACACTACGACCGTCGCCACACCGTTGCCGACGATGTTGGTCAGCGCGCGGCATTCGCTCATGAAGCGGTCGATGCCGAGAATCAGCACCATGCCCGACAGCGGAATGGTCGGCACCACCGCGAGCGTCGCGGCCAGCGTGATGAAGCCCGCGCCGGTCACGCCGCTAGCGCCCTTCGAGGTCAACATCGTCACCGCCAGCAGCGTGAGCTGTTGTGCCCACGTGAGTTCGATGTTGGTCGCCTGGGCGATGAACAGCACGGCCATCGTCATGTAGATGTTGGTGCCGTCGAGGTTGAACGAGTAGCCGGTCGGCACCACGAGGCCCACCACCGAGCGCGAGCAGCCGAGCTTTTCGAGCTTGAGCATCAGTTGCGGCAGCGCGGCTTCCGACGAGCTCGTGCCGAGCACGATCAGCATCTCTTCCTTGATGTACGCGACGAAGCGCAGGATGTTGAAGCCCACGAAGCGCGCGATGATGCCGAGCACGACCACCACGAACACGATCGAGGTCAGATAGAACGTGCCGATCAGCTTGAGCATCGGCAGCAGCGAGCCGATGCCGTATTTGCCGATGGTGAACGCCATCGCGCCGAACGCGCCGATCGGCGCCAGCTTCGTGATGATGCGCACGATGCCGAACAGGATGTGCGAGAGGCCCTCGATGAAGTTCGTCACGACCTTGCCCTTCTCACCGGCCGTCGCGAGCACCGCGCCGAACAGCAGCGCGATCAGCAGGATCTGCAGGATCTCGCCTTGCGCGAATGCCGACGACAGCGTGTCCGGGATCAGGTGCATCAGGAAGTCGACCGTGGTCTGGCCGTGCGCCTTGGCGGCGTATGACGCGACCGCCTTGCCGTCGAGCGTGGCCGGATCGATGTTGAAGCCGGCGCCCGGACGCAGCAGGTGGGTGGCGAACAGGCCGAGCACCAGCGCGAAGGTCGAGACGATTTCGAAATACAGCAGCGCCTTGCCACCGACGCGCCCGACCTTCTTCATGTCCTCCATGCCGGCGATGCCAGTGACCACCGTACAGAAGATGATCGGCCCGATCACCATTTTGATCAGTTTGATGAAGCCGTCGCCGAGCGGCTTCATGTCGACGGCGAGATTCGGGTAGAAATGCCCGAGTGCGATACCGATGATGATCGCCACGATCACCTGGACGTACAGCACTTTATAGAAAGGTTTCTTCACGATGGTTCCTGCTTGGGGAGATGAGCTCAAGGCCTGCCACACTGCGCATCACGCGAACGAAGATTCGTCAGCCCGTGCACGGCAATAGGCCGCGACAAGACGACGAATTCAGAAATACCGGGAAGGGAAATCAGACATCGTTGTCTCCTTGCTTTAGTTGTCGGACCGTTGCGGCCGCACCCTCTGTTTTGCAAGGTCGATGCCAGGCGGATATAAATCCTGGCGCCTTGATTCTTATGCGATTTTTATCGCAACAACACGAACGCTGTCCGGGATTCCGGAAATCTGGACGAGGGCCGTCGGGGAATCCGGAATTCGGCGAGACAAACCTTGCGGGAAAACCCGTAGGCTTTTGCGTGTGCGTGCGGTTTGCGCGGCGCGAGTGTGCCGACCGCGCCTTCACCCACGCTCCAGCGTCCGCGTCATGCCACCCTCAGGCCGGACTCGCCGGTGCGGACAACATATCGTGTTGCAGCTTGTCGATGCGATCCGTGCAAATCATGTCGACGCCCCATTGCGCGAGCAGTTGCGCGCGCGCCGGGTCGTTCACCGTATAGGCCAGCACGCGCAATCCGGCCTCGCGAATCTGCGCGACCAGCGGCTCGCTCAAATAGCGGTGGCTCGCGTGCAACGACACGCAGTCCAGTTCACGCACGATGCGCAGCCAATCCGCGGGCACCTCTTCGAACAGCATCCCACGTTGCAGCGACGGCGCGGCATCGCGGGCGGCGGCAAGCGCCTCGAACGAAAACGACGACAGCAGGGGTGGCGTCTGTCCCTGCCACAAGGTCAGCGTGCCCTGTGCCACCAGCGTGCCGGTGAGCACCTCGCGGCCCGGACACGGTTTGATCTCGACGTTGGCGGCGATTCGGTCGCGCGCGCAACGTTGCGCCGCGTCGGCAAGCGTCGGCAAGCGCGTGCCGGCGAATTGCGGTCCGTGCCACGCGCCGGCATCGAGCGCGGCCAGTTGCTGCCACATGTGTTCGACGGCCGCGCCGTGGCCGTTGGTGGTGCGGTCGAGCTTGTCGTCGTGGAGCAGAAAAATCTGGTTGTCGGCAGACAGCTTCGCGTCGAATTCGACCATGCGGTAGCCGTAACGCACGCACGCGTCGAAACCGGCCAGCGTGTTCTCCGGTACCAGCGTGCCACCGCAGCGATGCGCGACCAGGCGCGGATAAGGCCAGTCTGCGGATAGACCTCGATCAATCCCGTTTGCCACGTCTCGTTACCTTGCAGAAAAAGCGGTTGAGTTTGCTCGCGATGCAGTGCGTTGCAGGCCGCTATCCCCCGGTAACGGCGTTCATACGGCACGCTGGGCGAATTCTCACGCGAGTCCCGCGCGTAGTATCTCGCGTGAGCGAATGCGGCGATAGTCCGCCGTGGGCGCGCGTCTCGTCTCGTCGTGTTCTTCAGCCTTTGCAAGTCGTGGTCGGGATGACGAAGCGTCCGACTCCTACATCCCCCGCCACGGCGCAGCGCCAATGCTTCCCGCCTCATGTGGAATGGATGCGCGCCGGGGTCCGGCCGTTGTAGACGCAAGGTCGGGTAGTCCGCCGCTACCCGAGATGATCAGCCGCGCCAATGCGGTGTACAAGCCGGCGAGCGGTTTCGACGTGCGATCTCTGCGCGTGTTGCGAATCATCTGCGATGCGCCTGGTATCACGGCGACGGCGGTGAGGAAGCAGACCGTGATCGAGAAGACGCTGCTGTCGAAGCTGCTGGCGGATCTGATCGAGCGCAAGCAGGTACGGCGCACGATCCATCCCGATGACGCGCGTCACTTCCAGTTGTGGCCGACGACGGCCGGCAAGCGCACGCGCGCGGCCAGCGACGAACTGGGGCGGACTTTGGAGGCGGAGTTGTTATCGGTGTCGAGCGACGACGAGCATGCCGCGCTCGATCGTATCGTCGACAAACTCGTCGACGCATTTCGCGCGTCGCTCAGCGCGAGGGCGCGAAATCTACGGACTGATGCGATAGCGAGGTAGTTGCGTGAGATGAGACGGGTGGCCCGACGCAAAGCCGGCAGAAAAAAGCCCGCAACGCGTGCGGGCTTGTTCGTCTTCTATACGGACAACGAGCTAAAGCGTTCAGACCACGCCGGCCCCATGCGCCTGCAAATCGGCGTGGTAGCTCGAGCGGACCATCGCGCCGACCGCAGCATGCGTGAAGCCCATCTTGTACGCTTGTTCCTCGTACATCTTGAAGGTGTCCGGATGCACATACGAGCGCACCGGCAGATGGTGTTCCGACGGTTGCAGATACTGGCCGATGGTCAGCATGTCCACATCGTGCTCGCGCAGGTCGCGCATCACTTGCAGAATCTCTTCTTCGGTTTCGCCGAGACCGACCATCAGGCCGGACTTGGTGGCGACGTCCGGATGCAGCGCCTTGAAGTCCTTCAGCAGCTTCAGCGAATGCGCGTAGTCCGAGCCCGGACGCGCTTCCTTGTAAAGACGCGGCACCGTTTCGAGGTTGTGGTTCATCACATCGGGCGGCGCGGCGTTCAGAATGCCGAGCGCGCGATCGAGACGACCGCGGAAATCCGGCGTGAGAATTTCAATGCGCGTTTCCGGCGACAGCTCGCGCGTCTGACGAATACATTCGACGAAGTGCGCCGCGCCGCCGTCGCGCAGATCGTCACGGTCGACGCTCGTGATGACCACGTACTTGAGCTTCAGCGCGGCGATGGTGCGCGCGAGGTTGCCCGGCTCTTCGGGATCGAGCGGGTCGGGACGACCGTGGCCGACGTCGCAGAACGGGCAGCGGCGCGTGCACTTGTCGCCCATGATCATGAAGGTCGCGGTGCCCTTGCCGAAGCATTCGCCGATGTTCGGGCAGCTCGCTTCTTCACACACCGTGTGCAGGTTGTGTTCGCGCAGAATCTGCTTGATTTCGTAGAAACGCGAATTGCCGGTGGCTGCCTTGACGCGAATCCAGTCCGGCTTCTTCAACTTTTCAATCGGGACTATCTTGATCGGGATGCGGGCAGTTTTGGCTTGCGCCTTCTGCTTCGCGGTAGCGTCGTAGGCGGCGGCGGAAGCCGGCACGCCTTCGGGCGCGGGGGAAGCTGCGAGGTTCGCGGTAACGTCAGTCATTCGTTCGGTCCAGTCAGGCGGTGAGCGCACCGGCCTGTGGTTGGGCGACGGCCGCGGGACTGCCGTCGAGGTTTGCGGTGAGGCATGCTGCAAGGGTACAGGCTACGTCGTCCCAGCCTGCGGCAACGCCGAGCGTCGCCATGTCGACCGTTTCGAGCCCCGCGTAGCCGCATGGATTGATCGCCAGAAACGGCCGCAGATCCATCTTTACGTTCAGGCTCACGCCGTGATAGCTGCAGCCGTTGCGGATTTTCAAACCGAGCGCCGCAATCTTGGCGCCGGCATGCAGCCCGGCGTCCAGATGAGGCGCTACGTAGATGCCCGGGGCGCCGGCCTTGCGTTCTCCGGCGAGATTATACGCCGCCAGGGTGTCGATCACGGCCTGCTCGATCCGCGTGACCATCTCGCGCACCATCAGCTTGCGGCGACGCAAATCGAGCAGCAGATACGCGATCACCTGTCCGGGCCCGTGATACGTGATCTGGCCCCCGCGGTCGACCTTGACCAGCGGAATGCCGCTGTCGGCGGCCAGCAGGTGTGCCGGATCGCCTGCCTGGCCTAGCGTGAAGACGGGGGGGTGTTCGACTAGCCAGATTTCGTCGGGGGTATCGGCCGTGCGTGCGTCGGTGAAGGCGCGCATCGCATCGAAACTGGCTTCATAGGATTCGTTGCCGAGCCAGCGCAGCGCAAGCGGCGCGGTGGCGGGAGAGGGAGACGGGGAAACCAGGGGGGTGCTCATGGTCCCGGCAGTTTACCGAAATACCGGGATCCGCGCCGGGGGCGGCGGCATCCGAAAGGCCTCAGTGCGGACCGGCGGTGTGATGCAGGGTGCGTTGTGTAGGCAGGGGCGCTGGTAGGAAGCACATCGGACGGCGTGGCGGCACGTGGGCCGATCGCCGCCGCTTGTCTGGCCTATCGGCCTATCGGCACAACCGCCCAACGTCGTCGGCGCGCCGCGGCCTCAAACCGTGCGCCAACCGCCGCGCAGGCGCATCATCAAGCGCTCACTGACCCGCGCGAGCCAGTTCAACGCGCGTTCGTCGCAGCGCGTCGGAACGGCAAACGCCACCTTCGCGTGCGTGGAGCCCTCGGCGCTCAGCCAGAGTCGCTCACCGCGCCGCAGCCGGAGCGTATGGCCCGGTTGCAGCCAGTAGTCTTCGGTGTCGTCGCTGCGCGTGACCCAGATCGCGCCGCCATGGACCACCAGCTTGGTGCTGCGTGCGACCTTCATCGGCAGCGTTTCACCGTGACGGATTTCAAACGCAATACTAGAGGAAATTTCTCGCATGATGCCCTCGCCAAAAATCGTTTCATGGCTACAATCGTAGGCGTAGCAAGGGTTGACGCAAAACGATCTATTTTCACCTCTATGTGAGAAATATTGCGATGGACCTCCGTCAATTACCCGCGCTGAACGCGATCAAGGCATTCGAGGCCGCCGCCCGTCACGAGAGCTTCTCGCGCGCCGCCGACGAGTTGTTCGTCACCCACGGCGCCGTCAGCCACCAGATCCGCGCGCTCGAAGCCGAGTTGGGCGTGTCGCTGTTCGCTCGCGACGGCAAGCGCGTGCGCCTCACCGAAACCGGCCGGCGCTACGCCACGCACGTGCGCACCGCGCTGATGGCGCTCGCCGACGCCACCCGCGAAATCCGCGCCGGCGACCGCGAGCGCCGCCTCGTGGTGTCGATGCTGTCGTCGTTCGCGGCGCGCTGGGTGACGCCGCGCATCGGCAGCTTCATCGAGGCGCATCCGCAATGGGACCTCGAACTGCTGTCCACCAACGCGCTGACCGACTTCGCGCGCGACGACGTGGACGTGGCGATCCGTTTCGGCTTCGGCAAATATTCGGGGCTGCATTCGGAGTTGCTGCTGGAGGAGATTTTCTTTCCGGCCTGCGCACCGCATTTCAACGGCGGCAACCTGCCGAAAACGCCGCCCGATCTCGCCAAAGTCCCGCTGCTGCGTTCCGACGACGAATTGTGGCGCCCCTGGTTCGACGCCGCCGGCCTCACCGACTGGCCTGAACCCAAGCGCGGCGTGTTGTACCAGGATTCGTCGAATCTGCTGCAAGCGGCGATCGACGGCCAGGGCGTCGCGCTCACGCGCCGCTCGCTGGCGATGCATGAGATCGCCGCGGGCCGCCTCGTGCGCCTATTCGATGTGGACGGGCCGAGCCCGTGGCAGTACTACCTTATCTGCCCGCCGCAAATGCTCGACACCGCCCGCGTCAGGGCTTTTCGCGACTGGGTGTTCGACGAGGTGGGACGGTTCAAGCAATTGTTCGAGCGGGCTTGCGAGGCGGGACCCGCTGCAAACCCCGGTCTGACGGCGGACGCGTTGCACGTCACGCCGTGATACGACACACCGCGCGATACGCTACAGCACCACTTTGACCATCGGATGGCCAGTCAGCGCGAGATAGATGCTATCGAGATGCTCGCGGCTCGTGGCGCGCACGGTGACCGTCAGCCCCGTGTAGTTGCCGCCGCTGGACGGCCGCGTTTCGACACGCGAAGCGTCGACTTCGCTGTCGAACTGCCGGACCACCGTGACGATGGTTTCGGCGAACTCCGGATGCGATTTACCCATGATCTTGATCGGGAAATCGCACGGGAAATCAAACAGTGAGTCGTTCGCGGGATGCATTCTCCACTCCTTGCTGCGCTTGTTGCGCTACTTGCGCTTCTTTGTCCTTGGCTCGCTGATACGCCGCATACAGCGCCGCAAACACTGCGCCCGGCTTACCCGCGCCGACCGGCTGGCCGTCGAGTCGCGTGACCGGCAGCACTTCCTTGGTGGCCGAACTGACGATGATCTCGTCGGCCGCGCGCAACTCGGCCTCGCCGATCTCACGCGCTTCGAAGCGGATGCCGCACTCGGCCGTCAGCTCCTCGATCAGACCGTAGCGAATCCCCTCGAGGATCTTGTGGCTGCGCGGCGGCGCCGACAGAACGCCGTCCTTCACCATCCACACATTCGACGACGATCCTTCGGTCAGCATGCCGTCGCGAAACTGGATCGTCTCGAACGCGTCGTTCTCCGCCGCGAATTGCGCCATCAGCACATTGCCGAGCAGCGACACCGACTTGATGTCGCAATTGAGCCAGCGGCGATCCTCGGCGCTCACGCAGGGCACGCCCTGGGCACGCTGCGCGGCGTCCGGCAGATTGAGCGGCGTGACCATCACGAACACGGTCGGCTGGATGCCGGCCGGGAAAGCGTGGCTGCGCTTCGCGACACCACGCGTGACCTGAATATAGGCAAGCGCATCCTGATCTGCCGGCAAACCTCCATCAGCCTCGTTGGCCGCGACCACGCGCTCGATCAGTTCGCGCCAGCCGGCGTCGTTGAACGGATTGGCGATGCCGATCTTGCCGACCGAGCGCGCGAGGCGCGCAAGGTGCTGCGGAAAACGGAACGCAGTGCGCCCGCCCTGATGCGCCGGGCGCGACGCGTACAACGGTGCGACTTCATAAATGCCGTCGCCGAAAATAAAGCCGCGGTCCAGCACCGGCACGCGCGCTTCGGACAAGGGCACCAGCTCGCCATTCAGATAAACGATCGGATCGAGCGAAACCTCGGAAACAGCGGTCATTGCGTCAGGCTCTTATTTCTTCTTGTTGAACATCAGCATCAGCGAATCCCACACGCGGCCCACCACGCCGGCTTGGGGCACGGCCTGCAAGGCCACCACCGGGAACTGCGCGAGCACCTTGCCGTCGGCCACCAGCTTGGCGACACCGACCTGCTGACCATTCGCGATCGGCGCGATCAGCGTGTCGACCTGCTCGATCTGCGGCTTGACCTTGTCGGCCATGCCCTTCGGCACGGTGATGTACTGGTCGCTCTTCACGCCGATCTGCACGCTGTCCTGTGCACCCTTGTAGACGCGCGGCGTGCCGACCACCTGATTCGCCTTGTACAGATGCACCGTGTCATACGCGGTATAGCCGTAATTCAGCATCTTCAGGCTGTCCTGCACGCGGTCGTGTTCCTTGGTCTCGCCCATCATCACCGAGACGAGACGGCGCGACGCGTCGGTCGTGCCCGGCAGCGAACGCTTCGCGCTCGCGATCAGGCAGTAGCCCGCCGCTTGCGTGTGGCCGGTCTTCAGGCCGTCCACGGTCGGGTCGATCCACAGCAGGCGATTGCGGTTCGGCTGCTTGATCTTGTTGTACGTGAACTCCTTGACCGAGAAGATGTTGTAGTAGTCGGGGAAGTCGCGGATCAGACGCGCCGACAGCACCGCAAGGTCGCCCGCGGTCGTGTAGTGCTGGGGGTCGGGCATGCCGTTCACGTCGGCGAAATGGGTGTTCTTCATGCCGAGGCGCTGCGCTTCGGTGTTCATCATGTTGACGAACTGCGCTTCGCTGCCGCCGACCAGTTCGGCCAGCGCGATCGCCGCGTCGTTACCCGACTGGATGATCATGCCGTACACCAGGTCGTGCACGGTGACCGGCTTGTTCGCTTCGATGAACATGCGCGATTCGTCCGTGCGCACGCGGCGCACCGCTTCGCCCGGCATCACGGTCTGATCCATCGTGATCTTCTTCGTCTGCAGTGCTTCGAAGACGAGGTAGGCGGTCATCAGCTTGGTCAGCGAGGCCGGCTCCACGCGCTCGTCGGCATTGCCGGAGGCGAGCACCTGGTTGCTGGTGGCGTCGACGAGCACCCACGAGCGCGCGTTCACGGCCGGCGGCGGCACTTGCGCGAACGCGGTGCTGGCGGCGAGGGTCGCCGGCAACACGATGCCGAGGGTGACGGCGCGGCTAAGCTTGAGGGGAACGAAGGAAGCAACTGACGGGAAGGACGTGCGGCCGGTGGTGGAGAAACGCATAAGGTCGGTTCGTGCGGAAAATACATCGCGCGCAGGGCGCATAGTTTGGAAGAGCCGGTCGGCGGGCGTCTGGCCGTAAAACGGCGCGGCGCCCTTTGGACTTCCGGCGACCTGGTTGGTTCGCGCAGCACGCCCCACAGGCACCGCTGCGCGCGAAATGACGCTCCGCAACGCGCGAACCGCCGGATGGGCCGTGCTGCGCTCAAAAAAAGAGCGCTCATTATACGCGCGCTATCCGGCCAATCCCGCGCGGCACGGTCCGATTAATTCGCGGTTTCGCGCACCTGTACCCCGGAAACCGCGCGCGCGGCGCGGCTCATCGCCACGCGTCGACGATGATCCGCTTCAGCACGTGCAGTTTGCGGTGGAGGAAATGTTCCGCCCCGGGAATCACGACCACCGGCAATTCCTGCGGACGCGCCCAGTCGTAAACGGATTGAATGGGAACGGTCTCGTCGGTCTCGCCGTGAATCACGAGCGTGTTTTCCGGCACCGGCGCGACATCCCAACGGCTCGCCGCGGTGCCGACCAGCACCATTCGCTCGATCTCCTGACCTTCTTCGCGCAGCTTCACGGCCACGTGCGACAGCACGAAGGTGCCGAACGAAAAGCCTGCGAGCACGAGCGGTAGATCGCCCTGCCCGGCTTCGGCGCGCATGTGATCCAGCACGGCGCGCAGATCGTCGCGCTCGCCGATGCCCGCGTCATGTTCGCCTTGCGTCTGGCCGACTCCGCGAAAATTCGAACGATAGGTGACGTAGTTCAACTGCACGAAGGTGCGCGCGAGCGTCTGCGCAACCTTGTTGTCCATCGTCCCGCCGAACAGCGGATGCGGATGCGCGACCAGCGCGATGCCGCGCGGCGCGGCGCCGTTTTCGCGCATCTCGTCGGGAAGATCCAGCGCGACCTCGATCTTGCCGACCGGGCCGTCGATCAGATATTTCTTCGTGTGTACGTTCATGGGAATGCTTATTGATCGATTTTCAGACGCTCGACAACCTTGCCGTTCAGAAGGTGAGAGTCGACGATCTCGTCGATATCGCTCTCGTCGACATACGTGTACCAGACGCCTTCGGGATACACGACGAGCGCCGGCCCCAGCTCGCAGCGATCAAGGCAGCCGGCCTTGTTGATGCGCACTTGGCCGGGTCCGGCAAGGCCGAGTTTCTTCACGCGTTTTTTCGCGTACTCCTGCATTGCCTGGGCATTGCAGTTCGCGCAACTCGGGCGCTCGGCACCGGGTTCGCGCTGATTCAGGCAGAAGAAGACGTGGTGCTTGTAGAAGGAATCCATGATGTCCGGGGCGAGACTGTAAGGGAGGGTCATGGCGCTGTCCGCGCGCCTCGTGTGCGGTCGATTATAGCGAGCGGGGCTGGTGGCCGCCGATGCGGGCGAGGGGGATGGGCGTGCTGCGCGGGTACATTCCGCTTGCGTCGGTCAGGCCTCCCGCACCTCACCCGTCCCTCACACGCGCTTCATGCGCCGCTTGAGCCACGCCTGTTCGACGACAAACGCCAGCCACACCAGCGCCGCATACGGCCAGATCCACGCGAGCCAGTGCGCAAGTCCGTTGAAGTGCAGATAACGCCCTTGCCGCCAGTCCGCCAGCACGACATCGAAATAAGGATTCACCGGCAGCAGATTGACGAACACCAGCGCAACCACCAGCGCCACGCTCGCGAGCGCCGCGCGCGAGCGGCGCCGCAGATGCAGTGCGAACAGCGCGGCAGCGGTGCCGCACACGAGTCCCGTGAGCGCACCGGGCGTCGCCCAGTCGAACGCGAGGCCCGACTGCGACTGCAAGAACGTCGCGCCCACCTTCACGCACAACGTGACGGCGATGAACGTGAGCAACAGCCGCACTCGCGGCGCGTGGCGGCGCACCGGCAGCGACGCCAGCGCGAGCGCGGCGAACAGGTTCAACGTGGTGATCACGGCTTCCCACACGTCGTCGGGCAGCCATGCGGCGGCCACGGCCGGCCATGCACCGATGTGCCAGCCCTGCGGCGTCCACGCGAGCAGCGCGTCCTGCGTCGTCGAATCGAAGCGCATCCAGAGCGCGCGTGGCCAGTTGCCGAGACCGAACAGGCGCGGCGCCGGATACATCGTCGCAAACGGCCATGCGACGATCAGACACGCGAGCGCCGCACGATCGCGCTCGAACCACAGCAGCCGCATACGCCGCAGCAAGCCGCGATCGAGTAGCGCGCCAGTCGCGGGCGACATCGTCGCCGCGCCGAGCAAAGCGCCGAGCGCGTTGGCGGCCAGATCGAGGTTGGACGCGACGCGCGTCGGCAGATACGTCTGCCCCGCTTCCATCACGCCCGACAGCAGCCCGCCGAGCACGAAGGCCAGCGCGACGGCCAATGGGCCGCGGCAGCGCGGATAGACCGCGAGCACCACCAACGCGCCGAGCGGCATGTAGCCGAGCACGTTGGTGACGACGTCGAACGCCGTCAGGTACTGCGGCATGGGATCGAACAGATAGGCAAACGGCCCGAGCCCGAGCGAACGCCAGCCTGAAAACGGATACCACGAACCGTAGACGATCAGCGCCGCATAAAGCAGCAGCGCTTGCCGGGCCAGCACCGACGGACGGCGCAGCCAGGGTCGTTGGCTCATGCAGCGCTCCGGTGCGTGCGCTGCGGGCGCGTCATTGCGACGCGACCAGCGCCTGCGTGCCGAGCCATGCGGCGATCTGCGCGACCAGATCGTCGCTGGCCGTGGCGAGCGCGCGCGCGCCGCCGGCGGCGTCCGCGGAACTGGCCGGCGCACTCGCGACGAACGTGCGCTGGCCGATCACCTTGCCGCTCTTCGTGAGCGTGGCGCGCGCGGTGATCGCCGCGTGGCTTTCCGTCTGGCTGTCGAAAACCTGTTCGAACTGGCTCAGGTCGACCTTCAGCACCGGCGCGGACACGCCGTCGGCGCCCGTCAGCACGGTGCCGTGCGAGCTGAGCGCGCCGCGCAGACGCTGGGTCAGCAGTTGCGAAGGCATCATGGTCCAGTGGCTGTTCGCGTACGACGCGATCTGCTGCGCGTCGGCATAGCTGAGGCGGTACAGCAGCCGGTTCGATTCGAGCACCTCGGGCGCGCTCACATCGAGCACCTTCACGGCCGGCAAGGTGCCCCCCGACCCCGCCGCGCCCGGCGGCCCGAAGTCGAAGCGAGTGTCGGAGAGCGCCGCGGGCGCGCTCATGCAGCCCGCGGCCAGGACGCCGAACGCGAGCAGCACCGTCAGCGCGGCGCTCGAGGACAACAATCGGTGAATCGGACGTGACATGACAGAGTTCCTTCTTCAAACCTGCGGATTCATCGGGCGGTGCGGGCGGCGGGCCAGGTGAAACCGGACTCGCCGGGTCCGGGCGCGGCCGGCGGCGCGCCGAACAGCACGCTGCGCGGACTGGTGCTGAACGTGTCCGCCGCGCGATCCACCGAGCGCGCCGCGGACCGCACGTCGTCGGCGAGCGAGCTGACGCGCGGCAGCGTGTCATAGCCGACGCGCGACGACAGCTCCTGCAACGTGCCGTTCATCGACGTCAGCGCGTCGCCCGCCTGCTGCGCCGCCGTGCCGACCTTATTGAGGTTCATTTCGAACGGGCCGTTCGGGCGGTTCAGGTTGCTGACCAGTTGATTGGTCGACGCCAGCGTGCGGTTCAGCTGGTCGACCGTCCCCGGCAACTTGCCGGTGACCGGCGCGATCTGCTGGGTCAGCGTGGCGACGCCGTCGGCGGCCTTCTGGATGCTGGCCGCTGTGCCGTGCAACTGGTCGGCCATTTCCGGCGAGAGAATATTGTTCACGTCGTCGGCGACTTTTTCGAGCTTGCGCAGCAGGATGTCGCCGCGTTGCTGCAATTGATCGAGCAGGCCGGGGCGCATCGGCAACTGCGCGACCGCGTGAATCGACGACGGCAGCGGCCGCGGGTCGCGCCCGTTGTCATCCAGCTGGATGAAGGCGATGCCCGTCACGCCCTGAAAGCCGAGGCTGCCGAAAGTCGAGTGGGTAATTGGCGCGCGCGTGTCGACAAGGATGCGCACCAGAATCTGCCCCGGATGGCTCGGATCGAATTTGATCGACTGCACCTTGCCGACGTCGAGCCCGCGATAGCGCACCGCGGCATCCGCAAACAGGCCGGTCACGTTGGTGCGCGCAATCAGGTCGTACGGCACGCGCACGGAACGGTCGACGTTGAACAGAAATGCCGCCGCCGCGATAGCCAGCAGCAGGACGATCGTGAAAAGTCCGGCCCAGAAGGCATGCGATTTGTTTTCCATTGTCAGGTTCCCTGGTTCACAGCGGCAATTCGGACGATGCCGGCTCGAGCGCCGCGCGCGGCAGCCTCGCGCGGCGTTCCGGCGGCAGCGCCTGCAACGCGCGGCGCCCGCGCAGGCCGAGGAAATATTCGCGGATGAACGGATGATCGACGCCCGCCGCCTCCTCGACCGGCGCGGCGACCAGCACCTTGCGATCGGCCAGCACGGCGACGCGAGTGGACAGCGCGATCATCGTGTCGAGATCGTGCGTGATCATCACGACCGTCAAACCGAGCGCGCGATGCAGCGCGGAGATCAGCTCGACGAATTCGTCGGACGCCTGAGGGTCGAGCCCGGCGGTCGGTTCGTCGAGGAACAGCAATTCGGGTTCGAGCGCGATCGCACGCGCAATGCCGACCCGCTTGATCATTCCGCCCGACAGCGCCGACGGCATCTTCGATGCATGCTTGCACGGCAAGCCGACCATCTCGAGCTTGAGCATGACGATGTCGCGCAGCAGGTCTTCGGGCACCGTGCCGAGCTCGCGCACCGGCTGCGCGATGTTGTCGAACACCGACAGCGACGAGAACAGCGCGCCGCGCTGGAACAGCATGCCGGAGCGACTGCGCATCAGCAGCGCGGTTTCCGGCGAGATGGTCGCGAGGTCCTCGCCGAATAGTTTGATGGTGCCGGACGACGGCCGCTCGAGGCCGAGAATCTGCCGCACCAGCGTGGTTTTGCCCGAGCCCGAGCCGCCGACGATCGACATGATCTCGCCGCGCCGCACGTCCAGGTTCAGATGCTGGTGCACGATGTTGCGGCCATAGCGCTTGGTGATGTCGATCACCTCGATCACCGGCTCGGCGATCGATGGCACGGGCTGGCCGCGCACGGCCTGGGTGAGTGGCGCGATCATCCTAACCCCACGTTCTGGAAGAGGATCGCGAACACCGCGTCCGCGAGAATCACGATGGTGATCGACGTCACCACCGAGGTCGTCGTGCCTTCGCCGAGACTCTGCGAATTGGCCTTGATGCGAAAGCCGAAATGACAGCCGACGATCGCAATCAGCATGCCGAACGCGACGCCCTTGCCGAGGCCGATCCACAGGTTCGCGATCGGCACCACGCCCGGCAACGCGCGTGCGAAGTAGCTCATATCGATGCCGAGCACGACTTTGGCGGCGAGCGCGCCGCCGGTCAGCGCAATGATGTTGGTCCACATGACGAGCAGCGGCATCGCCACGCCGAGCGCGATCACGCGCGGGAGGATCAGGCGCAGGCCGTGCGGAATGCCCATCACGCGCATCGCGTCGAGTTCCTCGGTCACGCGCATCACGCCGATCTGCGCGGTGATCGCCGAGCCCGAACGACCCGCCACCAGAATCGCGGACAGCACCGGACCCAGCTCGCGGATCACCGCGAGCCCCAGAATATTGACGATGAACTGGTTCGCGCCGAACAGCCGCAACTGCTGCGCGGACAGATAACTGAGCACGATGCCGATCAGGAACGCGACCAGCGCGGTGATCGGCAGCGCCCGGGCGCCCGCGTTGTAGATGTTCGCCGAGATCTCGGTCCACGGCGTGATTTTCGGCTTGCGCACGATCGCGAGCAGATCGAGCACGACACGCCCGAGCATGCCGACGCCGCCGTACAGGTGCTCGAAGAACGAGAAGATCGCGAGACCCAGCCGCGTGAACGGATCGAACCTGACCACCGGCTCGGCCTTCTCACGCACCGTGTCGAGCAACGCGATGCGCTCGAAGATGTCGCGCTGCGTGTCGGTGAGCGTCGTGTCCGGGGGCATCCTGTGGCCCCACACGCGCCACAGCGCCTGACCGCCGACGTGGTCCATCCTGTCGATGCGCGAGAGGTCCCACTCGCCGATGCCCTCGGCGCCGGCGAGCGAGCGCAACAGAGGAATCACGTGACCCGTGGCGCGGTCGCGCGCGAGCGCGAGCGCCGTCCACTGGCCCGAGAGCCGGACGATCTTGCCTTGGCTGCCAGCCGCGACTTCAAGGCCGGGCGGAGTGTCGTAGTTCAAGGATCGCGAGAATCTGGTTATCGGATTAAGGGCCATTGTAGCGAAGGCGCGGCGGATGGGCCGTGCTCAAAACCCCACGGACTTCGCTGTCGCTACAATATGTGGCATGAACGCTTCCAAGACCCCACCCCGAGCCACCGGCGCGGCCGCGGCCGGCGCCGACTGGCGCATCGACCGCGAGCGCGCGGTCGCACTGTTCGGCGCGCATGCGCATGACTGGCCGATCGAAATCGTCGAGGAAACCGGCTCGACCAACGCCGACCTGATGACCCGCGTCAAGGCGCTGCCGCGTGAAGCCGGCGCGCTGCCGCGCCCGATCGTGCGAGTCGCGTATCTGCAAACCGCCGGCCGCGGCCGGCGCGGCCGTCCGTGGTACGCGGAGCCGGGCAATGCGCTGCTGTTTTCGGTCGCGTGCGTGTTGCCGCGTCCGCTGGAAGGACTGGCGGGGCTGAGCCTTGCCGTCGGCGTCGCGCTCGTCGACGCGCTGCGCTCGCTGCCGGTCGCCGGTCCCGGCCAGATCGCGCTGAAGTGGCCGAATGACGTGCTGCTCGAAGGCGACAAACTGGCCGGCATCCTGATCGAAACCGCGTGGAGCACGCACGACGCCAGCGCCGTCGTGATCGGCATCGGCACCAATGTGAAGGGCGCGGACGAACTGGCAGCGCAGATCGGCGCGCTGAACGCCGATGTGCCGCCACAGGCGCGCGGCACGATGCCGACCGCGCTGCAACGCGCGCTGCCCAACGCCAATCTCACCGACACGCTCGCCGCCGAACTGAACGCGCTCGAACCGGCTTTGCAGCGCTTTGGCGCAGAAGGCTTCGCGCCGTTCCAGGCGCGCTGGAATGCGGTGCATGCGTATGCAGGCCGCGAAGTCGTGCTGCTGGAACAAGGTGCGGAACTGACGCGCGGCGTAGCGGCGGGCGTCGACGAGCGCGGCCAGTTGCTGCTCGACACCGCCACCGGCCGCCAAAGCATCGCGACCGGCGACGTCTCGCTGCGCTTGGCCGACGGTGCCGCATGACGAGCGGCGCGCCTTATCTGCTGATCGACGCGGGCAATAGCCGGATCAAGTGGGCACTCGTGCAGGCGAACGGCACACAGCTCGCCGCTGGCGCGCTGGCACATATGAACCATGCGGCGCAGGGCGGTGCCGATCAGCCCAACTGGTCGAACTTGCCGACGCCGGGCAGCGCGTGGTTGTCCAATGTCGCCGGTGAAGGCGTCGCCGCGCGAGTCGCGGCGCTGCTCGATGCGCACTGGCCGCAACTGCCGCTCACCACGATCCGCTCCCGGGCGCAGCAATGCGGCGTGACCAATCGCTACACCACCCCCGAGGCGCTCGGCAGCGATCGCTGGGCCGGCATGATCGGCGCGCATGCCGCGTTTCCCGGCGAACACCTGCTGATCGCGACGTTCGGTACGGCGACCACGCTTGAAGCCTTGCGTGCGGACGGCTGTTTTGTCGGCGGTCTGATTGCGCCGGGCTGGACCCTGATGATGCGTTCGCTCGGCGAGCACACGGCGCAACTGCCGACGCTCGACGCCGCCGTGGCACGCGGGCTGCTCGATGCCGATGACGCGCGCGACACCGCACGCCGCGGCCCGTTCTTCGCGACGGATACGCCGCGCTCGCTGTCCGCCGGTTGCACGCTGGCGCAAGCCGGTTTGATCGAGCGGATGTGGCGCGACTTGCAGGATGAATGGCAGGTGCCGGTGCGGCTCGTGGTCAGTGGCGGCGCCGCGCACGAAGTGGCGAGTGCGCTCAAAGTGCCGCATACTCGCCACGATTCGCTCGTGTTGTCCGGCCTCGCGCTGATTGCGGCCGAGTGCACGGTGCAACACAGCCCCTGAATCGCTACGCCGCAAACATAACAACGGCTCAACTTTCTCTGGACGGGACCACCCACAATGCTTCGCTGGCCGATCGCCATCTTGCTTCTTGCCAACATTCTGGCATTCGTCGCGGTGCGCGGCGTATTCGGCCCGGCGCCCACGGCCGGCGGCCGCGAGCCGAATCATCTGAATCGCCAGGTGCACGCGGACTGGCTGAAAGTGCGGCCGATCACCGCTGCCGAAGCCGCCGATCAACCGGTCGTCGGAGCGCCGGCGCCGGCGGCACCGGTTGCCGCGTCGGCGTTGCCGCAGTAAGAATCTGCGGCGACTGCGCAGCGCCGCGTGTCCTTCACCGCCACACCGTTCAGCCTTGTGTGCGAACCTTCTTCAGAAGCGCGGTGGTCGAGCGATCGTGCTCGAAAGGAATCGCCAACGCCTTGCCGCCCCAGCCTCGCACGATCGCCGACTCCGGCAGCGCGTCCATATCGTAGTCGCCGCCCTTGACCAGCACGTCCGGGCGCAACGCCGTAATCAGTTCGACGGGCGTCTTCTCGCCAAAGCACACCACGTAGTCGACGCTCTCCAGCGCCGCCAGCAACGCCATGCGGTCGGCTTCGTTGTTGATCGGCCGGTCATCGCCTTTGCCGAGCATACGCACCGACGCATCGCTATTCACACCGACGACGAGGCACGCACCCAGCGCCTTGGCATCGGCAAGATAGGTCACGTGCCCGCGATGCAGGATGTCGAACACTCCATTGGTGAACACGAGCGGCGCGCTCAACGAAGGACGCAGCTTCACCAGTGCATCGCGCGTCAGAATCTTGCGTTCGAAAATAGCAGCCATGACAAAGTCGGAAAGAGAAATGCCGTCACGATACACGGTGCACGCGCTGAAACAAAACGGCCCGACACGCTCACGCCTGTCGGGCCGTTCCAGCAATCGTCAAACCGGTTCGCGGCTTCGGCACTAAGGCGCGCCTGGATCCGCGAGACCTCATCACTCCATCACGCCGGCTGTTCAACCGACTTCTGGTCCGCCTGCAAGCGCGCGACCACTTCCTTGCGATAGCGGTTCAATTCCTGCGCCGTGGTGAACGTGCGCTCGAACAGCAGCGACAGGTTGTGCAGAATGCGCTCGACCACCTTCTTTTCCCAGCCGTCATCGAAACGGATCTGTTCGTCGAGCCAGCGCTCGAGCCATTCCGGATCCGGCAGACGCGATTGAATCGTGTCGCGCGGGAACAGCGCCTGGTTCACGTGCAGGTTCGTCGGATGCAGTGGCTTTTCCGTGCGACGCGCCGAAGCCATCAGGACACCGATCTTTGCGAATGCGGCGCGGGCGATGTCGCCGGTTTGCACCATCGCCTTCTTCATGTAGCGCAGATACGCGCCACCATGGCGCGCTTCGTCGCGCGAAATGGTTTCGTAGATGTGCTTGATGACCGGCTCGGTGTGCCACTCGGCTGCACGGCGATACCAGTGATTCAGGCGGATTTCGCCGCAGAAGTGCAGCATCAGCGTTTCGAGTGGCGGCGCCGGATCGAATTCGAAGCGCACGGCGTGCAGTTCTTCTTCGGTCGGGCACATTTCCGGTTTGAAGCGGCGCAGATATTCCATCAGCACCAGCGAATGCTTCTGCTCTTCGAAGAACCACACGCTCATGAACGCGGAGAAATCGCTGTCGTGATGGTTGTCACGCAGAAACATTTCCGTGGCGGGCAACGCCGACCATTCGGTGATCGCGTTCATCTTGATCGTCGCGGCCTGCTCGTCGGTCAATAGCGATGCATCGAACTTGTCCCAGGGAATGTCTTTTTCCATGTCCCATCGAACGGATTCGAGCGATTTATAAAGTTCCGGATAAAGCATGGTGTTCATAGTCCCACCCCTGTTCTGCGCATACTGTCTGTGTCTGTAACTACTACGTGTAGCACTTTCGCTCACGACGAACGAATTACACCGTTTGTCGGCCAAGCATTCAATTTTACGCGGTAATCGGCTGCCTAGATGCACCTGACAGCAAGAAGTGCGGGCGTTTTGCGCCAGCGCCAACCCGTAAGTTACGCGCTGTGCGGCCAACCGTGGGTGAGGGATACCCTATGCCTGAGGTCGAGCCAGTCTGCGATGAAAACCGCACCGTCCAGCCCTGCGCCGGTCGCACCGGCGGCAAAATGAAACAAGGGCGGCTGGATTGGTTCTTGTCAACGCACGCCCAAAGCCAAATGAAGCTTACACAATGATAGCACGCGGACTTTACCGATTTCGCATCAAACGAGACGCAATTCCGGTGCCCGCTTGACCTGTGGCAAAAAAGCCGACAATCGGCGCAGTGTGCCTGGTAATCGGCGGCAAAAGCATGACAGGCCGCGAATCTGCGTTTTGAGCCGGGCCGGCCTTGAGACTTTGGCGGTGCGGCGCGCCGCCGTCTTTCGTTCCTGCCTTTAACTGGATTTTTTCGCAGTCGAACCGCTCGTACCCGTGCTGCTCGTGCGTTTTGCGGAGGCCGACGCACGCTTTGCCGCCGGCCGCTTCTTCGCGGCACTACCGGCTTGCTGCGATGCCGAGGCGTGAGCCGCTGCGCCGCCCGCCGCCGACGGGTTCGCTGCGTCCTTTCTGGCGTCCGTCGCTGCCCCGCTTGCAGCGGCGGCTGCCGGTTGCGTCATCGCGAACTGGGCGATCTGGTCGAACTGCGATTGCAGCAGATTCCACCAGGCCGATGCGTCGAACGGCGGCGTGGCGGGCGTGTCCTCTTCGGTGTTGCCTGCGGCTGCCGCGCTATCCGATGGCGCGGCGCTCTGCGTCGCCGGACTCGGCGCGGGCGCCGCTGGATGCGGCCAGCCGCTCGCTGGCGCAGGACTCGGCGCGGCGGACGCCGCAGCGGGCTGCGCCATCGACGACTGCGCGAACGCACCAAACGCGCGCAGGGTTGCGAGCGTCGCGCGCTGCACTTCGAGCGCCTGAATCGCGGACTGGAGCATGCTCAGATTCAGCTTCAGCCATTGCTCGACGGCGCGCATATCGGTGATGCGCTTGTCGAGTTCCTCGACGTTGGTGAGCGGCGCCATCATGTCGGACATCATCGACAGCGACGGCCCGAGGCTGCCGCCCGGTTGCGCGCCGGTGAGCGCGGAGCCGAACGGCGAGAGCCGCATCATGCCCCACATGCGATCGAGCATTTCAGCGGGCGGGAAACCTGGAAAGCCGGGAAAGGGCGGCGTGGAATCAGTCGTGTCGGTCATGCTTGTCGCCTCGATGCATTGGGGATTGGGATGAGCGCGGTTCGCGCCCGTGCGATTCGATCATACCGTGCGAAGCACGGCTTCACGACCGCTCGTTGCCCGCTGCGCCATTGTTCCCGCTGTCATCGCTGCCTCTATTCGCACCGTTATCCGACGCCGCGTGCGGCTGGCCGCGCCACGGATCGCTTGCGCCGAAATCGGGCGCGCGCCGTTGACGCAGCGAGTTCACGCCCTCGCGCACGTCCGGCCCGGCAAAACCCATGAATTCCAGCGCGAGCGACGTATCGAACGCGGGGCCCGCCGAGCGCAGCCAGTTGTTCAACGCGTACTTGGTCCAGCGAATCGCGGTCTGCGAGCCGTTCGCGAGTTTCTGCGCGACTTCGAACGCCTTGGGCAGCAGATCGTTTTCATCGACGGCGAGCGACACGAGGCCGATGCGTTCCGCCTCTTCGCCGCTCACCGGTTCGCACAGCATCAGGTAGTACTTGGCCTTCGCCATGCCGCACAGAAGCGGCCAGACGATTGCCGCGTGATCGCCAGCGGCGACGCCGAGGCGCGTATGACCGTCGATGATCCGCGCGGTCTTCGCCGCGATCGAAATATCGGCGAGCAGGCCCGCCACGAGTCCCGCGCCGACCGCGGGACCATGCATCGCCGACACGACCGGCTTGCTGCAATTGATCACGTTGTAGACGAGATCGCGCGCCTCGCGCCACACTCGCGCGCGCACGTCGAAATCGGTCGCCATGTCTTCGACCAGTTGCAGATCGCCGCCGGCCGAAAAGCCCTTGCCCTCGCCGCGAATGATCGCGACGCGCGTGTCGGGATCGCGGTCGATGTCGCGCCATACCTCGGCGAGCTCGAAGTGCATTCGCGCATTGGCCGTGGCGAGCCCGCTTTTGTTCGCGCCCTCGCCGCTCATCACGATTTCGAGCACGCCGTGCGGATGGCGATGCAACTGCAGCGACTGATAGTGCGCGTAATACGCGTCGTTGCTGTGGCCGTTACTGTGTGGTGCCTGAGACATGATGAGCCATCCGTGTGTCGCTGTGTCTGTTGAACCGGAGCCGCGCGAACGGGAAATACGGCGGCATGCGCCGCGCCTTCAACGCGGCTGATAAACCCATTTAGCGTTCCTGATTTCCACCATCACGCGCGCGCGCTGATCGAGCCCGAGATGATCGGTGGCGCTCATGTTGACTACGCCGTTGGTGTCGGCGAGACCGTGCGTCGCTTCAAGCGCATTGCGCAGCGCGCGGCGAAACTCCGGCGTGCCCGGCGCGCCCGCCTTCAGCGCGATCGGCACGGCGTGGTCGAGCAACGCGCCCGCGTCCCACGTATACGAGCCGAACGCCGACACGCTGCCCGGTCCGCGCAACGCCTCGAAGCGCGCGATGTAATCGAGCGCGAGGCGTTTGGCCGGATGATCCGCCGGCAATTGCGCCGCGACCAGCACCGGGCTCGCGGGCAGGAACGTGCCATTGCAGTCGGCGCCGCAGACGCGCAGGAAGTCGTTATTGCCGACGCCGTGATTGTGATAGATCAGGCCTTTGTAGCCGCGTTCACGCAGTGTCTTCGGCGGTAACGCGGCGGGCGTGCCGGCAGCGCCGACCACCACCGCATCGGGATGGGTCGCGATGATCTTGAGGACCTGGCCCGTCACGCTCGGGTCGGTGCGATTGAAGCGCTCGCTCGCCACCATGCCGATGTGATGCAGTTGCGCGAACTTCGCGACTTCGGCATAGAAGGTTTCGCCGAGCGCATCCGCCTGGCCGATGAACGCGATGGTTTTGACGCCGTGGGTGCTCGCGTGTTCGGCGATGGCCGAGGCCATCATCGCGTCGGTCTGCGGGGTCTTGAATACCCAGTGACGTTTCGCGTCGACGGGCTCGATGATTTTCGCCGACGACGCGAGCGAGATCAGCGGCGTTTCACCCGCGGCGACCACGTCGATCATCGCGAGCGAATTCGGTGTGATCGACGAACCGATGATCGCGTCGACGCGATTCTCGGAGATCAGCTTCTTGGTGTCCTGCACGGCCTGGGTGGTGTCGGACGCGTCGTCGAGCACGATGTATTCAACTGTCTGTCCGCCGATCTGTTTGGGCAGCAGCGCGACCGTGTCGCGTGCGGGAATGCCGAGCGACGCAGCCGGGCCCGTGAGCGACAGCACGAGGCCGATCTTGACCTGCGCGCTCGCCAGCGCCGGCAACGCACCGACGAGCGCCGTGCATAGCGCGGCGGCGCGGCGCGCGAAACGGTTGCGCACATGGCTCGCGCGCACGCCAGCACTCACGTTCGAGGCGCGCGCGCGCCGGCTTGCAGACTCAAGAGATTCCAATCGCGGCATGCTGTCTCCTCACGTCGGTTTTTCGTTTTGATGTGCTGCCGATGCGTTGCGCCCGCGCCGCCGAGCGCGGCTTTTCGCGCCATGTTTTCACTGCACGACTTGCGATGAACCAGCGGCCCGCCACGCCGGCCTTGCCGCCGCGCCAGTCAGTGTAGCCGCGCGCCGTGGCGGCGGCATCGGGCGAAACCCTTTCGCCGGTGCAGACTTGGCGCGAAGGCGGTTGTGCGCTCCGCCCCGCCGCCAGGTTTCAATCCAGCGGCGCGATGCCCTGATCGATCGAACCGAAAATCGACTTGCCCGCTTCGTCGAACATTTCGATCTTCACGGTGTCGCCGTATTTCATGAACTCGGTTTGCGGCGCGCCGTGCTCGATGGTTTCGAGGCAGCGCTTCTCGGCGATACAACAATAGCCGCGCTTCGCGTCCTTGTTCGACACCGTGCCCGAACCCACGATCGCTCCGGCGCGCAGGTTGCGCGTTTTCGCGGCGTGCGCGATCAGTTGGCCGAAGTGAAACACCATGTCGGTGCCTGCGTCGGGCTGGCCGACCTTCCTGCTGTTCCAATGGACGATCATCGGCCGGTGCACGCGGCCTTCGCGCCAGTGTTCGCCAAGTTCGTCGGGCGTGACCGCGACGGGCGCGAACGACGTGGCGGGCTTGCTCTGGAAAAAGCCGAAGCCCTTCGCGAGTTCGGCGGGAATCAGGTTGCGCAGCGATACGTCGTTGACGAGCGTGATCAGGCGCACGCTTCGGAGCGCCTGATCGGGCGTGACGCCCATCGGCACGTCGGCGGTGATGACGGCGACTTCCGCCTCGAAGTCGATGCCGAATGCCTCCGACGCGCACACCACGTCGTCTTTCGGGCCGATGAAGTCGTCGCTGCCGCCCTGGTACATCAGCGGATCGGTCCAGAACTCCGGCGGCATGTCCGCGCCGCGCGCGCGTCGCACGAGTTCGACATGGTTCACGTACGACGAGCCGTCGGCCCACTGGAACGCACGCGGTAGCGGCGCCATGCATTCCTTGGCGTCGAAGGAGAAGCTGTTACGCGCGCGGCCCTGATTGAGCGCGTCGTACAACTCGTGCAGTTGCGGCGCGTAGAAGGACCAGTCGTCGAGCACGCGCTGCATGGTGGGCGCGATCGCATCGGCGATGGCCGCCGTGTGCAGGTCGCGGGACACGACGATCAGTTGGCCGTCGCGCGTGCCGTCCTTCAGCGTGGCAAGTTTCATAGGGGAGTGAACCGTGTTAGTGACGATGGAGGGAATCTATTCTACGATGGTGAATCGGCGTGCCCCAAGTGGACGCGGGTTGCCTGGGCACGGGGCGTTGCTGGTTGCTGCTTGCCCTGCACGATGCCGGTGCGTTACCGGACGCGACCACGACTGCGCGCGAACGCCACTGCCCCGCCACTATCCATGTGCTGCCACTCCGCCACTCATTTCTTTCCATCATCTTTTAAACGCGCTCGATGCGCCCCGCTCATGCCCTCACCCCCCCGTTCCGGCGCGATGCGCACCGACACCGCCTCCGCTGACCCGCTCGACGCCTCCGAAGCCGACGACGAAAGCATCGAGGCCGGCGAGGGGAAACTGCGCTCGGGCATCCAGTCGATCGAAGTCGGCTTCCGGCTGCTCGACGTGCTGACCCGCGAACCGCGCGCGATGATGCTGCGCGATCTCGCGCAGCGCGCCGGCATGAGCCCGGCGAAGGCGCATCGCTATCTGGTGAGCTTTCTGCGCCTCGGCGTCGTCGCGCAGGATCCGCTGTCAGGCCGCTACGAACTCGGCGGTTTCGCGTTGCAACTGGGGCTTGCGCGGCTTGCGCGTGTCGACGGCGTCAAGCTCGCGCGAATCGCGCTCGCGCAATTGCGCGACCGGCTCGATCTGACGGTCGGCATCGCCGTGTGGGGCAATCAGGGGCCGACCATGGTCCACTGGATGGAGTCGAGCCATCCGGCCAAGGCGTCGCTGAAACTCGGCGACGTGATGCCGCTGCTCAGTTCCGCCACCGGCCTGCTGTTCGCCGCCTATCTGCCGGCGAGCAAAACCGCCGCGATGCTCGAGCGCGAACTGGCCGATTCGCGCCGCTCGTCGCAGACGGGCGGCCCGCGCACGCGCGAGGAAGTCGACGAGGTGCTGGCTCAGGTGCGCGAGCATCAAGCAGCGCGCGTGGAAGGCATATTGCTGCCAACCATTCACGCGTTCTGCATGCCGGTGTTCGACTCGACCGGCGAACTCGCGCTCGGCCTCGTCACGCTCGGCCAGGAAGGCGGCTTCGATATTCGCTGGGGCGGCGAGATCGACACGGCGCTGCGTGAATGCGCGCAAAAGCTCTCGTACGAGCTGGGGTATAGTGCCGCGCCACGTCACGAAAACTGAGGACCAGGCGGGGTTGCGGTCGTCGGCGGATGATTCGATGCCGGTAATACAGGATTGCGGGCGCGGGTGACGCGGTTGGCGGTTGCGAACACCGCGGGCCGCGTCGGACGCGTAGGGCTCCCGCTTGTTTTCGCCGTCGCGGAACATCACGCGCGGCTGTGCGGTCGAATCCGTTCGGCGCGTGCCATGCGCTTGCGCATCGGAGTGAACGTCTCGTTCCCGTCAGCCGACGCGCGCGCCCCGCAGCGCCCTCATCCATCCGACCCATTTCATCCACCCACATTCAATCGCCGATGGCTTCAGCTCCCACCGCACGCCGCGTCCATCGCCCGCCGCCCAACGGGCCGCGCGGCGGGTCGCGCGCGTGGCGATGGCTTGCGGTGCTGGCCACGGTGGCCGTTCTACATTGGATTGCCGCGCAGTGGTTCGAGCGCAACCGCGCGACGCTCAATCCAACCGATCACGAGCACGTCCCGGTGCAGGTCGCGCTGCTCACGCCCGAGCGGATCGAGCGCAAAGCCGTGCCGGCCGCGCCCCCTGCGCCCGCCCCGGCGCCTGCGCATAAGGCCGCGGCGAGTCCGCCGCGCGAACCCGTGCTGACCGCGCTGCAACCGGCCACGCAAGCTGCACAGCCGAGCGTCGCATCGGACGTGGCGGCAAGCGCGCCGCCCGTGGCGGCGAGTCCCAATGCTCACGCGGATGCCGCCGCACATGGCGCAGACACAGCCAGCGCACCTGCGGCGGCCAGCGCGCCTCAAGCGGCGCCCGGGGTGAAGTTTTCGGTCCCGCCATCCGCCGAATTGCAGTACGACACGTTCTATAACGGCGTGCGCAATCAGCCCGGCACGATCCACTGGACCAGCAACGCGCAAGGTTACGAGATGATCGTGTCCGTGCCGCTTCCGTTCGTCGGCCCATTTGTCTACTCGAGCCGTGGTCGCATCGATGCGTTCGGTCTCGCGCCGGATCAGTACAGCGAAAAGCGCGGCCATCGGGCGGAAGACATCGCCATCTTCAACCGCACCGACAAAAAGATCGGCTTCACGCGCACCCCGGCCTCGCTGCCACTGCCCGATGGCGCGCAGGACCGTTTCAGCATGGTGATGCAGCTTGCGAGCCTCGTACGGGGCGATCCGTCTGCGTATAAGCCCGGTGTGACGCGGCAGTTCTTCGTCGTCGATAACGACAGCGGCGAGAACTGGCCGGTCGAAACGATCGGCGACGAGACCATCCGCACGGCCGAGGGCTACCTCGATACGCGTCATTTCAAACGCTTGCCGCGTCATGACGGCGACATGCGACGCATCGACGTGTGGCTCGCGCCGTCGCTCGGCTGGCTGCCCGCGCGCATCGTTCAAACGGAACCGAACGGCACGCAAGTCGAACTGGTGTGGCGCGGCAAGCTCTCGCTCGACGACGCAGG
>NZ_NPIH01000221.1 GCF_012275575.1 Paraburkholderia sp. SG-MS1 | reverse complement strand
GGCTCACCACGTTGATGCGGATGCCGCGCGGCAATTCGATCGCCGCGCCGCGCACGAAACCTTCGAGCGCCATGTTGACCGTGGTCGCGCTCGCGCCCAAGCGAATCGGCTCGTCGCCGATGATGCCGCTCGTCAGCGTGAACGAGCCGCCGTCGTTCACGTATTGCTGTGCGGCCAGCACCACGTTGATCTGGCCCATCAGCTTGTCGCGCAGACCGATCCAGAACTGTTCGACGCTCATGTCCGGCAGCGGGCCGAAGTGCACCTTGCCGGTCGCGGTAACCACGCCGTCCACCTTGCCGATCTCGCGAAAGAGCCGCTCGACGCTAGCCGGGTCGGTGATGTCGGCGCGATACTGCCCGCGCGTCGCGCCCACTTCGATCACTTGATGACGCGCCTGCAATTGCGCACTGACGGCTTGGCCCAGCGTGCCGGCCGCGCCGATCACGACGATTTTTTTCATCTGTTGCTCCGTTGAGCGTGGTTGACGTGGGGTCAATTGTGTCGAGGATCGGCGTGGAGAAAAAGCCGCGCTGACGCCGAGGTGCCGCAACCCTGAGTTTCCAATCGATGCGAAGCAAAGCGCGCACCATTATTCAAACGGTGCGCGCGATGATATTCAATGATTAATAGGAATAAGCGCGGGGATTCAAACGGCAGCGCAATCGCCGCCCGCGCTTATTTCAGCCGATGTAATTCGATCACGCGTGTGGGCCGAAAATGATTCAGCGCGTAATGGATGCGGCCGCGATCCTGGCGGCTGCCCACGGGACGCGGATCGTCGTATTGGTGATCGGCCGAGTACGCGCCTTGCGGTTCGATCATGCCTTTGTCGATCACGGTGTAGCCGGGTTCGAGCGCGAGCAGCAGATGATTGCCGCCGACCCGGCTGTCGAAGCCGGCCATGCCGTCGAGCGCCTCGGGCACGCTGTTCTCCAGCGTCGCGTTGCTGGTGGTGATCTCGTCGGGCGAGATCGGGCGGTAACCCGCGATGCGCGCGGCTTCGAGGTTCTTGCCGTCGGTGTCGACGGTGCTGTCGTGCGTGCGGTCGTTGTGCAATTCCGCCGAGCGCGGGCCGCTTTCGGCCGTCTGCTTCGCGACGTCTGCTGGCTTGTCGATATCGCTGTTCATCATGCGTTCTCCTTGAAGAGGACATGGTTGAAGGTCAGCAAAACCCGTACCGCCTGGCACATCCCCTTGCACGCGTGACTTGCAATGCGCATACGTTCAGCTTGCAACGCGATGCCTGTGACGGACATTCACCAAGCGATGGCGTCGGCGATTCTTTTCGTTTTTTTTAATGGACGCGTATTTTCTACAGAGTATGATCTTACTCCGACGAGCGAAGCGCGGTTAAATTGACGACAGGGCCCCGACTAACTCCTCATGGTCGGAAACAACGAACGAAGGCCGCGCTACTTAAAACATTTTTACGGGGCGTCAGGGCGGGTGACTCATGCACTTCGATGCTGCATTCACACATCGCGGCTACTTGTTGAATTGCGCGCCGGCGCGCGCTGGCGATGGCACTTGGCAACCTTATGTGGTCATCTCGCGGTCGAGCGACGGCGAGCTGGTCGCCAACCGCTTCTTCCCAAACGAATTGCGCTTCCGTGACGAAGGCGCCGCCATCGCCCATGCGCGCGACTGGGCGGTGCGCTGGATCGACGCGAGCAGCGTGACCATCTGAAGAAGCGCATGGCAGACGCCGCACGGCACGGCACGGCGTAAGCGCACGCGAGCCGCGTGCCAGCCGGCGGCACGGCTGCGCGGGCCGCGGCAAAACGCGGTAATCTCTCGGCATAATCCATCACCTCGAACCGTGCTCGCCGCATGGCGTCGCTCTTCTATGCCTAACGTGCCTTCCCAGAACTGGGGTCTCGAACAGATCGTCGCGGACCTGCGCGCCTCGCGTGAACAATTGCATCGCACGCGGCATCCGCTCGGCATTCGCGAACTGCCTTCGCGCGAAGCCGTGGTCAACATCGTCGGGGGCCTGCGCGCGGCGCTGTTTCCCACGCACTACGGCGCGCCCGATCTGACCGACGAAACCGTCGACTACTACGTCGGCCACACGCTCGAGAGCACCTTGCGTTTGCTCGCCGAACAGATTCGCCGCGCGCTGCGGTTTCTTCCCGAGTACGCCGCGACCCCGGATGCGGAACTGCAGGAGCGTGCATTCGGCGTCGCGCGCGAATTCGGCACGCAGTTACCGGGGATTCGCGCGCTGCTGGTCAGCGACATTCAGGCGGCCTTCACCGGCGACCCCGCCGCCCAGCACATCACTGAAATTCTGCTGTGTTATCCGGGCGTGTGGGCGATGACACACCACCGGCTCGCTCACGCGCTGCATCGGCTCGGCGTGCCGTTGCTGGCGCGTTTCATCAACGAGATCGCGCACTCGGCGACCGGTATCGACATTCACCCGGGCGCCACGATCGGGCCAAGTTTTTTCATCGATCACGGCACGGGCGTGGTGATCGGCGAGACCGCGATCATCGGCGAGCGTGTGCGGGTGTATCAGGCGGTCACGCTCGGCGCGAAGAGTTTCGCCGCCGATGGCGACGGCGCATTGATCAAGGGTAATGCACGCCATCCGATCGTCGAGGACGACGTCGTGATCTACGCCGGCGCGACCATCCTTGGGCGGGTGACGATCGGACGCGGCTCGGTGATCGGCGGCAATGTCTGGCTCACGCATAGCGTGCCGCCGGGCAGCAGCGTGTCGCAAGGCAAGGTGCGCGAAGGCGAGCGCACCGACGAGAGCCGCCGATGATGCGCACAATGGATGGCCCCTCCGGTTCGTTTGGCTCCAGCCGCAGCAACTGAGGCACGACTCATGCCGCGCGGCCGCGTCCACATGCCTCGCTGCACGATTGCCGGCGTCGAAGCGACGGTGGCCGACACCGCTCATTCGTTTCCGCGTCATTCGCACGACCGCTTCGGCGTCGGCGTGATCGTGCGTGGCGGACATCGGTCGGCGAGCGGGCGCGGCCTCGTCGAAGCGCGCGCGAACGACGCGATTACGGTCAATCCTGGCGAGGTCCACGACGGCAGTCCCCTCGACCAGCGCGGACGCGCGTGGCGCATGTTGTATTTCGAACCGTCGATGCTGACTCGCGCCGTTACCGAGTTGACGGGCGCGGCGGCGCGTGAGATCGAACTCACCCAGCCGGTGGTCCACGATCCGCTGCTCACGCATTTGTTCGAGCGGCTATTTGCGGTGTCGGTGCAGGCGCCGTCGGCGCCCGACAATCTGCTGACAGAAGAGGTGTTGGTCGAACTCCTCGGGCATCTGGTCCGCAATCACGCATGACGCGGGCCTTCGTGCGCCTGCTGGGCGTGACGCCCGCGAACTATGCGGCTGCGATGCGGTGACGCTTAGCCCATGCGCAGATAGCGCAGCAGTGACAGCTCATGTGCGCCATGCCACCACACATGTTCGCCGATAAACCAGGCAGCCGCCCAAGAAGCCGCGACCACGATCAGGTCGCAGTGCCCGCTCTTCCACAGATTCAGCGAATGCCGTCCGGCAATCCACGGTACGCCTAGCGGATTCGGCCAGTCGGCCAGCAGATGCATCAGCCCGCCACACGCGAAGCCGAATGCGGGCGCGGCATAGATCGAATGCCCGAGCCAGTGATAGGACATCGCCAACAGCGCGAGCCACCCCACACCCCAATGCGTCAGCGTGCGATGCGTGATCCATAGCCGCCGCGCGCGCGACCACCACGCCACCTCCATCCAGTCCGGCGCAGTGCTGCCGGCGAGACCGGCGAGAAAGCTCAACAGCACGCCGAGATGATACGAATCACCGTTGCCGATGTGCGCGACGATTGCCGCCGCGATGACACCGGCTGCAAAACCGGTTGCGTGGTGTGCGTTGCTGGAAGCCATGAAACTCGCGGCGCACCGCAGCGCGCCGCGTCAAGACGAAGGGCGGCTATGTTCGCAGATGAGCCGACAAAAAAATAGCCGCCGCGCGAGATAAAAAAATTCGCGCGGCGGCATGGCCTTCACAACCCGATGCGTGAGTGGAATGTCAGGTTGCGCAGCGTGCGATGTCGAAGCGCATCTCTTCTTCCGGCGGATCGTCCGGGGCATTCGCGGGGCGCATCACCTTGATGACCGAGCCCGCGTTGAGCGGCGTCAGCGTGACGAAATAGGAGTTGTTCGAATCCGAGCCGACGGCGAGTTCAGTCGCCGTGCCGACTTGCGACACGCGCACGCGCGGCAAACGATCCTTGAGGCATTGGGCGATAGAGGCGGGGGCGCGTTGCGACGACACGTACATCAGCGGCACGGATGCATCGCGGGCAGTGCCCCTGGACGTACCGCAGGCGGCGAGGGCGGCAATGACGGCAACAGCGGGTGCTAACAGGAGAAGTCTTTTCATGGTCCGATCGTCGGCGTCCCCGGTCGTACGCGGGGACTTGAGGCGCGGGCGAAGCGCCATGCGTTTTCAGCACAACGTGATGCTTCGCGGCGAAGCCGCCGGGCTACCACAGCGACATCGCGGTGGCCCGGCGGCGTGGGCCAGTATACCCACCGCGCGCGGGCGCCGTCGCTTCGCGCGGTAGCGGAGACCCGTTGATCACCACCCTGTCGAATCGGCAGCGCGATAAAAAACCCGCGAGGTGATCGTGTCACGCGCGGGTCGACATGCAGCGCAATGGATAGATTCGCGCCGCAGGTACTGCGTGGAAAACTTAGAAGCGGTGACGCAGACCGACGGCCGCGGCGACCTGGTTGCCCGTCGACGACGGCGCCAGCGTATTGATCGCCGCCACGTTCGCGCCGAAGTTGCCGAGCTCGCCCGACGCATGCTGATAGACGCCTTCCACATACACGTCGGTGCGCTTGCTCAGCGCGTAGTCGCTTTGCAGCGACACCGTGTGCCACTTCGGATCGCCGGTGCCGTTCGAGCCCGTCATCCTACCGTCGGTGAACGTGTACGCTGCCGAGAGGCTCAGCGCCGGCGTCAGTGCGTAGCGGCCGTTCACCTCATAGTTGTCGAGGCGCAGATTGGTGCCCGCTACGCCCGGCAGCGTGACGCCGCCCACGTTCACGCCGCTGATGCCGTCCAGTTGCGTGTGCGTGTACACGAAGCCGGCCGTGGCCGGACCGTATGTGTAGTTGAGACCCGCGCCGAACGAGCGCTGCAGGTTCGCGGCGATCGCCGCGGTGCCGTTGCCTTGCGATACGGCGCCGCCCAGGTTCGAGCTGCCCGAATTGTTCAGTTGCAGGTACGAGGCCGCGAAGTTCAACGGGCCATTCTCGTACGAAGCGCCGGCGCTCCATGCGCGGTTGTTCGCGAACTGGCCGGCCGCATTGCTGAAGCCATACAGGCCGCCGAAGGTCAGGCCCGCGTAATTCGCGCTGGTGTACTTCACCGCGTTCTTGACGGAGAAGGACGCGTCCAGATTGTCGTTGTCGAACGGGTGAGCAGCGAGGTTGTTGCCATAGCCTGCGCCCGTAGCGGATAGCGGCGACAGGTAGTCGACCATCGAATCATATTGACGGCCGAGTGTCAGCGTACCGTACTGATCGCTTTGCAGACCCACGAAAGCCTTGCGGTTGAACAGCGTGCCGCTTTCCGAGTTCTGGCCGTTGTTCAGGTTGAAGCCGCTTTCCAACGTGAAGATCGCGTGCAGACCGCCGCCGAGGTCTTCGCTGCCGCGCAGACCGAAGTACGTGTTCGACATCGAGCCGCTGCCTTGTTGCCAATTGCTGTGGCCGCCCTGGTTGTTCGAATACACGAGACCGGCGTCGAGCGAGCCGTACAACGTGACGCTGCTCTGTGCGTGCGCGGTGACGGCGAACGCGCCCATGAGGCCGGCTGCGATGAGGGTTTTTTTCATGTTCAGATAACTCCGGGACAGTGCGTGGAGAATCGCATTCCAGTGCTTTCAGCCGATTGCGCCGGCTGCCTGACGATTCGGAATAAAGTGTATTCCTGCCATTCGTATCTTTAATTTCATGCCGCACAATAATGAATTCTCGAATTCGTAATGGCTGCTTTTGATTTTGTCTAAGTGCGGGAATATTAAAAGGAAAGTAGTTCCCTTTAGGAAACGGAATGGGAAGGTCGATCGCAGCGGTGTTGCGGACTCGCGACGCGTCCGCTCAGGCAGTCCTGGTGGGCCTTACAACCTGTTACTGAGCACACGCGGATTTATTCCGCTTTTTGCAATGCACTCTTCCGGATTGCATGGTCTATCTTGATCGATTACGGCTCTACAATTCGCGCACCCTTTGACCAAGGGTGTCTTTTTCATTTCTACGCGCGGCTTTCGGGCCGCGTTTTTTTATCGCATTTTTCTAATAATCTTGGAAGTTCCCGTGAATGAGGAAATGGCGTATTGCACTGGACAATGGGGTGGCCACGACTTGTCCGTTCGTCAGAGGGACGCGGCCGGCGCGCGCAAGGCGGGTAGAATCGCGTGCTTGAGATGTGTTTTTGCCCCGCGAACCTGAGTGAACCTGTAATGACCGATACACCCCTTCCATCGTCCGACACCGCTGCCGATTTCACGACGGAAGGCTCGCCCGGGCTGGACGAAAGCGTCCACGAAGCGCGTCTGTGGCGCGACGACGGATGGACCGCGCGCGTGATCAAGAATGAAGACGACGAAGGCTGGGCCGTCGAAATGATCAAGGACGGCGAAGCGGAACCCGCGCTCGTCGGACCGTGGACGATGGGCCGCAACAAGAAAGACCCGAAGCCGCTCGACACCTCGGCGTTCAACACGCTGGTGAAGACCGCGTCGGAAGTGCTGCGCCGTCATGAGCAGCAACTGCGCGCGCAACTGCATAAAGAAGTGCGGGTCGCGAGCGCGGACGGGAACGACGAACTCGACATCACGCTGGACATCGTCCCCGATGAACTCGAACCGTACGCGCTGCTGACCGCGCTCGATGCGTTCGGCGAACAGCTCGCGCAGGTGCAGGTCGCGCCCAGCTTCAAACTCACCAAGGCGAGCGCGGCGGCGTGGGTCGAAAACGAGTTTCGTCGACCGGGCTAGGGGCAGGCGGCTCGGCCGGGTTGCCGCGCTCGAACCTCAGCTGCGCTTGCAGAAAATCGCCGTGATCAGCGGCGCCACGTGATGCACGATCGCCGTGCTGCCGGTCCCGGCCAGCGCGTTACGCACTTTGGCTTCGCTGCCGAACACCACGACGCCGTAAGCCGAACGGGCGAGCGGTTCGCCATCGCCGACGCGAAAGAGCGGGTCGTCTTTTTCGTAGCCGACCACCGCGAACACACGAAAGCCGAACGCGGTCAGTTCAGCGCCGGACGCTGGCGAGAACGCGTTGATCGAATTCTGTTCGACGCGCGACGGCTTCGGATCGATGAGTTCCTGTTGCGCGAGGTCGGCGATGAACTGATGGCCGCTTTGATTGCAGGTGAGCGCGGTGTCGAGCGACGCCGCGAAACCGCGCATCGGCAGGGCGGCCGCCAGAAGCAGGAGTACAGCAAAAGTAAAACGTTTCATAAGCGTTGAGTCGCGCCGGGTTCGATGTCGTGGTTTTGCAACGTGGGGTGGCGCGGGGTTGAAACCCGAAAGACGTTGCGTATCGAAGGGATTCCGCGTGACAGGCGCAACGGGATTCGCACTGTATCGCGATTCGGCAAATCTTGCTTTGCGGCCGACACGCGCCGGTAACGAACGCGCCTCAAAGAAACGTGCGGTAAGAAAGCAATATTTTACGATACCGTATATATTTCCGGGTTATGACTTCGCAACCCCAAACTCCAATTGACGTCCCGCCGCCCCGCACGTGGGACGCCCGGCTCGCCCGTCGGCTCGTGACTCCGCTGGTGAACACCTGGGTTACGCCTAATCACCTCACCACGCTGCGTCTGCTGATCGGCGTGGCAGGCGCATTGTGCCTCGCTCATGGCGAATTCGCATGGGCCAATGCGGGCGCGCTGCTGATCGTGCTATCGAATTTCGTCGATCACACGGACGGCGAACTCGCGCGCATCGGCGGCAAGTCGAGCCGGATCGGTCATTTTTACGACCTCGCGTGCGACGCCCTCGTCACCGTCATGCTGTTTGTCGGCATGGGCGTCGGGGTGGGCGCCTCGCAGCCCGGTGGGCTGAAGGTCGCGCCGGGCGTGCTCGGCGCGCTGGCCGGCGTGGCGGTCGCGCTGATCTTTTTCCTGCGCATGCGCATCGAGGAAATGGCGGGCAAGGCGGGCACGAAGCAGGCATCGGTCGGCGGATTCGAAACGGAAGACGTGCTGTACCTCCTGCCGATCGTCACGCTGACGAACGTCGTGATGCCCTTCGTGGTGGTCGCGTCGATCGGCGCGCCGCTGTTTGCCGCGTGGGTCGTGGTCGACTACTGGCGCGTTGCGCGCCGTACCGCGGAGGCCTCCGAAACCAGTCAAATGTGGGCTAGGGAATGAGTACGCACGCCGAAGACGACGTGATCGCAGCCGTCTCTGCCGACGCTGCTTCCTCCGCGGCGCTGGCCGCGCCGAATGCCGACCGCGCGGTCGCGAACCGCACGCGCACGTTCGACACCCCGCGTCTGCGCAAAGACTTCGCCGCTCAGGGCGCGTTCCTCTACCTGGAAGATTTCCTCGCGTCCGAAGTCACGGCGCAGCTCATCCACAGCGCGCGTGCGCTGCTCGACGAGGTGAACCGCAACTACCTGCCGGGTCACAAGCAGGGTGGCAGCGTGAGCCGGCATACGATTGACCGCCTCGCGCCGTTCATCGCCGAGCTGTATCGCTCGAAAGAACTGATCGGCTGGCTCGAACAACTGAGCGGCGACAAGTTGCAGGTCTCGCCGGTCGACGACCCGCATGCGTACGCGCTGTACTACTACACGCGGCCGGGCGACCACATCGGCTGGCACTACGATACTTCGTACTATGACGGGCGCCGCTACACGCTGCTGCTCGGCGTGATCGACGACTCGTCGTGCCGGCTCGACTACGAATTGCACACACGCAATCCGGACGTGCCGGATCGGCCGGGCTCGGTGCAGATTCCGCCGGGCGGCCTCGTGTTTTTCGACGGCGACAAGCTGCGCCACCGCGTCACACCGGCCGGCGCGAACGAGATGCGCGTGTCGCTCACGTTCGAATACGTCACAGACCCGAACATGCGGCCGTGGCGCCGCTTCATCTCGAACATGAAGGACGCGATTGCGTACTTCGGTTTCCGTCAGGTGTTCCGTCAACTCGCCGCGCGCGGCAAGGACCGTGCATGAGTCGCGCGGCCCTGCTTCTGCTGTCGATCGGGACGGCGCTGTTCGTCGGCCTGCTCGCCTGGCAGGGCTTCGGCTCGGTGGCCTCGACGCTGCTCGCGGCCGGTTGGGGGCTCGCGCTCGTCGCGGCGTTACACGTCGTGCCGCTGGTGCTCGACGCCGCCGCGATCTCCGTGTTGTTCGAGCGCCGTCGCGATGGCGCGCACCACGATCTGTCGTTGCGCGACGCACTGTTCGCGCGCTGGATCGGCGAATCGGTGAATAGCCTGTTGCCGGCCGGACAGATCGGCGGCCCGGTCGTGATGGTGCGGCAACTCTCTCAACGCGGCATGCGCATGCGCGACGCCGCCGCCGCGATTACCGTCAGCACGACCGCGCAGGCGCTCGCGCAGATCGTCTTCGCACTGGGCGGACTGCTGCTGTTCGGCGCGTATGCCGCAAACGGCGCGCTGCATGACCTGCAAACCGCGACGCTGATCGCCACCGGCGTGCTCAGCGCGATGATCCTCGGTTTCTACTATGCGCAGCGGCGTGGCCTGTTCGGCCGGCTGCTCGGCGTCGTCTCGAAGGTCTTCGGCAAGCGCGACTGGTCCTCGCTGATGACGCGCGCGGAAGCCGTCGACGCCGCCGTGCAGGCGTTGTACCGCGAGCGCCGCAAGGTGGCGGCGAGTTTCACGCTGAGTCTCGTCGGCTGGATCGTCGGCACGGTCGAAGTGTGGCTCGCGCTGCGCTTTCTCGGCCATCCGGTCGACTGGATCGACGCGCTATTGCTCGAGAGCATCGGGCAGGCGATTCGCGGCGCGGCGTTCATGATTCCGGGCTCGCTCGGCGTGCAGGAGGGCGGCTATCTGCTGCTCGCGCCGCTGGTCGGGTTGCCGCCGGATGCGGCGTTGGCGTTGTCGCTCGCCAAGCGCGCGCGCGAAATCCTGCTAGGCTTGCCGGGGCTGCTGGTTTTGCACTTCAGCGAAAGAAGCTGGCAACGGCGGCGCGCCACGGCGCGCGTGCCGGTTGCCGATTAATCTCCGTATTTTTTCAAAGGACCGCGCATGCGTGCCATCATCCTCGCAGCGGGCCTCGGCCTGCGTCTTCAGCAACCGCCGCAAGCTCAGTTCCCGAAATGTCTGTTGCAGTTCGACGGCATGAGCCTGCTCGAACGGCATCTGCAAATGCTCGAAACCGCTGGCGTGACGGACGTCGTGCTGGCGCTCGGCTTTCAGCCGGAATCGGTGCAGGCGGAGCTGGAGCGCATCAACTGGCCGCACAAGGTGGAAACGGTGCTGAACCCGCGCTTCGACCTGGGCAGCGTGCTGACGGTGCATACGGTGGCCGACGCGCTCACGCGTGGTGGCGACGTGCTGCTGATGGACGCCGATGTGCTCTACGACGAGCGCATTCTGAGCGCGCTGGTGGCGGGCGAGACTGTCAACCGCCTGCTGATCGACCGTGATTTCGAAGCCGGCGACGAGCCCGTCAAGCTATGTCTGAAAGACGGCGTGCCGGTCGAATTGCGCAAGCAGCTCGCGGTCAATCTCGAGTACGACACGATCGGCGAATCGGTCGGCTTCTTCCGTTTCCGCCAGGAAACCGCGCAACGTTTTGCCGAGATCGTCGCGGGCTATATCGACAGCGGCCGGGCCAACATGCCGCACGAGGAAGCCGTGCGCGACCTGTTGCTGGAGCGCAGCCAGGTGTTCGATACCGCCGACGTGACCGGTGCGCCCTGGATCGAAATCGACTTCCCCAACGACGTTGCCCGTGCGAGCACCGGGATCCTGCCGCAACTGCAACCGCTCGTCAGCGCGTCGCGCTAAGCGGCTTGCGCACGTATCCCGCTGCATCCTGCTGTATCGCAAAGGTGAGCCGGCTGTAAGCCGCTTCACCTTCGTTGGGTTGCGCGCGCCCGTCGCAGGACGCACGACGAAGCGGCGCACGCACGCGTGCGCAACTGCACGAAAGCCTTCGCGCACCACCCCGTGTCGCCGCTGCAATGCCATAATCGAAGCTTTACCTCGACGGCCTAGCAGCCCGTCGTCATGCCAATGCCTCTCGCTTTAGGCGCCTTCATCGTTCCGCTGATCGTCGCGTGTGCGATGTTCATGGAAAACGTGGACGGCACGGTCATCGTGACGTCGCTGCCGGTTCTGGCGCGCGATCTCGGCCAGGATCCCATCACCCTCAAGCTCGCGGTCACTGCCTATGTGATCGGCCTCGGCGTGTTCATCCCGATCTGCGGATGGGTGGCCGACCGCTTCGGTTCGCGCACGGTGTTTCGCACGGCAATCGGCGTCTTCATGGCCGGCTCGCTGATGTGCGCGGCCTCCACGTCGCTCGGCACCTTCGTGGTCGCGCGCTTCGTGCAGGGCATCGGCGGCGCGATGATGGTGCCGGTGGGCCGCATCATCATTTTCCGTTCGGTGCCGAAGTCCGAGTTCATTCGCGCGGTCAACTATCTGACGGTGCCAGCCTTGCTCGGGCCGGTGGTCGGACCGCCGCTCGGCGGCTTCATCACGACGTATCTGCATTGGCGTCTGATCTTCGTCATCAATATTCCAATCGGTTTGCTGGGCATCTGGCTCGCGAACAAACACATCGCCAACGTGCACGAAGCGCATCCGGGACGGCTCGACTGGACCGGTTTCCTGCTGTCCGCGAGCGGCGCGTCGCTGTTCATGCTCGGGCTGTCGCTGGTGGGCGGCGCACTGGTGCCAACGAGCGCGTCGATCGGCATGTGCGTGGCCGGTGTGGTGCTGCTGTTGCTGTACGCGCTGTACGCGAGCCGCGTCGAATTGCCGGTGCTCGATCTGCGGCTGCTGCGCATTCCGAGTTTTCATGCGAGCGTGGTGGGCGGTTCGCTGTTTCGCATCGGGCTAGGGGCGGTGCCGTTTCTATTGCCGCTCGCGTTGCAGGAAGGCCTGGGCATGACCGCGTTCAGAGCGGGGTCGATCACCTGCGCATCCGCGTTCGGATCGATCTTCATGAAGGCGGCGGCGTCGCGCATTCTCGGACGATTCGGCTTTCGCACCGTGCTGATGTTCAACGCGGCTTGCGCGGGCGCGTCGATCGCCGTGTACGGATTGTTTTTTCCCGGCACGCCGCACTGGCTGATCTGGTGTGTCGTGCTGTTCGGCGGTTTCTTTCCGTCGTTGCAGTTCACGTCGCTGAACACCTTGGCATATGCGGATATTCCGAGCAGCGACGTCGGCCGGGCGACCAGTGTGGCGAGCGTGATCCAGCAGATTTCGTTGGGACTCGGCGTGACGATCGCGGGCATCGTGCTGCAAATTTCACACAACGTGCAGGGTCATTCGAGCATCGTGTTCCCGGACTTCTGGCCGGCGTTTCTCGTGGTCGGCCTGTTCTCGGTCATGTCGATTCCGGTCACCGCGCGTTTGCCGCGAGACGCCGGCGATGAAATCGCGCGCGGTAGTCGCGGGCGCGCGTGAAGGTCTACCGCAACACGCGCCCTACGAATTGTTGCGACTTCGCAAAGCGTCACTTCGCATGTTATAAGCCCAAGGCAGCTTGACTCGTCGTCAGATGAAACAGTCGTCCTGGGGGGTATTCAATGAGCTTGTTCCGCAACGCCAAAGCTTCAGCCGGCGGATTCGCGCTGGTCGCACTCGTTTCCGTATCGAGCGCTTTCCTCGAGGCCACGCCGGCCATTGCGAAGGCGCCCGAGAAAGCGCAGCCCGCTGTCCTCACCGCCTCCGCGATCGCGGTGGCCGACAAGTACAGCGCCGACGCCGCCGAGCAGATCTTCAAGCAAGGCGGCAATGCCGTCGACGCGGCCGTCGCTATTGCCTTCACGCTTGCCGTGACGTATCCAGAAGCGGGCAACATCGGCGGCGGCGGTTTCATGACGCTGTATGTGGACGGCAAACCGTACTTCCTCGACTATCGGGAGCGCGCGCCGCTCGCCGCGACGAGGAACATGTACCTCGACGACAAGGGCGAGGTCATCAAGGGCATGAGCCTGTTCGGCTATCGCGCGGTGGGCGTGCCGGGCACCGTCGACGGCATGTGGCAGGCGCAGCGCCGCTTCGGCAAGCTCAAGTGGAAGCAGGTGCTGGCGCCGGCGATTCATTACGCGCGCGACGGCTTCGAAGTCAGCGAGCAATTGCAGGCGCGTCGCGACGCGGCCGCGAAAGACTTCGCGGGCAAGACCAACTTCGACACGTACTTCGCCAATCTGAAGCAGGGCGTCAACTTCAAGCAGCCGGATCTCGCCGCGGTGCTCCAGCGCATTTCGGATCAAGGCGCGAAGGATTTCTATTCGGGCAAGACGGCCGATCTGATCGCCGCGTCGATGCGCGGTCATGGCCTCATCACGAAGGCCGATCTGCAGCAGTACAAAGCCGTGTGGCGTGAACCGATCCAGGCCGACTGGAACGGCTATCGCGTGTACACTGCGCCGCCGCCGAGTTCGGGTGGCATCGGCCTCGTGCAACTGCTGAAGATGAAGGCCGATCTCGCGCCCGACTTCAAGGACGTGCCGCTCAATTCGCCGCAATACGTGCACCTGATCGCGGAAATCGAGAAGCGCGTGTTCGCCGACCGCGCCCAATATCTCGGCGACCCAGACTTCTACAAGGTGCCGGTCGCGCAATTGACGAGCGACGCGTACATCGCCAGGCGCGCCACCGAAGTCAATCCGGACGCGCCGTCGGACACGAAGAGCCTGCATGCGGGTCTCGGCACCAACATGCCGGAGAAAGCTGAAACCACCCACTTCTCGGTGATCGACAAGTGGGGCAACGCGGTGTCGAACACATACACGATCAACGGCTATTTCGGCTCGGGCGTGGTGGCGGACCGCACGGGCATCGTGCTGAACGACGAGATGGACGACTTCTCCGCGAAGCCGGGCGTCGCGAACATGTTCGGCGTGGTGGGCAGCGACGCGAATGCGATCGAACCGAAAAAGCGCCCGCTCTCGTCGATGAGCCCGACGATTCTGACGAAGGACGGCAAGGTCGCGCTCGTGATCGGCACGCCGGGCGGCTCGCGCATCTTCACGTCGATCTTCCAGGTGATCAACAACGTGTACGACTACGACATGCCATTGCCGGAAGCCGTCGGCGCGATGCGCTTTCATCATCAGCTGTTGCCGCCGAACACGATTTTCTGGGAGCCGTACAAGCCGATCGACGGTGAACTCGCGCAGCGGATCGAAGCGAAGGGCTACACGCTGAAAGGGCAGAATTTCAGCGGCGACATCCAGGCGATCAAGGTCAATGGCGATACGCCGGAAGCGGCTGCTGATCCGCGTGGCCGTGGGGTGACGCGGGTGATTCAGTAAGCGGCGTCGGATTGGGGCCGCCGCGTGTGGACGGCGGTCTTGCCTACGCCTGATCGACCTCGGGCGAAAATCCAGGGAAGAGGAACCGGGGGCTTTTCAACGGAAGTCCGATGGAACCACGCCGACCCGTACGTCTGCCTCCGGCGCAACAAAGGCGGCCTGCCACCGGCCGCTTTCCTCAGCTCACCTGCTCGACCGGCGTCAACGTCAGTTCGAGCCGCTGCGCACCGCGCAGCACGGTCACGCCGACCGGCCTGTCGATCCGCGACGCGTCGAGCGTGCGTTGCAGGCCATCGACGTCCTGCACGCTTAGCCCATCGATCGCGACGATCGTATCGTCGGTGTGCAGACCGCCGAGCGCGGCGGGACTGCCTTTGACGATCTCCATCACGTGCACGCCGCTCTCCGAACTCAAGCCGAAATACCGCTGCACGCGCCGCGATAACGGCGTCGTGGTGCCCGCCACGCCGACATACGCGCGTCGCACGCGGCCGTGCGCGAAGATCTGCATGATGACCCACTTGGCCGTATCGATGGCGGTCGCGAAGCAGATCGCCTGCGCGCCGGGAATGATCGCGGTATTCACGCCGATCACCTGACCCGCCGAATTGATCAGCGGGCCACCCGAGTTGCCGGGATTGAGCGCGGCGTCGGTCTGGATTACGTCGTAAATCATGCGGCCGGAGTTCGAGCGCAGCGAGCGGCCGAGCGCCGAGACGACGCCCGTGGTCACCGTTTGCGCGAGGCCGAGCGGATTGCCGACAGCGATCGCAATCTGCCCGACGCGCAGCTTCGACGATTCGCCGAGTTCGACGTGCGGCAGCGGCTCCGGCGAGCCGATCCGCAATACGGCCAGATCGCTGCCGGGGTCATCGCCGACCAGATCGGCGTCGAACTTCGCGCCGTCGGCGAGCGTCACCTGAATATGCGTGGCGCCGTGGACGACGTGGCTGTTGGTGAGCAGATAGCCGTCGGGTGTGAACAGGAAGCCCGAGCCGGTGCCGCCGCGCGCGCCTCGGCCGCGCCCGGACGGCTCGCCGGGCAGCCGGCGTTCGACGGAGATGAAGGCGACCGCCTGCTGGACGCGCTCCAGTGCACCGATCACGGTTAAGGAGTAGGCGTCGAGCAGGGCGTCGTCGGATAAGGGGTTGAGCGAGTGGGGCCCGGGGGCGTCGGATGCGGCG
>NZ_NPIH01000220.1:23084-29066 GCF_012275575.1 Paraburkholderia sp. SG-MS1 | reverse complement strand
CGCGCCGGGTTTCATGCGCCGTTGCCGCCGGCGTTCGGGCTGGGGGGCGGCAGCGGGCGCGGTAGCCACTGCATCAGCGTCAGGCTGCGCGGCTCCAGCTTCGGCTACGACTACCGCGCGCGGCGGCTTACCAGCCCGAGCGTCCACCTTCGACGAAGCGCTCGCCTGCTCCACGGGCATTCCGAACAGATCGAACTGCGCGGCTTCGCCGCCGGTGTCATCATCACCACGATGCCCGCCGCCTGGCGGCTGTTCAACTTCGTTCGTCCCGCTCTGGTCCATCGATGTCCGATCTGCTGTTCAAGGTTGCGCCGCGCCGGTCCGCTCATGCACGTGCCGCGGCGCAACCGTATCACAGCGGTTTTTCGTACATATAGCGGCGCGACCACGGCAAGGTTTTTGCGCTGCGGCCGGCTTTGCGGCACACCACCTGGTAGATCGACACGTCGTCGTTTTCGAACGCGTAGGCGCAACCGGCGAGGTACACGCGCCAGATGCGGAATTTTTCGTCATCGACCAGCTTGCGGGCTTCGTCCGCATGCGCCTCGAAACGTTCCGCCCACAGGTCCAGCGTGTGCGCATAGTGACGGCGCAGGCTTTCGACGTCAACCGCTTCGAGCCCGCCGCGCTGCATCGATTCGAGCGCGAGGCTGATGTGCGGCAGCTCGCCGTCCGGAAACACGTAGCGGTCGATGAATTCGCCGCCGCCGAGCGCGGTTTCGCCGCTGTCGGAATCGCTCGACGTGATGCCGTGGTTCATCGCGATGCCGTCATCGACCAGCAGGTCGCGGATTTTCTCGAAGTAGCCGGGCAGATTCTTGCGGCCCACATGTTCGAACATGCCGACGCTCGTGATGCGATCGAATTGACCGGTAACGTCACGATAATCCTGCAGGCGGATCTCGATCTGGCCTTCCAGGCCCGCAGCTTTCACGCGGGCGGTAGCGAGGTCGAACTGATTTTGCGAGAGCGTCACGCCCACGCACTTCGCCCCGAACTTCTGCGCCGCGCGCAGCACGAGCGCACCCCAGCCGCAGCCGATATCGAGCAGACGCTGGCCGGGCTGCAACTGGACTTTGGTGAGTATGTGGTCGATCTTCTTGATCTGCGCGGCGGCGAGATCTTCGTTGCCGTTCTCGAAGTACGCACACGAGTAGACCATGTTCTCGTCGAGCCACAGCTTGTAGAACTCGTTCGAGACATCGTAGTGGTACTGGATCGCCTTTTTGTCCGACGTCTTCGAGTGATTGAAGTAGCGTCGCACGCGCGCGAGCTTGCTTGCGCTGGTCACGGTATTTCGCGCCAGCTGATAGCCGATGTTGATGATGTCCGACAGCTTGCCCTCGATGTCGATCTTGCCCTTCACGTACGCCTCGCCGAGATTGTCGAGGCTCGGTTCGAGCAAATAGGGCAACGCTGTCGCGCTCTTGACGTGTAGCGTGACCTGGGGCGCGGCGAACTGCCCGAAGTCGTGTTGCTGACCGTCCCACAGCACGAGGCGTGCAGGCAGGTTAGCCTTGATTTTTACTTCTTCTACCCACTGCGCCAGCTTCTTCTCCCAGAACATGTGATCTCTCCGTGTCCGTTGAATTAAAGCAAAGCTTGTGTGGACCGCGGCCCGGTGCGGCGCAACTCCCATGCCGCGAGACGCGATCCGGCCGGCGCGCGCTGCTACGTTGGCGGCGCGCTGCCAGCGTCATATTCGATTCAAGGCGATAGGCGGGAGATTTGCCAGTCGCCGTTTTCGCTTGTGCGCGTATAGAGCAGACGGTCGTGCAGACGCGACGGCCTGCCCTGCCAGAATTCAACTGCTTCGGGGACCAAACGATAACCGCCCCAGTGTGGGGGACGCGGTGGCTGGTCGCCGTATTGCAGGCTGATTTCGCGTTCGCGTGTTTCGAGCTGCGAACGGCTTTCAATTACCTGACTCTGATTCGAGGCCCACGCGCCGATGCGTGAACCGAGCGGACGCGACGCGAAATACGCGTCGCTTTCCTCCGTGCTGGTTTTGACAATGCGCCCCTCGACGCGCACCTGGCGTTCGAGTTCGATCCAGTAAAACAGCAGGCTCGCGTACGGATTGGCCGCCAGTTCGCGGCCCTTGCGGCTTTCGTAATTGGTGAAGAACACGAAGCCGCGCTCATCGACGCCCTTGATCAGCACGATGCGCGCCGACGGCCGGCCGCGCGGGTCGACCGTGGCCAGCGTCATCGTATTCGGCTCGGGCAGCTTGGCGTCGACAGCTTGTTGAAACCAGATGCCGAACTGACGAAACGGGTCGCGGTCGACATCGGCAACGTCCAAAGAACCCAGCGAATAGTTTTTTCGAAGTTCGGCGAGTGAGGTCATGTTCTTATGCGAACGCTACAGTCAAGCAAGTATAGCCAGGGAGTTAACTTTTTGCGCGTGAGCAGGGCAAGACCGCGTGCCATGCATGGCTTTCCGCCTTCGCTGCCGCCGCATCCGCGGCGATGCCGATCGACGCGTTCAGGCAAAATACGGGCTGCGAGCGCCAAACCCGCTTGAGCGCCGTCACTTCCTGTCTTGCCTGTTTTCAACGAGCCCCGCCATCATGTCCAGCACCACCGCGCAATCCGATCTTACTACCAGCCTCGACGGGAGTGAAACCGCCGACCGCGCGCGGCGCTTCGGCGGCATCGCCCGCCTGTACGGCGCGCCGGCGCTCGCCGCGTTCGAAGGCGCGCACGTCGCGGTGATCGGCATAGGCGGCGTGGGGTCGTGGGTGGCCGAGGCGCTCGCGCGCAGCGCGGTCGGCACGTTGACGCTGATCGACCTGGATAACGTCGCCGAAAGCAATACCAACCGGCAGATTCATGCGCTCGACGGCAACTACGGCAAGCCGAAAGTCGAAGCGATGGCCGAGCGCATCGCCGCGATCAATCCGTATTGCGACGTGCGGCTGATCGAAGACTTCGTCGAGCCCGACAACTTCGCGGCGACGCTGGGCGGCGGCTTCGACTACGTGATCGACGCAATCGACAGCGTGCGCACGAAGACCGCGCTGATCGCATGGTGTGTCGAGCGTCAACAGGCGTTGATCACGGTGGGCGGCGCGGGCGGTCAGCTCGACCCGACGCGCATTCGTATCGACGATCTCGCGCTGACGATCCAGGACCCGCTGCTGTCGAAAGTGCGCGGTCAGTTGCGCAAACAGCATGGCTTTCCGCGCGGACCGAAGGCGAAGTTCAAGGTGAGCGCGGTGTATTCCGACGAGCCGTTGATCTACCCGGAAGCGGCCGTCTGCGATATTGATGCGGAAGCCGAGCACGTGAGCACGTCGCCGGGTCACACGGGACCGGTCGGGCTGAACTGCGCGGGATTTGGATCGAGCGTGTGCGTGACGGCGAGCTTCGGTTTTGCCGCCGCGGCGCATGTGTTGCGAGCCTTGGCGAAGCAGGCGGTGGCCTGATGCGGTGAGGCGAGTGCCGCGCGTGCGCGCGGCACGGTGAAGGTGCGATGGCCGCAGATTCAGGCGCGCTAGCCGCGCTTGCTCGCGGCCACCACGCCTGAACGCGGCGGGGATCAGAACAACGACGCGCTCAGCTTGCGCCGCCACTGCGACACCAGCTCCGGCTGATGCGCTGCCAGATCGAACACCGACAACATGGTCTTGCGCCCGATATCGTCGCGGAACGTGCGATCGCGTTGCACGATCGCGAGCAGGTGTTCGAGCGCTTGCGCATATTTGCGACGCGCGATCAGCGCGCTCGCCAGATCGAAGCGCGCATCGAGATCGTCCGGAGCGGCCGCGACTTTGGCCTCCAGCGCATCGGTCGGCGGCAGGTCGGCGGCGGCATCCACTGCATCGAGGCGAGTCTTGATCGCGTTGAAACGCGCGTCGATGCCCTGCGTCGTTTTCGGCGACAGCAGATCCACCTCGTTGCGCGCCTCGTCGATGCGGTTGTCTTCGAGCAGCAACTCGATGCGGTCCATGCGCGCTTCGTCGAAGCCCGGGTCGTAGGCGAGGGCGGCTTGCAGCGCGTCGTACGCGTCTTCGCGGCGGCCTTCGGCCAAAGCGCTCTGCGCTTCGAGGCGCGCCGCCTCCGCGCCTTGCGGCACGAGCCGCTCGATAAACTCGCGCAACTGACCTTCAGGCAACACGCCGATGAACTGATCGACCGGCCGGCCGTCGGCAAAGGCGATCACGTGCGGAATGCTGCGCACCTGGAAGTGCGCGGCCAGTTCCTGGTTCTCGTCTACGTTGACCTTCACCAGTTTCCATTTGCCGGCCGCTTCGGCTTCGAGCTTTTCGAGCATCGGGCCGAGGCTCTTGCAGGGGCCGCACCACGGCGCCCAGAAATCGACCAGCACGGGGGCCAGTGTCGACGCCGCGATGACGTCCTGTTCAAAAGTGGCCAGAGTGGTGTCCATTGCATCCTCGTCGATAAAACGGTTTGTGATCAATTGGGGCCGAACGGCATGGATTCAATGCGGCCGGCGCCGGCTCGCATCGGCGGCGGCGCTCATGTGCGTTCATTTTCGTTCCGGCAGCGGGATCCATTCGGTTTCGCCCGGCACCGTGCCCATCTCCTGACGAGTCCACGCGAGTTTCGCGGCTTCGATCTTCGCGCGCGAACTGGCGACGAAATTCCACTCGATGAAGCGCTCGCCGTCCAGCTTCTCGCCGCCGAGCAGCATGACGCGCGCGCCGTGCGTGCTGGCGAGCGTGACGGTTTCGTCGAGCGCGAGCACCGCCATCTGACCGGCTTCGAGCGGCGCGCCGTCGATCTCCAGATCGCCATCCACGAGATAGACGCCGCGTTCCTCATGCTCCGGTTCGAGCGCGAAGGCGCTGCCCGGCGCGAATTCCGCGGCGACGTACAGCGTGCCAGAAAACGTCCTGACCGGCGACTCCACGCCGAAGGCCGTGCCCGCGATCACCCGCAGCGATACGCCATTGCGCTCGACGACCGGCAGCGTGTCGGCGGCGTGATGCGCGAACGACGGTTCGACCTCTTCGTCCGCGAGCGGCAGCGCGACCCAGGTCTGGATGCCGTGCATCGTCAGGCCGCTCGCGCGATCTTCGGCGGGCGTGCGCTCGGAATGGACGATGCCGCGCCCCGCGGTCATCCAGTTGACGTCGCCGGGGACGATTTTCTGCTCGGAGCCGAGGCTATCGCGATGCATGATCGCGCCTTCGAACAGATAGGTGACGGTGGCGAGACCGATGTGCGGATGCGGACGCACGTCGAGGCCGACGCCGGGTTCGAGCGTGGCCGGGCCCATGTGGTCGAAGAAGATGAACGGGCCGATCAGGCGCGCGGCCATCGCGGGCAGCACGCGCCGCACGGTCAGACTACCGACGTCGCGCAGATGCGGTTTGAGGACTGCTTTGATCGAGGAGGTCATGGGCGGGCTCGGCTGAAATGGTCGGTGTGGATTAGGCTTAATGGACGATTCTACTGCGCAGCGCGCGATGCCGACGGCTCGTGAGACAGCGGCGCCGCGGGAACTCGTCGCGTGGGCGATCACGCCGCGCTGCCGGCTCCGCTAAACTGCCGGATTGGACAATCAATCGGAGACCGGGATGTCGCCCAGGGACTTGCTGCTCGCGCTGGTGGTGGTGCTCGCGTGGGGCGTCAATTTCGTCGTGATCAAGGTGGGCCTGCACGGGGTGCCGCCGATGCTGCTCGGCGCCTTGCGCTTCACGGTCGCGGCGGTGCCGGCGGTGTTCTTCGTCAAACGCCCGAACCTGCCGTGGCGCTGGCTGCTCGCCTACGGCGCGACGATCTCGTTCGGGCAATTCGCTTTTCTGTTCTCGGCGATGTACGTCGGCATGCCGGCCGGGCTCGCTTCGCTGGTGCTGCAGGCCCAGGCGTTCTTCACGCTGATGTTCGCGGCGCTGTTCCTGCGCGAGCGGTTTCGTTTGCCGAATGTCGCGGGTTTGCTGATCGCGGCGGGCGGGCTCGCGGTGATCGGCCTGCAAGGCGGCCACTCGATGAGCGTCGCCGGTTTCGTGCT
>NZ_NPIH01000220.1:0-23041 GCF_012275575.1 Paraburkholderia sp. SG-MS1 | reverse complement strand
GGTCGATCTCGTCGGGCTGGTGGTGTGGGGCAGTCTGATCCCGCCGCTGCCGTTCTTCGCCGCGTCCTATCTGTTCGAGGGGCCGCAGAAGATGGCCGCCGCGCTGACGGGCATCAGCGCGATGTCGATCTTCGCGATCGTGTATCTCGCCTTCATCGCGACGTTGCTCGGTTATGGCTTGTGGAGCCGCCTGCTGTCGCGCTATCCGGCGAGCCAGGTCGCTCCGTTTTCGTTGCTGGTGCCGATCGTCGGACTGGCGTCGGCGTCGCTGCTGCTCGACGAGCAATTGACCATGGCGCAAATCGGCGGCGCGCTGCTGGTGATGGCGGGCCTCGCCGTCAACGTGTTCGGCGGCTGGGTCGTGCAGCGGTTGACGCCGGCGCGTTGAGCCGGTCGAGCGCGATCGTGCGCGAACCCATCCTGAAAAACGGCCGCATCGAGCGGCCGTTTTTCATCGCGTGGCTGCACGCCAATGCATTACGTCATGCGGTTTTTCGCCAGCGGCGGATTCGCCGCGAAATAGCGCTTGATGCCGGTCATGATCGCGTCGGCCATTTTCTCGCGATACGCGTCGTCGTTCAGGCGGCGCTCCTCGTCCGGGTTGCTGATGAATGCGGTCTCGACGAGGATCGACGGAATGTCCGGCGCCTTCAGCACGGCGAACCCCGCCTGTTCGACCGAGCCTTTGTGCAGCTTGTTGATGCCGCCGATTTCCTTCAGCACGAAGTTGCCGTAGCGCATCGAATCGCGAATCTGCGCGGTGGTCGACATATCGAACAGTGCACGGTTGACGGTGGCGTCGGCGGACTTGATGTTGATCCCGCCGATCTGGTCCGACGAGTTCTCCTTGTTCGCCATCCAGCGCGCGGCGGCGCTCGACGCGCCATGCTCGGACAGCGCGAACACTGAGGAGCCCTTTGCCTCCGGCGTGGTGAACGCGTCCGCGTGGATCGACACGAACAGGTCCGCGCCGACGCGCCGCGCTTTTTGCACGCGCACGTTCAGCGGCACGAAGAAGTCGGCGTCGCGCGTCATCATGGCGCGCATGTTCGACTGCGCGTCGATCTTCGCGCGCAGTTTTTTCGCGATGTCGAGCGCGACGTGCTTCTCGTAAGTGCCCGAGCCGCCGATCGCGCCCGGGTCTTCGCCGCCATGACCCGGGTCGATCGCGACCGTCAGCAGACGTACCGTGTTGCTCTTGCCGGATTTGGGCGTGCTGAACGCGTAGGTGTCGCCGCCGTCCGTATCGTCGCTGTCCTGGTTGCGTGCGGTATTGCCGCTGTTGCCGCCTTTGTTGTTGCGCGCAATCGCGGCGGGCGGCGTGAGAGGGGCGAGCGGCGCGGCCGGCTTGCCCGCGATGATCGGCGCGGTAGGCGTGGGGGTGACGTGCACGGGCGGACGCGGCGCGTTCGGCGCAGTGTTGGCGCCGCCGCCGTTCTGCGCATAGCGCTCGAAGAATGCCTCGCTGTTGTCGGCGGTGGGCGGTGTGCCTGGGCCGCTCAGCGTGGCGGGCGGCACACCGTTCTCTTCGTTCAGCGTCTGCTGCTTGTGCTCGGTCTGCGCGAGCAGGTCCATCAGCGGATCGGGCGCGACCGCCGGATAGAGGTCGAACACCAGCCGGTACTTGTACGCGCCGACCGGCGGCAGCGTGAATACCTGCGGCTTCACCGAACCCTTCAGGTCGAACACCATGCGCACCACGTGCGGCTGATATTGGCCGACCCGCACCGACGAAATCTGCGGATCGTTCGGCGTGATCTTCGAGACGAGATCCTTGAGCGCCTGGTCGAGATCGAGGCCACTCAGATCGACCACCAGCCGGTCCGGTCCCTGCAACAACTGCTGTGCGTTCTGCAACGGCTGATCGGATTCGATCGTCACGCGCGTGTAGTCGCGCGCGGGCCAGACGCGCACGCCGAGCACCGAACTGGCCATGGCAAGACGCGGCGCGACGAGGCCGAGCACGAGCGTGGAGGCGCCCGCCCGCAGAATCTGCCGGCGCCGCCAGTTATGCGTTGCGGTGGCCGCCGATTCGATCGAGCGGAACGGTTTGATCAACATCTTTCGAGACATGCCTTTCCTGATTCGCTGTATGCCCGTGCGACGAGTACGCGGCCGTCGCCGTCGCTGTCGAGGTCGAGCGAGAAGACGAGATCCGGCACGCCGAGAAGACGCCCTGCGCGTTGCGGCCATTCGACGAGACAGACCGCGCCGCTGTCGAAGTATTCGCGAAAGCCCGCGTCGGCCCATTCGGCCGGATCGGTGAATCTGTACAGATCGAAGTGATAGAGCGCGAGTTCCCCGAGTTCGCCGGGTTCACCTTGCCGTGGTTCGAGCACGTAAGGTTCGACGAGCGTGTAAGTGGGACTGCGCACGCGGCCGGTGTGGCCGAGGCCGCGCAAGGTCGCGCGCACGAGCGTGGTCTTGCCCGCGCCAAGGTCGCCGACGAGTTGCACCTGCAGTCCGTGGAACGCGTTGTCACGTTGGGCGATCGTGGCGCGCACGCTTTCGATCGCCTGCGCGAAGCGCTCGCCGAAGGCGAGCGTGGCGGCTTCGTCCGCGAGCGCGAAGACGCGTTCGAGCAGGACGGCGGCGGGCGGTTGAATCGCGTGGTCGGAGTTGGCAGACATTCTCGTAAAATGGCGTGATGAACCGAAGTCCGCAGTCCCCTGTTTCCAGCACGCCCGCGTCCGTCGATGCCGCGCGTGCCGTGCGTCATTTCGATGAAGCGGCGCTGAATGCGCTCGCGCTGAACATCAAAAGCTGGGGCCGTGAATTGGGTTTCGGGGCGATCGGCATTAGCGACACCGATCTCTCCGCTGCCGAAGCGCCGCTTGCAGCGTGGCTGGAAGCGGGGTGCCACGGCGAGATGGATTATATGGCGAAACACGGGATGAAACGCGCGCGCCCGGCCGAGCTTGTGGCCGGCACGCGACGCGTGATTACCGCGCGTATCGCCTATTTGCCTTTCGACACGCTGAGCGGCAACGCGAACCAGACCACCACGCAGGAAGGGCCGCTCGCACCCGAGTGGCGCGCAGCCGAGCAGGCGCGGCTCGCGGACCCGTCGGCGGCGGTGGTGTCGATCTATGCGCGTGGCCGCGACTATCACAAGGTGATGCGTAGCCGTCTGCAACATCTGGCCGGGAAAATCGAAGCCGAGGTCGGCGCGTTCGGCTACCGTGTATTTACCGATTCGGCGCCGGTGCTCGAAGTAGAACTTGCGCAGAAGGCGGGCATCGGCTGGCGCGGCAAGCACACGCTGCTGTTGCAGCGCGACGCCGGGTCGCTGTTTTTCCTCGGCGAAATCTATGTCGACGTGCCTTTGCCGACCGATGCCGAAACCTTGCCCGACGTCGCGCCGGAAACGCCGGGCTCGCATTGCGGCAGTTGCACGCGCTGCATCGGCGCATGTCCGACCGGGGCGATCGTCGCGCCTTACAAGGTCGATGCGCGCCTGTGCATCTCCTATCTCACGATTGAACTCAAAGGCAGTATTCCCCGGGACATGCGGCCGCTGATCGGCAATCGTGTGTATGGCTGCGACGATTGCCAGCTCGCGTGTCCATGGAACAAGTTCGCGCAGGCTGCGCCGGTCGCCGATTTCGATGTGCGGCATGGGCTCGATCGCGCGTCGCTGGTCGAGCTGTTTGCGTGGAGCGCGGACGAGTTCGATACGCGCATGCAGGGCAGCGCGATTCGCCGCATCGGCTACGAGAGCTGGCTGCGTAATCTCGCAGTGGGGATGGGCAACGCGCTCAGGGCGTCTGCGGAAAGTTTGAACGGCGCGGCGCGCGAGGCGATCGTGCAGGCACTGCGGCAACGCGCCGACGATCCTTCCGCCGTCGTGCGCGAGCATGTGGAGTGGGCGCTCGAAGCGGCGTAGAGTAGCGGCAGTTCATTCAGCGGAAGTTTTTGTACGGCGCGGTTTGCGCATAGGGTTCGCGCAGAGCGCCTGCACATCCTGCAGGTTGCTACGTGACCGTTGCAAGCCAGTGCGCCGCGTCTGTCAGGAGTAGGCAATCATGTTCAACGCAGTGATCGATGCGCCGTTCGGCAAGGTCGGTATTCGTGTCGAAGGCGAGGCCGTGCGCGAGATCGTCTATCTACCGGATTCGGTGCAGAGCGTCACGCCCGACACGCCGTTGGCGCGGCAAGCGGCCGAGCAGATCGAACGGTATTTCGAGCAACCGTCCGCGCGGTTCGCGTTACCGCTGGCGTCCGTCGGCACCGCGTTTCAGCGCCGGGTGTGGCAGGCGCTCTGCGAGATTCCGCCCGGCGTCGTGCTGACCTACGGACAGTTGGCGAGGCAGGTGGGCAGCGTGCCGCGCGCGGTCGGCCAGGCTTGCGGCGCGAATGAGTTTCCGATTGTGATTCCGTGTCATCGCGCGGTGAGTTCGAGCGGTATCGGCGGTTTCGCGCATCACGCCGAAGAGGGCTTCTTTCGCAACGTCAAGCGCTGGCTGCTCGCGCATGAGGGCATTCCGTACGCATGAGCGACATCACCGCAGACGGCGCGAGCGTCGTGTCACCTTCATCCGCCTCATCGCCGGAGCTGCTCGCGAGCCTCGCGTCGATCGACGTGTTCTGCGACGCGCTGTGGCTCGAGCACGGCCTGGCGCGCAACACGCTCGATGCGTACCGTCGCGACCTGCGGCTGTTCTCAGCATGGCTCGCGGCGAGCCGCAACATGTCGCTCGATACAGTCGGCGAAGCCGACCTCAACGCATACAGCGCGGCGCGGCAGCACGATAAATCGACCTCGGCGAACCGGCGTCTCTCCGTGTTTCGCCGCTACTACGCGTGGGCGGTGCGGGAACATCGCGCGACGGTCGATCCGACACTGCTCATCCGTTCGGCGAAGCAGCCGCCGCGTTTTCCGTCGACGCTCACGGAAGCGCAAGTCGAAGCTTTGCTGGGCGCGCCCGACATCGGCACCGCACTGGGCTTGCGCGATCGCACGATGCTGGAGCTGATGTACGCGAGCGGTTTGCGCGTCACCGAACTCGTCACGCTGAAAACCGTGGAAGTGGGATTGAACGAAGGTGTCGTGCGCGTGATGGGCAAGGGCTCGAAGGAACGCCTGATCCCGTTCGGTGAAGAGGCGCATGGGTGGATCGAGCGTTATCTGCGCGAGGCGCGCCCCGCATTGCTCGGCGCGCGCGCGACCGACGCGCTGTTCGTCACGAGCCGTGCCGAAGGCATGACGCGCCAGCAGTTCTGGAACATCATCAAACGCCACGCGGCGGCGGCCGATGTGCACGCGCCGTTGTCGCCGCACACGTTGCGGCACGCGTTCGCGACGCACCTGCTCAATCACGGCGCTGACTTGCGCGTCGTGCAGCTGCTGCTCGGCCACACCGATATCTCGACTACGCAGATCTACACCCACGTGGCCCGCGAACGGCTGAAGTCGCTGCATGCGCAGCATCATCCCCGAGGATGAGGCGCGCTTGCGTTGCGCGTTGCGCGTGCCGTTGCACCTGCTTCAGACAAATTCGCGCAGCCGGTGTTTAAGGATCTTGCCGGTCGAAGCGGCCGGCAGCGCGGCGAGCACCTTCAATTCGGCGGGCCGCTTGTACGGCGCAAGACGCTCGCCGCACCACGCGATCAGGTCGGCGGGCGTCACGGTCGCGCCCGTCGTCAGTTCGACGAACGCGATCACTTCCTCGTTGCCCTCGACCGCGCGTCCGATCACCGCCGACTGCACGACTTGCGGATGCGCATTCAACACATGCTCGACCTCGGCCGGATAGACGTTGAACCCCGAGCGGATGATCAACTCCTTGCTGCGCCCGACGATATGCAGCGCGCCGTCTGCGTCCTGGCGCGCGAGATCGCCGGTCTTGAGCCAGCCGTCCGCGGTCACGGCCGCGCGGGTTTGCTCCGGACTGCGGTAGTAGCCGAGCATCAAGTTCGGCCCGCGCACCCATAGCTCGCCGATTTCTCCCGGCGCCGTGTCGGCACCGTCGAGTCCGACGAACTTCACTTCGACGCCGGGAATGACCTCGCCGACCGAGCAGTCGCTGCGCGGCGCGTCGAGCATCGTATGCGACACCGTGGGGCTGCTCTCCGTCATGCCGTAGCCGTTGTGTAGCGGCAAACCGTAAACGGCTTCGACCTGCGCCTTGAGCGCGGCGTCGAGCGGCGAGCCGCCCGAATAGGCAAAGCGCAGGTGCGGCGCGGACCATGGAAGGCCGCGCGTCTGCAGATGTTCGAGCAGTTTGGCGTGCATGGCCGGCACGCCCTGGAAGATCGACACGCGTTCGTCGGCGAGAGCCCGGCGCACGGCTTGCGGCGCGAAGCGCGGCGCGAGCCGCAAGGTCGCGCCGGCGTGCAGGCTGCCCAGGCACACCGACGCGAAGCCGTACACGTGCGAGATCGGCAGCACGGCATAGACGACGTCGCCGGGACCGACCTTGCGCAGGCGGCTCGACACCGCGGCGATGTACAGCAGATTGCGATGCGACAGCATCACCCCTTTCGGCGCGCCGGTGGTGCCGGTGGTGTAGATCAGCGCGGCGCATTGGCGGTGGTTGGCTGCTTCGACCGGTTCGGCTTGCGCCGCGCTGTCCACTGCGTACGACCATGCGCCGATGTCGGGCGTGATGGCCGGCGCGGCCGTCGCCTGGTGGCGCCGCGCGTGCTGTTGGGCATCAGCGGATTCCACCGCGTACGCGATCACGCGAGGTTGCGCGTGCGCGCGGATCGCGTCGAGTTCGGCGGTGGACAGGCGGGCGTTCGACACGAGCGCCCAGGCATCGAGCCGCGCGGTCGCGAACAGCAGCACGATCTGCGCGATGCTGTTTTCCGCGACGATCATGACGCGGTCGCCGCCGCGCACGCCCCATGCGCGCAGCAGGGCCGTGACGGCGTCGACGGCTTGCAGCAGTTGGGTGCTGGTCAACTGGCGCGCGTCCTCGATCAAGGCAATGTGCTGCGGATCGCGCGCGGCGGCGAGCGCCGGAATCTCGGCGATGCGTGCCGGCAGCGCGGCGAGCAGGGCGGGGATGTCGATCGTGGAACGGATGGATGAGTCGAGGTTCAACGTTGTCTCCTTGTCGACCGGAGTTAGCGCTTCAGCGCTTACTCCGGTCCCATGCCAACGGCGGTCGACCGGAGTTAGCGCTTTGGCGCTTACACCGATCCCCACCAAATAGCTACATTCGCCGCCGCGCAGCCTCGAATCCGCGGCTACACACACACACACACAGACACACACACCGCTCAATTTCCGAACGATCGTGCCACACCCGCATGAACCGCACAATCGGCCGTTCGGCAAATAGCCGATGTGCAAACTCGCCATTACAATGCGCCGATGAGCAAATCCAGACACGTCTCGGAAACGCCGGCCACGCAGTTTCTGCGCCGCCATGGCGTCACGTTCGGCGAGCATCCTTACGATTACGTCGAGCACGGCGGCACCGGCGAGTCGGCGCGCCAGCTCGGCGTGGACGAGCATCATGTCGTTAAGACCCTCGTGATGGAAGACGAACACGCGAAGCCGCTGATCGTGCTGATGCACGGCGACCGCACCGTCAGCACGAAGAACCTCGCCCGGCAGATCGGCGCGAAGCGCGTCGAGCCCTGCAAGCCCGAGGTGGCGAGCCGGCATTCCGGCTATCTGATCGGCGGCACGTCGCCGTTCGGTACGCGCAAGCAGATGCCGGTCTACGTCGAGTCGAGCATTCTGGAAATGGACAGGATCTGGCTGAACGGCGGACGGCGCGGCTTTCTGGTCAGCATCGCGCCGACGGTGCTGACCCGTCTGCTGTCGGCGAAGGCGGTGCAGTGCGCGAGCGTCGATTGACTTTTGCGCGGATGTTTTCCGGGCGGCCGCGTTCGGTAGAATGTGCGCCGCTTTGTTCCGAGTTGCGTTCCCTGTTGCGGTTGGAGTATCGAGTTTCAGACCGCTGATCCTTATAAGAGTCCCAGATGCAAAACCTGATCGTTGCTGTCGTTGCCTACCTGATCGGTTCGGTGTCGTTCGCCGTGATCGTGAGCGCCGCAATGGGTCTCGACGACCCGCGCTCATACGGCTCGGGCAACCCCGGCGCCACCAACGTGCTGCGCAGCGGCAGCAAGAAGGCGGCGATTCTCACGCTGATCGGCGATGCCTTCAAGGGCTGGCTGCCGGTGTGGTTCGTCGTGCACTTCGGCGCGCGCTACGGGCTGGACGAGACGTCGGTGGCGATTGCATCGGTCGCGGTGTTTCTCGGCCACCTGTATCCGGTGTTCTTCCGCTTCAAGGGCGGCAAGGGCGTCGCGACCGCAGCGGGCGTGCTGCTCGCGATCAATCCGACGCTCGGCATCGCGACCCTGCTGACGTGGCTGATCGTTGCGTTCTTCACGCGTTATTCCTCGCTGGCGGCGCTGGCCGCTGCGGTGTTCGCGCCGCTTTTTTACGCGTTTCTGTTCGGGCCGCGCGTGATCGCGCTGGCGATCGTCGTGATGAGTTCGCTGCTGGTGTGGCGCCACCGCGGCAACATCGCCAAGCTGACGCGCGGGCAGGAAAGCCGCATCGGGGATAAGAAGAAGGCGGCTACGCCGGCGGCGGGCAACGATCTTTGAGGATGGATGGGGCGTGCATGCCACACGAGTTGCGCTCCGATCGATCGCGCAAGCCGTCTCATTTGGGCCGCCCGCAGACCGGCCGCCGGTGCTGCTTCGGTGGCGCGGCGGTGATACGGGATTTCATTCGTGTCGTTCGCTGACTGTACCCGGGCCGTGCGGCGCGAATGCGAAACCCGGCGCGACTGGCTAGCTGGCAAGTTACGAGTACTTGTTGGGCGGCACACTGCAAGGCGACCCGGGTGTGGAGGGCTCGCAAGCCCTGCGCGGGGCACGCCTCGCGCTTGCCCGTTACTCATTATCCATCGTCCGTTCTTCACCCTTGGGCGCGTAGCCGCGCCCCTGAGCCTCAGTCCCGGAAGTTATTGAAGTCGAGCGGCGTATCGGTCACGTCCTTGCGCAGCATCGCAATCACGCTTTGCAGATCGTCGCGCTTGCCGCCGGTGATGCGCACCGCGTCGCCCTGAATGCTCGCCTGGACCTTGATCTTGCTGTCCTTCACGAGACGCACGATTTTCTTCGACAGATCGCCCGACACGCCCTTCTTGATCTTGATGACCTGCTTGACCTTGTCGCCGCCGATCTTCTCGATCTTGCCGTAGTCGAGGAAGCGCACGTCCACGTTGCGCTTGGCCATTTTCGACAGCAGCACGTCCTTCACCTGGCCGAGCTTGAAGTCGTCGTCGGCGTAGGCGGTGATTTCGTTTTCCTTATGTTCGACGCGCGCGTCCGACCCTTTGAAGTCGAAGCGCGTGGAAATTTCCTTGTTGGACTGTTCGATCGCGTTCTTGACTTCGATCATGTTCGCTTCGCAGACGACGTCAAACGATGGCATTGCATTCTCCCAATAGTGCTGCGGTGCGTGACGCGGCCGGTCGGCTGCGCACGGGGCACTCGCTATAATCACGAACCGGACGTCATTTTACCGATGCCACTCCCTTTTGCCCAAGACCGCCGCGCATTGTCGCGCGGCCGGGGCGCGACCTGGTCTCTTTCGCTGTTTCATTCTCCTCGATTCCGATGTCCCACACCGATTCCGCCGCGTTCATTGCCGGCTATCCGCTGAAGGCGCACAACACCTTTGGTTTCGACGTCCGCGCGCAGCTTGCATGCCGCATCGAGCACGAAGCGCAAGTGATGGCCGCGGTGCGCGACGCCCGCGCGACGGGACTGCCGCGCCTCGTGCTGGGCGGCGGCAGCAACGTCGTACTCACCGGCGACTTCCCCGGGCTGGTGCTGCTGGTCGCGCTGCGGGGCCGCCGCGTCGTGCGCGAGGACGATGACGCATCGTACGTTGAGGCGGCCGGCGGCGAACCGTGGCACGAGTTCGTCGCATGGACTTTGTCGCAAGGATTGCCGGGGCTGGAGAATCTCGCTCTGATTCCGGGCACGGTCGGCGCGGCGCCGATTCAGAATATCGGCGCCTATGGATTGGAAATGTGCGAGCGGTTCGCCTCGCTGCGCGCCGTGGAGCTGGCAACGGGCGACATCGTGGCGCTCGATGCCGAGGCCTGCGGGTTCGGCTATCGCGACAGCTTCTTCAAGCGGGAAGGGCGTGACCGGTTCGTGATCACGTCGGTGACGTTCCGCTTGCCGAAGGTCTGGCAGCCGCGCGCCGGTTACGCGGATCTGGCGCGTGAATTGGCCGCGGGCTCGGATCGTGCCACTGGCAGGGACGGGCCGCCGACCGCGCAGGCAATCTTCGATGCGGTGGTGACGGTGCGGCGCGCGAAGCTGCCCGATCCGCTGGAACTCGGCAACGCCGGCAGTTTCTTCAAGAATCCGGTCGTCGACGCGGCGCAGTTCGACGCGTTGAAGAGCCGGGAGCCGGATGTCGTGTCTTATCTTCAGGCGGATGGGCGGGTGAAGCTCGCGGCGGGCTGGTTGATCGACCGATGCGGCTGGAAAGGCCGTGCGATGGGCGCGGCGGCCGTGCATGAGCGGCAGGCGCTGGTGCTGGTGAATCGTGGCGGCGCGAGCGGCGCGGAGGTGTTGGCGCTTGCTGAGGCGATCCAGCGGGACGTGCTGGAGCGATTCGGTGTGGCGTTGGAAGCGGAGCCGGTTTGTTTGTGACGCGGTGGGCGCGGGTGGCGGCCGACTGCGTTTGCGGCGCCGAAGTCTTGCTGCCAGCGCTCCCGGAAGCGGTTTGACGGTGCGCTTTACGGACACTGGGCGACTGGGCGGGCCGTGACTGATGAGGCGGAACGCTGAAATGAAAAAAGCGCCGGGAGTTTTTCTCCCGGCGCTTTTTTACCGTCTGCGTTTGGATCAGGCCGCGCCTTCTGCGCTTGACTTCGCTCGCGCGAAATCAGCCTTCACCGAAACGCCCACCCTCAGTCACGCTGACGGCGCGCATTTTCCGCAATCCGCATACGCAGTGCATTCAGCTTGATGAAGCCGCCGGCGTCCGCCTGGTTGTATGCGCCGCCGTCGTCGTCGAACGTGGCGATGGTCTTGTCGAACAGCGTTTCCTTCGAATCGCGCGCGACCACCGACACGCTGCCCTTGTACAGCTTCACACGCACCCAGCCGTTGACCTTTTCCTGCGTATGGTCGATCAGCACCTGGATCGCGCGGCGCTCCGGGCTCCACCAGTAACCGTTATAAATCAGCGATGCGTAGCGGGCCATCAGATCGTCTTTCAGGTGAGCGACTTCACGGTCGAGCGTGATCGACTCGATGCCGCGGTGCGCTTTCAGCATGATCGTGCCGCCCGGCGTTTCATAGCAGCCGCGCGACTTCATGCCGACGTAACGGTTTTCCACCAGATCCAGACGGCCGATGCCGTGCTTGCCGCCCAGGCGGTTCAGTTCGGTCAGCATTTCCGCGGCCGACAGACGCTTGCCGTTGATCGCGACCGGGTCGCCGTGCTCGTACTCGATGTCGAGGTATTCGGCCTCGTCCGGCGCCTGTTCCGGCGACACGGTCCAGCGCCACATATCGGCTTCGGCTTCCGCCTTCGGGTCTTCCAGGTGACGGCCTTCGAATGAGATGTGCAGCAGGTTCGCATCCATCGAATACGGCGCGCCGCCTTGCTTGTGCTTCATTTCAATCGGAATGCCGGCTTTTTCCGCGTACGCGAGCAGCTTTTCACGCGACAGCAGGTCCCATTCACGCCACGGTGCGATGACCTTGATGCCCGGTTCGAGCGCGTAGTAACCGAGTTCGAAGCGAACCTGGTCGTTGCCCTTGCCGGTGGCGCCATGCGACACCGCCTGCGCGCCAGTGGCGCGCGCGATTTCGATCTGACGCTTGGCGATCAGCGGACGCGCGATCGACGTGCCAAGCAGGTACTCGCCTTCATAGACCGTGTTGGCGCGGAACATCGGGAACACGAAGTCGCGCACGAATTCTTCGCGCAGGTCTTCGATGAAAATGTTTTCCTGCTTGATGCCGAGTTGCAGGGCCTTCTTGCGCGCCGGCTCCAGCTCTTCGCCTTGGCCGATGTCGGCCGTGAACGTGACGACTTCGGCGTCGTAATTGTCCTGCAACCACTTCAGGATGACGGAGGTGTCGAGGCCGCCCGAATAGGCGAGCACGACTTTCTTGATATCGCTCATGGTGAACTCGTAGCTGGAAAAAGCGGGAAAACAAGGCGCGCCGGCAGTTCCGGAGCGCGGAAAACCACTATTTTGACACTAAACCGTCGGGCGCCCGCGTTTTGCGGCAGTGCGGTGATGCAGCGGGGTCCCGTTGCACCCGTGGACGCCGGCCCGATGCGCAGCGCGGACGTGGACGTCTTGCTCGTAGTCAAAGCCCCGTCGGGCTTCACGCAGATTTCACGCGGGTGCTGCAGGAGTGAAAAAAGCTCGCTCAGTGATTCAGCTTGCCGAGCAGCAGATATTCCAGTAACGCCTTTTGCACGTGCAGGCGATTTTCCGCTTCGTCCCACACGACACTCTGCGGGCCATCGATCACTTCCGCGCTGACTTCCTCGCCGCGGTGCGCGGGCAGGCAGTGCATGAAGAGCGCGTCCGGGTTAGCGCGCGCCATCATTTCGGCGTCGACGCACCAGTCCGCGAAGGCTTTCTTGCGCGCTTCGTTTTCGGCTTCAAAGCCCATGCTGGTCCAGACATCGGTGGTGACGAGATCGGCGCCCGCGCAGGCTTCGTTTGGGTCGTCGAATTCTTCGTAGAACGGCGCGCTTTCGGCGGCGACCATCGCGCGGTCGAGCTTGTAGCCCGGCGGCGTGGATAGCCGCAGCGTGAAGCCGAGAATCTGCGCGGCTTCGATCCATGTGTACAGCATGTTGTTGGCGTCGCCGACCCACGCGACCGTCTTGCCGCGAATCGGGCCGCGATGCTCGAAGTACGTGAAGATGTCGGCCAGCACCTGGCAGGGGTGGTATTCGTTGGTCAAGCCGTTGATCACCGGCACGCGGGAATTTTCCGCAAAGCGCTGGATGATGTCCTGGCCGAAAGTGCGGATCATGATGATGTCGACCATGCGCGAAATCACTTGTGCAGCGTCTTCGATCGGTTCGCCGCGGCCGAGCTGCGTGTCGCGCGTGCTCATGAAGACGGCGTGACCGCCCAGCTGGAAGATGCCGGCTTCGAACGACAGGCGGGTGCGTGTCGAATTCTTTTCGAAGATCATGGCCAGCGTGCGATCGTGCAGCGGGTGGTAGGTCTCGTAGTTCTTGAATTTGCGTTTCAGAATGCGCGCGCGTTCCAGCACGTACTCGTAGTCTTCCAGCGAGAAATCCTTGAACTGCAGGTAGTGGCGAATTTTCTTGGCGGTCATGAAACAAATACGGCGGACTCACCCGGCAGGATTGCCGGACGGCGCCGCCGTCGTTTGTGGTAACTCAATGCAGCATAAAGGATTTCGCCCCGTTTGACGAGTCGGCTAAACGGCCGGGAAAGCTGTCTGAAAGCCTCGTGCCTATGTCGGACGAGGCTTGTGTGCGCTGCGGAAAAAGGTCCGCTGCGCTATAATCTGGCGGTTCTCCCAAAGCTCGGCAGGTCGGAATCCGGCCTGCGGGACACGGCTCGCGCGGTTCGGAAAGCCTGCTCGCGGTGCGCCGTCATGACAAGCGACGAGGCTGCCCAGCCGGCCCGTGGCAGTTTCTGGTGGCGCGGCTCGCCATCGCGGCGTACAGCCGCGAATTCAGGCATTTGAAGCCGGCGCATGCCGTCGGCTTTGCCGTCATCACGCTGGGCAGTTACACAGGTATTCCTACATGGCCGAAGCAGCTCCAACCGAATTTTTCATTCAGGGCATTACGTCGACCGGAAAGCGATTCCGGCCGAGCGACTGGTCGGAGCGGCTCGCCGGTGTGATGGCGTGTTTTGGGCCGGGAGCGAAAAAGGGGCCGAACGCCTACATGCAGTACTCGCTGTACGTGCGGCCGACCATGATCGGCGATCTCAAATGCGTGATTCTCGATTCGCGCCTGCGCGACATCGAACCGATGGCTTTCGATTTCGTGCTCAACTTCGCGAAAGACAACGACCTCGTCGTGACCGAGGCGTGTGAGTTGCAACTCGAGCACGCTGCTGTGCCGCAAGCCAAAAGGCACGTGATATAACGCAGGCCGCGCCGGGTCTGCAAGGCAAAAAAACCCGCTATTAGCGGGTTTTTTTGTGCGTGATGTCGGGCGGCAGGGTGGTCCGTCAATCACGAGCGCGCCGCGCTGAACCGTTGCGGCACCGTGCGAATCAGTCTGTTTCAAGCAAAAAAGCCCGCCGAGGCGGGCCTTTCTGCGCAGCGGAAACAGGAGGTAGCCCACCGAAGCGGGCTGACCGGAATTACTGCGCTGCGGACGCTTGCAGACCCTTGATGGCTGCAGCGAGACGGCTCTTATGGCGAGCAGCCTTGTTCTTGTGAACGATGTTCTTGTCGGCGATGATGTCGATGGTCTTCGACGATGCCTGGAAGATTTCAGCGGCCTTGGCCTTGTCGCCGGCGTCGATCGCCTTGCGAACAGCCTTGATAGCCGTGCGGAACTTCGAGCGCAGTGCCGAGTTGTGCGAGTTTGCCTTGGCGGCCTGGCGGGCGCGCTTGCGTGCTTGTGCGGAGTTAGCCATGACGGTTCCTTATCCTGTTCCTGTTTCCAGTACCTGACCTTCAAGTGGTGAGGTGCTGCTTTTAGATCCGAACTCTTGGAAGCGATTGCCCAAGAGCGCAAAAAGTGTCGAAAAAATCGATCGAACTACGCGAAGGCGGGCCTGTATTTCCGGCGATTCGAGGACGTTGCCAGGGAGCGTGGAGCCGGCCTGGCCGATGTCCCGAAGCGCGTCCGAAAACTGAGCGAGCTTCGAAACCGGCGATTATAGCAACAAAATCAGGCACGTGGCAACGGGAATGCATGAGCGCGCCGCGTGGGCTTGCCTCGGGAGGCTGGCGTCCTTCGGCGGGCGTGGGCTGGCGAAAGTGGCGGGGCTGGGGCGGCGCGAGTCCGGAACGCGCGTTTCGTGACGCACGGCATGACCGACGCGCCACAAAAAAATGCGCCGATCAGCCGAGCGGATCGAACGTCTGCGCAGCAAATCGGTCCGAATCGCGTTCCGGCTCGTCGTCCGCATTTGCGGCACCCGTATAATAAGCGCCCCATGAATCTAATCCGAGCCCTGCTGACGGTCAGCGGCTTCACGCTGCTGTCGCGCGTGACCGGACTGGCCCGCGAAACGCTGATCGCTCGCGCGTTCGGCGCCAGTCAATACACTGACGCGTTCTACGTCGCCTTCCGTATCCCCAACCTGCTGCGCCGCATTTCCGCCGAAGGCGCGTTCTCGCAGGCCTTCGTGCCGATTCTCGCCGAGTTCAAGAACCAGCAGGGCCACGACGCCACCAAGGCGCTCGTCGACGCCACCTCGACCGTGCTCGCATGGGCGCTGGCGGTGCTGTCGCTGATCGGCGTGGTGGGCGCGTCGGGCGTGGTGTATGTCGTCGCCTCGGGCCTCGCGCACGAGGGCGAGGCGTACGCGCTCGCGGTCACGATGACGCGCATCATGTTCCCGTACATCATTTTCATTTCGCTGACCTCGCTGGCGTCGAGCGTACTGAATACGTACAAGAGCTTCTCGCTGCCCGCGTTCGCGCCGGTACTGCTGAACGTGGCATTCATCGTCGCGGCGGTGTTCGTCGCGCCGCGTCTGCAAACGCCGGTCTATGCGCTCGCGGGGGCGGTGATCGCCGGGGGCATCCTGCAGTTCATCGTACAGCTGCCGGGGCTGAAAAAGATCGACATGGTGCCGCGCATCAGCCTCAATCCGTTGCGCGCGCTTGCGCATCGCGGCGTGAAGCGGGTGCTGTCGAAGATGGTGCCGGCGATGTTTGCGGTGTCGGTCGCGCAGATCAGCCTCATCATCAATACGAATATCGCGTCGCGCATCGGGCCGGGCGCGGTGTCGTGGATCAATTACGCCGATCGGCTGATGGAATTCCCGACCGCGCTGCTCGGCGTCGCGCTGGGCACGATCCTGCTGCCGAGCCTGTCGAAGGCGCACGTCGATGCCGACGCGCACGAATATTCTTCGCTGCTCGACTGGGGCCTGCGCATTACGTTCCTGCTGGCCGCGCCGAGCGCGGTCGCGCTGTTCTTCTTCGCGCAGCCGCTGACCGCCGTCCTGTTCAACTACGGCAAATTCGACGGCCACTCGGTCGTGATGGTGAGCCGCGCGTTGGCCGCCTATGGCGTCGGCCTGATCGGTCTGATCCTGATCAAGATTCTCGCGCCCGGCTTCTACGCGAAGCAGGACATCAAGACGCCGGTGAAGATCGGCGTCGGCGTGCTGATCGCCACGCAGTTGAGCAACTACGTGTTCGTGCCGCTTTTCTCGCACGCGGGCCTTACGCTGAGCGTCGGGCTCGGCGCTTGCGTCAATGCGTTGCTGCTGTTTGTCGGTCTGCGCAAGCGCGGCATTTATATGCCGTCGGGTGGCTGGCTCAAATTTTTCGTACAGTTGTTCGGCGCCTGTCTGGTGCTGGCCGGCACGATGCGCTGGCTGGCGATCAATTTCGACTGGATCGCCATGCATGATCGGCCGGTCGACCGGATGGTGCTGCTGGGTGCGTGCCTCGTGCTGTTCGCCGCGCTATATTTCGGTATGCTTTGGTTGATGGGCTTCAAGTACGCGTATTTCAAAAGGCGAGTGAAGTGATCACGATGACGCGGGTTCTCGACTATTTCAGCACGCTCGTCGCCGAAGACGACAGTCTCCCACTGACCGAGGCGGCGCTCTCCCTCGCGCAGGACGCTTACCCCGATCTCGATCTGCAAGCCACGCTGGCCGAGATCGACGAACTGGTGGTGCGCCTGCAGCGCCGCATGCCGGCCGACGCCGACATCAAGCAAAAGCTCGGTATTCTGAACCGGTTCTTTTTCCGCGAGCTCGGCTTTGCCGCTAACCTCAACGACTATTACGATCCCGACAACAGCTATCTGAACGCGGTGCTCAAGCGCCGCCGCGGCATTCCGATTTCGCTCGCGGTGCTGTACCTGGAGATGGCTGAGCAGATCGGTATTCCGGCGCGCGGTGTGTCCTTTCCGGGGCATTTCCTGCTGCGCGTGACGACGCCCGATGGCGAAGAGATGCTCGATCCGACCACCGGCCAGTCGCTGACCGAAACGCAGATGGTCGAGATGCTGGAACCGTATGTGGCGTCGGCGGGCGAGTCGGTGAGCCGGGCTCTGCGCATGCTGCTGCAGCCGGCGACGCGCCGCGAGATCATCGCGCGGATGCTACGCAATCTGAAGTCCACCTATCTTCAGACCGAGCGCTGGCAGCGCCTGCTGGGGGTGCAGCAGCGTCTCGTGATCCTGCTGCCGGACAACATCGAAGAGGTGCGCGATCGCGGCTTCGCGTACGCGCGGCTCGATTACCTGCGCCCCGCGCTCGAAGACCTCGAAAGCTATCTGGGCGACCGGCCAGATGCCGAGGACGCGACGGTGGTCGAGTCGCAGTTGCATGAGTTACGCCAACGTACCCAGCACGACGATCGCGAATAGCGCCCGGTGCTTCCCTGTCGCCGCTTTGAAACAGAACGCCTGCACGGTATTCGTGTGCAGGCGTTTTTTTCGGGCATGCCGCATCAGGCGGCAGGTGGGCGCATCGTTACTTTGGCTGCATGCGGATGGCGCCGTCCAGACGAATCACTTCGCCGTTAAGCATTGGATTGTCAAAGATCTGTTTGGCCAGCATCGCGTATTCGGCCGGTTTGCCGAGGCGCGGCGGAAATGGGACCATCGCGCCGAGCGCGTCCTGCACTTCCTGCGGCATGCCAAGCAGCATTGGCGTTTCGAAGATGCCCGGTGCAATCGTCATCACGCGGATCGCGTTGCGTGACAGGTCGCGTGCGATCGGCAACGTCATGCCGACCACACCGCCTTTCGACGCCGCATAGGCCGCCTGGCCGATCTGGCCGTCGTACGCGGCCACGGAAGCCGTGTTGATGATGACGCCGCGTTCGCCGCTCGCGTTCGGCTCGTTCTTCGACATTGCCGCGGCGGTGAGCCGGATCATGTTGAAGGTGCCGATCAGATTGATCGAGATGGTGCGCGCGAACGAGTCGAGCGGATGCGGGCCGTCCTTGCCGACCGTTTTGATGGCCGGTGCTACGCCCGCGCAGTTGACGAGACCGCGCAGCGTGCCGAGCTTTGTCGCGGCTTCGACGGCCTGGATGGCGTCGTCTTCGCGGCTCACGTCGCATTTGACGAACACGCCGCCGAGTTCCCTGGCGAGCGCCTCGCCGGCATCCTGATTCAGGTCGGCCAGCACCACCTTGCCGCCGTTCTCGACGAGCAGGCGCGCGGTGGCGGCGCCCAGACCCGAGGCACCGCCGGTGATCAGGAACGCATTGTCACGAATCTCCATGTCTACTCCTTTGCTACGGTTGTCCAGTCGTCTCTCGATCGAATACTTTTTCGATGATCGATTGTAGCGGCTATGCTGCAACGCGGAAAGCGCGGCGCAAGCAGCCAAACTGCTACGGATGTCTAACTAATCTGCATGGGCGTGATCGGCAGAGGAATGGAAGGGCGGCCCGCGTGAGCCGGTGGCGCAATTAAAAACCCGCCGGCAGCGGCGGGTTTTTTCGTCAAAACAGAAGCAATCGGCAGCGAGCTTACTTCAACGCGTCGAATGCGCGAGTACGAATCTCATCGACGCTGCCCAAGCCCGAAATGCGGCGGTACTGCGGTGCCTTCAATGGGGTCGATGCGTCGCCGTTCTTCGCCCAGCCGTTGTAGTACTCGATCAGTGGCTTGGTCTGCGCCTCGTACACCTCCAGACGCTTCTTGACCGTTTCTTCCTTGTCGTCGTCGCGCTGGATCAGCGGTTCGCCGGTCACGTCGTCCACGCCTTCGACTTTCGGCGGATTGAACTTGACGTGATACGTACGGCCCGAAGCGGCGTGCGAGCGGCGGCCGCTCATACGCGCGATGATCTCGTCGAACGGCACGTCGATTTCGAGCACGTAGTCGATCGCGACACCGGCCTGCTTCATCGCTTCCGCTTGCGGAATGGTGCGCGGGAAACCGTCGAACAGATAGCCGTTCGCACAGTCCGGCTGCTGCAGACGTTCCTTCACCAGGTTAATGATGAGTTCGTCCGGGACGAGCTCGCCGGCATCCATGAAGCGCTTGGCTTCGAGGCCCAGCGGCGTGCCGGCCTTGACGGCCGCGCGCAGCATGTCACCGGTGGAAATTTGCGGAATGCCGAATTTTTCCTTGATGAAGTTTGCCTGAGTGCCCTTGCCCGCACCGGGTGCACCCAAAAGGATCAAACGCATGTGATATCTCCAGATCTATGTGAATTCTTTGATGACGCTGCAGCCATCCCACGATTCGTCGAGGGACCCGCATCGGCTACCGTTGCAGGTCTCGCGCTGCACGTCGACACACACGACGGCGCTGCAAGAGGGCAACGGTGCGACCGGGCAAACCCTGAGTTTCGCTGCTTTCGCTGGGGAGGGGAGGCGCGTATAACCGTTCGATTATGCCATGGGTTTTTGTGCTCAAGACCCGAATAAAGCCTGTACGCGCGCGAGATCCGCGGGTGTATCGACGCCGGGCAGCGGCACGTCCGGGGTGACGAGCACCGCGATGCGCTCGCCATGCCACATCGCGCGAAGCTGTTCGAGCGCTTCAACCTGTTCGATTGGTGAGATCGCAAGGCTTGGATACGTGCGCAGGAATTGCGCGCGATACGCATACAGCCCGATATGCCGGTGAACCACCGTCGGCGCAGGCGGGACGGGCATCGACGCGACCTTGGGCCAGTGCGGCTGATACGCGTCGCGGGCCCACGGAATCGGCGCGCGCGAAAAGTACAGCGCGATGCCGCGCGCGTCGAGCACGACCTTGACGACGTTCGGATTGAAAATTTCAGCGGGGTCGGTGATCGGATGCGCGGCGGTGGCAATCGCACAACCGCTGCTCGCCGCGAGGTGCGACGCGACGCCGCACACCAACGCCGGGTCGATCAGCGGTTCATCGCCTTGCACATTGACGACGATCGTGTCGTCGCTCCAGCCGAACTGCGTCGCGACTTCCGCGAGACGGTCGGTTCCCGACGGATGGTCCGCGCGCGTCAACACGGCTTCGAAGCCGTGATCACGTGCCGCGTCGAGCACGGCCTGCGCGTCGGACGCGACCAGCACCTGCTGCGCGCCCGACTCGCGCGCGCGTTCGGCGACCCGCACTACCATCGGCTTGCCGCCGATATCGGCGAGCGGCTTGTTGGGCAGACGCGTCGAAGCGAGCCGGGCCGGTACGACGGCAATGAACGGGGCAGTGGTGGTATGGGCTTGGGTCATCGGGAAGGCGAGCGGGAAGACGAGCAGCGATAAAACCCGAGGAGGCGCCCGCGCAGGCAGCGCGTGCGCAAACGGGAAAGACGGTCGCCGGCGCGGGGCGTGCCGACGTGCGGCCGCCCCATGCAAGCAAACCTGAACTCAGGCGACCGAGCCCGGATTCAGATCGACCGGCGTGCCTTCCACGGTCTGCCGCGCTTCGTCGACGAGCATCACAGGAATGCCGTCGCGGATGGGGTACGCGAGCTTGTCCGCGTTGCAGATCAGTTCCTGCGCGGCACGGTCGTAGCTGAGCGGGCCCTTGCAGATCGGGCAGACGAGAATTTCAAGCAGGCGAGCGTCCACGAACTTTCTCCACAACTAATGCAATGAGGCGATGATCGAGCGCGGCTTCGACCGGGACAACCCAGATACGCGCATCGTGCCAGGACCCTAATTTTACCGCATCCTTTTCGGTTATCAGGATCGCATCGGCGTCGACATCCGTAAAAGGATTGCGTTCGAACGCGTAGTGATCGGGCAGCGCGCGCGTGGCGGGCGCGAGACCGGCGGCGCGCAGCGTCGCGAAAAAACGCTCCGGCGCCCCGATGCCGGCCGCAGCCAGCACGCGCTCGCCGCTGAATTGCGCGAGCGGACGGCGCAGTGCGGGGTTCTCCAGATGCCACGCGTCGGCGGGGGCGAGTTGCAGCGCGAACGTGTTCGGCCAGGGCGGTAGCGTGCGCGCGTAGGGGTCGTTGACGAGCGTTGCGTCGCGGCGGCGCGACAACGGCTCGCGCAGCGGGCCAGCCGGCAGCAGGAAGCCGTTGCCGCCGAGCCGGTGGTCGAATACGACCAGTTCGGCGTCGCGTGCGAGGCGGTAATGTTGTAGGCCATCGTCGCTCACGATCACGTCGACGTCGCGACGTGCTGCGCACAGCGCCTGCGCGGCGGCCACCCGGTCCGGACAGACCCACACCGGCGCGCCGGTGCGGCGCGCGATCAGCAACGGCTCGTCGCCGCCGACCGTTGCGGCCGATGCGGGCGTGACCGGCGTCGGCGTCCGGACGCGCGCACCGTACCCGCGCGACACCACGCCGGGACTGAAGCCCGCGGCGCGCAAGGCTTCGACCAGCGCGATCACGGTCGGCGTCTTGCCGGTACCGCCGACGGTCACGTTGCCGACCACCACCACCGGCACGTCGACGCGCACGGATTTCAACCAGCCCAGCGAGAAGGCGGCGCGCCGTGCGCCGGCAATCGCACCGAACAGGCACGCGAGCGGCGTCAGCGCCCACGCGAAAGCGCCGCGCTGTTGCCACTCGCGGGCGAAACGGGCTTCGAGACGATCGCTGAGTTCGCTCATGGACGAGTCGCGCGGACGAGCGGCGCGCCGTTCACCGGGTGAGGGCGGCGCGGTGGCGTCGAGGTGCCAGGCGCAATACGCGGGATCTGCATCAACGCGGTCCTCCGGACAGTCGAAAGTGAGGCAAAAAGTGAAGCAGCGGCGCTGTCCGCCGCACTTGCGCAGCGGACCACCTCGGCGTCCCCTGCGCGGCGTTCGGAGGCCGCCGAACCCAGCACTCTAGCGCGTCGGCGTCCCGCCCGGCAAGTCGCGCGGCGCCCGTGCGGCGCTGGGTTGCAGCCGAGCGCGCGCTCCATGGCCTGTGGATAACTTTGTGGAGAACTTGCCATCGAACCGCCGCAAAGGGCCGTTGCGAGCCTCGCACATCGGCGAGTGGCGCTGTGACCCAGTTATAAACGCCATATAAATCAACGGTATGCTGAAATCCGCGTGCGCTGGTGGGAGATCTGGCGGGATCGGTCTGGCAACTCCCGCCATGTGGACACTTTTAACGATCCGGCGACTACGCTGGACGCCGCTAGCCAGTCGGTCTATCGTCTGTCCGGCCAGTCACAGATATCCCTCGTATGAATCCCGAAAGTCCTTTTTCTTCGTCGGCGCCCGGCGGTGAAGTCGTCGTTCCCGTCTCCGCGCTCAACCGGGCGATCGGCACGATGCTCGAACGTTCGTTTCCGCTCGTCTGGGTGGCCGGCGAAGTGTCCAACTTCACCCGCGCCGCGAGTGGCCACTGGTATTTCTCGATCAAGGACGCGCAGGCGCAAATGCGTTGCGTGATGTTCCGGGGACGGGCTCAATACGCCGAGTTCACGCCGCGCGAAGGCGACCGCATCGAAGTGCGCGCGCTCGTCACGATGTACGAGCCGCGCGGCGAACTGCAACTGAACGTGGAAGCGGTGCGCCGCACCGGTCAGGGGCGGTTGTACGAAGCGTTTCTGCGGCTGAAGGCGCAGCTCGAAGCGGAGGGGCTCTTTGCCGCCGAGCGCAAGCGCGCGTTGCCGACCCATCCGCGGGCGATCGGCATTGTGACGTCGTTGCAGGCCGCGGCGCTGCGCGACGTGCTGACCACGCTGGCGCGCCGCGCCCCACACATTCCAGTGATCGTTTATGCCGCGCCGGTGCAGGGCGTGGGCGTCAGCGGCAAGCTCGCGGCGATGGTCGAGGCGGCCACCGCGCGGCGCGAAGTCGACGTGCTGATCGTGTGCCGGGGTGGCGGCTCGATCGAAGACCTGTGGGCCTTCAACGAAGAAGTGCTGGCGCGTGCGATCGCGCAAAGCGCGATTCCCGTGGTGAGCGGCGTCGGTCACGAAACCGATTTCACGATCGCCGATTTCGCTGCCGACGTGCGCGCGCCGACGCCGACCGGCGCGG
>NZ_NPIH01000022.1 GCF_012275575.1 Paraburkholderia sp. SG-MS1 | reverse complement strand
CGCGATCGATCGTCAGCGCGCCGCCGCCGATATCGCACCACACCTCGGCGGCCGCACGCGTATCGCGATCACCGAAGATGTCGAGCGCGGCGACCCGCAGCCCCGCGCGTGCCGCCGACTGGGCGAGCAGACGCGCGGAGAGCCCCGCCACCGCGACGAACGGCGCCTGTGCGAGCGGCTGACGCGGGGTCGTCACGGCTGGCTCAACCAAGGCCGGCCGCAACCTCGCGGGCTTCGTCGAATGCTTGAGGAAAGCCCAGGTAGACCGGCTTGCCGCCGGTGCGCATGCGCATGAAGAGCCGATGCTCGACCTGATACTTGACGTTGCCGATCGCCAGCGCGCCGATGCCGACCGCGCCGGCGTTGGGCACGCCGTCGATGGGCTTGCCGTCGTTCATCACATTGACGCCGGCAATGCCTTCCGGCGGCACGGCGTTGACGTCCGCGGCGATCAGCAGGCGTTTGGCGAACGCGAGGTCGTCGCTGCTGATCACCTGGACGCCCGCCACGGCGGTGGCGAGCACGATCTCCGCATCGGCCAGCGCGCCGCGCAATTCGTCCGGCGTCGCGACGCTGATGCCGTTGGTAACGATGCCGAAGCGCTCGTTGATTTCCGCGGAGACGCCGAGCGCGCGGGCGCGATCGTGGTGGCTCGCGATCGTCACGTCGGCGCCGCGCGAGGCGGCCATCGCCGCCGCGACGCGTCCGACCGCGCCGGTCCCGCCGAGAATCAGCATGCGCTTGCCGCCCAGCTCCATGCCGTGCTGCTTGCCGAGATGCCGCTCGACGAGGGCGACGGCCGCGGCCGCCGTCGTGTACGAGCCGCTCGGATCGGCGAACACCGACACTTCGAACGGCGGCACCATCGCCTTGCGCGCGGTGTCGAGCATGTCGGCGGCCTGCATCACGTCGCGTCCGCCGATGAAGATGCCGGTGCGCGACACGCCTTTCGGGCCACGGGAAAAGATCGCGTCCTGGGTCAGGTTCGCGACCATGTTCGGCAGGACGTTGCAGTACGGCACGATGACCTGATAGCCCGCGTCGGCCGCCATGTTGACGTCGAACGGACTCATCTGCGGCGTAGCCGTGAGCATGTGCAGGATATAGGGCCTTTCAATGGTTTCGGGCATGGCAGCAGGCTCGTTCCGGTTTCAGTGGCAAGGTGGTGGACCGCGCAAGCGAGGGGCGCGTGGCCGCGCGCGAGGGGTGGCGATGGTGCGCCGCCGCGTGCGCGCGCCCGCCATCGACGCAGAACCCGAGGGGCGTCATGCGGCGTCGATCCGCTGCGCGTGCGCATCGGTGCTGCGAATGGCCGCGCCGCTGTTTCGTCCGGCGACGACCGTGCATTCGATATGCCGCATCGCGCGGGACGCTTCGCGCGCGGTGGCGAGCGCACTGTCGGCGTCGAGCGCACTCGGGAGAATCGCAAAGCCTGTCGGGCCCCACGAAGTCTGGCCGATGCCCGCCGTCCGTTCGGCGGCGACCGCGCGCAGCACGCGCTCGACGTCGGGGCTCGCGAACACGCCGCCTTGCGCGCTGGCGAAGTATTCGCCGATGGTCTGCTGCATGTCGGTGAGGCCTTCGGCGAACGGCACGAAGTTGTGCTCGGCCGCGCCCGGCAGAATGCGCATCAGCACCAGATGGCACAGGTGCGCCGCGAGGGCCTGCGGAAACGGCGCGAGCGAGGCGAGCGCGCGGCGTTCCTCCGTCCCGTGCAAACCCTGACGGGCGTGGTCGCTCACGAGGAGCACGCGCCACTCGTGCGGAAACGGCTGGCGTGCGAGCAGCGGCGGCACGCCCTGACGGAGATCGCCGGCCGGTCCGCCGTCCAGCAGCAAGCCGCCCGCATCGAAACCGAGAATGCCGATGCCGGAGCGCGCGCCGCGCCCGAGCAACCCGGCAATCTCGGCGGTGCTCGCCGGATGGCCGAGCAGGCGCACGAACGCCGTGCCGACGGCCAGCGCGAGCTGCGTGCCGGAGCCGAGCCCAGTGTGCGCACGCGGCGCATGCGTGACGTCGATCGCGACCGTCGCCGGCCCATAGGCGGCTTGCAACCGTGCGAGGCAAAGCGCGATGCGCTCGCGCTCCGCTTCGGTTACCGCGCCGTCGATCTGCTCGCGCTCGGCAAGGCGTGCCTCGAGCCGCGTGCCTTGCGCGTCGATCGTCAGTCCGAGGCTGCCGAATGCACGTCCGAGCGACGCATTCGGGTCGAGAAAGCCCAGATGCAGACGCGCGGGCGCATCGATGGTGATGGCGGCGTGAGGCGGAAGGCGGCGAAACTGAAGCGGCATCGCAAGTATCCTTGTGGGTGCGCTGAACAGGGTCTGGCCGAAAGGGCGCCGGTTGATGCGGCGGGTGCATCGCAGCAGCGCGCCGGGCGAGGTCAAGCAGAAGCCGTACCAGGCGCGCAGCCGTGCAACTGACGCGAGAGACAGCCGCCTCACGCGACCGTCAAGCCACTTGAAAAACCGCTTCGGGTCGCGCGAAACGCGTCGCCTGGCCGGTTGTGCCCGGTTGTGCCGCGTATTTGTGGACGCTGTGTGACGCTGAAGGTGCACTGTGTCACGCCGTGTTTCACCAGGCGTCATCACGCTCAGGCGATCGTTGGGAGGCGCACGGCCGGCCAGCGGGAATGGGCGGTACGGGAAAACCCCTCACTCGCCTTGTGCGGATTTCGCCGCGTCGTATTTGATATAGCGAAAGCGCTGGTCGTCGGACGGCGTGCCTTCGAGCGGCCCGTCCTCGAGCCCGGGCTGCCACTGGATCACTGACTCCATTTTCGTGGCGAGCGCGAAGTCCTTGTCCGTGATGCCCTTCGCACTGTGCGTCTTGAGCTTCACCGTCACAAATGCGTAGGAGACCGTCAGATCGGGATGATGCCAGGCGGCCTCCGCGAGATGGCCCACCGTGTTGACCACCATCAGCGTCCCCTTCCAGCCTTCGGTGCGGTACTTGCGCCGCAGCCAGCCGTCCTCGAGATACCAGTGCTGCAGCGGACCGACGAGGCGTTGCTGGATCTCCTCGTCGGAATAGACCTGCTCTGTCTTTGCCATGACCGTTCTCCTCGGATGCGGGAAACGCCCGCCGAACTACACAGTGCTGCAAGTGCCGGGCCAGTTCCCGCGGGCACATGACTCGCAAAGGACACGCTTCGTATCACCGGCGTGACACAGTATGTGTCGCATCGCGTGGCGCAACCGCTTCACGCGTGTCACATCCGTGGCATCGCGCGCAATCCGTCGTGAGCGCAGCCACGACCGCCTCGCGACGCGCGACTCGCGCAGCGGGGCTCGCGTGCCGAACGCCACCCCAATACGAGCCATCGGCCGTTCGTCGGCACCGCGGTCGGCATGGAATATGCGTTGGCCGTTAATGCGCCGCGAAGCCCGACGTCGAATCGGGACAGCGCGTAAATCGTTACCTGCACTCGAGAAGGCGCGCACGATGCGTGCGAGGTAGCGTGGGTCATTCGTGAGTTGAACAGCAGGACAATTCTGGAGGAGACATGAACTTACGCACCACGGTTCTTGGGCTCGCGATCCTCGCATCGGCAGCCTTTAGCTCTATCGTCGCACAGGCCGATCCGCAGCTCGACGGCCTGATGAAGAATCCATCCAACTGGGCGGCCCAGGCGGGCGATTACGCGAATCACCGCTACAGCCCGCTCAAACAGATCAACGAGAACAACGTCGGCAAGCTGCAGGTCGCCTGGACCATGTCGACTGGCGTGCTGCGTGGCCATGAAGGCTCGCCGCTCGTGATCGGCGACACGATGTACATTCACTCGCCGTTTCCCAACAAGGTCATCGCGATCAACCTGAAGGACCAGACGTTCGCCTGGCAGTATCAACCGAAGCAGGAAGAGCAGGTCGTCTCCGTGATGTGCTGCGATACCGTCAACCGCGGTCTCGCTTACGGCGACGGCAAGATCTTCCTGCAGCAGGCCGACACCAAACTCGTGGCGCTCAATGCGAAGACAGGCGATGTTGTCTGGACCGCGCAGAACGGCAACCCGAAAGCGGGTGAAACCAACACCAACGCGCCGCACGTTTTCGGCGACAAGGTGGTGACCGGCATTTCGGGCGGTGAATTCGGCGTGCGCGGACGGCTCATCGCGTATGACATCAAGACCGGCAAGCCGGTCTGGACGGCTTACAGCACGGGCCCGGACAACGAAATGCTGCTCGACCCGCAAAAGACGATGACCTACACCGACGGCCAGATGGTGCCGGTCGGCGCGGATTCGTCGCTCAAGTCGTGGAAGGGGGATCAGTGGAAGCTGGGCGGCGGCACCACGTGGGGCTGGTATGCGTGGGACCCGAAACTCAACCTGATCTACTACGGCACCGGCAATCCGGGCACATGGAACCCGACGCAACGTCCGGGCGACAACAAATGGTCGATGTCGATCTTCGCGCGCGACCTGAATACCGGCACGGCCCGCTGGGTCTACCAGATGACGCCGCACGACGAATGGGATTATGACGGCGTCAATGAAATGATCCTGTCCGACCTGAACATCGGCGGCAAGAAGGTGCCGGCGATCGTCCACTTCGATCGCAACGGTTTCGGCTACACGCTCAATCGTGAAACCGGCCAGTTGCTCGTCGCGCAGAAGTACGACCCGGCGGTGAACTGGGCCGATCGCGTCGACATGAAGAGCGGTCTGCCGATCCGTAACGCGGCGTACTCGACCCAGGCAGCAGGCTCGGATCACAACGTCAAGAACATCTGCCCGGCTGCGCTCGGTTCCAAAGACCAGCAACCGGCCGCGTTCGATCCGAACTCGAACCTGTTCCTCGTGCCGACCAACCATGTCTGCATGGACTACGAACCGTTCGATGTCGACTACGTGTCGGGACAGCCGTATGTCGGCGCCACGCTGTCGATGTATCCCGGCCCGAACGAGAACAACGCGATGGGCAACTTCATCGCGTGGGATGCGAGCAAGGGCAAGATCGTCTACTCGAAGCCGGAGAAGTTCTCGGTGTGGTCCGGCGTGCTCGCCACCGCTGGCGGCGTGGCCTTCTACGGCACGCTCGAAGGCTACCTGAAGGCAGTGCGCATCAAGGACGGCAAGGAACTGTGGCGCTTCAAGACGCCGTCGGGAATCATCGGCAACGTCTTTACCTATGAGTACGGCGGCAAGCAGTTCGTCGGCGTGTACTCGGGCATCGGCGGCTGGGCCGGCATCGGCATGGCGGCCGGTCTGGAAAAGTCGACCGAAGGTCTGGGCGCGGTCGGCGGCTATCGTGAACTCGCGAAGTACACCGCGCTAGGCGGCACGCTCTTCGTGTTCGCGATCCCGAGCGAAAAGAGCTGAAACACCGGAGGATTGATACGCATGGCCGGCGCGTCCGTTGTACGGAGGGCGCCCCGGCCAGCGCCGCAGTCCGTCCCGGCACACAAATCACCCCACGCGCGCCCGTTGCGCCGATGCGTTAGCCACACGCATCGGGGGCGCCGTTCATCCTGAAGGAGACATGTGCATGAAAGGCCGATCAATCTTGTTGCTCGCGACACTGCCCGCGGCACTTGTCCTGCTACCCGTCGGGTACGCTCAGAACAATCCCTCTATCGCGCAGGTCGCATACAAGGTGGTCGACGGTAGCAAGGTCGACAGTAATACGCTGCAAGGGTGGAAAACATGGCGTGCGCTCGCTTGCGAACGCTGCCACGGCGCGCAGCAGCAAGGCATGGTGGGGCCGTCGTTGATCGACGCGTTCAAGACGCTCGACAAGACCGAGTTTCATCGCACGGTGTTCGGCGGCCGGGTGGAGAAGGGCATGCCCGATTTCAGCACGAGCCAGATGATGCAGAAGAACTGGGAAAACCTCTATGCCTATCTGAAAGGGCGCTCCGACGGCCAGATCAAGCCGGGCGATCTGCAGGCCATCGATGCTAAATGAGGCCGGCGCAACTCTTTCGGAGGCTCACGATGCGTCATAAAAAAAGAAGCATCTCTGTGCACGCCGCGCTCAGCGCGGCCGCGCTCTGCTGCGCGGCGCTCGCGTGCGCGGCGGTCAGGGCGGACGGCCCCGCGCTACCCAATAACGACGGCGCGGACGGCATCCTCAGAGTGTGCGCGGACCCGAACAACATGCCGCTGTCCAACAGCAAGGGCGAGGGCTACGAGAACCGCATCGCAAGCCAGATGGCGAGCGATTTCGGCTACAAGCTCGAGTACACCTACTTCCCGCAGCGCATGGGCTTCGTGCGCCACACGTTGCGCGAGAAGGAGGAGGGCAGCGATCGCTTCAAGTGCGACCTGATCATCGGCGTGCCGAAGGGTTACGACATGACCTCGACGACGCAGCCGTATCTGCGTTCGACCTACGCGATGGTGTTCCCGAATCGTCCCGAATTCGCCAGCATCAAGACGCCCGACGACCTGCTCAAGCTGCCGCCCGAACAGTTGCACAAACTGCGCTTCGGCATCTTCACGCAGACGCCGGCGGTGGACTGGCTGCTCAGCCACAATCTGATCGAGCAGGCGGTCTCGTACCGGGTGCAAAGCGGCGATCCGCAGGAGTACCCCGGCCAGATGATCGAACACGACCTCAGTGCAGGTAACGTCGACGTGGTGTTCCTGTGGGGGCCGATCGCCGGTTACTTCGCGAAGCACGCCGGCGACATGGTCAGGCTCGTGCCGTTTCCCGCAGGGCCCGGCATCCGTTTCGACTATGCGATTTCGATGGGCGTGCGCTACGGCGAGAAGGCCTGGAAAGACAAGGTGGATCAATGGATCGGCGCGAATCACGACAAGATCGACAACATCCTCACGAGCTACCAGGTGCCGCTGCTCAAACCGGTCGACGTACCGACGGCGAAACCCGCCGACGCGTCGCCATGATGGCTGCACGAAGCGCCTTGCTTCGCGCGGCGGCATGGATGACGATGTGGGCGATGTGCGCCGTGCCGCTCGCCGCGCACGCGGCGGACGCGCCGGGCACCGGCGCCATCACGCCGGCGGAACAGCTGATCTTCACGACGGATCATCTGCACGGCGTCGCTGCGCAGACCGAGCTCGACTACGCCATGGTCGACTCCGAAAAGCCGTCGCGCAGCGCCGATCTCGTCAAGGTGCTGGTGCTCAGCGCGGATAACGCGAAAGGCGACGCCCAGGTGTCGGACCATAGCGGCAGCGTGCCGTTGCCGAACGGCGGGCTGCAATGCAACCCCGTGATCATCTATTTTCTGGAGCGTGACATCACGGAGATGCAGGGTCTGACGGGCGGACAGCGGCGCTATTTTCAGCAGCGCCTGCGCCTTGCGCTCGCGGCCGGACCGCAAATCGAGAGTGTGACGGCCGAGGCCGGCGGCAAGTCCGTGCGGGCCCGGCGCATCGTCGTGCAACCGTATCTGCACGACCCCAACGCGGAACGTTTCGCGCAGCTCACGGGCAAGCGCTACACCTTCCTGCTCGCCGATGACGTGCCGGGCCAGGTCGTCCTGATTCGCACCGATGTGCCCGGCACGAACAACGACTTCGCGCATCCGGCGCATTCGGAGACGCTGAGCTTCCAGTCGGTGCTGCGCAGATTGCCGACACCGGAGAAGGCGCCGCTGAAGTCGTCGAATGCGCCGAGGGCGAGCCGTTAGCGCGGCTGCCTGGGCTTAGCGCCTTATCGCGCGCGTTAGTGTTGCCGTGCCGTGCCGTGCAGGGTCGTGCCGGGTCTCAATCGTCGCACGCCCTTCAACTTCCACAAGGAATTCACGCATGTTGATCGACACCCACGACTATGCCCCGAAACTGAAGCAGGCCATCGGCGAGCTCGGCGCTGCCGCGCCGGCCACGCTCGCCGGCTTCCAGGCGCTCGACGCCTTCGCTCAGCAGAGCGGCTAGCTCACATGCAGACCGCGCGCTTCCCGACGAACCGGGTCAAGCTGAACTTCATCCGCTCATTGACCCTGCGGCAGCTGCAGATCTTCGTCGTGGCGAGCCGCTATACGAGTTTTGCGCGCGCGGCCGAGGAACTGCATCTGACCCAGCCGGCCGTCTCCATGCAGATTCATCAACTCGAAGATGCGATCGGGCTGCGGCTGTTCGAGCGCGTCGCGCGCAAGCTCACGTTGACCGAAGCGGGCGAGATGCTGACGCACCACGCGAGCCGCATTCTCGGCGAGATCAAGGACGCCGAAGATGCGATGACCTCGCTCAAGCAGGCCGACAGCGGGTCGATCAACGTGGGGATCGTCAGTTCCGCGACGTACTTCGCGCCGAAACTGCTCGCGCTCTATTCGCATCTATACCCGAAGGTCGACGTGCATTTTTCGGTCGGCAATCGCGATGCGCTGCTGCGGCTTTTGCAGGACAACGCGATCGATCTCGCGATCATGGGACGCCCGCCCCCCGAACTCGATACGACGGCCGAGCCGCTCGCGAGCCATCCTCAAGTGGTGATCGCGCCGCTGAGTCATCCGTTGTGCGCAGCGCGCCGCTTCGATCTGCAGGAGTTGCGCGGCGATACGTTCCTGTTGCGCGAGCCCGGCTCGGGCACGCGCATGGCCGCCGAAGTGATGTTCCGGCAGCATCTGTTCACGCCCGCGAAAATCGTCACGCTCGGCAGCAACGAAACCATCAAGCAGGCGGTGATGGCGGGCATGGGCGTGAGCCTGATCTCGCTGCATACGCTGCTGCTGGAACTGCGTACCGGCGAGATTGCATTGCTCGACGTGAACGGCACGCCCATCGAACGCACCTGGCAGATCGTGCATCTCCGGTCCAAGCAGTTGTCACCGACCAGCGTCGTGTTCCGCCAGTTTCTGCTCGATCGTGCGGCGACACATCTGGAGCACGAATACGCGCCGTTTGAAAAGTTAGTGGGCGTGGCGGGCTCCGTGACGGGCGCGGGGCTTGTCAAATGAAGCGGCAATTTTCGTTGCGCGCTGTGTTTGCGCGTGGTGTGCGCCTGGTTTGCGTCATCGTTGCCGTCATCGCCGGATTCGGTTGGGGGGTAGCGCCCGCGTGGGCCGGGCCGGTTTCGATTGCGGTGATGAACTGCGTTCTGATCGACGATAACGCCGCCTACAACGACGCCGAGACCAATCGCATCCAGGCGGCGCGCATCGGCATGATCAGCGATGCCGTGCGCGCGCAACTGGACGCGAGCCAGCGCTACCGCGTCGCCGACAACAGCGAGGCGGCTGGGCTCATCGCGAAACTCGGCGCAGACCAGGACCTGTTCACGTGCGACAGCTGCGCACGGCAGGTCGGGCGCGAGTTGGGCGCTGAACAGACGGCCGTCTGCTGGGTCCAGAAAGTCAGCAACCTCATTCTCAATCTGAACCTGCGCGTGGAAGACGTCGCGAGCGGCAAGATCCTGTTCCAGCGCTCGGTCGACATTCGCGGCAACACGGATCTTTCCTGGCGCCGCGGCGCGACCGCACTCGTCGGATTGCTCGTGGAGGCAGACGCCGCGGATGCGTCGGGCAAGCACGCGGCACCGTGACATTGACGCGAATCCGCCGCAGCGTGGTGTGCCAATGGCACAGTGTGTACCCGAATGTCGTGACAGGATGACAACGATCCGGCTGCGAGGCGGCGCTCCATGCCGCTCATGCGTAACCGGCATAAACCGTGCTTGAACGCATGCCGATGCAGACGCCGCTGGCGTCGACGAACACACGGGTAGAACAGAACAGAAAGACAGGCGCGTGTCGCCGGTTCGGCACACAGGGTCCGCCGCACGATAATCAGCAGGGTATCAGGAGGAGATCGCATCGATGAGTTCTGGCGAACAGCTTCAGGACTGGCGTCTTCACGCACTGCAAATCGAAAGCGAAGTCGCGAGAGTTGTCGTCGGCCAGCAGCAAACGCTGCGGCTCATCAACGTCGCGCTGTTCGCGCGCGGCCATGTGCTGCTCGAGGGCGGTGTCGGCGTCGGCAAGACGACGGTGTTGCGCGCGTTTGCGCGGGTGGTTGGCGGCGAGTTCGAGCGCGTCGAAGGCACCATCGATCTGATGCCGGGCGACCTCGTCTATCACACGTACGTCGATGCCGACGGCAAGCCGCGTATCGATCCCGGCCCGCTCCTGCGTCACGGCGAGCAGTTGACCACGTTCTTCTTCAACGAAATCAATCGCGCCCGACCGCAGGTGCAGTCGCTCTTGCTGCGCGCGATGGCTGAGCGTTCGGTCTGGGCGTTCGACCGCGAACACCGCTTCCCGCATATGACCGTGTTCGCCGATCGCAACAAGGTCGAGAAAGAGGAAACCTTCGAACTCGCCTCGGCCGCGCGCGACCGCTTCCTGTTCGAGCTGAACATGCCCACGCCAGCGGAGCCGGACATCCGGCGCGCGCTGGTGTTCGACACCATGTTCCATGACGTCGACGCGCTGCTCGCACAACTGCAGCCCGCCGTCGTCGCGTGGGAACAGTTGAACAGCGTCGGTGCGGCGATTCAGCAAGGCGTAGAGGCGAGCGCGACGATCGAACGCTACGCGCTCGATATCTGGCAGGCGACGGAAACGCCGCTGCGCTTCGGCATTACGCTCGATGGCGTCGACATGCAGCAGCTGATTCTCGCCGGTGCGAGTCCGCGCGGCATGAGCGCGCTGCTGCGCGCCGCCCGCGTGGTCGCGTGGCTCGCGGGACGCTCGCATCTGGTTCCGGAGGATATCCACGAGGTGCTGATGCCGGCGCTCGGTCATCGGGTGTTCTTCACCCCGATCTACGAACTGCGCCGCCAGGAACTGGCGGAAGCGCTGATCGCGCAGATCATGGCCAAAGTGGCCGTGCCCTGATGCGCGCCGAGCCGCGCGAGATGCCCTGATGCGCCCCGAACCATGAACGGCACAGCAGAATTCCACTACCGTTTGCCGACCCGCGCCGGCGGCGCGCGGCCGGGCTCGCATCCTGGTTCGAGCTTCGGCTCCGGCCAGCAATTCGCGATGCACGGGCGCCTCTTCGACTACCCCGATCCGCGCCGGCTGGACTTGCGCGCGAGCGTGCGCGCGGCGCGCTCGGAATGGCTCGTGCGGGTTCATCTGCAGCGCGTGGCGGTGCCGGTGGTGGTGATCGTCGATGTGTCGGCATCCATGCAGTTCGGCTCGCGTCGGACCAAGTTGCAGGTTGCCGCGGACTTCGTCGAGGCGCTGGGTTATAGCGCGTTCCGGGTCGGCGACCGGCTCGGCATGCTGGCCTTCGATGCAGGCGCCCGCGACGATCTCTTCATGCCGGAACGCTATGGGCGGGGCACCGGCAATCTGCTCGCGACGATGCTGCGCACGTGCGCGGCCCGGCCAGCGGGGCGCGGCGGTATCGACGGGCTGCGGCGCTGTGCGGCGCGTCTTGCCGGACGGCAGGCGCTGGTGTTCGTCGTGTCCGACTTTCACTGGCCGCTCGCGCAGATGCCGGCCGTGCTCGACATGCTGGTTCATGCGTGCGTGGTGCCGATGGTCGTGTGGGACGAGGCGGAAATCTCGCCGCCGCGCAACGGTCCGCTGCTGGCCGTCAACGATGCCGAGTCGGGTGAGGAGCGCAGCGTGTGGCTGCGTGGCAGCATCCGCGAGCGCTGGCGCGAGGGCGTCGTGCGTCGCCGCGCGGAACTCGGCGCGGCGTTCGGCTCACGCGGCATGCGGCCGTTCTATCTCCAAGGGGCCTTCGATCCGGAAGCCATGTCGCGCTATTTTCTGGAGGCGACCGTATGAGATCTCGCGGGCTTCGGATCGGCATCGCGCGGGGTGGCTGTTCAGGTCATGTGCTGCTCACCGTGCTGATCGTGCTGATAAGCGCTACCCACGCGGCCAATGGCAATGCCGCCACGGCGGCACCCGCCACAGTCGAACAGCCGCGCGCGTTCGGCTACGTGCTCGGCGATGTCCTCACGCAACGCGTGCTTCTGCAAGCGGGTGGCCATGACGTGGGCGAGGTCACGCCGCCCTCGGTTGGCCGTACCGGGGTCTGGCTCGAACGCGGGCCAGCATCGTTCGAAACCGACGCCGACGGGCGCCGCTGGATGGTGATCGGCTATCAGGTCGTCAATGCGCCGCAAACGCTCACCAAAATCGTCTTGCCCGCGTTGACGCTGAACTCGGCAAGCGGCGCGCAACTGCAGGTGGCCGAATGGCCGGCGAGCGTCGCACCGCTGACGCCGCCGGCCGTTTTCGCCGACGGCGACCTGCAGCCGTTGCGCCCCGATCGCGGGGCGCCATCGCTGCCCACCGCCGGCTTGCGTCGCCAGATCATGTGGGCGCTGGGTCTATTGCTCGCGACGTTGCTGGCCTGGGCTGGATGGTGGGTCTTGCGCAACCGGCGCGAGTCGGAGCGCTTGCCGTTTGCGCGCGCATGGCGGCAGATGCGGCGGCTCGAAGGTGGGCAAGCCGCGGCGTCGAAGGACGCCTGGTTCTGCCTGCATCGGGCGCTGAACGAAACTGCGGGACAGGTCGTGCATGCGGGTTCGTTGCCGGGTCTCTTTGCACGCGCGCCGTATTTGCAGCCGCTGCGCGCGCAACTCGAACACTTCTATCAAGTGTCGGCCGAGCGCTTTTTCAAACCCGTGCCGGACGCCGCCGAGTTTCCGTTGCAGGCGTTGTGCCGAGCGCTGTATCGGGCCGAACGGCGTCACCAGCAATGACCATGGCCCTCGACTTCGCCGCTCCGTGGATGCTGATCCTGCTGCCGCTCGCCGTGCTGCCGTTGCTGCCGCGGCGCAGCGATACGTTGCCGTTTTCCAGCGTCGCGTGGCTGCCGCCCGATCACGTCGGGCGCTGGGTGGGATGGCTCGCGCGCCTCTGTGGCGTGCTGGCGATCGCGGCGATCGTCGTCGGACTTGCCGGGCCGGGGCGCTCGCAATTGCAGGTGCCGCGCACGGGCAGCGGCGCGCAGATTCTGATCCTGATGGATCGCAGCGCCAGCATGGACGAGCCGATGGCGAGCCCCGGCGTCGAGTCGCCGCGCGGCGACTCGAAGAACAAGGTGGCGCGTGCGTCGTTGACGAGCTTCGTGAGCCAGCGCCCCAACGACCGGCTCGCGTTCATGATGTTCGGCACCAGTCCCGTGCTGGCGATGCCGTTCACCTACAACCATCACGCGATCGACGATGCGATCGCCGCCACGGCGATCGGACGCGGCATGCCGGACACGCAGCTCGACCGCGGCATGCTGGCCGCACTGGATCAGTTCGAAGGCCGCCCCTCGTCGGGCCGCCGCGCGATCGTGCTCGTCTCCGACGGCGGCGCGCGGCTCGACGAAACGGTGCGGCGGCGCATTCAGGCGAGCCTGCTGCGCAACCAGATCGCGCTGTACTTCATCTACTTGCGCAGTGGCGTCTATAGCCCCGATCTGAACGCCACGCTGCCCGCCGGCGAGGCGTCGGCCGAAGCCGAATTGCATCGCTATTTTCTGTCGCTTCCGACGCCTTACCGGCTTTTCCAGGCGGGCGACGCCAAGGCGATGATGGCGGCCGTCGCCGAGATCAACCGGCAGCAGAATGCGTTGACATCATTTGTCGAGCATTTGCCTCGCCAGGACTGGAGTCCGTATTGCTTCGCGCTCGCGCTGTTCTGCTCGGCCATGCTGATGGCAATGCGTCTGTTTCAGGTACGGAGCTGGGCATGACGCGCACTTTCATTCACGCCGTGTTCGCGACCGTGGCGCTCGCCTGCGCCGGTTTCGCCGTGTATAGCTGGACACGCCTTCAGCACGCCACTGAACTGAATCAGGCCATTGCGGCCGCGAGCAGCGATGCGCCGCGTGAGACCCATGCGGCCCATGCGGCCCATCCGCTCCAACCGAACGAAGAGGCGCCACAGGTTCTGCTGGCGCGCGCGACAACGCTCTCGAAAGCGGGCGCCTACGATACGGCGGGGCGGCTCTACGAAAGTTTGATCCACGACCATCCCGACGACCTCGGCCGCACGGCGCTGTTCGATCTCGGCAATATGTATCTGCGCGAGGGAGGCGGCGGGGGTGCGTCGAACGGCATCAGATCGATCGCCATGATCGGCGAGGCCAAGGTGCGCTACCGGCTGTTGCTGCGCGCGTCACCGGGCGATTGGGACGCGCGCTACAACCTCGAACGCGCGCTTTGGCTCGCGCCTGAGACGCCAACCGCGCTCGACGAGCCGGATGTGAAAGAGCAGCACAACGTGAAAGTGCGCGACCCTGAGAGCAAGGACCTTCCATGAGCGCCGGCACCGGCAAGCCTGGCTTCGCGAGGCTGCGTCACTGGTTGACGCCGCTCGCGCTCGTCGCGCTGATCGCGGCGGTCGTGATGCCGGATGTGACGCTGCCGCGCCATACCTTTGACTACATCGTGACGTTCGATATCACGCAAAGCATGGACGTCGAGGATGTCGTGCTGAACGGCGCGCCGGTGAGCCGGCTCAGGTTCGCGCAGGCCGCGATGCGCGACGCGCTCGGGCAGTTGCCGTGCGGCTCGAAGGTGGGCTGGAGCGTGTTTACCGGGCAGCGCACGTTGCTGTTGCTGGCGCCGCTCGATGTGTGCGGCAACTACGACGCGCTGCTGGTGTCGCTCGACGGTATCGATGGACGCATGCGCTGGACCAACTGGAGCCGTATCGCCGAGGGCGGGGTTTATTCGGCGGTGCGCGTGGCGCAGGAGGTCGGTCGCGGCGCGGCCGTCGTATTCGTCACCGACGGGCAGGAAGCGCCGCCTTTGCCTGCATCGCGCGCGCTGATGCGGGACCTGAATCCCGCGCGGATCGAAGGGTGGCTGATCGGCGTGGGCGGCGACCAGCCCGCGGCCATTCCGAGGACCGACAGCAACGGCAATCGCATCGGTTACTGGCAGGCCGACGACGTGGTACAGGTGCCGGCTTTGCCGGGGGCCGATCCGCGGATCGAGACGCATGAGGAGCTTTCTGAGTTGCGCGGTCAGTATCTTGCGTTCGTGGGTGGGCAGACCGGGCTCGGTTATCGCCGGCTATGGACCACGAATGCCTTGGGCGATGCGATGCTCGACGTGCGTCTCGCTCATCGCGAGCCGGTGCCGGTGGATTTGCGCTGGATTCCCGCGCTATTTGCGCTGTTGCTGCTGGTAGGGCGGTTCGTGCCGGATGTCGTCTGGACGTGGCTGCGGGTTGGACGCGATGCACTGCGGCGGCTTGCTGCGAGGGGTTTATCGGCTCTGGCAGCCCGCACGCCGCAGCGTCCGGTGGTGGAACGGCCGCGCTCGGAGAGGTTACGGGTCACGGAGGCAGACGTTTGAATTTTGCTTGATTTCGTGCAAGGGTTGGCCGTGCACCTGCTCTGTGTCCGTCAGCCTGAAGTGCCCGGACGCGGGTTGCCGCCGTGACGATGCGGCTTGACGCGCGCGGCATCGCCACGTTGGCGGCAATCGTTCATCGTCTGGAAGCGTCAGGTCCGCAGTGGCGCGTCGCCTGCTTTCCATGCCCACCAGTGCCAGTTCTTGTCCGGGTTGAATTTCGCGTAGTCAGCCCACTCTTTCGGATCTCTGATACGCGACAGATCAGTGACCCGCTTCGGGTCGCTGTCCCATGCGTACATGTGCTGGGTATCGAACGGCTTTGCACTGCCCATTTGATAATAATCAAGTGTGTATCCCTGCCAGATTCGATCATAAGGGTAGCGCCTGGCAAGCTCTATCCCGGCGGCCGCTCCGGCCACTGCTCCGACCACTGCTCCCGGAGCGTTCCCGGCCACGAACCCGGTAGCGGCGCCAGCCAAAGTCGCGGCAGGCACAGTCAGAAACCGCCCGAACTTGAGACCGTCGCTGTCGGTCAGCAGCGGTTCATGCGCCCTCACAACGACTTTGCTTCCGTCTGGGAACATAAAGGCCCGCGCGTGCGGGTTGCCATCAATGGGTTTTCCGTACTGGAAGAACCGGCCCTGTGTCGCATAGCTTGCGCTGGTTGCTGCAGATGCAGATGGATATCCGGTCGGCCTGCCATCGGGACTGCTGTCAGCGAAGCACAAGAGACTATGAGGCAAGCCTGGGGAAGGGCTGCGCGACCATGACGGAGAATCATCAGTCCGATTCCGGCCAGCGCCCGGACCGGCTTCAGCGCCTAAATCAGAAAACTCCCGATCCGCTGTGTGCCCCTCACTGATGGTGTCAAGCCTTTCGAAGAACGCGCTCTCATGATCCCGATTCCGCATTGCAGCCTCTCGAAGCGCTTCCAGATTGCGCTCGTTCAGATGCCTGGTGCGGTCGGGATCTCCATAACCTGTGAAGTCGGGTATGGACCACCCCATTTCCTGTGCCACACGACGCGCGAGAATCTCCGTTGGCCCCAGCCTATCCGTTCCTGCGCCTGGTGGATCGCTAGCCCCAGTGACGTGATGCACAATCTCGTGGATCAACCCCTCCCGCCATGACGGCATATGCAGTGAATTTTCGTTCGGCGCTACACTGAAACTGACCCACGGTTGCCCCTCGCTGTTCTCACCAGCTTCGCTAATGGGAACAATCGGCGCGTGTTGGGCGTCACGTTCAGGCAGGTCGTCGATCCTCAGATCCTGGATGGCCTCGAAGGCTGCAGACGATGACGATGCATCAGGATTCTCCTCATACTGGTTGCGGTACGTGATGTTGTCGAGGGTTACCTTGTCGTTGTGAATGCCATAGCTGACAGCGGCGCGAAAGGTCGCAGACCGGTACAGGGCTGCGAGCACGGTCTCGCGAATCATATCGGCTGTATGCTGGTCGGCAAGCCTGTTCTGGCTGTCATGGACAGCGATGCGGACATCGATGTCCATGTGGGTCTGCGCGTTGTCGGAAAGTGGTGTCTGTGCGCCGACGCGCAGCACATGGTCCGCATAGCTGTCATCAGACTGGTTCGGAATCCAGAATTCCTTGGCCGTGTCGGCGGTGGACTCTGTTCTGGGCTTTTTTGCCGAAGGACCGCTATCGCTATCACTACTGTCGTTGCTGCGCTTTGTGCGGCCATCAGGGCCCACCTTGCCCGCCAATGCCGGTGATGGATTTTTCTCCCGGGCGGGTGGTAAATCGTAGTGGGGAGCAGTGAGATAACCAAAGCCAGATGAAAGCGGGAAAATACCCATCTCGACACTCCTGTCAGGTTGGTCCGAGACAGCAGGTTATCCCCTCAAACAGACATGGGTGTCATGGTTGAGTAAGCCAAGCCATTGCGCCGATAACGTCGGGCACAGGGACCGGTTACATCGGCGCCGACGGGGCCGCATTCGCCGGATCGACTCATTGCGTGAGCTCATGCCGTCTCAAGTGCGGGAGATATCGTCTTCGTCGGTATGGCGCGCTGACCGGTGTTCCAT
>NZ_NPIH01000219.1 GCF_012275575.1 Paraburkholderia sp. SG-MS1 | reverse complement strand
TGTGCCGAGGTCATGAGACGATACCGAAAGGAACGCCCTTATGACCGAAACAACAAGCATGACAAAGAAGAGCAAGAAACCGAGCACGCCGAAGCTGTTTCCGGATGAACTGATTGATCAACTGCTGGCCCAGGTGCAGAACAAGGATGCCGAGTCGATTCTCGGTGAATCGGGCTTGGCCGGCCTGCTCAAGAAGCAACTCGCCGAGCGCATGCTGGCGGCCGAACTGACGCATCACCTGACGGCTGAGGCCGAGCAGGGCAACGCCGGCAACCACCGCAACGGCACGAGCCCGAAGACGGTCATCACGCCCAATGGCGAGTTGAATCTGGATATCCCGCGTGACAGGCAGGCGACGTTCGAGCCGCAACTGGTCGGCAAATACCAACGTCGATTGCCGGGATTCGACGACCATGTGATCAGCATGTACGCGCGCGGTATGAGCGTGCGCGAGATCCAGGGCCACTTGCTGGAGCTGTACGGACTGCAAGTGTCGCCCGACCTGATCTCCACCGTCACCGATGAAGTGCTGGCTGAAGTCGAGCAATGGCAGCAACGACCGCTTGAGGCGATGTATCCGATCGTGTATTTCGACGCTCTGCGGCTGAAGATTCGCGACGAAGGCACGGTCAAAAACAAGGCGGTGTACCTGGCGCTGGGTATCCGCGCCGATGGCCGCAAGGAAGTGCTGGGCCTATGGATCGAACAGACCGAAGGCGCCAAGTTCTGGCTAAAGGTCTTCAACGAGCTGAAGAACCGCGGTTTGCACGACATCCTGATTGCGGTGGTCGATGGCTTGCGCGGCTTTCCCGAAGCGATCGAGGCGGTTTATCCGGCCGCGCAGATCCAGACTTGCATCGTGCATTTGATCCGCAATTCGCTGAATCTGGCGAGCTGGAAAGACCGCAAGCCGTTGGCTGCCGCGCTCAAGCCGATCTATCAGGCCGCCACGGCCGAAGCGGCGGCAGCCGCGCTCGAAGCCTTCGCTCAAAGCGACTGGGGCCGCAAATTCCCCACCGTGGCGGCGATGTGGCAGCGTCAATGGGAGCAGGTGATCCCGTTCTTCGCCTATCCGCCCGAAGTGCGTCGGATTATATATACGACCAACGCCATCGAGAGCATGCACATGCAACTGTGCAAGATCGTCAAGAACCGCGGCCACTTCCCCAGCGACGAAGCCGCCAGCAAGCTGCTGTATCTGGCCTTGCGCAACATCGAAAAGGATTGGAAGATGCCGCCTATCACCTGGCGGCAAGCGGTCAATCAGTTCGCCATTCTGTTCGGCGAGCGCTTCACCAACGCCATCAGCTGAGACTTTTTACAGCGACCTCAGCACACGAAATTCCTGACACGTCCCGCAGTCCCCATCGGTGCCCTTCATACGCCCCCTCGCCCTTTGCCAGCGAGATTGAAAGATATACATCCGTCGATCCTTCAACCTTGTCTTGGGCAACGTCAGCGACTCGCATCCGCGCCACCTGTACTGGGCGCATCCCTGTACCGATAAGCAGCCACAACAACGCGTACGTCTCCAGCGAGATTCTTCCGCCTGCGAACTGCAAGTTCAGTTCAGCCGTTAGCGCGCCCATCTCATGGCGCGTTAAGGCACCCCGTTCCGGATCGTTCGTTTGAAGGGCGATGTATGCTTGGTTTTTGGTGGTACCAACCTGGTCAAGCAAATACGCCGATACCTCCTCGCTGACGCCTCCCTCGCCAGCCTCCACCCATCGCCGTAACCACGGGATGACAAAGGCTAACGCTACGTCAAATTTGGCACTGCGGGCTTCCCTGGCTATTTTCCAGCTGTTGATCCCAGAGAGGTCAATAGATTGGAGGATTCCGCCAACCGAATCAGCACCAGCTTGCATCATGTCTTGAAACAAGTTCAGAGATCGACAGGCGTAGCTTAGCGACTTTGTCATCAGATATTTTCGGGCCCCCCGATAGGTCGCTGCGGCGATGTCCTTCGATACCGGCATCGTTGAAAATGCGAATGAATAGGTCGCATTCGAATCGGGATCACGCACAGAAAATTTTTCACTGGTGACTACCGAAATTCCGTCACGCGTAAGTATCTCGGTCAGAGGAAACAGGTCGGTAGATTCACGCTTATGAAAACCAGTGGCCTTAGGTGAAGTCATCGTGAGTGGGGATCTTGGTATGGTGTCAATTGACCGCATTTACCAACAACTGTGCAATTGAAACTAATAAGCGGAAGCGCGGCGATTAGTCAGGCTGATCTGTGAGACGCCGAGTCATTTCTTCGGCAATCTCCGCAGCCTTCTCGCGGACATACCGACGTGTGTAGTTCCCAGCCATGGAGCTCCCTGCTGTCCATCCCATCATGTGACAACGGGTTCTGGATTCCTTGTCGTCTCCTGGCTTTCGTTCTGGGGGTAAGGCGTCAATAGCTTCACTGAACCGCTCATTCCAGTCATGTCTCAACGTGTGGGGTGTGAGGTCGGGTGGTAGGTCGGGTACAGCCTTGCGTAACCGGCGAAACATGTCATTCACTGTTGACAGCGCCAGCGGGTGGCCATTGACCGTCGTCCAGACAAACCCATGGCGTCGTTGCGAGACAGGAATCTTGGACCAAACTCTGTCGATATAGTCGTAGAGTTCCTCTGCAAGCTCTGCCGAAAGCGGAACCGTACGGGCCAGCGTCTTGGTGCGCGGTTGTACGGATCGAAGATCGCTCTTGTCATCTGCGCTTCTGTGTATTCGGAGAAGCCTGAGATGAACGTCAATGTCCTCCACCTTCAGTTGCAGCGACTCACCTCTGCGATACCCAACCTGGTAAGCCAAGGAAATGTAGAGATAGTTACGAAGCCGCTGAAACTCACCACGGAATGGATTTGCTTCGCTATCAGGACGAATCGCCCCAAGGAGAACGCTACGCTGAGTCGGCAGAAGTCCGGTCCGCCCCACATCGGAATCGGAGGACTTCGACTTGGGTTTCAGGCTTCGCAGGTGGTTAATGACTGATTGGGTAAGGGCGCGTAAATGCGACCCTGCGGCGGCGTCTACCAGCTTGGTAGTTCTGCGAGTGGCGTGCCATTCAAGATAGAGAGCAATATCCGCGATCCTGATCGAGGCTTCATATGTACCGACGGTACGCGCAGTATGCGTCCGCAACTTCCGGCGAACGGCTTCCAGGCTGTGGCGCTTGGGATGACCGCCTGCCTTCCCCTTGCGGACGAGATAGCGTCGAGAATACCTCAGCTCGTTCGCGAGCGATTCCACCTCATCAAGAGTAAGAAAGTCGCCATGGACCAGGCGGTGATCAATATCGATCTCGCGTGCCGCGGCCCACTGGTGAAGAAAGCCTATGTTCTGAAGCGCTCGACAAATTGTGTTCGTAGCAAGCGAACAAGCGCGAAGCTGCGTCAGGGCAAAAAGATTGGGCCAGTACAGAGGGTGGCCGCCATCTGCATAAAGCAGGATGGCAAACCGCTCTCCGCTACTGGCCCGAAGTTCACGTGTGATGTAGGTGGGATTCATGTTTACATTCTGGCAAACCGCAGAATGCAGCACATCCCCCCTACAACCACCAGTTTACATATTCATCAAACAAATCTTTATAAAACAACTACTTATACAGAATAACTTTACCTTTCCAGAAGACTCGTCTCTACTGGCAAGCCTCGCACTCTTCAAAGCCAGGGTCGCCCGGACGCATCATGCATACCGGACCGTCCGCTTCCGGCGCTGCTTCGACCGCGACCGCCGGGGCTGCCGCAGCGGCCTGAATGCCGCCCGACGCTGCACCGCCGCTCATGCCAAAGCCGCCCGCTGCGCCACCTGCCGCCCCGCCCGAACCTTCGCCGCCACCCGAGCTCACCGCGTTCAGGGCGCCGTGCGCGACCGTCGACTTCTCGACGTGCGTCGCCGCCATCGTGCGCAGATAGTAGGTCGTCTTCAGACCGCGCACCCAGGCAAGCTTGTAGATTTCGTCGAGCTTCTTACCCGATGCGCCGCCCATGTAAATGTTCAGCGACTGCGCCTGGTCGATCCACTTCTGACGACGCGAGGCCGCTTCGACGAGCCACACCGGATCGAGTTCGAACGCGGTCGCGTAGATCGCGCGCAGGTCGGCCGGGATACGGTCGATGCGCGAGAGCGTGCCGTCGAAGTACTTCAGGTCGGCGACCATCACTTCGTCCCACAGGCCGCGTGCCTTCAGGTCGCGCACCAGGTAGTCGTTGACCACCGTGAATTCGCCCGACAGGTTCGACTTGACATACAGGTTCTGGAACGTCGGTTCGATACAGGCCGACACGCCGATGATGTTCGAGATCGTCGCCGTCGGCGCGATCGCGACGCAGTTCGAGTTGCGCATGCCGTAGGTGGCGATGCGCGAACGCAATTCGGTCCAGTCCATCGATTCGCTCGAATCGACTTCGACATAACCGCCGCGCGCTTCGGCGAGCAGCTTCACCGAGTCTTGCGGGAGGATGCCGCGATCCCACAGCGAGCCACGGTAGCTCGAGTAACGGCCGCGCTCCTGCGCCAGTTCGGTCGACGCGTAGTAAGCGTAGTAGCAGACCGCTTCCATCGACGTGTCGGCGAACTGAACCGCCTCTTGCGACGCGTACGGCGTGCGCAGCAGGTGCAGACAGTCCTGGAAGCCCATGATGCCCATGCCGACCGGACGGTGCTTCAGGTTCGAGTTACGCGCCTTGGCGACCGCGTAGTAGTTGATGTCGATCACGTTGTCGAGCATGCGCATCGCCACGCTGACGGTGCGCTTGAGCTTGTCGTGGTCGAGCGCGAGCGTGCCGTCGGCCTGTTCCTTCAGGTGCGCGACGAGGTTCACCGAGCCGAGGTTGCAGACTGCGATTTCGGCGTCGCTGGTGTTCAGCGTGATTTCCGTGCACAGGTTCGACGAGTGGACGACGCCGACGTGCTGTTGCGGCGAGCGCACATTGCACGGATCCTTGAACGTGATCCACGGATGGCCGGTTTCGAACAGCATGCCCAGCATCTTGCGCCACAGTTGCGCCGCGGGAATCTTCTTGAACAGCTTGATCTCGCCGCGTGCGACCTTGTCTTCGTAAGCCGTGTAAGCCGCTTCGAACTCGGCGCCGAACAGGTCGTGCAAGTCCGGGCAGGTGGACGGCGAGAATAGCGTCCAGTCGCCGCCTTCCATCACGCGCTTCATGAACAGGTCGGGAATCCAGTTCGCCGTGTTCATGTCGTGCGTGCGGCGACGGTCGTCACCGGTGTTCTTGCGCAGCTCGAGGAATTCTTCGATGTCCAGGTGCCACGTTTCCAGGTACGCGCACACCGCGCCCTTGCGCTTGCCGCCCTGGTTCACGGCGACCGCCGTGTCGTTGACGACCTTCAGGAACGGCACGACGCCTTGCGACTTGCCGTTGGTGCCCTTGATGTGCGAACCGAGCGCACGCACGCGCGTCCAGTCGTTGCCCAGACCGCCGGCGAACTTCGAGAGCAGCGCGTTTTCCTTCAGCGCTTCGTAGATGCCGTCGAGGTCGTCGTCGACCGTCGTCAGGTAGCACGACGACAGTTGCGAGCGGCGCGTGCCCGAGTTGAACAAAGTGGGCGTGGACGACATGAAGTCGAAGCTCGACAGCACGTTGTAGAACTCGATCGCGCGCGCTTCGCGGTCGATCTCGTTCAGCGACAGGCCCATCGCGACACGCATAAAGAATGCCTGCGGCATTTCGATGCGCACGTTGTCGTGATGCAGGAAGTAGCGGTCATACAGCGTTTGCAGACCGAGGTAGCCGAATTGCAGGTCGCGGTTGTTGTCGAGCGCGGCGCCGAGGCGCTTCAGGTCGAACTGCAGCAGCTTGTCGTCGAGCAGCTCGGCTTGCACGCCGCGCTTGATGAACTGCGGGAAGTATTCGGCGTAACGCTCGCCCATTTCGGCTTGCGTGACTTCTTCTTCGAGGATCTCGCGGCGGATCGTGTGCAGCAGGATGCGCGCCGTGACCTGGCTGTACGCCGGATCTTTTTCGATCATTGTGCGCGCAGCGAGAATGGCCGAGTCGTAGACCTGGCTCATCGGCACGCCGTCGTACAGGTTCTTCACCGTTTCCGCGATGATCGGGTCGGCGCTCACGGCGTCGCCCAGGTTCGCGCAAGCGGATTCGATGATGCCGCGCAGCGCGACCAGATCGAGCGGACGCGTGACGCCGTTGTCGGTGACGTTCAGACCCGGCGCGCTCGCAGCGACCTGCTCGTCGTGACCGCGCGCCTGCGTGCGCTTCTCGCGATACAGCACGTAAGCACGCGCGACGTTATGTTCGCCGCCGCGCATCAGCGCCAGTTCGACCTGATCCTGAATGTCTTCGATATGGAACGTGCCGCCGTTCGGGCGGCTGCGCACGAGCGCGCGCACCACGCTCTGCGTGAGTTGCTCGACCAGTTCGCGCACGCGCGCCGATGCCGCGCCCTGACCACCGTTGACGGCGAGGAACGCCTTCGTCACGGCGATGGCGATCTTCGACGGTTCGAACGACACCACGCTGCCATTGCGACGGATCACCTTGTAGTCGGCATAGGTCGTCTGCGGCGCGAGCGCCTGAGCGCCTTGTGCCTGGCCAAAGGCCTGGCCAGTCGGTGAACCCTCGTACCGGGTCGTCACGTTGTCGGTGGTTTGCATGTGCAAAGCTCCTGGTCCTGGAAATGGTGCGGCGAGTGCCGCGGATTAAATCGAACGCTGCGCCGCCGCGAGCGGCAGCGCTGAGGGGTAGGAAAAAGGCCGGCCGGGCCGGTTGCCGGGATGCGACTGCGATGAAGCCTGATTCGAATTCGTAACGGTCTTCACCGGATGTGTCGCGATCACTTGCTGTGCCCTTTTCCTGAATGCTTCCGGGTGCGGCCGGAGGTCTCTACCGGCTGTGCCCCGAAATTTTTCTCTGCTGGAATGCTTGCGGCGCCATGTTCCACCGAACGGGGCGCCGCTGATTTATGCACTGGGTTATCCACACAGTTATGCACACTCGACACAAGATATAGTGTGCAACTGAATCTACGGCACCAAGTATAGTGGAGATTCAAGACAGGTCAAATCGTTTTATTTAAGCCGCCGGGGTTGACTTTTTGCATCGCGCGCTGCGAAGCCGTCGCCGGGAGAACGAGGCTGCGCCTTGCTCTCCTCGCGTCACGCGAACTCGTGCGAGGGGGTGTTACAGCGTTTTGGAAAACTTGAGATAGGGGAAGTACTGATCCGCAAGCGCCGTCTCTTTTTGCAGCCGCTGCCACTCGAAATGCGGCCCTGGATCGGTCTTGCGACCGGGGGCGATGTCCGAGTGACCGGCCAGCGCGTCGACCGGATAACGCGCCTTCAGCGCGCTCACCAGGGCACCGAGCGTGCGGTATTGCGCCGCCTCGAAAGCAGTCGTGTCGCTGCCCTCCAGTTCGATGCCGATCGAGAAATCATTGCAGCGCTCGCGGCCGAAAAAATTCGACGGCCCCGCGTGCCACGCGCGCTCGTTGCACGACACAAACTGTTCGAGCACGCCGTCGCGATGAATCACGAAATGCGCCGACACCCGCACGCCGCGCAGGTGCGAGTCGTAGTACGGGTGCGCATCGCAATCGAGCGTGTTCAGGAACAGTTCGGCGATCGCCGTGCCGCCGAACTCGTCGGGCGGCAGGCTGATGTTGTGGACGACGATCAGCGTCGGCACGGCGCCGGCGGGCCGCGCTTCGAAATTCGGCGAGGGCAGTTGGCGAGCGGCGGCGACCCAGCCGTCTGCATCGACGGCGAACTCGACGCTCATCGAGCGTCGCGCCCCGAGGGACGCGCGCCGTGACGCTGCGCGTGCGCGGCGCTGCAGAACGGCTGCCCCGCCACCACGACCGAGTCGCTCTTCGGCGCGTGCACGCCGCATTCGACGCAGCGGATCATCGGCTCGGCGAGTTGCGGCGCGGCGCTGGGATGCGCTCCGCCGCCGGCAGCGCCATTGGCACTTCTGGCGCCCGCGCCCTGCGCGCCCGTGCGGCGGGCCGTTTGCGCATCATGACGGCGCACCGCCTTCACCAGCCATTGCCCGACGATGAACAGCAGGATCAGCAAAAAAATTTGTCGCATGGGGACACGCTCACACTACGGCACGGTGCAACAGCACCTCGAAAACAAAACGGCTGCCGACATATGCCAGCAACAGCGCGACGAACGACGCCAGCACCCAGCGCAATGCCGCACGGCCGCGCCAGCCGGATACCTTGCGCGCGGTCAGCAACGCGCCGAACATCACCCAGGAAAGAATCGCGAAGACGGTCTTGTGATCGAGCCGCAGCGCGCGGTCGACCAGTTGCTCGCTGAACAGGATGCCCGAGACGAGCGTGAGCGTCAGCAGCACGAAGCCCGCGCCGATCAGACGGAACAGCAGCTTCTCCAGCGTCAGCAGCGGCGGCAGCGTATCGAGCCAGCTCGACAGCCAGCCGTTGCCCGCGGCGGCCGCATTCCGTTGTGCGAGACCGCCGCGCATCGCATGCAGACGCCGCTCCACGAGCAGCATCAGAATGGCGTGCAGCGCCGCGATCGCAAAGAGACCATACGCGATGTTGGCGATCAGGAAGTGCAGCTTGAACATCGGCGCGGCCGAATACGGCAACACGCGCACGCCGTTAAACGCCAGCGGCAACAGCGACGCGATGCACGCAAGCGGCAGCACGAGCAGACGCAGGCCGTCGAGCGGAAAGAAAAAACTCTCGATCCAGTAAATGCCGGCGCCGAGCCAGAACATGGCCGACAGTGCGAACGCGAAGCCGAACACCATCGCGTTCTGCGGGAAAATGGTGGTATGCAGCAGCACGCCATGCGCGAGCAGCGCGACGAACAGCAGCGCACGGCCCGGCGTGCTCATGCCCGATGCGACAGAAGCGTCCGGAACACCCGCGGCAGCGGGCATCGGCGGCACGCTCTCCAGCATGGGACGCGCGGCGGCGTGCCGGTGCGAGCGCCAGCCCGCCACGGCAAGACCGCCGTAGAGGAGCGCAGTGAGGGCATACAGTACAATATCCATATTCGAAGTTTACACTAGGCCCCTACTCCGCGACGTCTTCCACGTCGCGTGCTGCGCGGGCCGCACTGTTCATCGCTCCCCATGCTCGACAATCTGACTCAACGGATGGCGCGCGTCGTCAAGACGCTGCGCGGCGAAGCCCGGCTTACCGAGGCGAACACCCAGGAAATGCTGCGCGAAGTTCGCCTCGCGCTCCTCGAGGCCGACGTGGCGCTGCCCGTCGTGCGCGAGTTCATCGCCAAGGTGAAGGAAAAGGCGCTCGGCGAAGAGGTCATCAGCAGTCTGTCGCCGGGTCAGGCGCTGGTCGGCGTGGTGCAGCGCGAGCTCACCGCGATCATCGGCGGCGACTACGAAGGCAAGGCGGTCGAGCTCAATCTCGCCGTCACGCCGCCGGCCGTCATTCTGATGGCGGGTCTGCAGGGCGCGGGTAAGACGACCACGGTCGGCAAGCTCGCCAAGCTGCTGCGCGAGAAGTACAAGAAGAAGGTGCTGACGGTTTCGTGCGACGTCTACCGCCCTGCCGCTATCGCGCAGTTGAAGACCGTGACCGAGCAGGTCGGCGCGGATTTCTTCCCGTCGGAACCGGACCAGAAGCCGGTCGACATCGCACGCGCCGCCGTGGACTGGGCCAAGCGCCACTATCACGACGTGCTGCTGGTCGACACGGCCGGCCGTCTGGGTATCGACGAAGCGATGATGCAGGAAATCGCTGCGCTTCACCGTGAACTGAAACCGGCGGAAACGCTCTTCGTCGTCGACGCAATGCTCGGCCAGGACGCAGTGAACACCGCCAAGGCGTTCAGCGACGCACTGCCGCTCACCGGCGTGGTCCTCACCAAGCTCGACGGCGACTCGCGCGGTGGCGCGGCGCTCTCCGTGCGTCACGTGACGGGCAAACCGATCAAGTTCGTCGGTGTCGCGGAAAAGCTCGACGGCCTCGAAATCTTCTACCCGGATCGGATGGCGAACCGGATTCTCGGCATGGGCGACATTCTCGCTCTCGTCGAAGAAGCGCAACGCGGCGTGGATGTTCAAGCCGCGCAGAAGCTCGCCGACAAGGTCAAGAAAGGCGGCGACTTCGACCTCAACGATTTCCGCGCGCAGCTCACGCAAATGAAGGGCATGGGCGGCCTGTCGTCACTGATGGACAAACTGCCCGCGCAGTTCCAGCAGGCCGCCGCCGGCGCCGACATGGGCCAGGCCGAAAAGCAGATGCGCCGCATGGAAGGCATCATCAACTCGATGACCCCGCTGGAGCGCGCGAAGCCCGATCTGATCAAGGCCACCCGCAAGCGCCGCATTGCCGCGGGCGCGGGCGTGCAGGTGCAGGAAGTCAACCGCATGTTGAACCAGTACGACCAGATGCGCACGATGATGAAAAAGCTCAAGGGCGGCAATCTGCAGAAGATGATGCGCGGCATGAAGGGCATGTTGCCCGGCATGCGCTAAGCTTTAGAAAAACGGTGGGCGCGCCAGTACACGAAGCACGGCGCGCGCGGCTGACTCCAGGCTCATGCGAGTTTATTCCGTCCCGCAGGCCGCCGTTGCCCAAGGGAGCTTCCTGCGGGGCGCTCTCTCACCCTATGTATACAGTTACCGCCCGCCAGACGTCATGAACCGCGAAGAAGCCCTCCACATTTTTAGCCACTCCGAAGAAATCGTTTCGGCCAGCGACGTCAACGCGTCGATCAGCGGCATGGCGGCCGCCATTCGCGACGAGATGAGCGAGGACTTCCCGCTCGTGCTGTCGGTGATGGGCGGCGCCGCGGTATTCACCGGCATGCTGCTGCCGCACCTCGATTTCCCGCTCGAGTTCGACTACATCCATCTGACCCGCTACCGCAACACCACCAAGGGCGGCAACGAGATGCAGTGGCGCGTCGCACCGGCCGAGTCGGTGAAGGACCGCGTCGTGCTGGTGCTGGACGACATCCTCGACGAAGGCGAGACGATGGCCGCGATCCGCGACCGCATCCTCGCGATGGGCGCGAAGCGCTTCCTGAGCGCGGTGCTGTGCGAGAAGATCATTCCGAAGGCCAAGCCGCTGCGCCCCGACTACTGCGGCTTTGAAGTGCCCGACCGCTACGTGTTCGGCTGCGGGATGGACGCAAAGGGCTACTGGCGCAACCTGCCGACAATTCGCGCGCTGACCGAAGGGGCTTGATCGAGGCGTGGTCGACAGCGCCGCGGTCATGGCCGCATGGGTCGATCCCTGCAAATGGATGGCGTAAAAAAGCGGCCCGGGTGGGCCGCTTTTTTGTCAGTGCGCCGCAAGCACAACGTGAGCGCACTCGATGCTCGTGCAAAACGGTTCTCGTGCGGCGCAGCCTCATAGATGCTGCACGAAAGACCGGATACCACCGAGCATCATTTCGACCGAGATCGCCACCAGCACGAGACCCATCAGCCGCTCGAAGGCCGCCATCGTACGCTCGCCGAGCAGGATCTGAATACGCTCGGCCAGCATCAGCACGATCGCGCAGACGATCATCGTGACGGTCAGCGCGCCGATCCACTCGAACATCTTGCCGGGCGCCTGCGACGTCAGCAGCATGACCGTCGCCAGCGCCGATGGGCCCGCCAGCGCCGGAATCGCGAGCGGTACGATGAGCGGCTCGCCGCCGCGCGCGTCGCCGCCGAACGGACCGTCCGGATGCGGGAACACCATTCTCAGCGCGATCAGAAACAGCACGATCCCGCCGCCGATGCGCAAGGACTGGTCGCTTAGGCTCATCATGCGCAAAAAGCCCTGACCCAGCACCATGAAGATCAGCAAGATCGCGAAGGCGATCGCCACCTCGCGCAGAATGACGATCGTGCGACGCTCAGGCGCCACTCCGCGCAGACAACTGATGAAGAGCGGAATATTGCCAAGCGGATCGGTGATCAGGATCAGCAGGACGGTGGCAGAGAGGAAGGTGTACTGCACCGTCCGCTCCGCTTAGCGCGCTAACGCCGCGCGCACTTTCCCGATGACCGTCTGGGCGGCATCCTCGACCGGCAGCAGCGTCGCTTCGGTGTCGCGGCGGCCCTGGTATTCGAGCTTGCCCTCCTTCAGACCACGGTCACCGATCACGAGACGATGCGGCACGCCGATCAGCTCCCAGTCGGCGAACATCACGCCGGGGCGCTCGCCACGGTCGTCGAGAATCACGTCGATGCCCGCTTCGACCAGAGTCGCATACAACTTGTCGGCCTGCTCGCGCACGGCCTCGCTACGGTCATAGCCCATCGGGCACAACACGACTTCGAACGGAGCGATCGATTCCGGCCAGATGATGCCTTTGTCGTCGAAATTCTGTTCGATCGCGGCGCCGAGAATACGCGTGATGCCGATACCGTAGCAGCCCATTTCCATCGGCTGCGGCTTGCCGGTCTCGTCGAGGCAATTCGCGTTCATCGCTTCCGAATACTTGGTGCCGAGCTGGAACACGTGGCCCACTTCGATACCGCGGCAGATGTCGATCTCGCCCTTGCCGTCCGGCGACGGATCGCCCTTCTTCACATTGCGGATGTCGGCGACGACCGGCTCCGGCAGATCGCGGCCCCAATTCACCCCGGCGATGTGGTAATCCACCTCGTTCGCGCCGACCACGAAGTCGCTCATGTTCGCGACCGTACGGTCCGCGACGACCTTGACCGGCTTCTTCGTGTTGATCGGACCGAGGTAACCCGGCGGTGTGCCGAATGTTGCAATGATTTCGGCTTCGGTTGCCATGCGGAAATCGGCGAGACCCGGCAGCTTGCTCGCCTTGATCTCGTTCAGATCGTGATCGCCGCGCAGCATCAGCAGCCAGATGGTCGGCTCGGCGCCTTCGTTTTCCGTTGCCAGCACGATCGACTTGATCGTGCGTTCAAGCGGAATGTTCAGCAGTTCGGCGACGGCCTCGCACTTCGCCTTGCCGGGCGTCGCGGTCTTCTTCATGTCTTCGGCCGGGGCGGCGCGTTGCGCGTAGAGCGGCACCGCTTCGGCCGCTTCGACGTTCGCAGCGAAGTCCGAGGTCGGGCAATAGGCGATCGCGTCTTCGCCGGTCTCGGCGATTACGTGAAACTCGTGCGAGCCGCTACCGCCGATCGACCCGTTGTCCGCGGCCACCGCGCGGAAGTCCAGACCGAGGCGCGTAAAGATGCGCACGTACGCGTCGTACATCTTGCGATACGACTCGCGCAGACCTTCCGCGTCCTTGTCGAACGAGTACGCGTCTTTCATGATGAACTCGCGGCCACGCATCACGCCGAAACGCGGACGGATCTCGTCGCGGAACTTCGTCTGGACCTGATAGAAGTTGACCGGCAACTGGCGATAGCTCTTGATCTGATTGCGCGCAATGTCCGTGACCACTTCTTCGTGCGTCGGGCCGAGCACGAAGTCGGACTGCTTGCGATCCTTGAAGCGCAGCAACTCGGGGCCATACTTTTCCCAGCGGCCCGATTCCTGCCACAACTCGGCCGGTTGCACCGACGGCATCAGCAATTCAATCCCGCCTGCCCGGTTCATTTCTTCGCGCACGATGGCTTCTACCTTGCGAATCGAACGCAGGCCGACCGGCAGGTAGTTGTAGATGCCGCCGGCGACGCGGCGGATCATGCCGGCGCGCACCATGAGCTTGTGGCTGATGATCTCGGCGTCGGCGGGAGCTTCTTTCAAAGTGCCGATAAAGAAACGGGAAGCTTTCATTCAGATTATCCAAAAGCGGCGGCTCCGGAGGGACCGCCCGAAAGGTGAAAACGGTAGGGAAAATCGTACGGATCCGGCACGGTACGCCTGACACCGGCAACGACGCTGCCCGGACGCGGCGCCGAAGCCGCGCGCAGAGCTTATGCACAAGGGATAAGGCCCGGAAAGATTGACAGGCTACCGCAAATGCGGGGCTTTTGCGGCGATTCGTTCCATTCTGGTGCGATTCGGTGCGTCGGGTCCGTTATCTGTTTATAATCAAAGCAATTTTAAAGGATTCGAAGGTGGTTGTATGCTGGATCGTGAAGGCTTTCGCCCGAACGTCGGCATCATCCTCTTGAACGCGCACAACGAGGTGTTTTGGGGCAAACGGCTCCGTGAACATTCCTGGCAGTTTCCGCAAGGGGGCATCAAGTACGGAGAGACCCCCGTGCAAGCGATGTATCGGGAGTTACACGAAGAAACCGGACTGCTTCCTGAGCACGTCAAGGTGATCGGTCGCACGCGCGACTGGTTGCGTTATGAGGTGCCTGACAAGTTCATCAAGCGCGAAGTCCGCGGTCATTACCGCGGCCAGAAGCAAATCTGGTTCTTGCTCCGGATGGTAGGACGCGACTGCGACATCTGCTTGCGCGCCACTGACCATCCTGAGTTCGATGCGTGGCGCTGGAACGAGTACTGGGTGCCGCTCGACTGTGTAATCGAGTTCAAGCGGGATGTGTATCAGTTGGCGCTGACGGAGCTATCCCGTTTCATGCGCCGGCCTGCGCCGCGTGCGGAAAAACCTGGCGGGCACCATGGGCCGCGCTATCCCCGGATAGCGTCGTCGATGGAAAGTCCACCGGATTCCACGGTAATGACGGTGACTTCCGTAACGTCCGTCAGTATCGAAACATCGGTTCACGTCACGATCGCGTCCGATTGCGGTCAGGATTCCAGATCAGCGGCCGAGGTGGGCGCCGATCCGGAGCGCCAGGAAGAACCGGCCGACGAAACCGCCGGCTCGCTGTTCCGCCCGGGCGTGCGCAATTAACAACTCTGTGCGGCTGCCCATGCCGCCTCTGCTGGCGCGGCTCCTCGAGCCGTGCCAGTGTTTCGAGGAAACCATATTGAAAGCACTTGCACTCGTCGTGGCGTGTGTCGCCACCGGCGCCCTGCTGGCTGGCTGCTCGAGCGCCGGCAAACCCACCGATAAAGACGACAGCGCGTTCGTCTACCTGCTTGACCGCAAAGGCAACTGGGTTGAAAACCAGGTGGACACGCTGCCGCCGCTGCCCCAAGAGTCGAATCTGCTGCCGTTTGAGGTGTCGGGCAATACACCGCTGCAGTTCGCAATCGACCGGAATTCACTGAGCGTAGGCACCGACGGCGTAGTGCGTTATACCGTGGTCGTGACGAGCCCGAGCGGCGCTCGCAATGTGAACTACGAAGGAATCCGCTGCGACACTTACGAGTGGCGTCTGTATGCGGGCCTGAATGCCGATCATGACGGCTGGGACCGAACGGTCGCCAACGACTTTTCGCGCATCGAGAACGGCGCACTGAACGCCTATCACGCGGCGCTGTATCAGGACTATATGTGCGCGAACAAGATGCCTACGGGGAAGGCCGCGCAGATCATCGACAATATTCGCTACAAGCGTACCGCGACCTCGTTGATTCACTGAGGCGCGATTTTTCAGCGCTGTGAGCATGAATCATGCGGCGCGTCGTGGACATGAAAAAAGCCGTTCCAGCTTCCGCTTGGAACGGCTTTTTTATCGGCCGTGCACGTGTGCCGGTCAGTGGGTCAGACCAGCACCAGGTTGTCGCGATGGATCAACTCGGGCTCCAGCATGTAGCCGAGCACCGATTCGATGTCGCCGCTCGGACGCCGTTGAATCAGCTTGGTTTCCGCGCTGCTGTAGTTCGTCAGGCCGCGCGCCACTTCGTGCCCTGCAGGACTCACGCAAGCGATCACCTCGCCGCGCGCAAAAGCGCCCTGCACCCCGACGATGCCGATAGGCAGCAAGCTCTTGCCACCCGCCGTCAGCTTTTCGACCGCACCGTCGTCGATCACGACATGGCCGCGCACCTGTAGATGATCGGCCATCCATTGCTTGCGTGCTGCCATCCGTGCAGTGCGCGCGATCAGCTGCGTGCCGATCGCCTCACCCAATGCCAGCCGCGAGAGCACATCCGCTTCGCGTCCACTCGCGATCACCGTATTCGCGCCGCTGTGAGCCGCGCGCTTCGCAGCGAGAATCTTGGTCAACATGCCGCCGCGACCCAGACTCGAGCCCGCGCCGCCGGCCATTGCTTCGAGTTCCGCCGCGCCCGCATCGGCTTGCTGAACGAGCGTGGCGCTCGGGTCCTTGCGGGGGTCGGCGGTGAAGAGACCTTGCTGATCGGTGAGGATGACGAGCGCATCGCCTTCGATCAGGTTGGCGACCAGCGCACCCAGCGTGTCGTTGTCGCCGAATTTGATTTCGTCGGTAACGACCGTGTCGTTCTCATTGATGATCGGCACCACGCCCAGACGCAGCAGCGTGAGCAACGTGGAGCGCGCGTTCAGATAGCGCTCGCGATCGGCCAGGTCCGCGTGAGTAAGCAGAATCTGCGCGGTCTGAATGGAGTGCTCGGCAAAGCGGCTCTCGTACACCTGTGCAAGGCCCATTTGACCGACGGCCGCAGCCGCCTGCAACTCGTCGATTTCGCGTGGTCGTTTGGTCCAGCCGAGCCGCTGCATTCCCTCGGCGATGGCGCCCGAACTGACCAGCACCACTTCCTTGCCTTGCGCTCGCAGCGCGGCAATCTGCGCGGCCCAGCGGCCGATTGCTGCATGATCGAGGCCACGCCCGTCATTCGTGACGAGGCTCGACCCAACTTTCACTACCAATCGCCGTGAATCTGCGATGACGGAACGCATTGTGCGCGGTCTCCCAAGATGACGCATGATGCATGCCGGCAGCCCGCCCAAGCCTGCCGGCGCTCGATCTTTTCATTACTGCGGATCGGCGCTGGATTCGTCAGCGGCAGCCGGTGCCTCCGGCTTCTCGCGGAAACGCACGTCGGCGGCGAGATCTTCGGCTTCCGCCGCACGTTGCGCGTCCGAATGCGCAGCGATGTGATCGAACACCGCGTAGCAGAGGTTTTCGCAGCCCTGACCGGTCAGCGCCGAGATTTCGAACACCGGTCCTTCCCAGCCGAAGCCTTCGAGGAATGCCGAAACGCGCGCTTCACGCTCGTCTTCGGGCACCATGTCGAGCTTGTTCAACACCAGCCAGCGCGTTTTTTCGTAAAGCAGTTCGTCGTACTTGCGCAGCTCGTTGACGATCGCCTTGGCTTCCGCGACCGGATCGACTGCATCGTCAAACGGTGCGAGGTCGACGATGTGCAGCAGCAAGCCGGTGCGTTGCAGGTGACGCAGGAACTGGTGACCGAGACCCGCACCTTCAGCCGCGCCCTCGATCAGACCGGGGATGTCGGCGATGACGAAGCTGCGGCTCGGCCCGACACGCACCACGCCGAGATTCGGCGCGAGCGTGGTGAAAGGGTAGTCGGCGATCTTCGGCTTCGCGTTCGACACCGACGAGATGAAGGTCGACTTGCCCGCGTTCGGCATGCCGAGCAGGCCGACGTCGGCCAACACCTTCAATTCGAGGCGCACCATGCGGCGCTCGCCCGGCTTGCCGTCGGTCTTCTGACGCGGCGCGCGGTTCGTACTGGATTTGAAATGCAGATTGCCGAGGCCGCCCGCGCCGCCCTGCGCGATCTGCACGCTTTGGTTGTGCTCGGTCAGATCGGCGATCAGCTCGCCGGTTTCCATGTCGGTAATCGTAGTGCCAACCGGCATGCGCAACGTGATGTCGTCGCCGCCCTTGCCGTAGCAGTCCGCGCCACGGCCATTTTCGCCGTTGCGCGCCAGGTGTTTTTTTGCGTAGCGGTAGTCGATCAGCGTGTTGATGTTGCGGTCTGCGACCGCGATCACGCTGCCGCCCCGCCCGCCGTCGCCGCCATCCGGGCCGCCGAACGGAACGAATTTCTCGCGGCGCATCGACGCGCTGCCATCCCCTCCGTCGCCGGCGATGACTTCAATCCTCGCTTCGTCAATGAACTTCATGCGTAACTCCGTCCCGTGGTGTACTGCCAGATGGTGCTGCTAGGTTTGTTGCTATCGGATGCTGCTATTTTGCCGCGCCCGCCGCAGGTTGATCAATCGACCGAACGGCATAGCCGTCTCGGCATGCACGATCGATCTCGCGAATCAGCCGAAAGCGCCGCAATAAAAAAAGCCCCGCTAACTTCGCGGGGCCTTTTTCCGGTCCTGAAGCCCGTGCCTGAATAAACTCAGACTGCTGCCGGGACGACGTTGACCATGTGCTTCTTCGCTGCGCCTTTCGTCGAGAACTGGACGTGGCCGTCTGTCAGTGCGAACAAGGTGTGATCCTTGCCGATGCCGACGTTTTCACCAGCGTGCATACGCGTACCGCGTTGACGCACGATGATGCCACCAGCGTTGATAGCCTGGCCGCCGTAAACCTTCACGCCGAGGCGCTTCGATTCAGAGTCGCGGCCGTTGCGGGATGATCCGCCTGCCTTTTTGTGTGCCATTTGATTTGCTCCTTAACCGGTGCGCTTACGCGTTGATCGCGTCGATGCGCAGTTCGGTATAGTTCTGGCGGTGGCCGCCATGCTTCTGGTAGTGCTTCCGGCGACGCATCTTGAAGATGGTCACTTTTGCGTGACGACCTTGCGACACGACGGTAGCCTTGACGGAAGCCCCACTGACCAGCGGCGTACCGAACTTAATCGATTCGCCTTCGCCCACTGCGAGAACCTGGTCGAGCGTGATTTCAGCGTCAATGTCTGCCGGTATCTGTTCTACTTTAAGTTTTTCGCCGACAGCAACTTTATACTGCTTGCCACCGGTTTTTATGACCGCGTACATTGAGAACCTCACTCTGTGTTCATTTTTCCCACGCACCGCGCGCGGAAACCCGTGATTATACATAGAGTTAGCTGCTCGGTCAAAACTCGTTGAAAGCCGCCGCGCGCGAAGCCCGGCGCCTTGCCGGACTGCCCCAGCGCGCGGTCCTGAATGTCGCCCCGAGTGCGCCGCGCCGCAGCCTGCGACCCGGAACTGTCGCGATTCGCCTTATAATTCGCGGCACTACCCAATTCAGCCATCATGTCGTCGACTGCCACCCCCTCCTCCAACGCCGCCAGCCTGCTCGCTCCGATCGCCGAAGACATGCAGCAGGTCAATCGCGTCATCCGGCACCGTCTTGCGTCCGACGTGATGCTGATCAACCAGATTTCCGAGTACATCATCGGCGCCGGCGGCAAGCGGCTGCGGCCCGCGCTACTGTTGCTGGTGGCGGGCGCGTTGGGCGAGACCACGGGACACCGGCATGAACTGGCGGCGGTCGTCGAATTCATCCACACCGCGACGCTGCTGCACGACGACGTGGTCGACGAATCCGATCTGCGGCGCGGTCGCCAGACCGCCAATGCGCTGTTCGGCAATGCCGCGAGCGTGCTGGTCGGCGACTTTCTGTACTCGCGCTCGTTCCAGATGATGGTGGGCGTGGGCAAGATGCGCGTGATGGAGATTCTCTCGGAGGCGACCAACATCATCTCCGAGGGCGAAGTGCTGCAGCTGCTGAACATGCACGACGCGGACGTCGACGAAGCCCGCTATATGCAGGTGATCCGCTACAAAACCGCCAAGCTGTTCGAAGCCGCCGCCCAGCTGGGCGCGGTGCTGGCCGGCTCGGACGCGAAAACCGAAGCGGCCGCCGCGGAATTCGGCCGCCGCATCGGCACCGCTTTCCAGATCATGGACGACTGGCTCGACTATACCGGCACGGCCGAGTCGATGGGCAAGAACGCCGGCGACGATCTGCGCGAAGGGAAACCCACGCTGCCCCTGATCTATCTGATCGAGCGCGGCACACCCGAGCAATCGGCATTGGCGCGCGAAGCGATCGAACAAGGCGGCACTGACCGTTTCGACACGATTTTCGAAGCTATCACGCGTTCAGGCGCGCTGGACCACACGCTCGAGTGCGCGAAACAGGAAGCTCAGGCGGCCGCAGCCGCAATTTCTGCGTTTCCTAGTTCCATTTTCAAAGATAGCCTGCTAGAATTATGTTCTTACTCGACGGCAAGACAGTCTTGAACGAGACCGAAACGCCGGGTTAGTCCGAATCGAGTTCGCAGTACACATCGGGGTGTAGCTTAGCCTGGTAGAGCGCTACGTTCGGGACGTAGAGGCCGGAGGTTCGAATCCTCTCACCCCGACCAGATTTGCCTTGTTAGTTCGAGGCTCGAAAAACCGCCGCAGCTTGCTGGGCGGTTTTTTGTTTTACGCGCGATTTTCCTGCATCCCGCGCGACACTCGCCGCATATGCGTGATTAGAGCACCCTCCGCCCGGACGGGCCGCCGGGCCCCCTCTGCTATATTCTCTCCATCCTCTCCCCTATTCTTCACGACGCGTGGAACAACTTCCCTTATGGGCGCAGATTGGCGCCGTCTTTCTGCTGCTCATCTGCTCCAGCTTCTTTTCGATTTCCGAAACGGCGATGATGGCAATCAATCGCCATCGCCTGAAACACCTCGCCGGCCAGAACGCGCTCGGCGCAAGGACCACTCAGGGTCTGCTCGCCCACACCGATCAACTGTTGAGCGTCGTGCTGATCGGCAACAACCTGTTCAACACGATCATCCCGGTGCTCACCACCTCGATCGCCTTGCACACGTTCGGCCGCAACAACCTGGTGCTGTCGATCGCAACCGGCATCGTCGCGTTCCTCATCATCGTGTTCGCGGAGATCACGCCGAAAATCGTCGGCGCGACGTTTCCCGAAAAGATCGCGCTGCCCGCGAGCCTGGTGATCGCGCCGCTGATGCGCGCCGCGAAGCCGCTCGTCTGGTTCGTGAACCTGTTCGCCAACGGCATCTTGCGCGTGCTGCACATCAATACGAAAGGCGCGCACGACCAGCGTCTGTCCACCGAGGAACTGCGCACCATCGTGCTGGAGTCGGGCAGCTTCATGCCGACCAAGCACCGCAGTATCCTGCTAAACCTGTTCGACCTCGAAAACATTTCTGTCGACGACGTGATGATCCCGCGCCGCCGGATCGAAGCGCTCGACTTCGATGCACCGTTCGAAGAGATTCTGCACCAACTGGAAACCTGCTATCACAACAAGCTGATCGTCTACCAGGGCGACATCGACCGGGTGCTGGGCGTGCTGCATGTTCGCAAGACGCTCGCGGCCCTGCACAACCAGGAGCTCGAACGCGAAACGCTGCGCGAACTGCTGGCCGAGCCGTACTTCGTGCCGAGCGGCACACCCGTGTTCCAGCAATTGCAATATTTCCAGGAGAGCCGTCACCGCACGGCGCTGGTCGTCAACGAGTACGGCGAACTGCAAGGCCTCGTCACGCCGGAAGACATCATCGAGGAACTGATCGGCGAATTCACCACGTCGATTCCGCGTAGCGCCAATTCGCGCGGCGGCTGGAATGAGAATGGCGAATGCATCGTCGCGGGCAGCATGCCGTTGCGCGAGCTGAACCGCTGGCTGCAACTCACACTGCCCACCGACGGCCCCAAGACGCTCAACGGCCTGATCCTCGAGATTCTCGAGGACATTCCCGATGGCGACGTGTGCGTGCAGATCGGCGAAATCAAACTCGAAGTCATGCGCAGCGACGATCAGGCGATTCGCACCGTCAAGCTGTTCAAGCCGCCGACGCGCACGAAGGGCGGCAAAGCGCTGCTGGGCTGAGGTCCTTCATGGCGCCGTGTCCGACGTGCCGCAGGCAGCATCGCACGCTCCTGCGGCGCGCGCCATTGGCCGTTTGGCTGAATGGCGGCGCGAGCCGCGTTACCGGAAGATGAAGCCGTCATCTTCTACAGGCGGCTCATCACCGGTTTCCCATGCAAGCATCTTTTCAGGTTGCGGCAACGTCGCCGCGGCCCACCGCTTTCGATAACGACCGCACGCCGCGCACTCCATTCGCCACCGAAGCTGGCGCGGTCCAGCTCAGCGATCCCGACAACGCGCCTGCCGTACGTCTGTTGACCGACACATTGCAGGAAGCGACCCGGCGCAACGCGTCGGACCTTCACATCGAGCCGGCCGAGCACGGCTGGCGCGTGCGATTGCGGATCGACGGCGTGCTGCATGAGATCCCGCAGCCGCCCGCTCATTTGCGCGACGCTTTCATTACGCGGGTGAAGGTGCTGGCGCGCATGGACATCGCCGAGCGCCGCGTGCCGCAGGACGGTCGCCTGCGTATCGCGACGTCGCCCGGGCGGATCGAGGACTATCGCGTCAATTCGTTGCCAACGCTGTTCGGCGAAAAGCTGGTCTTACGCCGGCTCGACGCATTGCCCACCGATCTTTCGCTCGACTCGCTGGGGCTCGATTCGCGCCAACGCGAGGCGCTCGACGCCGCGATTCGCGCGCCGCACGGTCTCGTGCTCGTCACGGGGCCGACGGGCAGCGGCAAGACGCTGTCGCTGTACTGCTTCCTGAATCTGCTGAACGGCGAGGCGCGCAATCTGTGCTCGGTGGAAGACCCGGCGGAAATCCAGCTGGCAGGCATCAATCAGGTCAGCGTGCGTGAAAAGGCCGGGCTCACTTTCGCAGTGGCGCTGCGCGCATTCCTTCGGCAGGACCCCGATGTGATTATGGTCGGCGAAATTCGCGACGATGAAACCGCCGATGTCGCCGTGAAAGCCGCACAAACGGGCCACCTCGTTCTGTCGACCCTGCACACGAACGATGCGCCTGCCGCGATCGCGCGCCTGATCGATATCGGCGTCGAGCCGTACAACCTCGCAGCAGCGTTGCGAATGGTGACGGCACAGCGGCTGGTGCGGCGTCTGTGCGTCGCGTGCCGTACGCCGGCGCCGCAATCGGGGACGGCGCTGCGGGCCGCTGGCTTCGAGGATCGTCAGCTCGACGGCTGGCAGCCGTATGCGGCAACCGGATGCGCGGCTTGTCACGGCATCGGTTACAGAGGCCGCGTCGGAGTCCATCAAGTGATGCCGGTCTCCGATGCGATGCGCGAACTGATCGTCGCGAGCGCCGGCACGCACGAACTCGCACGGCTCGCGCAAACCGAACAGGTGGCCACATTGCGCGACGCGGCGTTGGCACGTGTACGAGACGGCACCACCAGTCTCGCTGAAGCACTGGCTGCCACCGAAATCGCATGAACACAGCCACGACCCATCCACCTCCTGCGGCCGACACACGCTTCAGGTGGCGCGGCGTCAACGTCGCCGGCCTACACAAGAACGGCACGCTGATCGCGCCGGACGCGGGCACGGCTCGCGCCATGCTCAAGCGCGAAGATCTGTTCATCATCGAACTCGCCGCACATGGAGCGGCGCCGCGCCCCAAGGCGCGCGCCGCGGACGTCACGCTATTCACCCGACAACTCGCCAGTCTGCTGCGTGCCGGTTTGCCACTCGCGCCGGCGCTGGAATTGTTGGCGCAAGGGCACGTCTCGAACCGTCAGGGCATGCCGCGGATCATCGGCACACTGGCGCGCGACATCACCGCGGGCCTGCGCTTTTCCGGGGCGTTGCAGCGGCACCCGGTGCAATTCAATGCGCTGTACTGTCAACTCGTCGAAGTCGGCGAGGCGGCCGGCGCGCTTGCCGCCGTCCTCGCGAGAATCGCCGATGACCGCGAGCGCTCCGCCGCGCAGCGCGCGAAAGTGCGCGCGGCACTGACCTATCCGGTCGCGATCCTGCTGCTGGCCACGGCGATCACCGCTGCCTTGCTGGTGTGGGTCGTGCCGACCTTCAAACAGATCTTCGACGGCTTCGGCGCGAAACTGCCCGCACCGACACAGTTCGTGCTCGCGTTGTCGTCGGGCGCGGCGCGCTGGAGCTTGCCCGTCATCGCGTTGATCTTCGTGTTGACTTCAGCTGTGACTTTCCTGCTACGACGTTCCGAAGTTGCCCGCATCCGGTTCGCACGTCTGTCGCTGAGAATGCCGGTCGTCGGGCCGTTGCTGCGTACGCTGTGTGCGGCACGTTGGAGCCGCGCGCTCGGCACCTTGCTATCGGCAGGCACACCCCTCGCCGACGCGTTCGATTCATTGACTCACGCGACCGGCAACGCTTTCTTCGACCGGGCCACGCTCGACATCGCCGCACGGCTGCGGCGCGGCGAGCGACTTGCGAAGGCCATGCGCGCGGCACGCTGCTTTCCGCCCGAGGTCGTGCAGCCGGTGGCAGTAGCCGAGGAGTCCGGCGCGCTCGACACCATGCTGATCGACGTGGCGTCGCTCGCGGATCGTCAGGTAGACGAGAAAATCGGCACGCTGTCGAGCCTGTGCGAGCCGCTTGTGATCATCGTGCTGGGGACGCTGGTCGGCGGCCTCGTGATCGCGATGTATCTTCCCATTATTCAACTCGGCAACGTGGTGTAGGATCGCAGCCGAATCCCATCCCTTACCCATGCAGGCGCCTTTTCCACTCGTGTCAGAAACTTCTTCCAGTCTGCTCTCGGGCTTGCTGCCCAGCCACGTCGCGACCGATTTCGGCGTCGCGTTCGGCAGCTTGCCCGCCGGTCTGCAGATGGCGTTGGCGATCGCGTTCGGCCTCGTGATCGGCAGCTTCCTGAACGTGGTCGTGCATCGGCTGCCGATCATGCTGGAACGTGCGTGGCATGCGGAAATCAGCGACGCCAGTGACCAGCCGCCGCCCGAAGACGGCCTGCCTGCGCGCTATAACCTGTGGGTGCCGCGTAGTGCGTGTCCGCATTGCGGGCACGTGCTGCGCGCGTGGGAGAATCTGCCGGTGCTGAGCTATGTGCTGCTGCGCGGGCGCTGCTCCGCCTGCGACGCACACGTGAGCCTGCGCTATCCACTGCTCGAAATTGCCAGCGCCGCGTTCGCGGCGGGCGCCCTCGCGCTGTTCGGCCCGACGATTACGGCGCTCGCCGCCTTCGGCTTGTGCGCGGCGCTGCTCGCGATGAGCGCGATCGACATCGACACGCATCTGCTGCCCGATTCGATGACGCTGCCGCTTCTGTGGACAGGCCTCATCGTCAATTTCAACGGCATGTTTGCGAGCCTGCACGATGCGGTGCTCGGCGCCATCTTCGGTTACCTTGTGCTGTGGGCCGTGCATTGGCTGTTCCGGCTGGTGCGCGGCGTCGAAGGGATGGGCTACGGTGATTTCAAGCTGCTCGCGGCGCTCGGCGCGTGGCTCGGCTGGGCCGCCCTGCCGCAGATCGTGCTGATCGCGGCGGTGACGGGCGCAGTGGTCGGGCTCGCGGCGACGTGGCGCGGCCGCATGCGCTTCGAAGAGCCGCTGCCGTTCGGGCCGTTTCTCGCAGCGGGTGGCGCGCTTACGCTGTTTCTCGGCACACCGCTCTATCTGGCTCTGGGAGGCTGAAGCATGTTTGTCGTAGGACTCACCGGCGGCATCGGCAGTGGTAAATCGACCGTCGCCGATCTGTTCGCCGCGCACGGCGTGCCGCTCGTCGACACGGACCTGATCGCGCATCGCATCACCGCGCCGCACGGCATCGCGATGCCGCCGATTGCGGCGGAATTCGGCGCCGCGTTCGTCGCCGCCGACGGCTCACTCGACCGCGCGCGCATGCGGGAACTCGTATTCAGCGACGAGGGCGCCCGCAAACGTCTCGAAGCCATCACGCATCCGTTGATTCGTGCGGAGACGAGGCGCGAGCAGCGTGAAGCGCAGGGCCCTTACGTGATCGTTGTGGTGCCGCTGCTGGTCGAGTCGGGGAGCTGGAAGCATCGCGCGAATCGTGTGCTGACCGTCGATTGCAGCGTCGAGACGCAGATCGCCCGCGTCATGTGCCGCAACGGCTTCAGTCGCGACCAGGTCCTGGCGATCATCGCCCGTCAGGCCACGCGCGAAGCACGCCTCGCAGCAGCCGACGACGTGATCGACAATGACAATGCGCCGCTCAGCGCGCTGAAGGCGCAAGTCGACAAGCAGCATCGCGCATATCTGTCCCTCGCGGACGCATGAGCCGAAACCGTACCATCGGCGAAGCAAAAAGCGCGCACGACACATGAAAACCGCGCGCCGCTGCATGCCCTTCTCGTTGAACTTTGCGGCAGCGTGCAAGCCAAAGCACGCGGAAAGCGCCCAAAACACGTGAAAAAAGTTGCGAAAGCGCGCTCAAAAAGTGCGTGATTGCTAGGGTAGTCCCACGGCATTAGAATGTTCTGCATTCCCGTCACCGACCACGCCCGAGGCGAGCCCGCTTGATCCTTTACGAGTATCCCTTCAACGAGCGAATCCGGACGCTGTTGCGCCTCGAAGATCTGTTCGAGCGCTTCACGTTTTTTCTAACTCAGGAAGACGCCAAGGAACATCACGTCGCACTGACAACGTTGTTCGAAATCTCAGAAGTTGCGGGTCGCGCGGATCTGAAGTCTGATCTGATGAAGGAACTCGAGCGTCAACGGCAAACGCTGGCGCCGTTTCGCGGCAACCCGGGAATCGAACAGAACGCGCTGGAAGCCGTGCTCGGCGAAATCGAACAAACTCTCGCGGGACTCGGGCAGATGCAGGGTAAGACCGGCCAGCATCTTGCAGACAACGAGTGGCTCGCCAGCATTCGCAGTCGCGCGATCATCCCTGGTGGCACGTGCAAATTCGACCTGCCGTCCTACTACGCGTGGCAGCAGCTTCATCCCGATCAGCGCCGCCAGGACATCGCCAAGTGGGTCACGCCGCTACTGCCGCTGCGCGACGCAGCCACCATCGTTCTGCGGCTCGCGCGCGAATCGGGCCAGGCATCCAAGGTGATGGCGATGCAAGGCAGCTATCAGCAGATGCTGTCGGGGCGGTCGTATCAATTGATGCAGGTTCGGGTGGCACCTGAATTGCGGGTGATTCCCGAGGCGAGTGCCAACAAGTACATGCTGTGGGTGCGTTTCACGGTGCAGGACGGCGATTTGCGTCCGCGTGCCGTAGATGTCGACGTGCCGTTCCAGCTCACGCTTTGCAGCCTGTAAACAGGCCCGCAACCTGCCGCGCGACGTTCGCCCGCCAGATCCGGATAGAGGGATGCGCCTTTAAAGTGGCACAAAATGCCCCTATATTCGTTACTTGTTCCGTTTGCGATTGACTGCCTGACCGTATGCCTACCGTCGTCAAATGCCCCACTTGCGGCAAGGATGTCCGTTGGACCCCTGAAAGCCGCTACCGTCCGTTCTGCTCCGATCGCTGCAAGCAGATCGATCTCGGCGCCTGGGCCGCTGAGAAGTACAAGATCGGTGGAACCGATCAGGAAGCGTCGTCGGATGAGACACCCGGCGGGGACTACCACCCGCATTGAGCGGGCTCGCTGTGTCGGCGGACGCTGCTAGCACTGCGCCCGCCGTACGCTTCCGTCTATCAGTTCTTTTCCGCCGCGAGCCATTCGAGTACCGGAATGGTCGCCGGCAACAGCGGCGCGACGTCGGCAGGCAACGCCTGCCAGACGAACGCCTGGCCTTCGCGGCCGTGCGGCTCGCCGGACCACCGCGTCACCTTGCAGAAGAAGAGCCGCACGTAGGCGTGGGGGTAATCGTGTTCGAGCGTATGCCAGAGATGGCTTGCCTCTACGTCGATCCCCAATTCCTCGTGCAGCTCGCGCGCAAGCGCGGCCTCGACCGACTCGCCCGCCTCCAGCTTGCCGCCCGGAAACTCCCAGTAGCCCTCATACGGTTTGCCCGCCGGACGCTGCGCCAGCAGATAGCGCCCGTCCGGCTGAATCAGCACGCCGACGGCGACTTCCGTCACCGGACGGCCCGCGGCATTCTTTTGCGCGTCGCTCATGCCGCGCTTTTCCGGCCGGACCAGTCGCGAGCGAATTGCCACGCGACGCGTCCGGAGCGAGAGCCGCGTTCGAGCGCCCAAACCAGCGCGTCGCCGCGCGCGGCCTCGACTTCAGCGTCGTCGCAACCGAAATGCCGCAGCCAGTGGCCAATGATTGACAGGTAGTCATCCTGCTTGAACGGATAGAAGCTGACCCACAGCCCAAAACGCTCTGACAGCGAAATCTTTTCTTCCACCAGCTCACCCGGATGAATCTCGCCGTCGGACGTGTGCTTGTACGTCTCGTTGTCGCTCATGTACTCGGGCAACAGATGACGGCGGTTCGATGTCGCATAGATCAGCACATTGTCCGACTGGGCGGCGATCGAACCGTCGAGCGCGACCTTCAGCGCCTTGTAGCCGGACTCGCCGTCTTCGAACGACAGGTCGTCGCAGAACACCACGAAGCGCTCCGGCCGCTTCGCGATCAGGTCGACGATATCGCCGAGATCGTGCAGATCGTCCTTGTCCACTTCGATCAGACGGAGACCGTCTTTCGCGTACGCGTTCAGGCACGCCTTGATCAGCGACGATTTGCCGGTGCCGCGCGCGCCCGTCAGCAGCACGTTATTGGCTGGCTGCTTGTGCACGAACTGGCGCGTGTTCTGCTCGATCAGCCCTTTCTGGCGATCGATGTTTTGCAAGTCGTCGAGCGTGATCGACGAGATAGCGGGCACCGGCTGCAGGTAGCCGCGCCCCTGGCGCTTGCGCCAGCGAAAAGCGACCGCGGCCGACCAGTCGATCTCAGGCGCGGCGGGCGGAAGCATCGCCTCCAGACGGACGAGCACGGCTTCGGCCCGGGTCAAAAACTGTTCGAGTTTGTCCATGACGGTGAAGTAAGCGGCCTATTGCGCGGCGGCAGGCCGCGCAATGAACCTGGTTACGAGCGATAGTCGGCGTTAATGCTTACGTACTCGTGCGACAGATCGCAAGTCCAGATCGTGGCTTGCGCATCGCCGCGGCCGAGTACGACGCGAATGCCGATCTCGCTCTTCTTCATGACGCGCTGGCCGTCTTCTTCACGGTAGGCCGGGTTGCGGCCGCCGGCAGTCGCGACCAGCACGTCGTCCAGATACAGATCGATCTTGCCGACGTCGAGATCGTCCACGCCGGCATAGCCGATGGCCGCCAGAATGCGGCCGAGGTTCGGGTCCGATGCATAGAAGGCTGTCTTCACGAGCGGCGAGTGGCCGATCGCATACGCGATCTGGCGGCATTCGCCGGCGCTCGAGCCGCCTTCGACATGCACGGTCATGAACTTGGTCGCGCCTTCGCCGTCGCGCACGATCAGTTGCGCGAGGGTCTGGGCGACTTCGGTCACCGCGTCGCGCAGCGCTTCATAAGCGGGCGAACCGGTGGACGTGATCGCCGGCAGGCTCGATTTGCCCGACGCGATCAGGATGAACGAATCGTTGGTCGACGTATCGCCATCGATCGTGATGCAGTTGAACGAGCGGTCCGCGACATGTTTGACCAGCGCGTCCAGCACCGGCTGCGCCAGCGCTGCGTCGAACGCGAGGAAGCCGAGCATGGTCGCCATGTTCGGCTTGATCATGCCGGCGCCCTTGCTGATGCCGGTCAGCGTGACCGTGTGGCCGTCGATCGTGACCTGGCGCGAGGCGGCTTTCGGCAGCGTGTCGGTGGTCATGATCGCCTGCGCGGCGTCGTACCAGTTCGCTTCCTTACGGTTGGCCAGCGCGGCCGGCAAACCGGCCTTCAGACGACCAACCGGCAGCGGTTCGAGAATCACGCCGGTCGAAAACGGCAGCACCTGTTCAGGTGCGATGTCGGCGAGACGCGCGAGTTCGGCGCACGTTTCGCGCGCCGCCACGAGACCCGGTTCACCCGTGCCCGCGTTCGCGTTGCCCGTGTTGATCACCAGCGCGCGGATCGGCTTGCCACCAGCGCGCACGCGCTCAAGATTCTCACGGCACACCGTGACGGGTGCCGCGCAGAAACGGTTTTGCGTGAACACACCGCCCACCGTCGCAGTTTCGTCGACGGAGAGGACAAGCACGTCTTTACGGTTCGGCTTGCGGATGTTCGCCTCGGCCCAGCCGAGCGTAACGCCGGCAACGGGGTGGAGTTGAGCGGGATCGATCGAGGGGAAATTGACAGCCATGGTCGGGACCTGTCGAAGAAAATGCCGGCAGGCGCCGGCATCAAGGAAACGGAACTGATGGCTCGGGCAGGTTGCCGGGCCACCGCGAAATCAATAGCAAAGCACTGCGCAAAACGACGCGGCGCGCTCAGGAGCGCGCCGCTTTCGGCATCAGACGATCTTGCCGTGGCACTGCTTGTACTTCTTGCCGCTGCCGCACGGGCAGGGGTCGTTGCGGCCGACCTTCGGCACGTTGTCCGCGCCGACATTCACCGTCGCTTGCGACGCCGCACCGTGGCCGTGGCTCATCGCGTCGCCGATCATCGCGGCAGTGGCTGCTTCGGCGGCGATCGGCGCTGCGGCCGCGGCTTCGGCAAACTCGGCGTGGCGAAACTCGACGTTCTCGAGGTGGCTGCCCTGCTCTTCCAGTTGGTCGGCGGCCTCTTCCAACTGTTCGGGCGACTGGATCTGCACGTTCATCACCACACGGGTGACTTCGAGCTTCACTGCGTCGAGCATCGCGGCGAACAGTTCGAACGCTTCGCGCTTGTATTCCTGCTTCGGGTTCTTCTGCGCATAGCCGCGCAGATGGATGCCCTGGCGCAGATGGTCGAGCGCGGCCAGATGTTCGCGCCAACTACGGTCCAGCGTTTGCAGCATGATCGAGCGTTCGAACGCGCTGAACGATTCGCGGCCGACCAGCTCGACCTTCGCCTCGTACGCTTCGTCGGCGGCGGCTTCGACCGCTTCGAGAATCTCGTCCGCGTTAATCGAGTTCGACTCGTTGATCATCTCCTGAATCGCGAGGTCGAGCTGCCATTCGTTGCGCAGCACTTCCTCCAGTTCGGGCACGTCCCACTGCTCTTCGATGCTGCCCGCCGGCACGAACTGGTGAACGATGTCGGCGATCACGCCATGACGCATCGCGCCGATGGTCTCGGTGATGTCGTTCGCTTCGAGCAACTCATTGCGCTGCTGGTAGATCACCTTGCGCTGATCGTTCGACACATCGTCGTATTCGAGCAATTGCTTGCGCACGTCGAAGTTGCGCGCTTCGACCTTGCGCTGCGCCGATTCGATCGAGCGCGACACGATGCCCGCTTCGATCGCCTCGCCTTCCGGCATCTTCAGGCGATCCATGATCGCGCGCACACGGTCGCCCGCGAAAATGCGCAGCAGCGGATCTTCCAGCGACAGATAGAAGCGCGACGAACCCGGGTCACCCTGACGGCCCGCACGGCCGCGCAACTGATTGTCGATCCGGCGCGATTCGTGACGCTCGGTGCCGATGATGTGCAGACCGCCCGCGGCCTTCACCTGATCGTGCAGCGCCTGCCACTCGTCGTGCAACTTCTGGATGCGGCGCTGCTTCTCGTCGTCGGACAGCGTTTCGTCCTGCTCGATGAACGACGCCTGCTTTTCCGCATTGCCGCCGAGCACGATGTCGGTACCACGGCCGGCCATGTGGGTGGCGATCGTGATGCGCTTCGGACGGCCCGCTTCGGCGACGATCTCGGCTTCACGCGCGTGCTGCTTGGCGTTCAGCACTTCGTGCTGCAGACCGGCCTGCTTCAGCAAATGCGAGAGCAGCTCGGAGTTTTCGATCGATGTCGTGCCGACCAGCACCGGCTGACCGCGCTCGTAACACTCGCGGATGTCGCGAATCACCGCGTCGTAACGTTCCTTGGCGGTCTTGTAAATCTGATCCTGCTTGTCGATCCGCTTGGGCGGACGGTTGGTGGGGATCACGACCGTTTCGAGGCCGTAGATCTCGTTGAATTCGTACGCTTCGGTATCGGCCGTGCCGGTCATGCCGGCCAGCTTCGCGTACATACGGAAGTAGTTCTGGAACGTGATCGATGCGAGCGTCTGATTCTCGCTCTGGATCTTCACGTGTTCCTTCGCTTCCACTGCCTGATGCAAGCCGTCCGACCAGCGGCGGCCCGCCATCAGCCGGCCGGTGAATTCATCGACGATCACGACTTCGCCGTTCTGCACGACGTAATGCTGGTCCTTGAAGAACAGCGTGTGTGCGCGCAAGGCCGCGTACACATGGTGCATCAGCGTGATGTTCTGCGGCGCGTACAGGCTTTCGCCCTCGCCAATCAGGCCCCACTCGGCGAGCAGGCGCTCGGCCTTTTCGTGGCCAGATTCGGTCAGAAACACCTGACGGCCCTTCTCGTCCAGCGTATAGTCGCCCGGTTTTTCGACGCCGGTGCCGTCCGCCTTTTCTTCGCCGATCTGGCGTTCGAGCAGGGGCGGCAGCGCGTTCATGCGCACGTAGAGTTCGGTATGATCTTCGGCCTGGCCGGAGATGATAAGCGGCGTACGCGCTTCGTCGATCAGGATCGAGTCGACCTCGTCGACCACCGCGAAGTTGAGGGCCCGCTGCACGCGCGCATCGGTCTCGTAGACCATGTTGTCACGCAGGTAGTCGAAGCCGAATTCGTTGTTCGTGCCGTACGTGATGTCGGCGGCGTAAGCTGCCTGCTTCGCTTCGTGGTCCATCTGCGACAGGTTGATGCCGACCGACAAACCGAGGAAGTTGTACAGCCGTGCCATCCATTCGGCGTCGCGCTGTGCGAGGTAGTCGTTGACCGTGACCACGTGGACGCCGCGGCCCGACAGCGCGTTCAGGTACACCGGCAGCGTGGCGACGAGCGTCTTGCCTTCGCCGGTGCGCATTTCGCCGATCTTGCCGTAGTGCAGGACCATGCCGCCGATCAGCTGCACGTCGAAGTGGCGCATTTTCAGCACCCGCTTGCTGGCCTCGCGGCACACGGCGAACGCCTCGGGCAGCAGCTTGTCGAGCGATTCGCCACTCGCGACGCGCTGGCGGAATTCACCCGTTTTGGCGCGCAGTTGATCGTCCGTCAATTGCTCGATCTGCGGTTCGAGCGCATTGATCGCCGCGACGGTCTTTTGATATTGCTTGACTAACCGCTGGTTGCGGCTGCCAAAAATCTTTTGTAGAAAACCGGTGGTCATCGGATCGGTGTCTGCGTCGCGGCTTCGGCTGGGTCGCGGCGTGCTGTTCGGGCACGTGCGCTCCGGGGTCGGAAGGGCCTCGGCGGCTTAGTCCAAGAGTGAATTCGAATCGGGCATTTTAGCACGCGCCCCCGGCAGCGCCTGTGTCGGAGGCGCGTCGGCGGCAAGGCATCCGAAGCCCGCCGCAGCGACCTTTGACAGTGCGCATCGAGACGGGCTCGCGGGCATCCCGCACGGTACAATCGCAGCGTGAACGCACATCGGGTGCGAACACGCCGCTACCGTCAAATATGAGCCGTTTTCCGTCCTTTTCAAGGCCGCCGCCCCAGCAGTTCAAGGCGCGCCGCCCCCAGCCTGTCGCCGAGGTGCTCAATCGCACGGACGCCTTCGCGGCTCTGCGTGCGGGCGTCGAGCAGATTGCCGCGCTGGAAAAGGATCTGCGCGCGCTGCTGCCCGATTATCTGGCGACGAGCGTCGAACCGGGCTTCATCAAGGACGGCGTGCTGGCCCTCTTTGCCGCGCACAATGCGCTCGCCGCGCGGCTGCGGCATCTGGAGCCGCGGCTACTGGCGGATCTGCAGCAGCGCGGCTGGCCCGTCAATGCGCTGATAATTCGCGTGCGGCCGCAGCCGGTCCAAGCGCCCCCGCCGGTCAAACAGGCGCGCATGACGCCGACCCGCGCCGACGCACTGCATGCGCTCTCCGAGTCGCTCGCGCCGTCGCCGCTCCAGCAAGCGCTGGCGAGAATGGCGGCCCGGCATCGGAGAAATCGCTGAACGAAAAAAAACGGCCCGTGTGGGCCGTTTTTTATGCGCTTGCTTCCGCGATGAAACAAAGGCGTCATGCAAATGCCGTTTGCGTTTCGTACGCGAAGCCGCGTGGCGCTTTTTGCGTGTCCTCGAACGTGACGATTTCGTACGAGTCCTCATGCGCCAGCAACTCGCGCAGCAGTGCATTGTTCAGGCCGTGACCCGACTTGTACGCGTTGTACGATGCCAGCAACGGATGGCCGACAACATACAGGTCGCCGATCGCGTCGAGCATCTTGTGCTTCACGAACTCGTCGTCGTAGCGCAGGCCGTCGTTGTTCAGAATGCGGTATTCGTCGAGCACGATCGCGTTGTCCATGCTGCCGCCGCGTGCCAGACCCAGTTCGCGCATCATTTCCACTTCATGCGCAAAACCGAACGTGCGGGCACGCGCGATTTCGCGCACGTACGACGTGTTGGCAAAATCCACTTCCAGCGCCTGGCCGGTCTTGTCAACGGCCGGGTGACGGAAGTCGATCGTGAACTTCAGCTTGAAACCGAAGTACGGATCGAGGCGCGCAAACTTGTCGCCGTCGCGTATTTCGACCGGCTTGGTGACCTTGATGAATTTCTTCGCCGCGTTCTGCTCTTCGATACCCGCCGACTGGATCAGGAACACGAACGAACCGGCACTGCCGTCCATGATCGGAATTTCTTCGGCGGTGACGTCGACATAAAGATTGTCAATGCCGAGACCGGCGCAGGCGGACATCAGGTGCTCGATGGTCGACACGCGTGCGCCGTCTTTCTGCAACACGGAAGCGAGACGCGTATCGCCAATCGCCATCGCCGACGCCGGAATGTCTACCGGCGTGGGCAGATCCACGCGCGAAAACACGATGCCAGTGTCCGGCACCGCCGGGCGGAGCGTCAGGTTGACCTTACGGCCGGAGTGCAGGCCGATGCCAACTGTCTTGACGATTGATTTGATAGTGCGCTGCTTCAACATGGTGATCTTCTATTCGATTGAAAATCCCAATCGGGACTTTTTATTCCATAGCGCGAAGTATACTCCAATACCCTAAGGAGCGTCGTTGCGCGGAACGTATCAATCTGTTTCGCTGCATTACTCACTGGGCGCCCGTCAGGGAAAGCGTGACGGGCCGATGTCCGGAACGGAGGCGTTTCCGGTCATCGGCCCGCGTAACGGCCTGTCACAAAAGCGTCTTGCTCGCCGTTGCCCTGCCACAACGCGGCACATCCGCGCAGGGGGAGAGGCGAAGGCGCGACGCCGCGCAACTAGCTCAACGTGGCGAGAATACTCCCTGCATCGCTGACTTCGAATTTGCCGGCAGCCTCGACGTTCAACGTCTTGACCACGCCGTCGTCGACCACCATCGCGTAGCGCTGGGAACGAATTCCCATGCCGCGCGCCGACAAATCCTGCTCGAGACCGAGCGCCCGTGTGAAAGCCGCACTGCCGTCCGCCATCATGCGCACCTTGCCCGAGGCGTGCTGATCGCGTCCCCACGCGCCCATTACGAACGCGTCGTTGACGGACACACACCAGATCTCGTCGATGCCAAGAGCGCGCAACTGCCCGGCGTGCTCGACATAACCCGGTACATGTTTGGCCGAACAGGTCGGCGTGAACGCGCCCGGCAATCCGAAGATCACCACGCGCTTGCCCGCCGTCTGTTCGCGCACGCTGAAGCTGTTCGGCCCCAACGTGCAGCCCGCCCGCTCGTCTTCGATAAACTCGAAAAGCGTTGCGTCGGGCAGCTTGTCACCTGCTTGAATCATGCTCAGTCCTTTGCATCGATGCGAAGCATCGCTCGCACGTTCTCGTGTCGCAGTGAAATTCGGCTGGGCCTTAACGTACTACTGGCTCCACCGTTCGGCGACAGTCGCCCAATCCGCTTCGCGAATCCGAAGAGGGCACTTTTCCTGCCGCGAATCTGAACGATACGCGGCCTGTTCGCCGTTCACCCGCCACGCTCGTGCATTCGTCGGCCAACGCTGCACTGCGACACCACCCGCAGCGCGGCAACGAAAGCCTGCTCGCGCGCTCAGTCCGCCTGCTTGCGCAGGAATGCCGGAATGTCGTACGTGTCGACGCCCTTTTCCTGCAGCGCCTGCACGTGCGAAGCGGCTGTATCGCGCGAGGTGCGCCACACTGCCGGCGTGTCCAGCGCGCCGTAATCGGCCGTGCTCGCGTGTGACGCCGACGGGGCATACGCTGTGTGCTGCATCGCGCCGATCGGCTGGTTGTCGGTGCCGGTGCGCAGCAGCGTCATCGGTGCCGATTGCTGCTTCTTCGCCGCGCGGCCCAGACCCGTTGCCACGACCGTCACGCGCAGCGCGTCGCCCATCGCATCGTCGTACACCGCGCCGAAAATCACGGTCGCGTCTTCAGCAGCATAGCTCTTGATGGTGTTCATCACTTCGCGCGTTTCCGACAGACGCAGCGAACGGCTCGACGTGATGTTGACCAGCACGCCACGCGCGCCCGACAGATCCACACCTTCCAGCAGCGGGCTGGCGACAGCCTGTTCGGCGGCCAGACGCGCGCGATCGACGCCGGCCACCGTCGCCGTGCCCATCATCGCTTTGCCCTGCTCGCCCATCACCGTCTTGACGTCTTCGAAGTCAACGTTCACCAGACCGTCGACGTTGATGATTTCCGCGATGCCGGCCACAGCGTTGTTCAGAACGTCGTCAGCGCACTGGAAGCACTTGTCCATCTCGGCGTCGTCGCCCATCACCTCGAACAGCTTGTCGTTCAGAACGACGATCAGCGAATCGACGTGATCCTCCAGTTGCTGCGAACCGGCTTCAGCGACGCGCATACGCTTGCCGCCTTCGAACTCGAACGGCTTGCTGACCACACCGACGGTCAGGATGCCCATTTCCTTGGCGATCTGCGCGACCACCGGTGCTGCACCCGTGCCCGTGCCGCCGCCCATGCCGGCCGTGATGAAGACCATGTGTGCGCCGCGCAGTGCGTCGGCGATGCGCTCACGGGCTTCTTCCGCTGCGGCGCGGCCCATTTCCGGCTTGGCGCCTGCGCCCAGACCCGTGTTGCCGAGCTGGATCACCGCGGTAGCGCGCGAACGCGACAGTGCCTGCGCGTCCGTGTTCATTACGATGAAGTCGACGCCTTGCACGCCTTTGTTGATCATGTGCTGAACGGCATTGCCGCCAGCGCCACCTACTCCGACCACCTTGATGATGGTGCCGTTCGTTTCGGTTTCCAGCATCTGGAATTCCATGTTGCCTCCGTCAAGATAAAAAATTACAGCCACTCGGCCGTTATTCGGCAGGAGATCGGGCAACCGCCTGTCGCGCGCCGGCCGCCGGCACCAGCGCGTATTTTTTAGAACCCGTTCGAAACCCGTTCAGCTAAATCTGTGCAGCAAAACCGTTGCGTCAGAAGTTTCCGAGGAACCAGTCCTTCATGCGCGTGAACACCTGTCCCATCGAGCCCGACTGCACCGCGACCTTGCGGCCGCGCATGCGTTGCGAGCGTCCTTCGACGAGCAAGCCCATCGCCGTCGAATAGCGCGGATTGCGCACGACGTCGGCGAGACCGCCCGCGTATTCCGGCACGCCGATGCGCACCGGCTTCAGGAAAATGTCTTCACCCAGTTCGACCATGCCGAGCATCATCGACGCGCCGCCGGTCAGCACGACGCCGGAGCTCAGCAGTTCCTCGTAACCCGACTCGCGCACCACCTGCTGCACGAGCGAAAACAGTTCTTCGACGCGCGGCTCGACCACCGCGGCCAGCGCCTGGCGCGACAGCGTGCGCGGACCGCGCTCGCCGAGACCCGGCACTTCGATCATCTCGTCCGGTTCGGCGAGTGCCTGCTTGGCGATGCCGTAATCGACCTTGATGTCTTCGGCGTCCGGCGTCGGCGTGCGCAAGGCCATCGCGATGTCGCTCGTGATCTGGTCGCCGGCGATCGGAATCACGGCCGTATGACGGATCGCGCCTTCGCTGAAAATCGCAATGTCCGTCGTACCGCCGCCGATATCGACCAGCACCACGCCGAGTTCCTTCTCGTCTTCCGTCAGCACCGCGAGCGACGACGCGAGCGGCTGCAGAATCAGATCGTTCACTTCGAGCCCGCAGCGGCGCACACACTTGACGATGTTCTGCGCCGCGCTCACCGCGCCCGTGACGATGTGCACTTTCACTTCGAGGCGGATGCCGCTCATGCCGATCGGCTCGCGCACATCTTCCTGACCGTCGATGATGAATTCCTGCGTCAGGATATGCAGCACCTGCTGATCGGTCGGGATATTGATCGCCTTCGCCGTTTCGATCACGCGCGCGACGTCCGTCTGCGTGACTTCCTTCTCCTTGATCGCCACCATGCCGCTCGAATTGAAGCTGCGGATATGGCTGCCAGCGATCCCGGTGAACACATTCGTGATCTTGCAGTCGGCCATCAGCTCGGCTTCTTCGAGCGCGCGCTGAATCGACTGCACGGTGGCCTCGATATTCACCACGACGCCTTTCTTGAGCCCCTTCGATTCGCTCTGGCCGAGGCCGATCACCTCGTAGTGACCCTCGCCCTTCAACTCGGCGACGATGGCCACGACCTTCGACGTCCCGATGTCGAGGGCGACCAGCAGATCTTTATAGTCTTTACTCATAGCGTGCTCATTGCGTGTGATGTCCGTTTACTTCTTGCCCTTGTCGGGTTCGCTGATAAAGCGCATGCCAGCCGCGCGAATCGCGAAACCGTTCGGATAGCGCAAGTCCGCATACTCGATATCCTTTCCCCAACGTTGCGTCACCGCGCTCCACGCCGCCGTCAGGCGCTTGCTGCGATCGAGCAGCGTGTCCTGATTGCGTTCGCGTCCAAGTTCAACCTGCGTGCCGTTCGACAGCTTCACCGTCCACGCGTAGCGCGGCGACAGTGTCACTTCGTCCGGCGTCGCGCCCAGCGGCGCAAACCACTTCTGGAAGTCGTGATAACGCGCGACCACCTCTTTTGCCGTGCCGTCCGGGCCATCGAACGCGGGCAGATCTTCTTCGAGCTCGCCCTGGTTCGCGGTGAACAGCTCGCCGTCGACGCTGACCAGCTGATCGCTGCCCCACGTTCCCAGCGGTTTGTACTCCTCGAGCGTGACAGCCAGCGCATTGGGCCAGACCCGCCGCACGCTCGCGTGACGCACCCACGGCATCTGCTCGAACGCCTGCCGCGCGACGTCGAGATCGACCGTGAAAAAGTTGCCCTTCAACCGCCCCACTACACCGGCGCGCACCGTCGGCGAATTGATGTGCTCGGTGTCGCCGTCGATCTGGATTTCGCGCAGCGCGAAATTCGGGCGCTGGATCAGCCAGTAACCGCCCGCCGCCAGCAGCACGAGCACCAGCAACACATGCAATGCATTGGTGGCGAGATTGAGCTGGCGAACGTTGTTCCACATGGTGTTGCTTTCGGGTCGCCCCGGTTAATCCTGCAGCGTCAGCGCCAACACGCCGACAACCAGTTCCTGATAGCTGATGCCCACCGCGCGCGCCGCTTTCGGCGGCAGCGAATGATCGGTCATGCCAGGCGCCGTGTTCACTTCCAGAAAGTACGGATTGCCGTCGCCGTCGAGCATGAAATCGGCGCGGCCCCAATCGGTGCAGCCGAGCACGTCGAACGCACGGCGCGCCAGCACTTTCAAACGCGCTTCCTCGTCCGCCGCCAGACCGCACGGAATCAGATACTGCGTGTCGTTGGCGATGTACTTCGCGTGGTAGTCGTAGAACTCGCCGGCCGGCACGATGCGGATCACCGGCAGGTCCAGGTCCCCGGCAATGCACGCGGTGTATTCGCCGCCGCCTTCGATGCTCTTTTCGACCACGACGATCTTGTCGTACCTGACCGCTTCGATCAGCGCGGCGGGCAATGCGTCCGCGCTCTTCACCTTGATCACCGCGACGCTCGACCCTTCGCTCGCCGGTTTCACGAAGAGCGGCAAGCCGAGCTTCGCGACGATATCCTTCGCGCGCGCTGCGTAGTCGTCACCGCGCAGCACCGCTTCGAACGGCGGCGTCGGAATGCCGAGCTGCTGCCACACGAGCTTGGTGCGGAACTTGTCGAGACCCAGCGCCGAGCCGAGCACGCCGCTGCCGGTGTACTTGATGCCGTAGAAGTCGAGTGCGCCCTGAATCTGGCCGTTCTCGCCGTAGCCGCCATGCAGCGCGTTGAACGCGCGCACGAAGCCTTCTTCTTTCAACGCGGCGAGCGGACGCTCGGCCGGATCGAACGCATGCGCGTCGACGCCGGCGTCGCGCAGGCCCTGCAACACGAGACGTCCGGAGTTGAGCGATACCTCGCGCTCGGCGGAATCTCCACCGAGCAGCACTGCCACTTTGCCGAATTGTTTAGGGTCGATACTGCTCATCTCACACCTTCGGTTCCTGCGCGAGGCGACCCGGCACACCGCCGATCGAACCCGCGCCCATCGTAATCACCACATCCCCGTCGCGCACCACTGCTGCGAGCGCGCCCGGCACTTCATCCACCGTATCGACGAACACCGGTTCGACCTTGCCCGCCACTCGCAGCGCGCGCGCCAACGCACGGCCGTCCGCGGCGACGATCGGCGACTCGCCGGCTGAATAGACTTCGGTCAGCACGAGCGCATCGACGGTCGACAACACCTTCACGAAATCCTCGAAGCAATCGCGCGTGCGCGTGAAGCGGTGCGGCTGGAATGCGAGCACCAGACGGCGGCCCGGGAATGCGCCGCGCGCCGCCGCCACCGTGGCCGCCATCTCGACCGGGTGGTGACCGTAGTCATCGACCAGCGTGTAAGCGCCCGCGACCTTGCCCTCGGCTGCAACCGGTACTTCGCCATAGCGCTGGAAGCGCCGGCCCACGCCGTTGAAATCCGCGAGCGCTCGCTGGATATCGGCATCTTTCACTTCAAGTTCAGTCGCAATCGCAATCGCGGCCAGCGCGTTCTGCACGTTGTGCTCGCCCGGCAGGTTCAACACGATGTCGAGCGGCGCCGCGTCTTCGCGCATCGCCGTGAAATGCATCTTGCCGTCGCGCGCCTCTACGTTCACCGCGCGGACCTGCGCGTCCGGTGCGAGACCGTAGCGGATGATCGGCTTCGACACGAACGGCAGAATCTCCTTCACGTTCGGATCGTCGACGCACAGCACCGCGATGCCGTAAAACGGCAGACGGTGCGTGAATTCGATGAACGCCTGCTTGAGCCGCGCGAAGTCGTGACCGTAGGTGTCCATGTGATCGGCGTCGATGTTCGTGATGACCTCGATCACCGGAAACAGGTTCAGGAACGACGCGTCTGATTCGTCCGCTTCGGCGACGATGAAGTCGCCCGTGCCGAGTCGCGCATTCGCGCCTGCGCTGATGAGCCGCCCACCGATCACGAAGGTCGGATCGAGCCCGCCCGCGGCCAGCACGCTCGCCACCAGCGACGTGGTCGTCGTCTTGCCGTGCGTGCCGGCAATCGCAATGCCCTGCTTCAGGCGCATCAGTTCCGCGAGCATCACCGCGCGCGGCACGATCGGAATGCGGCGATGACGCGCGGCCAGCACCTCGGGGTTGTCGCTGCGCACCGCCGTGGAAACCACTACCGCGTTCGCGCCTTCGATGTTCTCCGCCGCGTGGCCGATCGCGATACGCGCGCCGAGCGCGGCGAGGCGATCCGTGACCGCGTTGCTCGACAGATCCGAGCCGCTTACCAGATAGCCCAGGTTGACCAGCACCTCCGCGATGCCGCTCATGCCGACACCGCCGATGCCGACAAAGTGAATGTGTTTGACGATATGTTTCATTGCTTTCCTTCTGGGCTCGCGCCCGAAATCGAACCCGCCACGGTCGCGCAAATCTGCGCGACCTGCTCCGTGGCGTCGGGTTTCGCGAGCGAGCGCGAACGCTCCGCCATTTCCGCGAGACTTTCCCGCGTCTGGCTGCGCAACCAGTCGGCGAGGGTGTCCGCCGACAGATCGCGTTGCTGCACGACTAGCGCCGCGCCGTTATCGGCGAGAAACGCTGCATTGGTGGTCTGGTGATCGTCTACTGCATAGGGGAACGGCACGAAAAACGCCGCCACGCCCACCGCCGAAATCTCCGACACCGTCATCGCGCCGGAGCGGCAAATCACGAGGTCGGCCTTCGCGTACGCGCTCGTCATGTCGTCGATGAACGGCACGAGTTCGACTTCGGCTCCGCTTTGGAGACCCGCTGCCGCGTAGTTCTCGCGCAGCGCTTCGATATGCTTCGCACCCGCCTGATGCACGATGCGCGGCCGTTCGTTGGAGCCAAGCAGCGCGACCGCGCGCGGCACCACTTCGTTCAACGCCGCCGCACCGAGACTGCCGCCCACCACCAGCAGATTCAGCGGACCCGTGCGTTGCGCGTAGCGTGCTTTGGGTGCAATCGCGCGCGCAAGTTCCTCACGAATCGGATTGCCGGTCCATTCACCGTGCGGCAGCGCATTCGGAAACGCAACCAGCACGCGTTTGGCGAGTTTCGCGAGCACCTTGTTGGCGAGACCCGCGATCGAATTCTGTTCATGCAGCACCAGCGGACGGCCGCTCAACGCGGTCATCAATCCGGCCGGGAACGTGATATAGCCGCCCATGCCGAGCACCACGTCCGGCTTCACGCGACGCAGCACGGAGAGGCTCTGCGTGCACGCGCGCAGCAGATTCAGCGGCAGCATCAGCTTGGTCTTCAGACCTTTACCGCGCAGTCCGCCGAAGCGCACGTATTCCATCGGGATGCCGTGCTTCGGCACCAGCGTCGCTTCCATGCCCGCGGGGTTGCCGAGCCATACCACCTTCCAGCCCCACGCCTGCATCAGATGCGCGACCGCAAGCCCCGGGAACACATGTCCTCCGGTGCCGCCGGCCATCACCATCAGCGTGCGTTGGTGGAGAGCGGTCATACTTTGCCCCCGCGCATCAGCACACGGTTCTCGTAATCCACGCGCATCAACACAGCGACCGCGACACAGTTCAGCAAAATGCCCGAGCCGCCATAGCTGACGAGCGGCAGCGTGAGACCTTTAGTGGGCAGCAAGCCGAGATTCACACCCATGTTGATGAACGTCTGCGCGCCGAACCAGATGCCCACGCCCTTCGCGACGAGACCCGCGAACGTGCGATCGAGTGCGAGCGCCTGACGGCCGATCTCGAACGAGCGGCGCACGATCCAGTAGAACATCAAGATCACGACCAGCACGCCGACGAATCCGAGTTCCTCGCCGATCACCGCGAGGATGAAGTCGGTATGCGCTTCCGGCAGATAGTTGAGTTTCTCGACGCTGCCGCCGAGGCCCACGCCGAACCACTCGCCGCGTCCGAACGCGATCAGCGAGTGCGTCAATTGATAGGCCTTGCCCTGCGCGTAACGGTCGTCCCACGGATCGAGGTACGCGAAGATCCGCTCACGACGCCACGGCGACGCCCACACCAGCAAGCTGAACGTGCCCACCGCAGTGGCCACCAGCCCGCCGAACAGCTTGCCGTTCACCCCGCCGAGAAACAGCACGCCCATCGCGATCGCCGCGATCACCATGAACGCGCCCATATCCGGTTCGAGCAGCAGCAACGCGCCGACGAGACCGACCGCGACCGCCATCGGCAGAAAGCCCTTGGCGAAGCTGTGCATGTATTCCTGCTTGCGCACCGTGTAGTTGGCCGCGTAGATCGTCACCGCGAGCTTCATGATTTCCGACGGCTGCATGTTCGTGATGCCGAGCGGAATCCAGCGGCGCGCACCGTTCACGCCCTTGCCGACGTGCGGGATCAGCACGATCACCAGCGCGACGAGCGAGATCAGGAAGAGCTTCGGCGCGTACTTGTCCCACGTCGAGATCGGGATGCGGAACGACACGACGCCGACCACCGCGCCCATCGTCACGAAAATGATCTGGCGCACGAGGAACGCGTAATCGCGATACGACGCGTACTTTGGCGAATCGGGCATCGCGATCGACGCCGAGTACACCATCACGACGCCGAGTCCGAGCAGTGCGACCACGACCCACAGTAGCGAGTGATCGTAGTCGAGCATCCGCGAACGCAGCGGACGCACACCGTTGACGGCGCTCGCGAGCCCGCTGCCGCCAGTGCGGCCCGCCATGCGCGCCGCCCCCCCC
>NZ_NPIH01000218.1 GCF_012275575.1 Paraburkholderia sp. SG-MS1 | reverse complement strand
TCTGTTCACCGCCGATGCCGACAGAGCCAGCCGGCACTTCCAGCCGCGGCGACGCGCGGCGCGGCGTATGCAAGGCGGCGTCGAGACCGCCCATGTACGCGAAGCCCGGCTGGAAGCCGAGGAAAAAGACCACGTACTCGCCATCTGCGTGACGCTGCACGACCTCGCGCACGGTCAGACCCGTGTGATCGGCGACCGCCTGCAGGTCGGGGCCGAACTCACCGCCGTACTGCACCGGAATTTGGACCTCGCGACCCGGCTCGGGCGTCTTGCCCGCGGCGTCCCACGCGGCCAGCAACTGTTCGCCGAGCGCGTCGCGATCGGCTTCGAGAGGATCGAACAGGAGCGTGAGATTGTTCATGCCCGGCACGACCTCCAGCACATGCGGCCAGTCGCGCGCGAGCGCGGCGGCCGCCCACACGCGCCGCTGGCATTCCAGCGTGGCGGGCGGCGCCGCTTCGCAGACGAGCGCGGCATCGCCGAGCGGAAAAATTCTTGGTTGGCTCATGGCTTAACGGCCCAGGTCGGGTGGCAGGAAGCGGGCACGGCAGACCCTTTGACGCGCAATCCGCGCCGGTATGCGGTAGTAGAAGCGTACATTATCAATAAAATATCAACAATTTCTCAATAAGCGTTTGTGCCAGGCTCGCCGGGATGGTTGGCTCGTCGTACACTCCCGACACCTTCTCATCCTGTCCCTCGGACTCTTCGTCATGTCGCGTCATCCCACCAAGATCGTCTCGTCGGAACATCTCGTCTCCGAGACCAGTGCGGAACTGTCCGAACTCGAATACGCGCTGATCATGGCGGGCAACGCCTTCAACCGGTGGATGGTGCGCTGCATGTCCGCGGCCGGCGACAAGGACATGACCGCGATCGAAGTCTCGCTGCTGCATCACGTCAGCCACCGCGAGCGTCGCAAGAAGCTCGCGGACATCTGCTTCGTGCTGAACATCGAAGACACGCACGTCGCCACCTATGCGTTGAAGAAACTCGTAGCTAGAGGGTACGTAAAAAGCGAAAAGACCGGCAAGGAAGTGTTCTTTTCGGCGACTGAAGCGGGCCGCGAGTTGTGTCTAAAGTATCGCGAGGTGCGCGAGAGCTGTCTGATTTCGACGCTGAAGGAAAGCGGCCTGACCAACGAACAGATCGGCGACGCGGCGCAGCTGATGCGCAACGCGTCCGGTCTGTACGACACGGCCGCGCGGGCGGCGGCGTCCCTGTAACGGACTGCTGGGCTGGCGCGCGGGGTGAAGCCAGTAAGCGCGCCGCCAGCGCGGCTCAACTTGCCGGGCGTGGATGGAAGCCCGCCTCGGTAACGATCAGGTCGAGAGCAATGTCGTGCGCTTCACGTTGCAGTGCTGGCGTGCGGCACGCCTCATACGCGATGCCCACCGTCAGTGGCCGTTTCGCACCCGGCCAGGCGGCCAGGGTGCGATCGTAATAGCCGCCGCCATAACCGAGCCGGTAGCCGGCGTCGTCGAAACCGACGCAGGGCACGAATAGCAACTCGGGAATTACCACTTGGCCGGACACCGGCTCGGCAATCTTGTGATGACCGATCTTCATCTCCATGTCGGGATGCCACGCATGGAATTCGAGCGGTGCGCCGCGTGTCTTGATAATCGGCAAGCTGGCTTCTCGTTGAGCGTTGGCCGCAAGCCACAGAGAGATCGCAGCGCGTGCGTCGAATTCGCCGGAAAGCGGCCAGTAGAATCCTACGCTGTCCACACCATAGTGCTCCAACGCATCGAGCACGTAGCGGCCGAGCGCGGCGTTGTGCGCAGGCTCGGAAGCCGCTTGCAGCCTCGTTTCCAATAGCGCGCGGCGCAGCGCCTTTTTCGCGGCTGGCACAGGGTTGCATGCTATGCTTTGGTCCAATTCGCGCTCCAGAAACAACGATGTCAAAACGCCTTTATCGAGTATATCGCGCGGCCGGTCTGGCGCTCGCCGCTGCGGCACTCGTCGCGTGCAGCACGGCCTCCGCCGTCAAGCCCGTTCCCTTTTCGCAGCTCACCAACGACGACCAGATCTTCATCCAGTTGCGCGAGGCAGCCCGCAATAACGATGCGGCGCGCGCGGCACAGTTGGCGAGCATGATCCCGAACTATCCGGCGCCTTCGTATCTGGAATACTTCCAGCTCAAGCCGCAACTGTTCGATTCGACCGGCCATGCGCGCGTCGACGCCCCGGACGCGCCGGTGCTGGCGTTTCTGCAGAAGTACGACGGCCAGGCGATTGCCGACCGTCTGCGCAACGACTACCTCACGGTGCTCGGCACGCGTCACGACTGGCGCAACTTCGACCAGCAATACGCGCGCTTCGTGCTGAACGACGACACCCAGGTGAAGTGCTACGCGCTCGAATCGCGCGCCTCGCGCGGCGAAAACGTCGCCGACGCGGCGCGCGCGCTGCTGGTCGATCCGAAGTGGTACGGCGACGGCTGCGTCGATCTGATCACCGTGCTCGCCGTGAACCGCCAGTTCAGTGCCGACGACGTCTGGCAGCAGATCCGTCTCGCGTACGAACAGAACTACACGAGCACTGGCAGCAAGCTGCTCGACGCGCTCGGCAACCAGGCGCCCGACCCGGTTCTGTTCGGCCAGGCGACGAGCACGCCGCCGTTGTTGCTGGCGCGCGGCGTCGGCCCGGATGCGCAGTCGCATCAGCTCGCGCTGCTGGCGATCACGCGCATGGCGCGCAACGATCCGGCCATGGCCGCGGCCACGTTCGCGTCGGTCGCGCCGTCGCTGAACTCGCCGGAGCGCGCGATCGGCTGGGGCACGATTGCCTATCAGGCGGCCGCCAAGCAGATGCCGAGCGCGGTGGACTGGTACCGGCTGTCGGCGAACGCGCAGCTGTCGAACCCCGCGTATGAATGGCGCACCCGCACCGCGCTGCTGGCGGGTGACTGGAACATGGTGCGCTGGTCGATCGAGCAGATGCCGGAGGCGTTGCGCAAGCAGCCGTCGTGGGTCTACTGGCACGCGCGCGCGCTGAAGCAGGCGGGCGACACGGCCACGGCGAACCAGGAATTCGAGTCGATCGCGCAAAACTTTAACTTCTACGGTCAACTGGCCGCCGAGGAACTCGGCCAGAAGATCTCGGTTCCGCAGAAAACTTCGGTGAGCGACGCCGAAGTCCAGCAGGCTGGCAACACGCCGGGCTTCGATCTCGCGCAGCGGTTCTATGCGATGAATTTGCGGCTCGAAGGCAATCGCGAATGGAACTGGCCGCTGCGCACGATGAGCGACCGCCAGCTGCTCGCGGCGGCAGAATACGCGCGCCGTATCCAGCTCTATGACCGCACCGTCAACACGGCTGACCGCACGAAGAGCGAGCACGATTTCTCGCTGCGTTATCTGTCGCCGTTCCGCGATATCGTCGAGCGCGATGCGCAGTCGAGTGGGCTCGACGTGGAGTGGGCGTACGGGCTGATTCGCCAGGAATCGCGCTTCATCATCAACGCGCGCTCGGAAGTCGGCGCGGGCGGTCTGATGCAGTTGATGCCGGGCACCGCGCAACTGGTTGCGAAAAAGATCGGCTTGGGCCCGATTTCGCGCGAGCAGATGAACGACATCAACACCAACATCCTGCTCGGCACCAACTACCTGTCGATGATCTACAATCAGTTCGACGGGTCCGCCGTGCTGGCCACCGCCGGCTATAACGCAGGTCCGGGCCGTCCGCGCAACTGGCGGCAGTCGTTGCAGCATCCGGTCGAAGGCGCGATCTTCGCCGAGGCGATCCCGTTCCAGGAAACCCGCGACTACGTCAAGAACGTGCTATCCAACACGGTCTACTACGCGGCGTTGTTCGAAGGCCGTCCGCAATCGCTGAAGGCGCGTCTGGGTTATATCGCGCCGTAAAGCGCCGTGCCGCCGCGGCCTCGTTCGAGGCCTCGGCGCGCCACGCCAGCCGTTGCCGCGGCTTCCATCAGGGAGTCGAAAATGCGACACAAAGCCATTGCGATCACCGGCGGTTCCGGATTCATCGGCAGCCATCTCGTCAACGCGCTCGTCGAAGCGGGCAAAGACGTGCGTATCGCCACGCGGCGGCGTTATAACGCCCGCCATCTCACGCTGCTTCCCATCGATGTGATCGAAACCGACGTGTTCGATCCGGTCCAGCTCGCGCGCTTCGTCGAAGGCGCCGATTGCGTGATCAATCTCGTCGCCACGTTGAATGGCAAGCGCGGCACGCCATACGGTCCGGAGTTCGCGCGCATGCACGTCGATCTGCCGACCCGGATCGTGGCCGCCTGCGAAGGCAAGGGCGTGCACCGGCTGATCCACCTCAGCGCCCTCGGCGCCAATCCGAACGGACCCAGCATGTACTCGCGCTCGAAGGGCGACGGCGAGAAAGCGGTGCATGCGGCGAACGTCGCGTGGACGATCTTCCGGCCGTCCGTGGTCTTCGGTCCTGAGGACCAGTTCCTCAACAAGTTCGCGTTCCTGCAGCGGATGTTTCCGGTGCTCCCGCTCGCAATGCCGGATGCGAAATTCCAGCCGGTGTATGTCGACGATGTCGTGAAGGCGATCGTCAACGTGCTCGATCTCGACGCCGCGAGCGGCCGCACCTACGAACTGGGCGGCCCGACCGTCTACACGCTCGAAGACCTCGTCACCTATTGCGGCGACGTGATCGGCAAGCATGCACGCATCATCCGTTTGCCGGACGCGTTGGCGCGCCTGCAGGCGCTGACCTTCGAAATGGCGCCCGGCGAACCCGTGATCTCGCGAGACAATCTCGATTCGATGAAAGTCGACAATGTGTTGAGCGGCCCGCTCGCGCCTGAACTCGGTATCGAGCCCGCCAGTATCGAAACGATTGCGCCCGTGTATCTGACCGGCGCGTCGACGCGTTCGCGCTTCGACACGTTTCGCGCGAGCGCCGGACGCTGAGGTACCTCGTTCAAATCCTCTCCATTGAAACGAAGCATGAAACTGCTAATTGGTGACAAGAACTATTCGTCATGGTCGATGCGACCGTGGCTGCTGCTGAAGCACTTCGGCCTTGCGTTCGACGAAGTGCTGATCCACCTGTACGAGCCCGGCACGACCGCCGCGATCCTCGCTCATGCGCCGGCGGGGCCGGGCAAGGTGCCGTGCCTGATCGACGACGCGGGACAGGCCGTTTGGGATTCGCTGGCGATCGCCGAGACACTGGCCGAGCGCTTCCCGCAGCACGCGCTGTGGCCGCGCGACGCGGCGGCGCGCGCGCTCGCCCGCAGTGTGAGCGCCGAGATGCATTCGGGCTTCGGCGAGTTGCGCTCGAACATGTGGATGAACATTCGCGCGTCGTTTCCGGGCAAGAACGCAACGCCGGGGGTGCTCGCCGATATCGCGCGGATCGAGACGATCTGGCGCCAGTGCCTCGACGCGCATGGTGGACCTTTCCTGTTCGGCGAGTTCGGCATTGCCGATGCGATGTATGCGCCGGTCGCGATGCGCTTCAACACGTGGCAGCCGACGTTGTCTGAAACCGCGTCGGCGTACGTCGAGCGGATCACCGCGTTGCCGGCCGTGCAGGCATGGATCGACGCTTCGCGTCGCGAGACCCACGCGATTGCCTATCAAGACGTATGCCCATGAACATCTATGCGGTAGGCGGCGCGATCCGCGACGAGTTGCTGGGCGTACCGGTGCAGGACCGCGACTACGTGGTGGTGGGGGCGACGCCCGAGCAGATGGTGGCGCAGGGCTATCGTCCGGTGGGCAAGGATTTTCCGGTGTTCCTGCATCCGCAGACGCACGAGGAATACGCGCTCGCGCGCACCGAGCGCAAAACGGCGGCGGGTTATCACGGCTTCCAGTTCTTCTATGCGCCGGACGTCACGCTGGAGGAAGACCTCGCGCGCCGCGATCTGACGATCAACGCGATGGCGCGCGAGGTGCGGCCGGACGGCGAGTTGAGCGGTCCGGTCGTCGACCCGTTCAACGGTCAGGCGGACTTGCAGGCGCGGCTATTCCGGCATGTGAGCGACGCGTTCCTCGAAGATCCCGTGCGGATTCTGCGGATTGCGCGCTTCGCGGCGCGCTTCGTCGACTTCACGGTCGCGCCGGAAACGCTGACGCTGATGCGCAAGATGGTCGCCGAGGGCGAAGTGGATGCGTTGGTAGCCGAACGCGTGTGGCAGGAAGTGTCGCGCGGCTTGATGGAGAAAAAGCCGTCGCGCATGTTCGAGGTGCTGCGCGAATGCGGCGCGCTGGCGCGCATTCTGCCGGAGATCGACGCGCTGTTCGGCGTGCCGCAACGCGCCGACTATCATCCCGAGGTGGACACTGGCGTGCACGTGATGATGGTGGTCGATCATGCCGCCCAGCAGGGCTATGCGCTGCCGGTCCGGTTTGCCGCGCTGACGCACGACCTCGGCAAGGCGACCACGCCTGAGGACGTGCTGCCGCGGCATATCGGCCACGAGGGGCGCAGCGTGGATCTGCTCAAGCCGCTCTGCGACCGGCTACGCGTGCCGAACGACTGCCGCGATCTCGCGCTGCTGGTGGCCCGCGAGCACGGCAACATTCATCGCGTGATGGAGATGGGGGCGGCGGCGTTGGTGAGATTGCTCGAACGCAGCGACGCGCTTCGCAAACCGGCGCGCTTCGCCGAAGCCTTGCAGGCCTGCGAAGCCGATGCCCGCGGCCGGCTGGGTTTCGAGATGCGCGACTATCCGCAGGCCGAGCGGCTTAGGGTGGCGCTCGTCGCGGCGCGCGGCGTCGATGCCGGTGCGGTCGCCAAACGAATGGCCGATGCGCCTGCCGGCATCAAGGACGCCGTGCATCAGGAGCGGGTGCGCGCGGTGGAAGCGGCGCTGGGGTAGGGCGCTTCGGTGGTGTGGCTGCCTTTGACCTTCGCGGCGTAGGCCGCCGTGGTCAAAGGCAATGCGAACTCAAAGCACCCTCGCCAGCAGCGACAGGATCATCGACAGCACCAGCGTCGACATGAACGGAAACGGATACTCGCGGCCGAACAGGCGTAACGTCACGTCGCCGGGCATCCGGCCGATGCCGATCTTCCTGAGCCACGGCCAGCAGGCCGACAACACCGCCACCGCAACGAACGTAGTCAAGAGCCAGCGGATCATCACGAATTCCTAACGCCCAATCAGGCAAAAGATCACAACGTGTGCGAGCGGTCGCCGCTGGAAAACGCCTGCAGCGTGTCGTCCAGCCCGCGCGAAAAGGCGATCACCTTGAATAGTTCGCCCATCTCCGCTTCGGACAACAGCTTCTGCACCGCATTCGCCGCGGGCAGGAAGCGAGCCGTGTCGGCCGGATCGATTTCCGATAACGCGTCGGTGATGCCCGCATTCAGCAAGAAGCGCGCTTGCGACGTGAAGCCCAGCAAATCCGCACCCGTTTCGACACCGGCTTCGGCGATCCCGGTGAATTCCACGTGCGCGGTGATGTCCTGCAACCCCGGATAGAGGAAGGGATCGCCGTGCGCGCGGTGCCGGTAGTGGCACATCAGCGTGCCTTGCGCGCGCTGCGCGTGGTAGTACTCGTGGCGCGGGAAACCGTAGTCGATCAGGAATACCGCGCCGCGCGCGAGCATCGTGCAGACGGTGCGCGTGAAGGCACGGGCGGCTTCGTGGGTTTCGGTCAGGTAGTCTTCGCCGGCAGTGTCGATGTCCGCGAGCAATGCGGTGTCCGCTGCCGCGGATACGGGGCGATCGTCGAACGCGAACGCCTCGTCGCGCCACACCACGCCGCGTTCGTGCCAGACGCCGCCGGTTGCCGCGAATAGCCGCACGGGCATCGCATCCAGCACTTCGTTGCCGATCACCACACCCTCGAAGCGCTCCGGCAACGCGTCCAGCCAACGGACTTTCGCAAGCAGCGCGGGCGCAGCCGCCGCGATCGTCTCACGTTGACGTTCCCGCAATTCGCCCGACAGCTCCACGATCGAGTAGCTGTCGAACTCGGCGCCCAGCGCGTCGAGCGCGTTCAGCACGCCGGCGGCCAGCTTGCCCGTGCCGGCGCCGAACTCCATCACCTTGCGCGTGCCGCTCGCTTCCAGAGCTTCGGCCAGCGGGCGCGCGAGCGTCGCGGCGAACAGCGGCGACAGCTCCGGTGCGGTGACGAAGTCGCTGCCGTCGTCGCCGCGCAGACCGAATTTGCGCGCGCCGCCGCTGTAATAGCCGAGTCCCGGCGCGTACAGCGCGCGCTCCATGTAGCGGTCGAACGGCAGCCAGCCGCCGGCGCTGTCGAGCTCCGCGCGCAGCCGCGCGACCAGTGCTTCGGACTGCGCCAGCGCGCTTGGGCCGGGAGCAGGTAAACTATCGGGTTGATGAGCTTTCGGATTCATCCCCGCATTGTAAATGACCGCCTCTCTGGACACCGCCGCTGACCGCGCCCCTGAAATGCCCCGCGTCGTGCTGATTACCGGCGCCGCCCGCCGCATCGGGCGCGCGCTCGCGCTCGGCTTTGCCGCGCGCGGCTGGGATGTGGCGGTTCACTACGGCGCTTCGCGCGAAGAGGCCGACGAAGTGGTTGCGCAAATTGCCGCGCTGGGCCGCCGGGCGGTCGCGCTGCACGCGGAATTGGGCGACGAGGCGCAGGTCGAGCGGTTGTTGCCGGCCTGTGTGGCGGCCTTGGGCCGGCCGGTGTGCATCGTCAACAACGCGTCGCGTTTCGAGGAAGACACGGCGTGCAATGTCGGCTACGACCTGCTGCTAAAGCTGACCGCGATGAATCTCGGTGCGCCGCTGGTGCTCGCGCGCATGCTGTTCGAGGCGACGCCGGAGGCCGCCCGCATCGACGAAAGCCAGCGCGCGGTGGTAATCAACGTGCTGGATCAGAAGCTGTACAACATGAATCCGGATTACCTGTCGTACACGCTGTCGAAGGCGGCGCTGCAAACCGCCACGGTGGCGCTGGCGCAGGCGCTGGCGCCGAAGGTGCGCGTGGTCGGGCTCGCGCCCGGTCTCACGATGCAATCTGCCGACCAGACGCAGGACGGTTTCGAGGCCGCTCACCGAATCACGCCTTTGGGCCGCGCGTCGCGGCCCGAGGATATTGTCGCCGCCGCGCTGTATCTCGCGGATGCAGCCGGCGTCACCGGAACGACGCTGGTGGTCGACGGCGGGCAGCATCTCGTGCCGCTGCCGCGCGACGTTATGTTTTTGACGGGCGCCTGAGGCGCGCGCGGCCTGCCTGGACAGGCGGCCGTCGCGCAGTGAAGCGCCCCCTTGCGTGCCCCGCACGCTTTTTTCGACTGGAACGAACATGTTTGCCGCTCTTTCGCACCCCCGGCTCGCCGATTGCCGCCGGCTCTTTCTGCGCAACTACGAAGTGCACATCAACATCGGCGTGCACGATTTCGAAAAGCGCGGCGAACAGCGCGTCGTGATCAACGTCGAACTGTTCGTGCCGCTCGCGCTGTCCACGCCGGTTCAGGACAAGCTGAACGAAGTCGTCGACTACGATTTCATGCGCTCCACCATCTCGCGCCGCGTCGAGCAAGGTCACATCCACTTGCAGGAAACGCTGTGCGACGATCTCGTCAGGACCATGCTCGAGCATCCGCAGGTGCGGGCCGCGCGCGTGTCGACCGAGAAGCCGGACGTGTATCCCGACTGCGACGCGGTGGGCGTCGAAGTTTTCCGAATCAAAGAGGATTGAGCCATGAATGCTCCGGAAATCCTGAACGACAGCGCGCCCGCGGCGAAGGCCAAGTCGCCGCTCACGCGCCGCGAGCAGAAGGAAGCTTACGAGAACAACAAGCTGTTCAAGCGCCTCGCGCGCCAGGTGGGCGAGGCGATCGGCGACTTCAACATGATCGAGGAAGGCGACAAGGTGATGGTCTGCCTGTCCGGCGGCAAGGACAGCTACACGATGCTCGACATCCTGATGCGGCTGCGCGAACGCGCGCCGATCAACTTCGACATCGTCGCGGTGAATCTCGACCAGAAGCAGCCGGGCTTCCCGGAGCACATCCTGCCGGAATATCTGCAGCAGCTCGACATTCCGTTTCACATCGAGAACCAGGACACCTACAGCATCGTCAAGCGGCTGGTGCCGGAAGGCAAGACCACCTGCTCGCTGTGCTCGCGGCTGCGGCGCGGCATTCTGTACCGCGTCGCGGGCGAACTCGGCGCGACCAAGATCGCGCTGGGCCATCATCGCGACGACATCCTGCAAACGCTGCTGCTGAACATGTTCTACGGCGGCAAGCTGAAGGGCATGCCGCCCAAGCTGCAATCGGACGACGGCAAGAACATCGTGATCCGGCCGCTCGCCTACGTGAAGGAAACCGATCTGGAGAAATACGCGGAGTTGCGCGAATTCCCGATCATTCCGTGCAATCTGTGCGGCAGCCAACCCAACCTGAAGCGCGCCGAGATGAAGGCGCTGATCCGCGACTGGGAGAAGCGTTTCCCGGGGCGTATCGAGAACATGTTCAACGCGCTGTCGAACATCGTGCCGTCGCATCTGATGGACCACAAGCTGTTCCCGTTTGCGGGCCTGCGCGCAACGGGCGAGGCCGATCCGCAAGGCGATATCGCGTTCGACGAAGAGCCGTGTTCGGCCGCTAACGAAGATGGCGCCATGCTTGGCGCATCGAAGCCGATTTCGATTGTCCAGTTCGACGATCTTTGACCGAGACGCCCGGAAAATGGGCGTTTTCGCACTATCGCACCCGCCGTCCAATGCGCGCCAGCGCGCCTTTTGCGGCATTTAGCGCATGATAGAATCGTCGGCCACAAACTGACTGATTGCCGACGCCATGAACATCGTGATTTTGGCGGCAGGCACCGGCAAGCGCATGCGGTCCGCGCTTCCCAAGGTGCTCCATCCTCTGGCCGGCAGGCCGCTTCTCGCTCACGTCATCGACACGGCTCGCGCGCTCGAACCCGCGCGGCTCGTGGTCGTGGTCGGCCATGGCGCCGAAGCCGTACGGGAGGCGGCTGCAGCGCCGGACGTGCAGTTCGCGGTGCAGGACCAGCAACTCGGCACCGGCCATGCGGTCCAGCAGGCGCTGCCGCTGCTCGACCCGTCCGCGCCCACGCTGGTGCTGTACGGCGACGTGCCGCTCACGCGCGCCAGCACGCTGCGCGCGCTGACCGATCGCGCGGGGCAGGGCGGCTATGGCGTGCTGACCGTCACGCTCGACGACCCCACCGGTTACGGGCGCATCGTGCGCGACCAGCAGGGCAAGGTGTCGCGTATCGTCGAACAGAAGGACGCGAGCGCCGAGCAACTGAAGATCGCTGAAATCAATACCGGCATCATCGTCGCGCCGACCGAACGTCTCGCCGGCTGGCTCGCGGCGTTGAAGAACGACAACGCGCAAGGCGAGTTCTATCTGACTGACGCGGTCGAAATGGCGATCGAAGCCGGACTCGAAGTCGTCACTACCCAGCCGGACGACGAGTGGGAAACGCTCGGCGTGAACAGCAAGCAGCAGCTTGCCGAACTTGAACGGATCCATCAGCGCAACGTTGCCGATGCTCTGCTGGTGGCGGGCGTGACGCTCGCCGATCCGGCGCGCCTCGACGTGCGCGGCACGCTCGAATGTGGCCGCGACGTGTCGATCGACGTGAACTGCGTGTTCGAAGGCCGCGTGACGCTGGCCGACAACGTCACCGTCGGGCCGAACTGCGTGATTCGCAATGCGAGCATCGGCGCCGGCACGCGCGTCGACGCGTTCACGCACATCGAAGGCGCCGAAGTCGGGGCCCATGTCGTATTGGGCCCCTATGCGCGCTTGCGCACAGGCGCATCGCTGCAAGACGAGTCTCATGTTGGTAATTTCGTCGAAATAAAGAACGCGGTGCTCGGTCGCGGTTCGAAAGCGAATCACCTTACGTATATCGGCGACGCGGATATTGGCGCGCGCGTGAATATCGGCGCGGGTACGATCACCTGCAACTACGACGGCGCGAACAAATTCCGCACGATCATCGAGGACGACGTGTTCGTCGGTTCAGACACGCAACTGGTGGCCCCGGTGCGCGTGCAGCGCGGCGCGACGATCGCGGCGGGCACGACGGTCTGGAAGGACGTCGAAGCCGAAGCGCTGGTCCTGAACGATAAAAAACAAACAAGCAAAACGGGCTATGTTCGCCCAGTCAAGAAAAAAAGCTGATGGGCGTGATGCGTGCGCGAAGCGCGCTCCCTGAAACCCAGCACTGAAAAGGAATGAGCCATGTGTGGCATTGTCGGCGCGGTTGCGCAACGTAACATTGTTTCCGTCCTGATCGAAGGACTGCGGCGCCTCGAGTACCGTGGCTACGATTCGTGTGGCGTCGCAGTGCTGGGCGAGAACGGACCGAGCCGCGCGCGCAGCGTCGCGCGTGTCGCCGATCTCGACGAGCAGGTGCGCGAGGGCCATCTCGAAGGCATCACGGGCATCGCGCATACGCGCTGGGCGACCCACGGCGCCCCGGTGACGGACAACGCGCACCCGATCTTCTCGAAAGATGCGCTCGCGTTGGTACACAACGGCATCATCGAGAATTACGAATCGCTGCGTGAAATGCTGCGGGGCAAGGGCTACGAGTTCGTCTCGCAGACTGATACCGAGGTTATCGCGCACCTGATTCACAGCGTGTATCGCGGCGACCTGTTCGCCGCCGTGCGTGAAGCGATCGCGCAATTGCACGGCGCGTACGCTATCGCGGTGCTGCACAGGAATCAGCCGCATACGGTGGTCGGCGCGCGCCAGGGCTCGCCGCTGGTGGTCGGGCTCGGCGACGGTGAGAACTTCCTCGCCTCGGATGCGCTCGCGCTCGCGGGCAGCACCGAACGCTTCATCTTCCTCGAAGAAGGCGATGTGTGCGAACTGTCGCTCGACGGCGTGCGTATTGCCGATCGCGATGGCAACGAGGTGCAGCGCGACGTGCGTCAGGTGGCGGCTTATGGCGGCGCGGTCGAACTCGGCCCGTATCGCCACTTCATGCAAAAGGAAATTTTCGAGCAGCCGCGTGCGATCACCGACACGATTCCGCAAACCGATTCGTTCGACGCATCGATCTTCGGCGAAGCTGCCGGCGACGTGTTCGCGCAGATCGACAGCCTGCTGATTCTCGCGTGCGGCACGAGCTATTACTCGGGCCTGACGGCGAAGTACTGGCTCGAATCGATCGCGAAGATTCCGACCCAGGTGGAGATCGCCAGCGAGTATCGTTACCGCGAGTCGGTGCCGAATCCGAGGTCGCTGGTGGTGGTGATCTCACAGTCGGGTGAAACGGCGGATACGCTTGCGGCGCTCAAGCATGCGCAGTCGCTCGGACACAAGCACACGCTGGCGGTATGCAATGTCGGCACGAGCGCAATGGTGCGTCAGACGGAGTTGTCGTTCCTGACGCACGCGGGCCGCGAGATCGGCGTGGCGTCGACCAAGGCGTTCACGACGCAACTGGTCGCGCTGTTCGTGCTGGCAGCCACGCTGGCCAAGCTGCGCGGTCATCTGAACGAAGAACAGGAAGCCGACTACCTGAAGCAGTTGCGCCACTTGCCGGCCGCGTTGAATAGCGTGCTGGCGCTGGAGCCGCAGATCATCGCGTGGTCGGAAGAGTTTTCGCGCAAGGAACATGCACTGTTCCTCGGGCGCGGCATGCATTACCCGATCGCGCTCGAAGGCGCGCTGAAGCTCAAGGAGATTTCCTATATCCATGCCGAGGCTTATCCGGCCGGTGAGTTGAAGCACGGGCCGCTCGCGCTCGTGACCGAAGCGATGCCGGTGGTGACGGTAGCGCCGAATGACGCGCTGCTGGAGAAGCTGAAGTCGAATATTCAAGAAGTGCGCGCGCGCGGCGGTGAGCTTTATGTGTTCGCCGATGCGGATACGAAGATCGTCAACGATGAAGGGCTTCATGTGATCCGGATGCCGGAGCACTATGGTTTGCTGTCGCCGATTCTGCATGTCGTTCCACTGCAGTTGCTGGCGTATCACACGGCGTGCGCAAGAGGCACGGATGTGGATAAGCCGCGGAATCTGGCGAAGTCGGTGACGGTGGAGTGAGGGCGGCTCGCGGCACCATGCCGGGTAGCATTAATTCCGGTTGGAGGGCTCTTCCCGGTCGCGCAGCCTTGCCTGACGAGGCTTAGCCCGAATTAATGTCGAAGGGGCGCTGGAGATTTTTTCCAGCGCCCCTTTTTTCTGCCTTCAGACGAGGCCCGGCAATCGCAGCCAGCGCTTCCACGCAGCGTCTGCTGACATAGGCAGAGGTCTATTTCGCAAAGCCGTCCAGCTTCATCCGAATCGGCCCAATTCAGGCATGTTATTACCGCGAACGCTCCCGCGTTTTTTCGCTGCGCCGAAGGCCTATGCTTCGTCGAATGAAGAACGCACCCGCAGCAATCGCAATGAGGAAGACAAGCAGCAGTCCAGCGCTCAACCCTGCGTTGCTGCGAGATTCACCCACGCCGGACGCTGAGGATGGGGTCACTGGCGAAGAAACCTGGCTCGCGACCGGCTGCGGGAGCGCAATGCCGGCCGCGCTACCCTGACGCACAAGCGACGCTTCGGAGGTTGGTAATGCCGCCGCGGATGCGGGTAGGCCTTGAGATGCAGAAAGAGTGTCTGCATCGGAAGCAGGTCCGACAGGGGCTACTTCCGTCGCTGAGGCAATAGCAGGCGCTGGCACAACGGCAGCATTTGCTTCGACCGCCCTGGCCATTGTTTTCCATTGCGCAAATACCGTGTCAATGCAGTGGACGTCGGAGCAGGCGTTTCGCGATTGCCTCCACCGGGTGAGCTGGTCGGGGGATAGCTTCCCGCTATTCAGCAAGGCCTGCTGCGCAGCGGCGATATCGTCGTACTCGTTGTTGAGTATCGCGTGGTCGCATATGACGCGCTCGGCGGGTTGACGCGTGGTAGCGCATTGAATATCGCTCGCCCATGCTCCGGTCGAGCTGAGTGTTGCCATGGAAAACAGAAATGCCAAACATCGTCGCGGATGCATTAGTCCTCCTTTTGAACCGGTTACCGCAGGGCCGGCGCCTGGCAAGACAATGCAAGTCGAGCGGCCAACGGGTCACAGTTCTTGAGACTGCGCCACTCCGACCAAGTTGCCGCCCGGGGTGTTGAGAACCAGGCGCGACGTCGCGTCGTCGGCGCAGGAAAGCAGCTGCGTAGCAACAAGCCGAGGGCTAATCCATTGAAAAGACAACAGCCGCCATGTCGTCGACCTGCGTGAAGCTGCGGGCGAAACGATAGAGTTGGCCGTCGATTTGCAACTCGTTCACGCCCGAAAAAGTCGACTCCAGCATACTGTTTGCAACCGATGTTGCAATCGTAGCAATCTGCTTCAGATCTTCGCGCAGACCCGCGGGGTCGCCCAAATACACGATACAGACATCGTCGGTGGGCCGCATCATGACGATGCTCGTCGCGCTATCAAGTGCACGCTCCAGATATGCCGCGAGTGTTCGCAGCGCTTGCGGAACGTATTCCGGCCTAGTGGCTAACTCGTTGTTGTCCGACATTCGCAGCTCCGGTGACTTACGGGCAGGTAACCGAATTAATGTACCTCTGCACATCGAGAAATTGTCTGCAGGGTAGAAAAAAGTTTTCAACGTTCGGCAACCACCATTCCCGATGGCCACTTTTCATTGCCGCTTTCGAAACGCCGAGCTTCACGACGAGTGCTTTACCGTTCTGGCGTGAACATATATTCGAGACGGTGCTCTACAGATTGAGCCGCGTCCGACGCGCGGTGTTTCATTATCGCGGCTACCATGCAGTCCCCGCCACCCATGGCAGCTATCTGAGCACCGGGTTATCGCATGAGTCTCCTGCTACGTCTAATACTGCTGGTGTTGAGCAGCGCTCGCCGCAGCCGGCTGCACGTGCTCGACACCTGCGTCACGCCGTTTCGTGTGTGGATAAACGATCTCGACGTATTGTTCCACATGAATAACGGACGCTATTTCACGATCCTCGATCTTGCGCGCGTCGATCTGATGATGCGCAGCGGCCTGTGGCGGCAATTGAGAGCAGAACGTTGGTATCCGGTCGTCACGCTGGAAACGCTGCGCTTTCATCGCTCGCTGGAGCTGGGTAACCGCTATGACGTGCACACTCGCGTTATCGGCTGGGATGAAAAGCACATCTTCATCGAACAGGGCTTCGTGCGCGGCGATGTGCAAGTCGCGCTGGCCGTTGTTCGGGCGCGGTTCCTGAAACAAAAGGGCGGTACCGTGACGACTGCCGAATTGCTGGCACTGGCCGGCATAACTCAAGGGTCGCCGGCATTACCTGAATGGGTCGCGAGCTGGAGCGAGGCCGAGGGCGGAATGGCATTTCAGCCGTCTTCTTCGACGTAACCGGACGCAGTGCAATCGCGCGGCGCCATGCCGCGCGAAGCAGTCGGCAACGTAGACGCGCGCGCCGTGCGGTTGTCGTCGCGTGCGCCGGCGAAAACACGAAGTCTTGCAGCAGACCGAACTGCGTGCTGTTCAGAGAACAGAATCTTCCTGAGCGGCTTGATCATCAGCGCCGGCGCAGGCAACAATCAACTCCTTGCCAACGCCACGGCCACCGCCGAAATAAACTCGGCCCGCACACTGTCGCCGACTCTCAGCTGATCGAGCGGAATGTCCCGCGCGGCCCGCAATACCTGCTTGTGTCGTGGTCCACGCAGCGTCACGAGGCGGTTGTTGCGATCGATCTTCGTCACCGTCGCGACAACCCGCACCCGATGCGCGGATGATGTCACCCCCGCCGATGCCGGAATCGCCACGGTCGTCTCGACGCGCTCACGCACACCTTTTGTCGCGAGCTTGTCGATGCGAAGCAGGAGTGCCTGTTGATAAGCCACGTCCAGCTTGTCGCCGACCCGCAGCCGAGTAACGTCGACCAGGGCGGGATTCACGTCCACATCGGCAAGATTGCCGCGCGGGCCGCGCAGCGTCACGCTATTGGTGGCGGCATTGATCGCGGCAACGCGTACCTGCGCATGAACGACGTCCGCTTTCCCGAGTGCCGCTTGCGCGGTGTCGTATCCGACGTCGGCATTCTGCGCGAAGCCGGGTTGAGGGGCTGCGGCCGTCAGCACTGTCATCAGCACGGCCGCGTTCCACATGACGGCAGCCCATGAGCCCCTTCTGCGCAGACTAGCCATTCGTTGCTCCGAAATGATCACCCGAGGCGACCGGTCGACGGCTCGCCGCACGCCCTCCTCACAACTCCGGGCGCGCCAGGTCGCTGGCCACGATGTGCTCGCCGTACACCTGCGCGGCTGCAATCGCCTCCAGCCTGGACGGATACGGGCCGAGTTGCGGGGCGCCGTCGAACGGAAACAGCACGCGGCCATCGGTAGACCGTACCACTTTCAGTACGCCAAAAAAACGCCGGTAGCCGGCCATCTTCGACATGGCCGACACTTCAAAATCGTCCTCCGACGTCCCGGGGACGCTGGGAATAAACACAGTCTTGCTCATATCTGAAAACATATCTTTGTTCGAGGGGGCGGCATCGGTGCAAAACGTCAAGCCTACATCCGGTTATCCGCCACGATATTCGCGGGCGGCGTTCATTGTCTCAAATCCAGGGAAATTCAACCGGCAGGGCGAGGAGGCCGACGTCGTGAAGTTGTGGACGGAGCGGCAGCATCGTGAAGCTTCGCTGCTCGCGAAACTGGAGCATTCTCGATCGAACCAGTGGGCCTGAGCTTTCACTTTGACATCAACGACCTCAATCATTGTCGTGGAGCACAATGCAACTAACGGAACGTAAGTTGACAACCGAGGAAGATCTGTTCGGCAATCCGGGGCGGGCATTCCGACCCGCCGACCGACGGTGGCGATCTGAACGCGACCGGAATCACGTGAACAGCGCCGGCAACCCATCGTCCTTGATTTAAAAAGAGAAATTCCGCTTACCGGCCGCCTCGTTTCAGTCCGGCGCTATAATGCGCGGATTCTCATCCTTCCATTCCCGTCATGAGCCGGTTACTTTGCCTGATCGTGCTTTCGCTCGGCCTGATGCAAACCGCCACGGCCGACGAGACCACCGACCGCATGTCCGCGTATCTGACGCACAAGTTCGGTCTGGCAAAGGATAAAGCTCAAAAGATTTCCGACGCGGTACAGTCCGCCGCATCGAAATATTCTCTCCCGCCGGCGCTTCTGCTGGCCATCATCTCGATCGAATCCCGCTTCAAGGAAAAGGCCAAAGGCGCCAACGGTGCGACCGGCCTGATGCAGGTGGTGCCGCAGGCTCATCGCGGGCTGCTGAGGAACGTCAAGGATCTCACGGAGCCGACCGCAAACATCGAAGCGGGCTCGGCCATCCTGTACGGCTACATGCGCTCGGCGAACGGCGACCTGAACGCCGCGCTCAAGAACTACGGCGGTTCAAAGGCCTATGCCCAAAAGGTCAGCTTGCGCGCCGAAGATTTCGCCGGGATCGCTGCGTCGCAAGACCTTGGTCAGCATCCTGAGACGGCCGCCGACACTTGCAAGGATGAGCGTTGCGCGGCGCCCGGTTACCGGGCAAATACGTTTACCGTGCCTGCGATCGCTGCTACGGCCGAGGCAAGCGGCGCTGCGGCGAGAGGTCTGCCTGCGGCTCCCCACTGAGCTGGTTTTTCTTTCGTTTTCTTTCCGCCTGCTGCGCTACAACCCGCCGCGGTAAGCGTTCGTCATGCCGTGCAAGGCGGCGCGCGGCTGATGTTGGATGCTTTTTACGCACACCTGGCGACCCACTCTACAATGCACTCTCATTCGCGCTCACGCAGCGTCCCTCGCAATCGACCATGTTGACCTCGCTTTCCAAAACCACGACCGCGGCCCTGTGCGGCCTGTTGACCCTTGCCGCGTGCAGCAGCGCACCGCAACCGAAATTCCAGCAGGAATTGTTCGAAACCGGCGCGAGTCCTTACGCACGCAATTTCAATTCGAGCACCACGGACAGCTGTGAAGCCGCGCGCCGCGCCCTGCTGAGCCAAGGCTATCTGACGACGATGACCCGCAACGATACCGTCGATGGAACCAAGAATTTCCAGCCGACGGGCGATACCCACGTGGTCGTCGAGTTTCATGTGGTCTGCACGCCCGGCGAGGAGGCGAGCGATACGAGCATCGTTTACGTCAACGCCGTCCAGAACGGCTTTGCGCTGAAGAAAAGCGATACGTCCGCAAGCGTCGGGCTCAGCGTGCTGGGTTCGCTCTCGCTGCCGATCCGCTCGAACAGCGACGCGATGGTCAAGATATCGAGCGAAACCATTCCGTCGGGCAAGTTCTATGACCGTTTCTTCGGTCTCGTGGATCACTATCTGCAGACCGTCGTGCGTACGCAGCCGGTTGCCAATAGCCACATCGAAACGCGTCTTCTGCCGATGCCGGTCGAAGTGACGACGCCCACGCTCGTTCCCGAATTGCCTGCGGCGGTGGGTCAGGCCACCGCGGTTCAACCGGCAAGCGGAGTTCTCGCGTTGCCTTGAGGTGGCGTGCCGCGTGAACGGACGGTTAGGGGAGGACTGGCCGAGACTCGACCAGCCCTCGATCTCATCACGCAGCGCTAACTATCCTATGTCTTTTACTTCATACGTATACATATGTAGTAGTAGTTAACAAGGATTGACCGCCTCTGTGGATAACTGGCAAATGTCCCGTCGCATCAACGTCATGCAAAATCCATAACCCTGCGGAACTACGCTGTAGAAAAACTACAAGGCGGGGATAACTCTCACACCGCCTGCTCGCGGGTCCGCTTTATCAAGAATCCGCGCACAGGCTGTCCTATGCGCTATCCCGAAGTTATTCATAGGCCTTTGTGGATAACTTACATGCCCCTCAGCCATTCTTCCACAGTCCGTCCAGCCAGGGCTCTTCTGGCGCATGGAGCGCTCGGCAGCGAACAGACGCTCATATGCCCAACGCGCACATTGGGACCGGACGGTACGAAGATTGCGTCTCTCTTTTTGCAAGCGCAACTGTTGCTAATTGGCGAAAAACATTTCGGCAACGCCCATCCAGGCATAGAGTTAAAGTGTTTTCTGAGGTTATTGGTGCGGTGCGGGGGGTGTATGAAACGCAGATCAGCTCGACAGCTCGTCCGTCTTCTCGCGGATATCCGACATGCCACCCATTGCAGCACGCTGCGGGCGGCAGCCACCAATCGGGCCATCGCCCTCGCATCCGCGGAAGCCGACGCGGACGCCGCCGGCAGCGACGACAACCCCGAGTCCCCGCGCGATGCGCGTCAGGACAAGCCGGTCAGGAGCGGATCATGAGAGCCGCGAGCGAACAGTCGCTACGTTTTCTGGTGGAGAAGTGGCTCGCACCGGCGCAGTCCGCGCCGGTCCACGTCACGGAATTCAGCCGCACTCGCGTGGGAGGCCGGCGTTATGTACGCGTCGAGACGTCTGCCGAGGGCGGCGCACGGAGTCTCTTCTTCTTTCGGCACGACGACGGCTGCTGGTGCGTGTTTCCGCCGACCGGCGATACGTCGAATATTTTTGCTCACCCGCGCGCGGCGTAGGTGATGCCCCGGGCCGAAGGGCGCCGGGCGCAGTTGCGGAGCGTCTTCGGCGTCTCGACCGAGGCGCACCGGCCTCGCTACGCCGTCACGACGCTTGACGCACGCGGTCGCGCCCGCGTCGCCAGCCCGGCATCACCTGACACACGATCAAACCCGCGAGCATTAGTGCGCAGCCGAACATCGCGCGTGTCGACAGCGTTTCGCCCAACACAAGCCAACCCGCGAGCGCGGCGAACACGCCTTCCATACTGAAGATCACCGCCGCATGCGAAGGCGCGGCGTACTTTTGCGCGACCACCTGAATCGTATAAGCGACGCCCACGGACAGCGCTCCACCGTAGGCGATCGTTGGCGCGGCGCGCGCGATCACGGCAAGACTGACTGGCTCGACGGCTAAGCCGACCACGAGGCACGTCACGCCGCACGTCACGAATTGCACGAGTGCGAGCATGAGGGTGTCGTGGCGCAGCGCGAAGCGCCCGACGAGCATCATCTGCACGGAGATCACGAGGGCGCCCGCCAGTTGATACCAGTCGCCGTCAAGCATCGAAAAGTGTTCGTCGACGCTCAAAAAATACATGCCGATGGCCGCCAGCGACGCGCCGACCCACGTGGCAATGCCGGTGCGGTGGCGAAACAGCACGCCGAGCAACGGCACGATGACCACGTATAGCGAGCTGATGAAGCCTGCGTTGGCGACCCTGGTGTATTGCAGGCCGATCTGCTGCAGGGAGATCGACGCGGCCAGCACCACACCGAGCAGCGCGCCGGCGCCGAGCAATTCGCGTGCGCCGCCGGGTTCGCGCTTCGATAGTTCGGCGAGTGCGGAGCGCCGCACGCACGCGATCAGCGTTAGCACGACGAGCGCGCCGAGCAGGAAGCGCAAGCCGGTGAACAGGAACGGTCCGATCGCATCGAGACTCAGGCGTTGCGCGACGAATGCGGAGCCCCAGATCATCGCGGCGATCAGCATCAACAGATTGGCGTGCAGGTGTCGGCGGGAGTCGGGATTCACAGGCGTTATTCGAGTGGGACGGTTCTTGTGAGGCGTTCGCGACGTTTCTGGCAGAGGGGGCGGCGCTGTGCGCGCTATGCAATGGGGACGGGCCTCAGCGCACGCGCGCTGCCCTGTCCATAGTTCGCCCACATGATACGCGGGCAGCCGGCAAGTATCGGAACAATGCGTGGGTGGCCACTGCGTCGGTCGGTGTGCATTGAACTGCGCCTTCCGCGCACACCCTCCAACTCGCGCGATAATCGCGCGACGGCCCTCCGGTCCAATGACGCCTCACGCCACCCCGCCGCATTTTCGAACAACCACGATGGACGACAAAGACTGGATCGCCGGCGCCGCGAAGGCGTTGGCGATCATCGAAGCATTCGACGAAGAGCATGCCCGCATGACGCCGACGATGGTGGCCGCCCGCGCGAGCCTGTCGCGCACTGCAGCGCGTCGTTACCTGTTGACGCTGCGCGAGCTCGGCTACGTGGACACCGACGGCAAGCTGTTCTGGCTCGCGCCGCGCGTGCTGCGGCTCGGCCAGTCGTATCTGGATTCGGCGCGCCTGCCGCGCACCGTCCAGCCGTTTCTCCAGCGCATCACCGCGACCGTGCAGGAAACCGCGCTGGTCGCGATCCTCGACGAGCACGACGTGGTGTACGTCGCGCGTAACGGTGTGAACCGCGCAATGGCGGTCGGCTTCGTGCTCGGTTCGCGCGCGCCGGCGCCGTTGTCGTCGGCGGGATTGGTGTTGCTGGCGTTCCAGGCGCCCGAAAGCATCGATCAGTGGCTCGCGTCCTATCCGATCAAGGTGTTCACGCCCTACACCTACTCGACGATCGAACGCCTGCGCGAAGTGCTCGGTGAAATTCGTCGCAACGGTTACGTGGTCACCGACCAGCAGCTCGAGCTGGGGGTGCGCGGCGTCGCGGTGCCATTGCGCGACCGGCATGGCTCGGTGGTGGCGGCGATCAGCGTCAGCATGCCAATCGGCCGGGAGTCGGCGCCCGCCGCGCTGCAGCGCGTGTTGCCGACCCTCCAGGAAACCGCCAGCCTGCTGCGTAATCTCGTCTGAAGACAGCTAGGTAATGTCCCTGGTATGGAATGCTTAACGATTGAAAGCACGGCGAAAGCAAGCTGTCTCCCGGAAAATACATATCAAGTTTTACGCATGACAAACCGCCTACGCCAGGTAATACTCTCCGCGGGGAGCGGGGGGCGCTCACGCCTTGCCTGCTTTACCGCGCAGCTTATTTCATTCACATTGACTCAGTCGTAAAGGTTTGGGGAACAACACATGAAAAAAGTTATCGTCTCGCTCGCAGCCGCATCGATCGCGCTGGTCTCCGTTCAGGCTTTCGCACAGGCATCGGACGCAGCAGCGCCGGCCGCAGCAGCTAGCGCGCCGAAGAAGCACCACTCCAAGCAACTGAAGACGCACGGCAAGCGCGCTCCGGTTTCGGCAGCAGCTTCGGCCGCCGGCACGAACGACAAGGGCACGCAAAACTAAGCTGACGCCTGATTCGTCGCGCGAGCCGCTGCGGTGCGCCGCTAGACGGCCAACGTAGCGCGGGCGCGCAAAAAGGCGTTGCCAGCAAAAAGGCCAGAGCACAAGCTCTGGCCTTTTTGCATGGACGGCAGGGTGATATGGCGATCAGCCTGCGAGGCCACGCTTGATCACTTCGTTCAGCAAGCCGGTCATCCCCTCGGGATGCGTGGCGGCACGCGTTTTCAGCTCGGTGACCAGCTCGCCGTTCAGCTTGCACGCGAATGCCACGAGGCCTTGCGCCTGGTCGAGCTTGCGTTGCTCGCGGCGATCGAGCTTCGGCTCGGCGGCTGCGGCTTTACCGAAGCGCTCGGCCGTCGACTGCTTCATTGCGTTGTTCAGTTTGAGCGCCTTGTTCTTTTCAAGGTCGGTTTTTTTCATCGCCATACGGAAGGCCTCTGCCAGATAAATAATCCCGCATTGTACGCACCGCGCCGGGCGTCGCGGGAAAGGCCGCGCTCGGAGCGCGCAGCAGGCTCGCAGCAACCCATTGGCCGACGCGCGCGAGCCGCAAAAAGGGCGCGGAGCTTCAGGACCATCAGCGCGAACCTTACACGGTGTCTAATCCGGCCGCTCCGGCGCCCCCGCCACGCTGTCGATCAGCGCGCGCATCCTCTGCCAGTGCGTGCCTTCCCAGAATACGCGCCGGCACACGTCGCAGGTGACGAACTGGTTGTGCCGCTCCAGCACGCCATCGGGTGCGCGGGCGCCGACTTCCTCCTTCGCGATTCGCCGCAGCGGCGCATTGCACATCAGGCATAGACGGAACGGTTGCGCGCTACCGGCCAGATCGAGCCGTTCGAATACTTCGCGCAATTGCTCGCGCGGCTTGAGCGTACGGACATAACAGCCATGGGTGATGCTGCGGCGTTTCAACAGCTCGCGGTCGCGTGTCAGCACGATGCGCTGTTGCGCGACGCAAAGCGCTTCAATATCGGCGTCGGGATAGTGGTTGTCGTATAGCGTGTCGAAGCCGGCTAATCGCAGCAGCGGCGCGAGTCCGCCGAGATGCGCGTCGGCGATGAAACGCAGCACGCGCAGCGGCCGTTCGCGCACGCGCAGGAGCGGGCGGATGTCGAGCGCCTCGAACTTCGGATAAACGGCGACGCGGTCGCCGTCCACCAACGGATGATCGAAACCGACGGATTCGCCGTTCACCAGAATCAGTTCGACTTCGGTGTGCGGCACGCCGAGCGCTTCGATCATGTGCTTCGCGCTCGCGCCGGGCGCGCAGGCGTAGCTGAACGCGCGCCGACGCATCGGCCGGGCGAGAAAGTCGTTCAACTCCTCATAGAAGCGGAATGTCGCAGTGACCATCGCAGCAGTATCGCACTGTGTTTTGTTGCGCGCTGCCCTGCACGTGTCGCATGGGTGTGCTTTACTTCGAGTTCTTTAGAAGACGGAGCGACAGATGGACATCGGTTTTATCGGTCTCGGCGAGATGGGCGCCGCGATGGTTGCAAACATTCTGAAAGCCGGCCATCAGGTGCGCGTGTGGAACCGCTCGCCGGAACGGGCGCAGCCGCTTGCCGATCTCGGTGCGCGGGTCGTCGCGACGCCGGCCGAAGCGTTTGCGGGCGACGCGGTGTTCTCGATGCTGGCCGACGACAGCGCGTTGCGCGAAGTCATTGCTGCATCGTTGCTGGAGCATGCTCCGCGTGGCCTGATCCACGTGAACATGGCGACGATCTCCGTGGCGCTGGCCGAGGAGCTGGCGACCGCGCATGCGTCGCGCGGACTCCATTACGTGGCGGCGCCGGTGCTGGGGCGGCCTGACGTCGCGGCTGCGGGCAAGCTGACGATCGTTGCCGGCGGCCCGGCCGAGGCGATCGACCGGGTTCAGCCGGTGTTCGACGTGATCGGCCAGAAAACGTGGCGCATCGGATCGCTGCCGCAACAGGCGAACGTGATGAAGCTCGCCGCGAATTTCATGCTCGGCGCGGCAATCGAGACGCTCGGCGAAGCGGCTGCGATGGTGACGGGGCATGGCCTCGCGATGCAGGATTTTCTCGACGTCATGACGAGCGGGCTGTTCACGGGTCCGGTCTATTCGGGCTACGGCAAGATGATCGCCGAGCAGCGCTTCGAGCCGGCGCTGTTCAAGGCACGTCTCGGGCTGAAGGATGTTCGCCTGGCGCTGGCAGCAGCCGATTCGGTGACGACGCCGATGCCGATCGCCAGTGTGGTGCGCGACAGTCTGATCGAAGCCGTGGCGCACGGCGACGGCGAGAAGGACTTTGCGGTGCTGGGCCAGGTGGCGGCGCGGCGAGCCGGGCGTTAAAAGCGCGGAGCGGCGCGTGCGCGAAGGCGTCCACTGCCGCCGCGGCCGCAAACGCGCAAGCGGATGCCGCGCGGACACATACGAACAACAAGCCGCAAAACAAAGCGCAACCGGGCGGGCATAATAGCCGCCCGATCCCAATCCGCTTTGGTTCTCATGACTCTGCATACCTGGTGGCTGTTTGTCGCCACCGTCTTTGTCGTTTCCGCGATTCCCGGTCCGAACATGCTGCTCGTGATGACGCACGGCGCCCAGCACGGCTTGCGCCGCTCCAGCGCGACCATGGCGGGCTGTCTGTCGGCGCTGGTACTGATGCTCGCGGTGTCGGCGGCGGGACTCGGCGTTGTCCTCGCGGCGTGGCCGGCCGTGTTCGACACGCTGCGCATGATCGGCGCGGCCTACCTCGTCTATCTGGGTATCAAGGCATGGCGCGCACCGGCTGACGAAGCCGTCGCCGATACCGTCGACAAACTCGCCGCCAGGCCCGCACGTTCGCGTTTCGCGCTGTTTCGCAACGGTTTTCTGGTGGCGGGCAGCAACCCGAAGGCCATTCTGTTCGCGGCCGCGTTACTGCCGCAATTCATTGATGCCACGCAACCCAAGCTGCCGCAATTTGGCGTGCTTGTCGCGACGTTCGCGGCGATCGAGGTGAGCTGGTATCTCGTGTACGCCGGGTTCGGCACCCGCATCGGCGCGAGACTGAAGAGCCGCAGCGTCGCGCGAATGTTCAACCGGCTGACGGGCGGGATGTTCATCGGCTTCGGCGCAATGATGGCGCTGGTGCGCCATTAGCGCGGCGACCGCGTCCCGCACAGCACAGATGTTGTATATAAACAACATTGAGGGTCAACCCTAATTTGCATGTTGCAACGCACCAAACGATTTGCTATAGTTCGTCTTGTCTCCTCCATGTCTCCTCTGATATGGATTCAGCCCGCCCACATAGGCGGGCTTTTTTTTGCCCAAATTGTCGGCGTCGGCGGTGTCGGACGTCGAGCGGAACACGTCTTCACGATCGGATCAGCCTGGGGNCCTGCTGGCCGAGCGCCCGCCGGTCCCGGCGGCTTGATGACGCCGTGTCCGTGGATCCTGAAGACTGGCGCCAAGGCTGCCACTGTCGTCACTTGCGGCCCTTTTAAACTGAAAAGCAAATTCAGCGATCACCACGGCGCCGTTGCTTCGCGCACGCCCTTGACAGACAAGCGTTACGGCAAGAAGGCTCCATCATCTTCGAGCGACTGTTCGCGAAAAAACGGTATTTCCTATGCGGAAAACTGCGGGGTGAGGAAATTGAAGAAATGAATTACCGGTAGCCGACCGCTTCGCGATTTTCTTTTTAAGAAGCGCCAGTTAATACCAGTCAAGCTTGCAAATGGGATTAACCGGCACGGCCTTTAAAACAAAAAAAGCCGATCTGTGCAGACCGGCTTTTTCGATAGAGGCGACGGCGAATTGCCGTCAATACCACGGTTATTTACCGTTTCAAGCCGCTTTCTTCGGCCGCGCCGATGGCCAGATTCATACACTGGATCGCCGCGCCCGACGCGCCCTTGCCCAGGTTGTCCAGTCGCGCGACGGTCACAAAGCGCTCTTCGTTGCCGAACACGAACAGGTCCACACGGTTGGTGTCGTTGTTCGCCTGGACGTCGAAAAAGCCGCTGTCCAGGTTCGTGTCGGCATCGAACGGCGCGACGCGCACGAAGGCTTCGCCCGCGTAGTACTCGGCGAACAGCGCCTGCACGTCTTGCGGCGTGGCCTTCTTCGCCAGCTGCTTCGGCGAGAAGAACGTGGTGACGGCGAGACCCTTGTAGAAGTCGCCGACGATCGGCGTGAAGATCGGCGCCGAAGTCAGGCCCGTGTGCGCCGCCATTTCCGGCAGATGCTTGTGCGTGAGGCCGAGCGCATAGGGACGCGGGCTCTTGAGCTTGTCGTTGCCGCCGGCTTCGTAGTCGGCGATCATCTTCTTGCCGCCGCCGCTGTAGCCCGTGATCGAATAAGCGTGCGCGGCGAAGTCGGCCGCGACCACGCCCGCTTCGACGAGCGGACGCATTGCCAGCACAAAGGCCGACGCGTGGCAGCCGGGCACGGCAATGCGCTTGGCCGTACGCAGACGCTCGCGTTGCGTACGGGCCAGTTCGGGCAGGCCGTACGCCCAGTCGGCGGAGGTGCGGAACGCGGTGCTCGCGTCGATCAGCACCGTGCGATCGTTGGCGAGCAGCGAAGCGGATTCGCGTGATGCGACATCCGGCAGGCACAGGAAGGTGACGTCCGACGCATTGATGAGACGGCGGCGCTCCTCGAGGTCTTTGCGCTTCGCTTCTTCGATACGCAGGATCTCCACGTCGGCGCGTTGCGACAGGTATTCAAAAATCTTCAGGCCGGTCGTGCCTTCCTGTCCGTCGACAAAAACTTTCGTGCTCATCTCGCTCTCACTTGCTTGCTGGAAACGGGGCGCGACGCCGCGCCGGAACATTATTTTAAGACCTCACGGCGGCGGACGTGCGAAACGGGGCGAAAAAAACGACGATGCGCGCTGAAAGTGACATCGGCGTGACCTGTTGTGCGGTAGATGGCAGCCGATGCCGCCCGGTTCGCGACAGAGGCTGTCCGCTAGCCCCGAGCGGCGATCCACCGTGCCGTGACACCCGCGACGCGGGCGCCGAACATTCGCGCCGTTTCCAGGTCGCCGGCGGGCGGCGCCTCTTCCGGCGACGCGTCGGCCGGCGATTGCGTGAGCAGGCCAGTCGAGCCGCCCACGTAGTTCAAATCGTTGCGGGTCGCCGCCTTGGTGTTCGACGGCATCATGCCGGTGCCCGCCCAGATCATGCCGTGTTGCATCGCGAGCGTGACGAAGTACTGGATCGTCGAAAACTTGTCGCCGTTCATGGTCGCCGAGTTGGTGAAGCCGGCCGCGATCTTGTCTTTCCACGTTTGGCCGAACCACGGCTTCGAACTCGCGTCGGCGAATTTCTTGAAGTCCGCCGACGGACCGCCCATGTAGGTCGGCGCGCCGAAGATGATGGCGTCGGCCTCGGCCAGTTCCGCCCAGGCTGCATCGTCGATTTCGCCGACCGGCAGGAGCCGCGCCTGCGCACCGGCTTCGATGGTGCCCGCGAGCACGGCTTCAGCGACCTTCTTCGTGTGGCCGTAGCCGCTGTGATAAACGATGACGATCTTCGACATGAGGTTCTCCGGCAGGAGTGAAACAGGATGGGATCAGGCGCAGCAATGGTGCGCAGGGAGAGCCGCGTGCACCGCCTCGCCGCACATTGGCGCGCACGGATGACAGAAAATCCGCGCGCGGCCTGTCGATGCAAACCGTGCGCCAAGCTTCATGACCTCGCCGCGTCGCTGCGCTTCGATCCGTCGAACCGATCGGACGACGCTACCGTCCGTAATTGACCACCATGCGCGCACTACCGAGCGAGGCGGTGCCGATCTCGTGATCGAACATCAGCGCGGGACGTCCTTCCGCGAGGCGCAGGTCGGCGGTGCTCAGCGCATAGACAGTGACGATGTAGCGATGCGGTTTGCCCGGCGGCGGACAGGGACCGCCATAGCCGTCGGTATCGAAGTCGTTGCGCGCCTCGACGGCGCCGAGTTTAGTAAGGAACCCGGAGGAACTCGCATTCTCGGGCAAGCTGTCGACTTTCGCCGGAATGCCGGCGACCGCCCAATGCCACCAGCCGCGGCCCGGCGCATCCTGATCGAACATGGTGATCGCGAAGCTGCGCGTGCCGGCCGGCGCGTCACGCCAGGTCAGTTGCGGCGAACGGTTGCCGCCTTTGCAGTCGGCCTGATTGAAAACCTGTGCGGCTTCCACCTTGCCGCTATGGAAACTGGCGCTCGTCAGCGTGAACGGGGTCTCGGCGATCGCGCGTGGACTATGCATCATGAATAGAGCCAGCCCCAGCGTCGCGCAGGTGAAGAATGGCGTACGGTACAGCGGTAAAACAAGCGAAACAACCAGGCAACGCGAGCGCATGTGCCGGTTCTCCTGTGAGGGCGCGAGGCGCTTGTCCTCGCGATGGTTGTTGTCCTTAATCGTGCCCCAAGGTCGAATCAAGTCTAACATTAGCTCTGCGATACATCATTGTTGCCACACCGTGGGATTTGCGAAGGGGAAATCGGCTATAGTCGGAAGAATTGCCCGCGCGACACCGGCCTCGCGTTCTCATTCGTGTGCGTACAAAATAGAAAGACATGGTAGAAGTTGTGGAGAGTGATTTACCAATCGAGAGGAGGGCGATGCAAGCTCCACTGAAGGTCGTGGTCGCCGACGATCACCCGGTCATTCTGTTCGGTGCGGAGCACGCGCTGCTCAAGTTTCCGGGGCTGGAAGTCGTCGGTCGTGCGCGGCAGTCAACTGAGCTGGTCAAGATGCTGCAAACCTCGCCCTGCGACGTGCTTGTTACGGATCTGGCCATGCCGGGTGGACAGTATGGCGACGGGCTGCAGTTGATCGGCTATCTGCGTCGCAATTTCCCGGACCTTCCCATTGTCGTGCTCACCATGCTGGAAAATGCTGCACTGCTGAAGCGGCTGAGGGAGCTTGGTGTGACGTCGGTCGTCCATAAATCTGACGATCTAAGTCACATTGGGCTCGCGGTGCAGCATGTCAGCCGCCACCTCGAATACATGAGCCCGTCGGTGAAAGCGGTGCTCGATACACTACGCATGAACTCCGGCGGCAAGAGCGATGACGTTATGCTGTCCAAACGCGAACTGGAAGTGGTGCGTTTATTCGTATCGGGTATGACGATCAAGGAAATCTCCGAGCAACTCAACCGAAGCATCAAGACCATCAGCACTCAGAAAAACGCGGCGATGCGCAAACTCGGTATCGATCGCGATTCCGAATTGTTCCAGTATGCGCAGAGCAACGGCTTGCTGAATCTGTCGTCGCCCGCACCGGAAGATTCTGGCGACATGTCTTAGCGTCGGGCGACAAAAAAGCCGCCTGTCGTGAGACAGGCGGCTTTTTCAATTCAGACGGCTAAAAGGTCTGTGCTAATGCGACGTCCGCAGCTTACTGCGGCGTCGCGTTTGCGCCGCCATGCGCTGCCGACCATTCGGCCGGTGCGTGCAGGAATTTTTCCACTTCGTCGAGCGTCTTCGTGTCGAAGTATTTGTTTTCCTTGGCAACTCGCAAGACGTCCCACCACGTGGCCAGCGCGTGCAGATCGACGTCGATGTCTTTGAGCACCGACACGCTTTCCTTGAAAATGTTGTAGTGGAACAGCACGAAGCAGTGATTCACCGTGGCGCCGGCAGTGCGCAGCGCGTTGATGAAGTTGATCTTGCTGCGGCTGTCGGTGGTCAGGTCTTCGACCAGCAGCACGCGCTGACCTTCGGTCAGCAGCCCTTCGATCTGCGCATTACGGCCGAAACCCTTCGGCTTCTTGCGCACGTATTGCATTGGCACCATCAGGCGGTCGGACAGCCATGCCGCGAACGGGATGCCGGCGGTTTCGCCACCGGCGACGGCGTCGATCTGCTCATAGCCGACGTCGCGCAGGATGGTCGCTTCGGCCATTTCCATCAGGCCCCGGCGCACGCGCGGATACGAAATCAGCTTGCGGCAGTCGATATAAACCGGGCTCGCCCAGCCGGACGTGAAAATGTATGGTTTCTCCGCGTTGAAGTGCACTGCCTGAACTTCCAGCAGCATTTTTGCGGTCGTGTCGGAGATCGTCTGGCGATCGAAGCCTGTCATGGGCGGGATCCTTGGATATGAGCGGGAGAAGCGGGCGCGCGGCCCGGTGGCGCAGCAAGCGAGGTATGCCGCGCCATGCTGGGCGGAATACGCTGCCGGTCAGTGGCGCCGTTAGTGGACAAAGGCCGGTTTTTGCTGCGCGCGTAGGCCAATATTTTACCCGAAATGGTCCCCTCGGACGAGGCCGTCGTGCGCGGCTAGCGCGAATGGCGGTCATCACGGCCGCACCAGGCCGGCGTTGCGGAACATGCCGGCGCCGGCCGTCGAATCCGCGCCGGAGCGCGCCCGCCGCATTTTGGTCGCTTGTGAGCAGTCAGAGGCGCCTTTACACTCACGCGAATTTCTCGGGCGCCCCCGTGCCCTCGACCTACGGAATGCTTTCAATGACCGCCGCCTACTCCACCACCGACACCCGCGTCCCCGCGAAAAATGGCTATGCGGGCCGCGCGCTGCTCGCGTCGGCGCTTGGTTATGCGATGGACGGCTTCGATCTGCTGATCCTCGGTTTCATGCTGCCGGTAATCGCGGCCGACCTGCATCTGACCTCCACCCAGGCTGGCTCGCTCGTCACATGGACGCTAATCGGCGCGGTCGCGGGCGGTTTGATCTTCGGTGTGCTGAGCGATTATTTCGGCCGCGTGCGGATGCTGACCTGGACGATCCTGCTTTTCGCCGTCTTCACCGGCCTGTGCGCGCTGGCGCAGGGTTATACGGACCTGCTTGTATATCGGACCATCGCCGGCATTGGACTGGGCGGCGAATTCGGCATCGGCATGGCGCTGGTGGCCGAAGCGTGGCCCGCGTCGCAGCGGGCGCGCGCATCGTCATATGTCGGGCTCGGCTGGCAGGCTGGCGTGCTGGCGGCCGCTTTGCTGACCCCGCTGTTATTGCCGCTGATCGGCTGGCGCGGCATGTTCGCCCTCGGGCTGCTGCCCGCCGTCGTCTCGTTCTTCGTGCGGTGCCGCGTCGAGGAGCCGGCGCTCTTCAACGAGCGCGTGGCGCGCGGCATGCGCAAGCTGCCGTTCAAGCTGCTGGTCGCCGATGGTCGCACCACGCGCGCCAGCATCGGCGTGGCGATCCTGTGTTCGGTGCAGAACTTCGGCTACTACGGCCTCATGATCTGGCTTCCGAGCTATCTGTCGCAGACGTTCGGCTATTCGCTGACCAAATCCGGCATCTGGACCGCGGCCACCATACTCGGCATGGCGAGCGGCATCTGGCTGTTCGGCGTCGCCGCCGATCGCTTCGGCCGCAAGCCAACTTTTCTGTTCTACCAGGCGGGTGCCGTAGTGATGGTGTTCATCTACGCGCACCTGAGCACACCGATGGCGCTGTTGATCGGCGGCGCGGCGATGGGCGTGTTCGTCAATGGAATGATCGGTGGTTATGGCGCGCTGATTTCCGAGCTCTATCCGACCGATGCGCGCGCCACTGCCCAGAACGTGCTGTTCAACGTCGGCCGGGCGGTCGGCGGGTTTGGGCCGGTGGTGGTGGGCGCGTTGGCCGCACGTTATTCGTTCGGCGCGGCGCTCGCCTTGCTTGCGTCAATCTATCTGCTCGACATCTTCGCGACACTGTTTCTGATCCGCGAACGACGCGGCGCCGAGCTCGAATGAGCGTCGCGGCCTGGGATGGCCCGCGCGTCACTGGTGGACGACAAACGGCGCGAGACGTGCGGCGTCGCAGCATCGCCAGCCCTTGTTTCGCCGATGGCGAGTCGTGTTAACCACTCAGTGCATCGTCGCATGCGGGGTGTACACTAACCGACCCGCGAAGCACTCCGCATTGCCCTCGCCTTGCCCTGTTCGTCGTCGCGGTTCAACGCTACGCCTACCCGGCGCATGCGCAAAACCGCCTCGGTCGGCGCTTCATTCGACAGATGCAGGCGACGCCGGCCGTGCGGTGTGCCGGGCCCAATTTCTTACGTCTCGCAGGCCAAAAAAATGGACGAACAACTTAAGCAAAGCGCTCTCGCATACCACCAGAATCCGAAACCCGGCAAGATTTCGGTTACGCCCACCAAGCCGCTATCTAATCAGCTCGATCTGTCGCTCGCGTATTCGCCGGGTGTCGCCGCAGCCTGCATGGCGATCTACGACGAACCGCTCGACGCTCAGAAGTACACCTCGCGCGGCAACCTGGTTGGCGTGATCACCAATGGCACGGCCGTGCTCGGCCTCGGCAACATCGGCCCGCTCGCCGCGAAGCCGGTGATGGAAGGCAAGGGTTGTCTGTTCAAAAAGTTTGCCGGCATCGACGTGTTCGACATCGAACTGTCCGAGTCCGATCCGGACAAGCTGGTCGAAGCGATCGCAATGCTCGAGCCCACGCTCGGCGGCATCAACCTCGAAGACATCAAGGCGCCCGAGTGCTTCTACATCGAGAAGAAGCTGCGTGAGCGCATGAAGATTCCGGTCTTCCACGACGATCAGCACGGCACCGCGATCATCGCGTCGGCGGCGATCCTGAACGGCCTGAAAGTGGTCGGCAAGAAGCTCGACGAAGTGAAGCTGGTGTGTTCGGGCGCGGGCGCGGCGGCTATCGCCTGTCTGGATCTGCTGGTGAATCTCGGGCTGTCGAAGAAGAACATTCTCGTCACCGATTCCAAAGGTGTGATCTACGAAGGCCGCGGCAATCTCGATCCGTCGAAGGAGCGCTACGCGGCGAACACCGAAGCGCGCACGCTGGCCGACGCCATTCGCGGCGCCGACGTGTTCCTCGGCTGTTCGAGCGCCGGCGTGCTGAAGCCGGAAATGGTCGTTGACATGGGCACCCAGCCGCTGATTCTGGCGCTGGCGAATCCCGAGCCGGAAATCCGCCCGGAAGAAGCCAGGAAGGTTCGCCCGGACTGCATCATCGCGACGGGCCGTTCGGACTATCCGAACCAGGTCAACAACGTGCTGTGCTTCCCGTTCATCTTCCGTGGCGCGCTGGATGTCGGCGCAACCACGATCACCGAAGAAATGAAGCTCGCGTGCGTGCGCGCGATTGCCGAGCTGGCCGAAGAAACCGATCAGGGCGATGAAGTCGCGAAGGCGTACGAAGGCCACTCGCTGGAATTCGGCCCGGAATACCTGATTCCGAAGCCGTTCGATCCGCGCTTGATCATCAAGATCGCACCGGCTGTCGCGCAGGCCGCGATGGATTCGGGCGTCGCGACCCGTCCGATCAAGGACATGGACGCGTACCGCGAAGAACTCGGCACGACCGTGTATCGCACCGGCATGGTGATGCGTCCGGTGTTCGCGGCGGCGAAGTCGGAGCCGGCGCGCATCGTGTTCGCCGAAGGTGAAGACGAGCGCGTGCTGCGCGCCGCGCAATTCGTGCTGCTGGAAAAAATCGCCAAGCCGATTCTGGTCGGCCGTCCGTCGGTGATCGAGATGCGTCTGAAGAAAATGGGCTCGAAGCTCAAGTGCGGCGAAGACGTCGAGATCGTCGATCCGGAAGACGATCCGCGCTATCAGAAATGCTGGCAGGCGTATCACGAACTCGGCGCGCGCGAAGGTGTCACGCCGGACGTCGCGAAGGCCGCGATGCGCAAGTTCAATACGCTGATCGGCGCGATCCTCGTGCGTCTCGGCGAAGCCGACGGCATGATCTGCGGGATGATCGGCCAGTACCACACGCACCTGAAGTTCATCGAGCAGGTGCTGGGCAAGGCGGACAACGTGCAGAACTTCGCCGCGATGAATTTGCTGATGCTGCCGGGCCGCAACCTGTTCATCTGCGACACGTACGTGAACGAAACGCCGACCGCTGAACAGCTCGCCGACATGACGATGCTGGCTTCGCGCGAGATCGAGAAGTTCGGTATCACGCCGAAGGTCGCGTTGCTGTCGAATTCGAACTTCGGCAGCGCCCCGTCTTCGTCGTCGCAACGCATGGCCGCGGCGCGCAAGCTGATTGCGGAACGCGCGCCGACGCTGGAAATCGACGGCGAGATGCACGGCGATGCCGCGTTGTCGGAAGTGGTTCGCAAGGCCGCGTTCCCGGGCACGACGCTGACCGGCGAAGCGAATCTGCTGATCATGCCGAATGTCGAAGCGGCGAATATCGCGTACAACCTGCTGAAGATGGTCGGCGGTGAAGGCGTGACAGTCGGCCCCTTCCTGCTTGGCGCGGAAAAGCCGGTGCATGTGCTGACGCCCGCTGCGACGGTGCGCCGGATCATCAACATGACGGCGGTGGCTTCGGCAAACGCGCGCAAGCCGGTGAACGCGAAGTAACGCGCATGGCCTGAAGGTTGAGGCGGGGCGTGTTCCAACGCATGCGCTGCCGAGAACCGACGGGGAGAATGCCACGGAAGTAGTTCCATGGCGTTTTTTATCGTGGAAGGAATCGCAGGCAAAAAAAGGCGGTGGTCCGTGAGGGCCACCGCCTTTTCCATTTCCAACCCAGACCGATGAACCGGTCAAGTGATCAGGCTTGCGCTTTCACGCTCACGCAGCATGTTGCGTCTTGCCCGCCTCCGGCGAGCGCCAGCGCGTCAGCAACTCGTTCCATTTGATATGCACGCCCTTCAGGTTGTTTTCCTTCACGTGACCATAACCGCGGATGCCGTCCGGCAGATTCGCCAGTTCAAGCGCCAGCTCACGCTTCTGCGCGCTCAGCCCGCCGATCAGTTCGCGCACCAGCGCTTCATACTCGACGATCAGCGCGCGCTCCGTACGACGCTCCTCCGTCTTGCCAAACACGTCGAACGCCGTGCCGCGCAAAAACTTCAGTTTGGCGAGCACGTGCATCGCGCTGAAGACCCACGGGCCGTACTTCTTCTTCACGAGATGGCCCTGCGAGTCCTTTTTCGAAAACGTCGGCGGCGCGAGGTGGATGTGCAGCTTCCAGTCACCCTCGAAATTCGCCTTCAGTTTTTCGATAAATGCCGGGTCGCTGTACAGGCGTGCGACTTCGTACTCATCCTTGTACGCCATCAGCTTGTGCAGATTCCTGGCGACCGCCTCGGTCAGCGGCAACTGGCCGTCGACCGGTTCGAGCGCCGCTTCCGCCGTCCGCACGTCCGACACCAGCGCGCGATAGCGCTCGGCATACGCGCGGTTTTGCCACGCCGCGAGGTAGTCGACGCGCTTGTCGATCAGCGTGTCGAGCGCCTTGGGTGTATGCAGCGCGATGATCTTGCTGCTCGCCGTTTCCGCCGCCGCGCCGCGTCCCTGCGATTGCACGAGCTTGCGCACCGCGGCCAGATCTTGCGCGGCACGCCGGCCCCACTCGAAGGCCGCGCGGTTCTTCTCGATCTGCACGTTGTTCAACTCGATCGCGCGCATCAGCGACTGATGCGTGAGCGGCACCCAGCCCCGCTGCCACGCGTAGCCGAGCACGAACGGGTTCGTGTAGATCGCATCGCCGAGCAGTGCGAGCGCGAAGTGATTCGCATCGACCGTAGCGACGCCATCGTCGCCGGCGCCGGCCCGCACGTCGGCTTCCGTGCTGGTGCCAGGGAAGCGCCAGTTCGGATTCTTGATCAGCTCGGCAGTCGGCGTATGCGCGCTGTTCAACACCACGCGCGTGCGGCCCGCCTGCATCCGCGACACGCATTCGTCGCTGGCGGTGACGATCGCATCGCACCCGATCACGAGACTCGCTTCGCCCATCGCGATGCGGGTCGCGTGGATGTCGGCGGGGTTTGTCGCGATCTGCACGTGGCTCATCACGGCGCCGCCTTTCTGCGCGAGGCCGGTGACGTCGAGCACGGTGACGCCCTTGTTCTCCAGATGCGCGGCCATACCGAGCAGTGCGCCGATCGTCACGACGCCTGTGCCGCCGACGCCGGTAACCAGCACGCCATAAGGACGGTCGATCGACGGCAGTTCGGGCTCCGGCACCGGCGGCATCGCGTCGTCGCCGACGCCTGAAGCCGCCTTCGGCTTGCGCAACTGACCGCCTTCAACGGAGACGAAGCTTGGGCAGAAGCCATTTACGCACGAGAAGTCCTTGTTGCACGTCGACTGGTTGATCTGGCGTTTGGTGCCGTACTCGGTATCGAGCGGTTCGACGGACAAACAGTTCGACTTCACCGAGCAATCGCCGCAGCCTTCGCACACGGCCTCGTTGATCACGACGCGCCGCGCCGGGTCCGGATAGGTGCCGCGTTTCCTGCGGCGGCGCTTCTCGGTGGCGCACGTCTGGTCGTAGATCAGGATCGTGGTGCCGGGAATTTCGCGCAGCTGACGCTGCACTTCGTCGAGTTTGTCGCGATGGTGGATGTCGATGCCCGGCGCGAGGCCGACATTCGCCGAATACTTTTCCGGCTCGTCGGTGACTATCACGATTTTCGTCGCCCCTTCAGCGGCGAGCTGATGCGTGATCTGCGGCACGGTGAGCACACCGTCCACAGGTTGGCCGCCGGTCATGGCAACCGCGTCGTTATAAAGCAGCTTGTAGGTGATGTTCGCCTTCGACGCGATCGCCGCGCGAATCGCCAGCAGGCCGGAGTGGAAGTAGGTGCCGTCGCCGAGATTGGCGAACACGTGCTTGTCGTTGCTGAACGGCGCCTGGCCGATCCACGCGACGCCTTCGCCGCCCATCTGGCTGAACGTGCTGGTGCTGCGATCCATCCACACCGTCATGTAATGGCAACCGATGCCGGCCATTGCACGCGAGCCTTCTGGCACATTGGTCGACGTGTTGTGCGGGCAGCCCGAGCAGAACCACGGCTTGCGTTCGGCTTCCACACGCGGGCGCGCGAGCGCCTTTTCTTTCGCTTCGATGACGGCGATGCGCGCGGCAATGCGCGCGCGTACGTCCGACGGCAGATCGAACTTGTCGAGCCGCGTGGCGATCGCCTTGGCGATGATCGCCGGCGACAATTCGTAATGCGCCGGCAACAGCCAGTTGCCCATCGGCACCGACCATTCGCCGCCCGCGCCATCCTTTTCGTCGAACTTGCCGAACACGCGCGGGCGCTGGGCGTCGGGCCAGTTGTAAAGCTCTTCTTTAATCGCGTATTCGAGAATCTGGCGCTTCTCTTCGACCACGAGGATTTCGTCGAGACCGCGCGCGAATGCCTGCGCGCCTTGCGCTTCGAGCGGCCAGACGCAGCCGACCTTGTAGAGCCGGATGCCGATGCGCGAACAGGTTTCGTCATCGAGGCCGAGGTCGGTCAGTGCCTGACGCACATCGAGATAGGCCTTGCCGCCGGTCATGATGCCAAAGCGCGCATGCGGCGAATCGATTTCGACACGGTCCAGCTTGTTCGCGCGCACATAGGCAAGCGCGGCGTACCACTTGTAGTCGAGCAGACGCGCTTCCTGCACCAGCGGCGGATCGGGCCAGCGAATATTCAGGCCGCCGTCCGGCATCGCGAAGTCTTCCGGCAGGATGATCTTCGTGCGGTGCGGGTCGATATCCACCGAAGCGGACGATTCGACCACGTCGGTCACGCACTTCATCGCCACCCATAGGCCGGAGTAGCGGCTCATCGCCCAGCCATGCAGACCGAAGTCGAGATATTCCTGGACGTTCGACGGAAACAGCACCGGCAGCCCGCATGCCTTGAAGATGTGCTCGGACTGATGCGCGAGCGTCGAGGATTTGGCCGCGTGGTCGTCGCCGGCGAGGACGAGGACGCCGCCGTGGCGCGCAGAGCCGGCCGAATTGCCGTGCTTGAAGACATCGCCGGTGCGATCGACGCCCGGCCCCTTGCCGTACCACATCGAGAACACGCCGTCGTATTTGGCGCTCGGGTACAGGTTGACCTGTTGCGAACCCCAGACGGCGGTGGCCGCGAGGTCTTCGTTGACGCCCGGCTGGAACACGACCTGATGCGCGGCGAGATGCTGCTTCGCCTTCCACAAAGATTGGTCGAGTCCGCCGAGTGGCGATCCACGGTACCCGGAGATGAAGCCGGCGGTATTGAGTCCGGCGGCCTTGTCGCGTTCCTGTTGCAGCATTGGCAGACGCACCAGCGCCTGGATGCCGCTCATGTACGCGCGGCCGCGTTCGAGGGTGTATTTGTCGTCGAGCGTGACGGAAGACAACGCGGCTTCGAGCGAGGCTCGCTGACCTGCGTCTAGCGGGGCATTCATTATGTGTACTCCTCCACTCAGTTTGGGATCACCAAAACTTTTTTGGGCCGTGGCATCTTGTGAATGCGAAGGGCCGGGGCCGTCATATTGACGTGTTTCAGGGGATGGTAGCACTGGTGGAAACCCGCCGCAGCATGCCAAAAAGCCATCCCAGAAAGGGCTTCGCAGATGCGTGCGAGACGATGCCACGCAGCTTGGGGTTCGCTTGGCGTCAGTTGACGCACCGGCCCTGTAACAAGCTGTAAAAGCTACCAATTCACGGAACCGCAGTTCAATTTCCTGTCTAACTCCCACCTGTGAGCAATGTCTACGTAACGCTCCGCATTCGGTGGAGCTTCAGGACAGCAGGGCAGTTAGAAAAGGAGTACGCATGAACACCAGAAACATCCAGACCTTCCTGATGGTCTCAGCAGCCTTCTTCGCCGTGAGCGCGCCGGTGCGCTCGAACCCGGGCAGCGCGGGGGCGCTCTCGAACGCGATGAGCCGAACGGCGCAGGTTGCGCCCGCGAGCATTGCCATGGACCGCATTTCGCGTTCCTCGAAAACGGACGAGGGAAACCAGAATTCGTGATGTGCCGCTGAAGCGGCGTGTCGGTTGATAACCGGCCGTTGTCCTCTCGAATGTCACTCGAGGCAACGGCGCAAATGAAAAGGGCGAGGATCGCAAGATCCTCGCCCTTTTCATTTCTGCTTGCGTGTCGGCATTAGACCTTGTCCTGCACCACGCCGCGGCGAATCTGATCCAGTTCGATCGATTCGAACAATGCCTTGAAATTGCCCTCGCCGAAGCCCTGGTTGCCCTTGCGCTGAATGATCTCGAAGAAGATCGGGCCGATCTGGTTTTCGGTGAAGATCTGCAGCAAGAGATCTTCCGGCGCGCCGTCGATCAGGATCTTGCGCTTCTTCAGTTCGTCGAGCGGCTCGCCATGATTCGGCACGCGCCGATCGACGAGTTCGTAGTAAGTGTCGATCGTATCGAGCAACGAAATGTTCGCCGCGCGCAGGCCGTCCACCGTGCGGTAAATGTCGTTGGTGCCGAGCGCAATGTGCTGAATGCCTTCGCCGTGATACGCGTCCAGATACTCCTGAATCTGGCCTGCCGTTTCCGAGCCTTCTTCATTGATCGGAATCCGGATCTTGCCGCACGGTGAAGTCATCGCCTTTGACTTCACGCCCGTCACCTTGCCTTCAATGTCGAAGTAACGCACTTCGCGGAAGTTGAACAGGCGCTCGTAAAACTCCGCCCATTCCTGCATGCGGCCGCGATGCACGTTGTGTGTCAGATGGTCGATGTAGGTCAGGCCGTGCCCAACCGGGTTCGGATTCGCGCCAGCAATGGGTTCGAAGTCGACGTCGTAAATGTCGATGTTGCCGATGCTATCTGGCTGCGCGCCGTTCTTGCCGCGCCAGCGGTCGACGAAATAGATCAGCGAGTCGCCGATGCCTTTGATCGCCGGAATGTTCAGTTCCATCGGACCGGTCTTGTTGTCGAAGCCCCAGGCGCCTTTTTCCAGGGCCTGCTTGTAGGCTTTGGCCGAGTCCTGCACGCGAAACGCGATCGCACAGATCGACGGGCCATGCAGGCGCGCGAAGCGCTGCGCGAACGAATCCGGCTCCCCGTTGACGATGAAATTGATCTCGCCCTGGCGATACAACGTCACGTCTTTATGACGATGCCGTGCGACGGCGGTGAAGCCCATCTGTTCGAAGAGTTTGCCTAGCGCTTTGGGGTCCGGTGCGGTGTATTCGATGAACTCGAAGCCGTCAGTGCCGACCGGATTGTCCCAGGTTGAAACCTGCATTGTCTGTCTCCTGTCGACCGGAGCCGGCGCTTGTGCGCCTGACTCGGGTCCCATGCAAGATGGTTGATGTGCGCCGGCGGATTGCGCGAGCGAGGATGGGTGATTGAGTGCGACCGGATAAAGCAAGTGTAAAGTCCGCCGCGAGACGAAAACTTGCGAATTTAATTGCGTGTCGATACGCTTGAGCTATTTTCTATCCTGTTTTGCGAGAGAGGCGGCAGAAAATGGCCAAAGTTGAGATCGATGCCATCGACAGGCGCATTCTCGCAATCCTCCAGGAGAATGGGCGGTTGTCGAATCAGGAGATTGCCGAGCGCGTCAATCTCTCGGCGAGCCCGTGTCTGCGGCGTATTCGTCGGCTGGAAGAGAGCGGCGTCATTCGCGGCTATGTCGCCTTGCTCGATGCACAGCATCTTGGTCTAGGCTTGCTCGCCTACGTGAATGTGCGGCTGGAAAAGCGCGGCGGTTCGGCGCCCAGTCCGCGTGGCGACGCGACGCATGCCGATCTGTTTCGTGCGGCGGTCCAGGCGTGGCCAGAGGTGGTCGCGTGTCACGCCATGACGGGCGATATGGATTATCTGCTGCGGGTCCAGGTGGAGGACATGGCGCACTTTTCGCGCTTTGTGCAGGATCAGCTGCTGCACCATCCGTCGGTGATCGACGTGAAAACCAGCTTCGCGCTCGAAAAGTTTAAAGAGACGACGGCATTGCCGATCTTATGAACATGACGGTGTAGCGAGCCAGTCAACAACAAAAAGGGCAGCCGCATGGCTGCCCTCTTATCATTTCTCCGAAGCCGAGGCGCGGCCTAGGCTTTTCAGGCCGCGGCGGCCGTCGGCAGGAACGACTCGAACAACCTGGATGCATGACGCGCCTGGCGCTTGAGCGCGTAGTCGAATACGGCAGCCTGCTCCTGCAGCATCTCCGCGATGATGCTCGACTGATCCGCCGGCGACAGCGTCAGATAAGCGTCTGCTTCGCCGTACGCGTACTCGATCTTCATGCCGGCCTTCTTCGCGATGTGCATCATCGTGGTGTTTCGCGAGAGGCAGTGGATGTACAGCACCGTGACGTGCGTGTTGCGGCTGCGGATGGCGGCGCGCTCGAAAAGCTTCGAACCGATGCCTTGGCCGCGCACGCTTTCCAGCACCGATACGCCAAATTCGGCCGTGCGCTTGTCGCCTTCGGCGGGCAGATAGGCGAGGTGCCCGACGCCCGTGAGTTCCAGTTTGCTGTTGAACACGCCAAAAACGGTGTCGCGCGTGAAGTCGATTGCGCGGACGTAGTTTTCGATGACGTGGTCCGGCACGATCTGGCCGAAGCGCAGGAGACGGTCGTCTTCGTCGAGCGCGAGGAAATGGACCAGCAGCCGTTCGCGATCGACTGCCGTGAGTTCACGGACCAGAGCAGGTGCGCGGCCAGCTGGCCGCGACGCGCGATCGTGCGGGACGATCGGCTCTGCGGCGCGGGGGGGCATCATGTTCATGGTCGGGTTCTCCTTTTAATTGAGCGGCTTGGTGCGCCGCAAAATCCATTTTAGCGGAAACCGGAGTTGCTCACCAGGGAAAACCCGTATCAAAATCTGAAGAGAATGCCTAAAAAACTTGCGCCCTATTTTTAATTGATTGATTTGTAAGAAAAAATAAATTGAACGAGCGTTCGTCGCGTCTATGCCACATGCCTAGGGCGCCGCGCAAGGGGATGCTTTGTCCCGTTGCTGCTCTGCGTCATTTCGTTGGGGGCGTGCTTAAACCGTGATCCACCATGCCGACCACCTGTTCCGCGAATTCACGGTAGCCCATGCGGCCGTCGGGCTTCAGCCAGGTGAACGTCCAGTTGATCATGCCGAACACCATCATGGTGAGGGCGGTCTGATTCTCGCGCGTGGCGCGCTCCGGGTAGGCGCGCGCCAACTGCCGCGCAAAGGCTGCGACCACGTCGCGCTGGCGGTTCAGAATCACCTCGCGCTGGGTGTCGACCAGATATTTCACGTCGTTCAAGAGCGCGACGTGCCGGCTATGCGAGGTTTCATACTCGGACAGAAAGGCCCGGATCAGCTCGGCGAAGGTTTCCCGCTCGGTCAGGCCGCGCCGCTGGCTGGCGCCTTCCACCTCGGCGATGATCAGCATCAGCCGTTTCGTGTAGCGATCGAGCAGGTCGAACAGGATCGCTTCCTTGCTCGCGTAGTAGTGGTACAGCCGTGCTTTCGAGGTCCCGCTCGCGGCGGCCAGATCTGCCATCGACGTGCTGGGATAGCTGGTTTGGGCGAATTTCGCCGCCGCCAGTTCGAGAATCTGTTCGCGTTGGGTTTCGTGGTCGGGGGCGCGGGTGCGGGCCATAGTCTTCGGTTTTATTAGTTTGGGCAGGGAGCGCGCGCCGTGCACAACTCCAGTGTGCGCCACGCGCCGGTGTCGCCGCGCAGCTTGATGCGCCTCGTCGAGGCCATTTCGCGCAGGCGCCACAGCACGACGCTGTCGCTCACCAGAAACCAGAGCTCGGCGCTCATCAGTTCGGCGGCGACGCGGGCGGCAGGTTGCCAGTCGTCGGTGATGCGCTCGAGAATCAGCGCGTCCAGATCGGCAAAGCTGCCGCTCGTGAACGTGTTGTCGCGCCAGCGGCGTGTTTCACCGTTCGCGTGCTTGACCTCCTGCCATTCGAGCGCGAGCCGGCTGATGCGCAGCACGGAAATCGGCGCGGCGTCAGCCAGACGCGCTTGCAGCACGGCAGGCGCAAACATGCCGACCGAGGTCGCCCGATCCCGGCGGCTGTGCGCCCACGCGCCCGGATCGGTCAGGTCGCGAATCGACAGACGCACCTCGTTCAGGCGCTGCGGGTTGTTGCGCAGGTGATAGCACACACGGCGCAGCATCAGTTGATCCGCCGCGCTTTCGCCATGCCAGACCACCAGATTCGCTTCGCTGCGCGCGATGTTGTCCAGCGCCGCCGCCTGTTCGCGGAATTCCCGCAGGAAATCCCGCCGGGTGTCCACGCTGACGCGATCCCAGAAGTTCGCGCGCACGTCCGGTACGTCGTCGATGCCGCGCAGTGGGCCGACCGCCAGGTCGTCCCGTAGCGACTGCACGCGATCGTCGCGGCCTGCGTCACGGAGCGCTGTGCGCAGGGATTCGGCGGCGACGTCGCCATTGGTGAGGTGAATCGTGCTCATGAGCAGTGGCTTGCTGTGGCAATAACAAAAGGGGCCGCTCGTCGACCAGGACAGGTGTCCGATCGCGAGCGGCCCCTAGTGTAAAGGATCGCGAAGCCGCGGAAAGCGCCGCGGGCGTCGCGCGGGCCTCCGTGCGGCGTGCGGCTCAGCGTTCGTCGTAGCTCACCACCACGCGGTCGCTGATTGGATGGCATTGACACGTCAGCACGAAACCCTCGCGAATTTCGTGCTCTTCGAGCGTGTAGTTCTTTTCCATTTTCACTTCGCCTTCCAGCACCTTCGCGCGGCAGGTGCAGCAAACGCCGCCCTTGCAGGCATAAGGTAGCGCGAGTCCGGCGCGCAGCCCAACATCCAGCACGCTCACACCCTGATAGGGCAGGCGCAGCTTGCGTCGCTTGCCATCGAGCACGATTTCGAGGTCGGCGGCCGGCGTGTCTTCGGTGATCTCGACCGGCGGCACGCCCGCTTGCGGTAGCGGGGAGCCGAAGCGTTCCACGTGCACTTTCTCTTGAGGCACGCCGGCGGCTTTCAACGCGGCCTCGGCGGCATCCATCATCGGGCCCGGGCCGCAAATGAAGGCTTCGTCGATCGCATCAGCCGGCAGCAGATTCTCAATAAAGGCCGCGCACTTCTGCTGGTCGAGCACCCCGTTGAACAGCTCCACGTCCTGCAGATCGTCGGACAGCACGTGATACAGCACGAAGCGGTTCATAAAGCGGTTCTTCAGGTCTTCGAGCTCTTCCGCGAACATGATCTGATCGACGCTGCGGTTGCCATACACGAGCGTAAAGGTGCTGCGCGGCTCGACTTCGAGCGTCGTCTTGATGATTGCCAGCACCGGTGTAATGCCCGAGCCGCCCGAAAACGCGAGGTACTGCTGCCCCTGATCGGCGTTCAGATGGGTGAAGAAGCGCCCATCCGGCGTCATTACGTCGATCGTGTGGCCCGGCTGCAGCGTGTCGAACGCGAAATTCGAGAAGCGCCCGCCGCGCACGCGCTTGATGCCGATGCGCAGTTCGCCGTCGCGATCGTAATCGGTGACGCCGACACAGATCGAATACGAGCGTCGCGTTTCCTCTCCGTCGATATGCGTTTTCAGCGTGACGAACTGGCCCTGCGTGAAGCGATAAAGGTCGCGCAGCTCGACCGGGACTTCGAAGGCGACCGAGACCGCGTCGGCGGTTTCGGGCCGCACTTCGCGGATACGCAGCGGATGAAATTGCGGGGTGGCCATATCAGTATGGTTTGAAGTAGTCGAAGGGTTCACGGCAGTCAAGGCAGCGGTACAGGGCTTTGCAAGCGGTCGAGCCGAACTGCGCGAGACGCTCGGTATGCGCCGAGCCGCAGCGGGGGCAGGACGGTGCGGGCAGTGCGCGAGGTACGAAACGCACCACTTTTTCCTGTGGCGCCGAGGCCGAACCGCAGTTGCCCGTGGGCGGCGCGATGCCGTAGGCGCGCAGCTTTTCGCGGGCGTCGGCAGTCATCCAGTCGGTGGTCCAGGCCGGTGCGAGCACGGTGGCGATGCGATACGGCTGGAGTTGCGCGACGTCGAGCGCATGGGCGACGTCTTCGGCAATCTGCGACATCGCGGGGCAACCGGAATAGGTCGGCGTGATCACGACTTCGAGCGTGCCGTCGACGTCGCGGCGCACATCGCGCAGAATGCCGAGTTCGCGAATCGACACCACCGGAATCTCCGGGTCCGGTACCGTTTCAAGGACGTCCCAGGCGCGTTGGAGCGCGGCGTCGGCCGTAGCGATGGCAGTCGAGGCAGTCGAAGTCGTCATCGTCGGATTACCAGGTGGCGCCAGGATGCTGGCGCGCGAGGCTTTGCATTTCGGCGAGTACGAAACCCATGTGCTCGGAATGTTCGCCGTGCTTGCCGGTCGTGACGTGCTTGACCGCTTCGGGCAGCGTCAGCGTGGCCGCGGCAAGCGTGGCGCGCACGTCGTCGAGCCATGCGGCTTCGAGCTTCGCGGTCAGCGGGCCGATGCCGGCTGCGGCGATCGTCTCTTCCACCGCGTCCGCGCTGAAGAACTCGCGCGTGTACGGCAGCAGGTAGTCCAGCGCGGCTTGCGCGCGGCGGTGCGATTCCTCGGTGCCGTCGCCGAAACGGATCAGCCACTCGCTTGCGTGATGCACGTGGTAGCTGGTTTCCTTGATCGATTTCGACGCGATCGCCGCAAGCTGTTCGTCGGTGGAAGTCGTCAGCGCGGTCCAGAGATGCGCCATCAACGTCGAATACAGGAAGTTGCGCGCGATCGTGACCGCGTAGTCCTTCTCGGCTTGTGCGGTGCCGCACAGCGGGCCGTAGTGCGGCAGCTCGGCCAGCGTGTAGTTGGCGAATTCGCGCTCGGCGCGGAAGTACGCGTAGTCGTCCTCCGTGCGGGTCTTGCCGGTGAGCCGTTGCTCGAGCGAGGCGGCATGCGTGTACAGCAGACGCGCCTGGCCGATCAGGTCGAGACTCATGTTCGACAGTGCGATGTCCTCTTCAAGGATCGGACCGTGGCCGCACCACTCGGTATTACGCTGACCGAGGATCAGCGCGGTATCCGCGAGGCGCAGCACGTATTGGAGATGTTGGGGCGTGATGTCCATGGCCGCGCTTACATGTGGTTGACTTCATCGGGGAGTGTGTAGAACGTCGGGTGGCGGTAGATCTTGTCGCCCGCCGGTTCGAACAGTTCCGCCTTGTCTTCCGGCGCGGACGCCGTGATTGCCGACGACGGCACCACCCAGATGCTCACACCTTCCTGGCGGCGCGTGTAGACGTCGCGCGCCATGCGCAGCGCCATCGGCGCGTCGGCGGCGTGCAGACTGCCGCAGTGTTTATGATCGAGTCCCTGCTTGCTGCGCACGAAGACTTCCCAGATCGGCCATTCCTTGTTCATTGCTCTATCTCCTGTTTCTTCCTGACGCGCCGCGTCTATCAAGCGGCGTGTTGTTGGGCGCGCTGGCGCTGCTTTTCGGCGTGGGCCAAGGCGGCTTCACGGACCCAGGCACCTTCGTGGTGGGCTTTGACTCGGGTGGCGAGGCGCTCGCGGTTGCACGGGCCGTCGCCGTTCACGACGCGCCAGAATTCTTTCCAGTCGATGTCGCCGTAGTCGTGATGGCCGCGCGCTTCGTTCCATTTCAGGTCGGGGTCAGGCAGCGTGACGCCAAGCACCTTGGCCTGATCGACCGTGGCGTCGACGAATTTCTGGCGCAGGTCGTCGTTGGAAATACGCTTGATGCCCCATTTCGACGACTGATTGCTATGGATCGAGTCTTTGTCGCTCGGGCCGAACATCATCAGCACCGGCCACCACCAGCGATTCACCGCCTGTTGGACGAGTTCGCGTTGCGCGTCGGTGCCGGACATCATCGACATCAACGCGTCGAAACCCTGGCGCTGATGGAACGACTCTTCCTTGCAGATGCGGATCATCGCGCGGGCATACGGGCCATACGTGCAGCGGCACAGCGGGATCTGGTTCATGATCGCCGCACCGTCGACCAGCCAGCCGATCACGCCCACGTCGGCCCACGTGGGCGTCGGGTAATTGAAGATGCTCGAATATTTGGCCTTGCCCGAATGCAGCGCGGCGACCAGTTGATCGCGCGACACGCCGAGCGTTTCGGCCGCGCTATAGAGGTAAAGGCCGTGACCGGCTTCATCCTGCACCTTGGCGAGCAGGATCGCTTTGCGCTTCAGGCTCGGGGCACGCGTGATCCAGTTGCCCTCCGGCAGCATGCCGACGATTTCCGAATGTGCGTGTTGGGAAATTTGCCGTACCAGCGTCTTGCGGTACGCGTCGGGCATCCAGTCCTGAGCCTCGATTTTGCCGTCGGCGGCCATGACCGCATCGAACCGCGTCTGTTCGGGCGAACTCGCGCCCGTGTCGAGTGGCGCGACATTGCCGGGAATATCCAAGGATTGCGTGTACATGGGAACGCTCTCTGCGGAAGTTGTCTGAGTTCGCTCAGTATAAACCAACCGACCGGTCGGTTAATAGATTTTTTGGCGCATGTCATCCACCTTGATAGATGTTCCGGCCGTTTTGTCACGGCGTCTCTTCAGCGCCGCTGGTCCGTGCCAGCACTTAACCTATAAAATTGCGAATTGGCCGCAATTGGGGGCCCTTCCGCATCCCCGGTACTCATGTTACGTCTAAGCGAAATCAAACTCCCGCTCGATCATCCCGAGAGCGCCCTCGAAGCAGCCGTCCGTGCGCGCCTCGCAGAACTCGGCGTGGCTGAAGAGGGGCTCATCCGTTATACCGTTTTTCGGCGCGCGCACGACGCGCGCAAACGCGCCGACATCAAGCTTACTTACATCGTCGATGTCGAGGTAACGGATGAAGCGGCCGCGCTCAAGCGGCTTGCCGACGTGCCGCACTGCGGCGCGACGCCGGACATGACCTACCGGTTCGTCGCGAAGGCGCCGGCGCAATTGACCACGTTGCGCCCGGTCGTCATCGGCATGGGGCCATGCGGCCTCTTTGCCGGATTGATCCTCGCACAGATGGGTTTCCGACCGATCATCCTCGAGCGCGGCAAGGCCGTGCGCGAGCGCACCAAAGACACCTTTGGGCTGTGGCGCAAGTCGGTGCTCAATCCCGAGTCGAATGTGCAGTTCGGCGAAGGCGGCGCGGGCACGTTCTCGGACGGCAAGCTGTACAGCCAGATCAAGGACCCGAAGCACTACGGTCGCAAGGTGCTCGATGAATTCGTCCGTGCCGGCGCGCCGGAAGACATTCTGTATCTGAGCCGGCCCCATATCGGCACGTTCCGTCTTGTCAGCATGGTCGAAAAGATGCGCGCGACCATCCACGAGTTGGGCGGCGAGGTGCGCTTTGAAACCCGCGTCGACGATATCGACATCGACGATGGCAAGGTGCGCGGCCTGGCGCTGTCGACCGGCGAGACCTTGCGCTGCGATCACGTCGTGCTGGCGGTCGGCCACAGCGCGCGCGATACCTTCGAGATGCTGCACGAGCGCCGCGTCTATATCGAAGCCAAGCCGTTTTCGCTCGGTTTCCGGATCGAACATCCGCAGGGTTTGATCGATCGCAGCCGTTTCGGCAAATTTGCCGGCCATAAACAGCTGGGCGCCGCCGACTATAAAGTCGTGCATCACTGCAGCAACGGCCGCGCGGTGTACAGCTTCTGCATGTGCCCAGGCGGAACCGTGGTGGCGGCGACGTCCGAGCCCGGGCGCGTGGTCACCAATGGGATGAGCCAGTATTCGCGGGCGGAGCGCAACGCCAATGCGGGAATCGTGGTCGGCATCACGCCGGACGATTACCCGGGCGGACCGCTCGCCGGCATCGCTTTTCAGCGCAAATGGGAAGAGCGCGCGTTCGAGCTCGGTGGCGGCAACTATATGGCCCCGGGCCAGCTGGTCGGCGATTTCATTGCCGGGCGGCCTTCTACGTCGCTCGGTTCGGTGGTTCCGTCGTACAAACCCGGCGTGCATCCGACCGATTTGAGTACCGCGCTGCCGGATTATGTGATTGAGGCAATTCGGGAAGCGCTGCCGCAGATGGACAAGAAAATCGCGGGCTTCGCTATGCACGACGCGGTGCTGACGGGCGTCGAGACGAGAACGTCGTCGCCGATTCGGGTGCGTCGCCGGGACGACTATCAGAGCATGAATGTCGAGGGTTTGTATCCGGCGGGCGAGGGAGCGGGATATGCCGGGGGTATTTACTCTGCGGCGATCGACGGGATCGAAGTTGCTGAAGCGCTTGCGTTGAAAATGACCGGCGGGCAGCCGGCTTGAGTTGGATGGGGCGCGTGCATTCGCGGCCGTCCGCAGCCGCCCCGCGGTTGCCGTTGCGATCGGGCACAATGCGCGTTTGGCCTCGAACCGACCCCCCGAATGACCCTTCGCACCCTGGCCGCCGCGTGCGGCGCGGCGCTGCTTGCGCAGTTTGCCGCTTTCTCGAACGTTTTTGCCGCCGACGCCCCGCTGGCGGGACATTGGGTCGCCGCATGGGCGACGGCGCTGCAACCTCTTCCGCAGCGAGCGGACTTGCCGCCGTTGTATCGCGCACCGGAAGTCGCCGGACGCACTGTCCGCCAGATTGTTTACCCGACGCTGTCGGGAAAGTTTGCGCGAATTCATCTGAGTAACGAGTACGGCAAGACGCCGCTTGTCGTCGAGGAACTGCGCATAGCGCGTTCGGCTGGCGGCGCGGCTGTTGTGGAAAATGGCGCGGCGCGCGTGACGTTTGGTGGCAGGACTGCTGTCAGCATTCCGGCAGGCGGAGAGCTGGACAGCGACCCCGTCGCGGTGGATATCGCCGAAGGCGTGCCGTATGCAATCAGTGCAGTCATGGGGCCGGAACAGCGGGTTGCGGCATGGCACCGTGTATCGAGTCAGGTGAATTACGTGTCAGTGCCGGGCAATCATGCGGCGGACGCTTCTGCGGACGCATTCCGCGGTCGGTTTACGCACTACATCTGGGTGAGCGGGTTGTCGGTAGAGGCAGGGGCTTCGTCGGCGGCGGTCGCCGCGATTGGCGACTCGATCACCGACGGTATGCGCTCCAGTCTGAATCAGAATCGACGCTGGCCGGACGCGCTAGCCCGTCGGTTGGACGGTGCAGGCGATCGTTCGATCGCGGTCGTCAATCTCGGGATCAGTGGGAATCGGCTGCTGAGCGACTCGCCTTGTTATGGCGACGCGCTGGCGAGTCGTTTCGACCGCGATGTGCTCAGGCGTCCGGGCGTCAGGACGGCGATCCTGCTGATCGGCATCAATGACATCAATTTCGCGGCGATGCCGCCTCGCAGTGGGCTCGACTGCGACTCTCCGCATACCGCGGTGACGGCTGCGGACCTGATTGCCGGATACCAGCGGGTGATCACTGTCGCGCGGCGCGCCGGTGTGAAGGTGTTCGGCGCGACGCTGACCCCGGCATCGCTGCCAGCGGAGCGGGAGAGCATCCGGCTAAGCGTCAACCAATGGATTCGAACCAGCCATGCGTTTGAAGGCGTCGTGGATTTCGACGCCGCGTTGCGGGACCGGGCGCAGCCGGATCGGCTGCAGCGGGCTTTCGACAGTGGCGACCACATCCATCCCAGCGATGCCGGTTATGCCGCAATGGCTGCAGCGGTTCCCATGGATGCCGTTTTGAACTCGAGCCGTAGGTAAGTCGACGGGAATTCCGTCACATGCTTGTCACAGGTCGGATATTCGCCTATTATTCGCCTCCCTTCGTTTCCGAACGAGGGCCGCCGCAGAAACCAGCGGTCGTGACGCCAGCAGGTTTTAAGCGAAAGCGAAAAAATGTTGTTGACGAAACGAAAAAGAACCTCCATAATCTCGTTTCTCTGCTGCAGATGCAGCGACGCAGAACGACGCGGTGCCGGGTGGT
>NZ_NPIH01000217.1 GCF_012275575.1 Paraburkholderia sp. SG-MS1 | reverse complement strand
GCTTGCCCGACTGCACCGCGCGCTGCAGTTGCTTGCCGGCGGCGATCTGCGAGTGCGTCGGGCGGCCGGCATTGCGCAGTGGCTCGGGACGCGCGCGCTCCGCATCGGCGATGCCGGTCGGCACGAAGGCCGGACACAGCAGCGAGCAGCCGACGAGACCACTCGCCGTATCCGCATTCTCTTCGTGCGTCGCTGGCGCCTGCGCCAGTTGCAGGTCGTGATGAAGCGTCTCGGTCAGCGAGACCACCGCATGCTTCGACGCGTTGTAGATGCCCATCGCCGGCGGCGACAGCAAGCCCGCCACCGACGCCGTATTAACGATATGCGCGGGCTCGTTCTGCGCCAGCATGATCGGCGTAAAGACTCGCACGCCGTGCGCGACGCCCATCACGTTGACACCGAACACCCACGACCAGTCGTTCGCCGTGCTCTCCCACAGGAAGCCGCCCGAGCCCACGCCTGCGTTGTTGAAGAGCACGTGCACCTTGTCGAACGCGGCGAGCGCCGCTTGGGCGAGCGCTTCGACCTGGGCTGCATCGGACACGTCGGTCGGCACGCCGATCGCGTCGGCACCGTTGCCGCGCAACGCTTCGACGGTTTGCGCGAGCGCGTCGGGATTCACGTCGGCGAGCACGAGCTTCATGCCGAGCGCCGCGCCCTTCTGCGCGAATGCGCGGCCGAAGCCGCTGCCCGCCCCCGTGATCACTGCCACCTTGCCGCCGAATTCGAACATCGTCTGACTCCTGGGTGAGGACTGCGCGGTAACTTCTGGCTCATGCGCGGTGTGATCCGCGCGGCCTCTCGATGCGTGAGTGACGGCTCTTGGGCTGCCGCGCTCAGATCAGTTTGACGAGCTGCTTGCCGAAGTTGCGGCCTTTGAGCAGGCCGATGAATGCCTCAGGCGCCGCGTCGAGCCCCTGCGCGATGGTCTCGCGATAGTGCAGCTTCTTCTGCGCGACCAGTGTGCCGAGCTGCTTGAGCGCTTCCGGCCACACGTCCATATGCTCGCTGACGATAAAACCCTGCACGAGCAGCCGCTGCGTGAGCATCAACGACGGATGCTTGAGCGGCATCGGCTGGCCGTCATAGCCCGCGATGAACCCGCACAGCGCGATGCGCCCGAACGCGTTCATGCGCGCGAGCGTCGCGTCGAGCACTTCTCCGCCGACATTTTCGAAGTAGCCGTCCACGCCATCGGGTGTCACGGCCTTGAGCTCCTGATACAGGTTGCCGGCCTTGTAATCGACGCAGGCATCGAAGCCGAGCGTGTCGGTCACGTAGCGGCATTTGTCGGCGCCGCCCGCGATGCCGACCGCGCGCGCACCGGCCGCCTTTGCCAACTGCCCCACCACGCTGCCCACCGCGCCGCTCGCCGCGCTGACCACCACCGTCTCGCCCGCTTTGGGCGCGATGATCCGGTTCAGCCCGTACCACGCGGTGACGCCGGGCATGCCGACCGGACCGAGATAGGCCGACAGCGGCACGTGCGTGTCATCGACCTTCTGTACACCGGCGCCGTTCGACGTGCCGTACTCCTGCCAGCCGAACATCGCGACCACCTTGTCGCCGACCGCGAACTTCGGGTTCTTCGACTCCACCACTTCCCCAACCGTGCCGCCGATCATCACTTCGTTCAACGGTTGCGGCGCCGCGTACGACTTGCTGTCGTTCATGCGGCCGCGCATGTATGGGTCGAGCGACAGGAAGTGATTGCGCACGCGCAATTCGCCGTCGGCCAGCGGCGCGAGCGGCGTTTCGACGAGCTTGAAATTGTCGGGCGTGACCGCGCCTTGCGGACGCGAAGCCAGCACGAGTTGACGGTTGATCTGGGACATGACGGTTGTCTCCTTGAGTGACCGATTGGATCGGCGAATAGTTGGAACGGCACGCATGGCTTGCACTGCGCGTGCGCAAGCCGCGACAGGCGGGCGACCCGCCCGGCACGCGCGCCGCGTGGCAAGGGCTCAACCGTCGCTCGGGCCGGGTTTCGCCGACGGGTCGCTGCGCAACCGCTGTTGCGTCACGCCGCGGCCGACCGCGAGGCGCCGCATGTATTTGAAGGTGCCGAGCGCCTTGGCGACGAAGTGGCCTTCGCTGTCGCGGATCTCGCCTTCGCAATAGGCCATCGTGGTCGAGCGGTGCAGCACGCGGCCGGTCGCGCGCAACTCGCCCCGCCCCGGCTGCATGAAGTTGACCTTCATCTCGACGGTGACCACGCCGACACCGTCGCCGGCGAGACTGCGCGCGGCCATCGCGAGCGCGACGTCGGCAAGCGTCATCGTGACGCCGCCGTGCGCGACATCCCACGTGTTCATGTGATCGGGCTGCAACGGCAGCACGACTTCGCTGACGCCATCGGCAGCGGACAACAACTGCGCGCCGAGACGGTCGACAAACGGGCTTTCAGGCAACGTCGCGTTGCCTGCTTTCGGTGATGAGGATGAATCGGTCATTGCGTATTCAGGTTTCGTAGTCAGCGGAGTGCGGGGTGAGTGAGAGACATCGGTGATGCATCGGCGAGTCTTGACGTCACAACATGATGGATGGCGGCCACACCTCGTTCGCTTCGACCCGGTTCAATTCGACTCGAAGTGTCGGGCCGCAGCCTGACGTTCGTCGCACTGTCTGTCTTGCGTTTGACGCATGACGTATGCGTTCGCACGCACGCGCGACATGCGCGACATGCGCGAGGCGCAGCGGGAAATGATACCCGCTATCGCTTTGGCGCATGCGCCGCCAGCCGTCCCGCCAATCTGCCTGACCTGCGCACCGCTTCGTCGGCCTGAGCGAGATCCGTGGCATGAAAACGGTTTAAAGGACTCTGTCATGCATGCTCGTGAATCTCGCGCCGGTTTGCGTGGAACCCCTGCATCGTCTCTCCTGGCCGGTCAGGTCGCCGTGCATGACCTGCACGCCGGTAGTTCGATCGTGGCCATCGAAGGCGGTTTGCAACTCGGCTTGCGCGATCGTTCGCTTGCCTGGCTGGGCGATGCCGTCCCACTCGTGTCGATCACCTTGCACGAAGGCGAGCGGTTTGTGACGCCGCAGCGCGGTATGGTGTCGATCAGCGCCCTGCGCGCACCCGGTGCGAGCCGCGCAGGCTCTGCCGCGTTCATCGTGCTGTCCCCGCGTGCCACGACAGGCGCTCACGGCTGGCTGCCACTGGCCGCGCGGCATCTGGCCGGACTCATCCGAACACGCTGGCGGCGCACCGCCTGAATCGCCTCTGCTCGCGCGACGCTGCCCGGTACAATGCATCACCAACCGCTTCGTTCGAGGTGCCGGTCATGCCTGTCCTGCGCGCGCCGCTGTCCGGCCGTCTCTCCATCCTTCGCGGCTTATCCGCGATCATCGCCCTTCTCATGATCGTCGCGCTGACGCTCAATGGCTGCGCGGGTCTGTTCGGCGCCGATCCGTTGCGCGTCAGCGTGGCCGGTATCGAACCGCTCGACGGCCAGGGGCTGGAGATGCGCTTCAACGTCAAACTGCGCGTGCAGAATCCCAACGACTCGACGGTCAGCTTCAGCGGCGTGTCGCTCGATCTCGAGGTGAACGGCAAGTCGTTCGCGAGCGGCGTCAGCGACCAGGGCGGCACGGTGCCGCGCTTCGGCGAAACCGTCGTCACCGTGCCGCTGACCGTGCCGGCTTTCGCCGCGGTTCGCCAGGCCTTCGCATTCGCCGGAGCCGCCGACTCGGGGCAGATTCCGTACATCCTGCGCGGCAAGCTCGCGGGTGGCTTGACCGGTACGACACGATTCATTAGTCAGGGGACGTTGAGTCTGGCATCGCTTGGCGCGGCTTCGCGATGATGCTGGCAATCGGCCTAGGCAAGCGGCTTCGAAGAAGCGCGGATAGCAAGCGCGGCTGAACCAGCCGGGGGGGCGCAAGGGTGACGTCCGTGCCGTCATCATCAACAACCGCGCCCCCCGCAGCATCACACCACTTCGAACAGCCCCGCCGCGCCCTGCCCGCCGCCGATACACATCGTCACGACGACCAGCTTCGCGCCGCGCCGCTTGCCTTCGATCAACGCATGACCCGTCAGCCGTGCGCCCGATACGCCGTACGGATGGCCGACCGCAATCGCGCCGCCGTTCACGTTCAGACGGTCCTGCGCAATGCCGAGCTTGTCCGCGCAATACAGCACCTGTACCGCGAACGCTTCGTTCAATTCCCACAGGTCGATGTCCTCGACCTTCAGACCCGCCTGCTTGAGCAGCTTCGGCACAGCAAACACCGGACCGATGCCCATTTCGTCCGGCTCGCAACCGGCTACCGCGAAGCCGCGGAAAATGCCGAGCGGCTGGAGGCCTTCGCGCTCCGCAACCTTAGCGTTCATCACGACGCAAGCGGACGCGCCGTCGGAAAACTGGCTCGCATTGCCGGCGGTGATCACGCCGCCCGGCATCGCGGTGCGAATCTTCGATACGCCGTCGAGCGTCGTGTCGGCGCGAATGCCTTCGTCACCGCTGACGGTCACTTCTTTCGTGAAGAGACGGCCGCTTGCCTTGTCGGCGACGCCGGCAAGCACCGTCATCGGTACGATTTCATCCTTGAACTTGCCGGCTTCGAGCGCGGCTGCGGCGCGTTGTTGGGAGCGCACGCCGTATTCGTCCTGACGTTCCTTCGAGATCGAATAGCGTTTCGCGACGTTCTCGGCGGTCTGCAGCATCGACCAGTAGATTTCCGGCTTGTTCCTGCTCAACCAGCCTTCGGCCATCATGTGGCGATTCATCTCGTTCTGCACGCACGAGATCGACTCGACCCCGCCCGCGACGAACACGTCGCCTTCACCGGCGATCACGCGCTGCGCGGCGAGCGCAATAGTTTGCAATCCAGACGAACAGAAGCGGTTCACCGTCATGCCCGGCACACTGACCGGCAAACCGGCGCGCAGCGCGATCTGGCGAGCGATGTTGCCACCCGTCGCGCCTTCCGGATTCGCGCAGCCCATGATCACGTCTTCGACGCGCGCCGGGTCGAGCTTTGCGCGGTCGACGGCGGCCTGCGTCACGTGGCCGCCGAGCGTCGCGCCGTGCGTCATGTTGAAGCCGCCGCGCCATGATTTGGCGAGGCCTGTGCGGGCGGTCGATACGATTACGGCATCAGTCATGCTTGTCTCCTGTGTCGACCAGAGTTGGCGCTTTAGCGCTTACTCTGGTCCCATGCAAGTTTTTGCGGTCGACCAGAGTTGGCGCTTTAGCTCTTACTCTGGTCCCATGCAAGTTTTTGCGGTCGCCCAGAGTTGGTGCTTTAGCGTGTCGATCCGGAGTAGACGCTTCAGCGTCTACTCGGTCCCATGCTTGCTTACCTACTCTGGTCCCGTGCAAGTTGGTCTTACTTCAAGATGTCGACGGTGGCGCGCTGACGCTTTCCGTGCGCATCGCGCCACACGTGCAGCACCGCGCCACCTCGGTCGTTTGATTCAAGCAGCCTCGAAGGCTCGCTCAATCCGCTCAGCCGTTGAACCCGCGCCCCTCGGCCGCCAGCTTCGCGATGCCCGGTGCGAGTCGCCACGCGTCGCCATTCGGCCGCGCCGCATAACGGCGAATCGCACGCTCCACGTTGTAGAGCCCAACCGTGTCCGCATACAGCATCGGGCCGCCGCGATGAAGCGGGAAACCATAGCCGGTCAGATAGACCATGTCGATATCCGACGCCTTCGACGCGATGCCTTCTTCAAGAATCTTCGCGCCTTCGTTGACGAGCGCGAACACGAGTCGCTCGACGATTTCCTCGTCGCTGATCTTGCGGCGCTCGGCATGGGTTTCCTTCGAGAACGCGCCGATCATCTCGTCGACCACCTTCGACGGATACGCAGTGCGATCGCCCGCCTTGTAGTCGTACCAGCCGCCGCCGGTCTTCTGGCCGAAGCGCCCCATTTCGCACAGCCGGTCGGCGATCTTCGAGTAATGCATGTCAGGATGTTCCTGATAGCGGCGCTTGCGGATCGCCCAGCCGATGTCGTTGCCGGCCAGATCGCTCATGCGGAACGGGCCCATCGCGAAGCCGAACTTCTCGATGGCCTTATCCACCTGCGCGGGCAGCGCGCCTTCTTCAAGCATGAAGAGCGCCTGACGGATGTATTGCTCGATCATCCGGTTACCGATGAAGCCGTCGCACACGCCCGACACCACCGCCGTCTTCCTGATTTTCTTCGCGAGCTTCATCACGGTGGCAAGCACGTCTTTTGCGGTCTCCTTGCCGCGCACCACTTCGAGCAGCTTCATCACGTTGGCTGGGCTGAAGAAGTGCATGCCGACCACGTCCTGCGGACGCTTCGTGAACGCGGCAATCTTGTCGACGTCGAGCGTCGACGTGTTCGACGCGAGGATCGCGCCGGGCTTGGCGACTTCGTCGAGGCGCCGGAACACCTGCTCTTTCACGCCGAGCTCTTCGAACACGGCCTCGACGATCAGATCCGCGTGCTTCAGGTCGTCGTAGGACAGCGTGGGTGTGATCAGCGCCATGCGCTGTTCGAGCGCCTCGGGCTTGAGCTTGCCCTTCTTCACGGAGGCTTCGTAGTTCTTGCGGATCGTCGCGAGGCCACGGTCGAGCGCTTCCTGCTTCGTTTCCAGCAGCGTGACCGGAATGCCCGCGTTGATGAAGTTCATCGCGATGCCACCGCCCATCGTGCCCGCGCCGATCACGCCAACCTTGCCGATGTCGCGCACCGGCGTGTCGGCCGGCACGTCGGGAATCTTGCTGGCCGCGCGTTCGCCGAAGAACGCATGACGCAACGCGTGGCTTTCCGGCGTCTGGACCAGCGCGACGAAGCATTCGCGCTCAAATGCGAGGCCCTTGTCGAAACCGTTCTGCACGCCCGCTTCCACCGCGTCGATGCATTTGTGCGGCGCCGGGAAGTTCTTCGCGATCGCCGCGACGCTATTGCGCGCGAACTGGATGAAACCGGCCGCGTTCGGATGCTCGATGTTGCGATCACGCACCTTCGGATGCGGACCTGTCTTCGCGCCGACCTTGCGCGCGAAGGCGAGGGCCGCGGCGGGCAGATCTTCCTGGCTCGCGACGACTTCGTCGAACAGTCCAGAGTCGGCCAGCTTCTCCGACAACACCGGCGCGCCGGACACGATCATGTTCAACGACGCTTCGAGGCCGATCGCGCGCGGCAGACGCTGCGTGCCCCCCGCACCCGGCAGAATGCCGAGCTTCACCTCCGGCAGCGCAATCTGCGCGCCGGGCGCGGCGATGCGGTAATGCGCGCCGAGCGCCAGTTCCAGCCCGCCGCCCATCGCCACGCTGTGAATGGCCGCGACCACCGGCTTCGCGCTGCCTTCGACGATCCGGATGACCGTGGCGAGCGTCGGCTCCTGGGTGGCCTTCGGGGTATTGAATTCGGTGATGTCGGCGCCGCCCGAGAAGGCCTTGCCCGCGCCGGTCAGCACAATGGCCTTGATGGCCGGATCGTTCTGCGCCCGCTCGACGCCGTCGGCGATGCCTGCTCGCGTCGAGAGGCCGAGGCCATTCACGGGAGGATTGTTCAGCGTGATGACGGCCACGCCGTCATGAGTTGTGTAGTCCACTGCCATCTGCCTGCCTCCATGCGATCCATGCAATGAGGCGGCGCCTTGCGCGCCGCCTGTGCGTTTTGCGAGCCGCCTCGATGTCCGGCTCATTGTCCTTCTTTCAACCGATTGCTTCCGGGTCTGCAGGCAGGATACACATAAAAGCACGATCGTTCAATTTATCATGCTGCGGGGTTTCCCCTGGTAAGCGGGCAGTTCGCTTCGTCGGCGAGCGCGGACGGCAGCACGTGGTCGCGGAAAATGTCGCGCAGCTTCAGCTTTTGCAGCTTGCCGGTGGCGGTGTGCGGCAATTCGTCGACGAATGCGACATCGTCCGGAATCCACCATTTGGCGACCTTGCCTTCGTAGAATGCAAGCAACGCCTCGCGCGTCACTTCGAAACCCGCGCGCTTGACGACCACCAGCAGCGGACGCTCGGTCCAGCGTGGATGCGCGCACGCGATGCACGCCGCTTCCGCCACCGCAGGATGCGCAATCGCGACGTTCTCGAGGTCGATCGAACTGATCCATTCGCCGCCGGACTTGATGACGTCCTTCGAGCGGTCGGTGATGTGCAGGAAGCTGTCGCGGTCGATGGTGGCGACGTCGCCGGTTGGAAACCAGCCGTCTGCGAGCGGCGAGTCGTCCTTGCGGAAATAACGGTCGATCACCCACGGCCCGCGCACGTGCAGGTCGCCGAACGCGACGCCGTCCCACGGCAATTCGCGCCCGTCTTCGCCGACGATCTTCATGTCCACGCCATACATCACGTGGCCCTGCTTTTCGAGCAACGCGCGCTGCTCGGCGAGCGGCCGCTGGCTTTGCTCCCACGTCAGTTTCGAGAGGGTGCCGAGCGGCGACATTTCGGTCATGCCCCACGCATGGATCACCTGCACGCCGTAGTCGTCTTCGAACGTGCGGAGCATCGCGGGCGGACACGCGGAGCCGCCGATCACCGTGCGTTGCAGCGACGAGAACTTCACCCCCGCCTCGCGCATGTAGTTCAGCAAGCCGAGCCACACGGTCGGTACGCCCGCCGAATAGGTGACGCGCTCGCTCTCCATGAGTTCATAAAGCGACTTGCCGTCGAGGTCCTTGCCGGGGAATACCAGCTTCGCGCCGGTCAACGGCGCGGCGTGCGGAATGCCCCAGGCGTTCACATGGAACATCGGCACAACCGGCAGCACCGCGTCGCGAGCGGACAGGCCCATCGCATCGGGCAACGACGCGCCGAACGCATGCAGCACCGTCGAGCGGTGCGAATACAGCGCGCCTTTCGGGTTGCCGGTGGTGCCGGACGTATAGCAAAGGTAGGAGGCCTGACGCTCGTCGATAGCCGGCCATTCGTAGTCGCCGTCCTGCGCGCCCACCAGCGTTTCGTAGCTGAGCGCGGGCGTTTGCATGGCCGGCAGATGCGCCGTGTCGGCGAGCGCGATCCAGCCGCGCACTTTCGGGCATTGCGGCGCGAGCACGTCGACGAGCGGCGCGAACGTCGTGTCGAACAGCACGTAGGCATCGTCGGCGTGATTGATGATGTAGGCGATCTGATCGGGGAACAGGCGCGGGTTGATCGTGTGGCACACCGCGCCGAAGCCGGTCGTGCCGTAATACGCTTCCAGATGCCGGTAGCCATTCCACGCGAGGGTCGCGACGCGCTCGCCGGGTTCGACGCCCAGCGCGATCAGCGCCTGCGCGAGCTGCTTCGCGCGCTGCTCGCAATCGCGATAGGTGTAGCGGTGCAGATCGCCTTCGATGCGCCGCGAGACGATCTCCGTGCTGCCGAAATGCCGCGCGGCATGCGCGAGCAGCGAGGACACAGTGAGCGGCACATCCATCATCTGGCCCAGCAGCGGCGTCGTCATAAAGCGTGGTCTCCTCGGCTTGTCTGTTTCGATCGGATGGGGTCCGGGAGCCGTTGGGGCGCCATGGCGCGCTTCTCCATGCGCCGCCGGCGAAATCCGCACGACCGGCGAAAGATGGGTGCGGCATCGTTCAACGGCCGGCCAGCAGCTCCGCGGGCGCGGACTTACAATATCGGTTAATCCAGAGGCGCTCAATATGTCGTTTTCCCCAAGCATTGCAGGGTTATCGGAAGCCTTAACGGCTTTTTCCAACGTTCTTCTCAACTCCCCCGACAGCGCGTTCGCGCGGCTCGGCAGCACGTTTCTGACGCGCCTGCCCGCCGCGCCGCTCAACGCGCCGTACATGGTCGGCTTCTCCGCCGAGACCGCCGCGCTGCTCGGTCTCACGCCGGACCTTCAGAACGATCCGGGCTTCGTCGAGCTGTTCTCCGGCAACGTCACACGTGAGTGGCCGGCCGATGCGCTGCCTTATGCATCGGTGTATTCGGGCCATCAGTTCGGCGTGTGGGCGGGCCAGCTCGGTGACGGCCGCGCGCTGGGTCTCGGCGAGGTCGAACACGACGGTCAGCGCTTCGAATTGCAATTGAAGGGCGCGGGACGCACGCCCTACTCACGCATGGGCGACGGCCGTGCGGTGTTGCGTTCGTCGATCCGCGAATATCTGTGTTCGGAAGCGATGCATCACCTCGGCATTCCGACCACGCGCGCGCTGTGCGTGATCGGCTCCGATCAGCCGGTGCGGCGCGAGACCGTCGAAACCGCCGCGGTGCTCACGCGCGTCGCGCCGAGCTTCGTGCGCTTCGGCCACTTCGAGCATTTCTATTCGAACGATCGCACCGACGCGCTGCGCGCGCTCGCCGATCACGTGATCGAGCGTTTCTATCCGCATTGCCGCGACGCCGACGATCCCTATCTCGCGCTGCTCAACGAAGCGGTGCTCTCCACCGCCGACCTGATGGTCGAGTGGCAGGCGGTCGGCTTCTGCCACGGCGTGATGAACACCGACAACATGTCGATCCTCGGCCTGACGATCGACTACGGCCCGTTCGGTTTCATGGACGGCTTCGACGCCGGCTACATCTGCAATCATTCCGATACGCAAGGTCGTTACGCGTACAGAATGCAGCCGCAGATCGCCTACTGGAACCTGTTCTGCCTTGCACAAGGATTGCTGCCTCTGCTCGGCGAACAGCATGACGAAAGCGTGCGCGGCGACAAGGCGATCGAAGACGCGCAGCGCGTGCTCGGCGGTTTCAAGGACCGCTTCGCACCGGCGCTCGAGCGGCGCATGCGCGCGAAGCTCGGCCTCGACATCGAGCGCGACGGCGACGACGCGCTGGTCAATCGTCTGTTCGAAGTCATGCACGCGAACCGCGCCGATTTCACGCTGACGTTCCGGCATCTCGCGCGCGTGTCGAAACACGACACGCGCGGCGACGCGCCGGTGCGCGACCTGTTTCTCGGTCGCGCCGCGTTCGACGCGTGGGCGAACGACTATCGCGCGCGGCTGTCCCATGAAACACGCGACGACGCCGCGCGCGCCATTGCAATGAACCGTGTGAACCCCAAATTCGTACTTCGCAATCACCTGGCGGAAACGGCGATCCGCCACGCGAAAGAAAAAGACTTTTCCGAAGTGGAGCGTCTGGCGGCGGTGCTGCGCCACCCGTTCGACGAACAGCCCGAGCACGAAGCGTATGCGGGCTTGCCGCCGGACTGGGCGAGCGCGCTGGAAGTGAGCTGCTCATCGTGACGCGCCAGACCGGACCCAACCCGTTCGCCTTCACCGTGCATCGCTAAAACAAGCCCGAGACAGGAACCCGACCATGAACCAGCCCGACGACCTCAACACCGACGTCCCCGCCGTGCAGAAAGACGACGCAGAGTGGCGCCAGCAGCTCTCCGATATCGAATATCAGGTGACGCGCCACGCGGCCACCGAGCGTCCCTTCACGGGCCGCTATCACGATCACTGGGACCGCGGCATCTACGATTGCGTGTGCTGCGGCACGCCGCTGTTCGAATCGGACACCAAGTTCGACGCCGGCTGCGGCTGGCCGAGCTATTTCAAGCCGATCAACGGCGAGGTGATCGCCGAGAAGACCGACCGCTCGCACGGCATGCTGCGCATCGAGGTGCAATGCAAGAACTGCGGCGCGCATCTGGGCCATGTGTTCGAAGACGGCCCCGCGCCGACGGGCTTGCGCTACTGCATCAATTCGGCTGCGTTACAATTCGAGCCCAAGTAAGCGCGGCGGCGCGGAGTCTGGTGCGTTGCCGGCCGGCGTGGCCGGCACGATTCGAGCCGGCTGGGCGAGGCCGTTGAGCGGCGTCGGCCTCCCTTGGCGCTGCGGGTCTGCTGCTAACGGGCTGGGCAGAAGCCGTCCCGTTAGCCCGCTTGCCATGATGCCCATGGCAGGTTGGCGTGGCGGCTTTCCGGCCGCTTACCCACCATCGGGCGCTTCGCCGCGCCCTCACCATCGACTCACTCTCTCGGTATTGCCGACCAGATAATGAAATTCCTGTTCGATCTGTTCCCGATCATCCTGTTCTTCGTCGCCTTCAAGATCTGGGGCATTTTCACGGCGACGGCAGTGGCGATCGTTGCCACGCTGGTGCAGATCGCGTGGGTGGCCTTCCGCCACCGCAAGGTCGACCCGATGCTGTGGGTGAGCCTCGGCGTCGTCACCGTATTCGGCGGCGCCACGCTCGTGCTGCACAACGACACCTTCATCAAGTGGAAGCCGACCGTGCTGTACTGGGCGTTTTCCGTCGCGCTGATCGTCTCGCAACTGGGCTTCAACAAGAACCTCATCGAAGCGATGATGGGCAAGCAGATCACGCTGCCGCACGCGATCTGGGGCAAGCTGAACCTCATCTGGGCGGTGTTTTTCGTGCTGCTCGGACTCGTCAACCTGTTCGTCGCGTATCACTACACGACCGATCAATGGGTCAATTTCAAGCTGTTCGGCGCCACCGGCTGCCTGCTGGTGTTCATCGTCGGACAGAGTCTGTGGCTGTCGAAGTACATGAAGGAAGAATGACATGACGAGCGATGTGTTCATGCACGCCACCACCGCCGAGCGCGCCGCGCTGATCGAAGCGCGCCTCACAGCCGCGCTCGCGCCGGTCGAATTGATCCGCATCACCGACGACAGCGCGCAGCACGCAGGCCACGCCGGCGCCTCCGCCGGCGGTCATTTCAGTGTCACGATCGTGGCCGCCGCATTTGCCGGCAAGGCCCGCGTGGCGCGGCATCGCATGGTGTATGATGCGCTGGCCGATGCCATGCAGCGCGGCATTCATGCCCTTGCCATCACGGCGTATACGCCCGAAGAATTTGCTTTGTTGCCCCGCTAGGAACTTCCGATGACCTTGAAGAAAACCCGCCTTTGGGTATTGCTGGCTGCATGTGCAGCCGCACCTGCATTTGCACAGAACATCGCCGTCGTCAACGGCACGCCGATTCCGAAAGCGCGCGCCGATGCGCTGATCGACCAACTGGTTCATCAAGGCCAGCAAAACACGCCGCAGCTGCAAATGGCCGTGCGTGAAGAACTGGTGAACCGCGAAATCCTGATGCAGGAAGCGCTGCGCCGCGGCCTGCCGAATCGTCCGGACATCAAGGCGCAAATCGCCGTCGCGCAACAGACTGTCGTGCTGCGCGCGCTGATCGAAGACTTCGTGAAGAACAACCAGCCGACCGACGCCGAAGTCACCGCGCGCTATAACGCGCTGATCAAGGATGCGGGCGGCAAGGAATATCACCTGCACCACATCCTCGTCGACAACGAGCAGCAGGCGAAGGACCTGATCGCGAAGATCAAGGCCGGCGCGAGCTTCGAAGAACTCGCGAAGCAATACTCGAAGGACCCGGGATCGGGCAAGAACGGCGGCGACCTGGACTGGTCGGATCCGAAGGCCTACGTGCCCGAATTCGCGGCAGCGGCCACGCATTTGCAGAAAGGCCAGATGACCGACACGCCGGTGCGCACGCAATTCGGCTGGCACATCATCCGTGTCGACGACGTGCGCGCTGTCACGCCGCCGCCGCTGGAGCAGGTGCGTGCGCAGATCGTCCAGCAGATCCAGCAGGAAAAGCTGCAAGCGTTCGAAGAAGGTCTGCGCAAGAACGCGAAGATTCAGTAAGCGGGTTGTTGACCGACCGCTTCTTCGTTTGAAGTTTGAAAGCAGAAAAGCCGCCCGAGGGCGGCTTTTTCGTTTGCTGCGGAGCCAAGACCACTACAAGGCCGCCGCCCGAAGCGGCAGCCCTGCCCCCGATCATCCCAGCCAGCGACGCGCGTTCTGGAACACGCGCAGCCATGGGCTCGCGTCCGTGCCATTCTCGCCCCAGCCTTCCGGATGCCAGCTCATTTGCACTGCACGATGCACGCGTTCAGTGTGCGGCATCAGCACGGTGAAGCGGCCATCTGCCGTCGTGACCGACGTGATGCCGTCCGGCGAACCGTTCGGATTGAACGGATACTGCTCGGTCGGCTGACCCCGGTGATCGACGTAGCGCATCGCCACCGCCACCTTCGACGCATCGCCCTGCTGCGAGAAGTCCGCATAACCTTCGCCGTGCGCGACCGCGACCGGAATGCGCGAGCCTTCCATGCCCGCGAAGAAGATCGACGGCGAAGCCTGCACTTCGACTAGCGAGAAGCGCGCTTCGAATTTTTCCGACTTGTTGCGCGTGAACTTCGGCCACGCTTGGGCACCGGGGATCATCGACGCGAGGCTGCTCATCATCTGGCAGCCGTTGCAGATGCCGAGCGCGAACGTGTTTTCACGGCCGAAGAATGCGGCGAACATGTCAGCCAGTTGCGCGTTGAAGCGGATCGCCTTCGCCCAGCCTTCGCCGGCGCCGAGCGTATCGCCGTACGAGAAGCCGCCGCACGCGACCGCCCCCGCGAAGTCCGCGAGGTTCGCGCGGCCCGCGAGCAGATCGCTCATGTGCACGTCGTGCGCGTCGAAACCGGCGCGGTCGAACGCATAGGCCGTTTCGAGGTGCGAGTTGACGCCCTGCTCGCGCAGGATCGCGATACGCGGACGCGCACGCTTGCCGACGAAAGGCGCGGCCACATCTTCAGCCGGATCGAAGCTCAGCACCGGCGTGATGCCCGGATCGGCGGCGTCGAGCAGCGCGTCGTATTCGGCATCGGCGCAAGCCGGGTTGTCACGCAGACGCGCGATGCGCCAGCTCACTTCGCTCCACGTGCGATGCAGCTCGGTGCGCGGTGCTTCGTAGATCTTCTTCGCGTCGCGGTAGATTTCGATCGCGTCGCGCTCGTTCACCTTGCCGATCACATGCGAGCACGCCGACAGGCCGTGCTCGCGCAACGCGCCGAGCACCGCGTCGCGGTCCGCCGTGCGCACCTGAATCACGCCACCGAGTTCTTCGTTGAAGAGCGCGCGAATCGTGCGGTCTTCACGACGGCCGCTGGTTTGCTTCGCCCAGTCCTTCGCGTCGCCGTAGTCGGATTCGTGGTGCGGGTCGAGCACGAGCATGTCGACATTCAGCGACACGCCGACGTGACCCGCAAATGCCATTTCGCAGACCGTCGCCCACAGGCCGCCGTCCGAACGGTCGTGGTAAGCGAGCAGTTTGCCGTCGCTGTTCAGCGCCTGGATCGCGTTGAAGAAGCGCTTCAGGTCTTCCGGATCGTCAACGTCCGGCACCGTGTCGCCGACCTGCTGCGTCACTTGCGCGAGAATGCTGCCGCCCAGACGATGCTTGCCGCGGCCGAGGTCGATCGCGATCAGCACGGAGTCGCCTGCGTCACTGATGCGGCGCAGTTGCGGCGTGAGGTGCTTGCGCACGTCTGCGACCGGTGCGAACGCCGAGATGATCAGCGAGACCGGCGCGACCACTTCCTTCGCGACGCCGCGGTCTTCCCACTTCGTGCGCATCGACAGCGAATCCTTGCCGACCGGAATGCTGATGCCGAGCGCCGGGCACAGTTCCATGCCGATCGCCTTGACCGTGTCGTAGAGCGCCGCGTCTTCGCCCGGCGCGCCGCACGCGGCCATCCAGTTCGCCGACAACTTCAGCTTGTCGAGCGAGGCGATCGGCGCCGCCACGATGTTGGTGATCGCCTCGCCGACCGCCATGCGGCCCGACGCCGGCGCGTCGATAACGGCGAGCGGCGTGCGCTCGGCCATGGTCATCGCTTCGCCGCTAAAGCCCGCGTAGTCCATCGTCGTGATCGCGACGTCGGCCACCGGCACCTGCCACGGGCCGACCATCTGGTCGCGCGCGGTGGTGCCGCCCACCGAGCGGTCGCCGATCGTGATCAGGAACGACTTGCTCGCGACCGTCGGATGACGCAGCACGCTCGCCGCCACGTCCGGCAACGCGATACCGGTGACATCGACCGGTTCGAGCTTCTGCTCGACGCGCCTGACGTCGCGATGCATGCGCGGCGCCTTGCCGAGCAGCACTTCCATCGGCATGTCGACCGGCTGATGCGCGGCGTCGTTCAGTTCGGAGTCGATCAGCTTTAGCTGACGCTCGGCGGTGGCCGTGCCGATCACCGCGAACGGGCAGCGCTCGCGCTGGCACATTGCTTCGAAGGCTGGCAGATCGGCTGGCGCGATCGCCAGCACGTAACGTTCTTGCGCTTCGTTCGACCAGATTTCGCGCGGCGACAAACCGCTTTCTTCCAGCTGGATTTTGCGCAGCTCGAACAGCGCGCCCTTGCCCGCGCCGTCCACCACTTCCGGAAACGCGTTCGACAAGCCGCCCGCGCCGACGTCGTGAATGCTCAGAATCGGGTTTTTGTCGCCCAGCTGCCAGCACGCGTTAATCACTTCCTGCGCACGTCGTTCGATTTCCGGGTTGCCGCGCTGCACGGAATCGAAGTCGAGTTCAGCGGTGTTGGTACCGGTCGCCATCGAGCTGGCGGCACCGCCGCCCATGCCGATGCGCATGCCCGGGCCGCCGATCTGGATCAGCAGCGACCCTTCCGGCAGATCGTGCTTGTGCGTGTGCTGGTCCGAGATATTGCCGATGCCGCCGGCGATCATGATGGGCTTGTGATAGCCGCGCACCAGACCCGCGACGTTCTGTTCATACGCGCGGAAATAACCGCCGAGGTTCGGCCGGCCGAATTCGTTGTTGAACGCGGCACCGCCGAGCGGGCCGTCGATCATGATCTGCAATGGCGACGCGATGCGATCGGGGCGGCCATACGCTTCGTGCTGGTCGTCCGGATTGCGGTGCGCGAGCGGCTGCGCGGCGTCGCGTGCGTTTTCCCAAGCCTCGACGCCGTCCGGCAAAGCGAGGTTCGACACCGTGAAGCCGGCCAGACCCGCCTTCGGACGCGCGCCGCGGCCGGTCGCGCCTTCGTCGCGGATTTCGCCGCCCGCGCCGGTCGCGGCGCCCGGGAACGGCGAGATCGCGGTCGGGTGGTTGTGCGTCTCCACCTTCATCAGCGTGTGCGTAAGTTCGACGCTGCGGCGGTAGTGCTCCGGCAATTCGTTCGCGCCGAGGTCGGCCGGCGTGCGCGGGAACCAGCGCTCGGCCATGCCGCCTGCCATGATCGCCGAGTTGTCCGAATACGCGACGATCGTGCCCTGCGGGTTCAGCTTTTCGGTGTTGCGGATCATGTTGAACAGCGAGATGTCCTGCTTCTCGCCGTCGATGGTCCAGTCCGCGTTAAAAATCTTGTGGCGACAGTGTTCGCTGTTGGCCTGCGCGAACATCATCAGTTCGACGTCGGTCGGATTGCGGCCGAGCTTCGTGAACGCGTCGACGAGATAATCGATTTCGTCGTCGGCGAGCGCGAGACCCAGTTCCGTGTTCGCCGCTTCCAGCGCGCCGCGACCGTGGCCGAGCACGTCGACGGTTTGCAGCGGCTTGGCCGGCAGCTCGTCGAACAGGTGCAACGCGTGGTCGCGCGAGGGCGACACGCTCTCGGTCATGCGGTCGTGCAGCGCCGCGGCGACGGCCGCACGGGCTTCGTCGGAAAGCGCTTTCTTGCCGCCCAGCAGGCCGGTTTTCAGCGCGACCGTGTACTCGACGCCGCGCTCGATGCGGCGCACCTGCGTGAGGCCGCACAGGTGGGCGATGTCGGTGGCCTTGCTGGCCCACGGCGACACCGTGCCGAAACGCGGCACCACGAGGAAGGTTTCCACGGCGCCGCGCTCCTTGCTTTCTTCAAGCGGATCGCCGTAGTGCATCAGCGCCTCGACCTTCGCGCTGTCTTCAGCGGACAGCGGGGTCTGGGCATTGACGAAATGCAGATATTGCCCGCGCACGCCGGTGATATTCGGGTCGATGCGCGTGAGCGTTTCGAGCAGTCGGGTTTGACGGAAATCGGAAAGGGCCGAAGCGCCGGGGAAACACGAGAAGTGGGCCATGGACTTGACGTTGCGTCGCTCAATGATGCCGAGAAGCCGCGCATGCAGGCGACGTGAGGCGGAAAGGAAGTCCAGGATTATACCCCGGGAGCGGGCTTCCAGCGGGCCTCGCGGTGCGCTTTCGGTCCGCGCGCGGGATGCGCTGCGCGTGGCCGCAGCGGCGCTTTGACTGCTATCATTCGCCCTTTCACCAGATCGGCGCGAGCCGCCCGAGCCATGCCGGGCCGCGCCGCATGCCACGCTCAACGGGAATGCGCCGCCTCGGCGTCCCCTTCGGCAATTCGAATCAAAACATGGATGTCATCGTCATTGGCGGCGGGATAGCGGGCGTCGCCACCGCTTATCATCTGCGCGCGGCCGGCCACCGCGTGTGTGTCGTCGAGCGCCACGCCACGGTCGCGCAGGGCGCAACCTATGGGCAAGGCGGCACCGTTCTGCCGACCCCGCTCGACGTCTGGTTCGGCCCGACTTTTCTCGCGAGCCGTCAGAATGCGAAAAACGGCGTCATCAACAAGATCGGCTTCAACGGCGCGGCGCGTCAGTTCGTCAGGCAGCTCGGCGCACTGCAGGAGCCGGAGGCGTTCGCCCGTCAGTTTGGGCGGCTGCGGCCGTTGATCGAAGCGTCGCGCGACGCGCTTGCGGACGTCGAAGCGCGCTTCGGGCTCGAATTCGAACAGGCGAGCGGTCTGCTTTATCTGGTGCGCAGCGAGCACGAATGGCAGCAGAGCCAGCCCGCGCTCGAGCTGCTGCGCCAGTACGAGGTGCCGCACCACGTGCTGACGCCGGACGAATGCGCCGCCTACGAGCATTCGGTGCGCACGGAACCTGAATTCGCCGGCGGCGTGCTGTTCGATCAGGAGCGCACCGCCAACAGCCCGCTGTTCACCAAGCTCCTCAAGCAGACCCTCGACGCGCAAGGCGGCGTGCAGTTCATGCACGGCTGCGAAGTCTCGGCGATCCGCCTCGACGGCCAGCGCGCCGCGGTGGAACTGGCGCCGCGTGCGGGTGTGGCTGCGCGTTCGCGCGAAGTCGATGTGATTCATGCCGACGCGGTCGTAGTGGCCGCCGGTTACGGCAGCCTCGCGCTGCTCGAGCGCCTCGGGCTGCGGCTGCCATTGCATCCGCTGCGGCTGCACACGCTGGTGGCACCGATCGCGCACGAGGAATGCGCGCCGCATGTGGCGATCGTCGATGCGGTCAAGCGGATCGGCATCAGCCGCATGAACCACCGGCTGCGCATCGCCGGGGGTGCGGTGCTGCAAGGCGCCGGACAGATCGACAAGCCGCTCGGCGAAGCCGTGACCACGGAAGCGCTGGCGCTGCTCGGCCAGGCGACCCACGACTGGATTCCCGGCGCCGCGCGCATTTCGGCGGCGCTGCCCTGGGAAGGCGTCAAGCTCCTTTCACCGGATGGCTTGCCGGTGATCGGCAACGCGCTGCACCCGCGTCTGTTCCTCAATGTCGGCCACGGTCCGTCGGGCTGGGGACTTGCGTGCGGAGCGGGCAAACTGGTCGCCGACCTGCTGTCGGGTCAGACGCCGGAGCTGCCCGCCGACACCCTTGCCGCGCTGCGCGCCGACCGCTTCCAATAAATCCCTTCCCTCGGTCTGCAATAAGCGGCCCACTCGCGAGCGGGCCGCTTATTGCAGGCAGAGCCGCGCGCGGCGCGCGTATCGGCACTAACATAGCGATTCCCAAGTTTTCCCGCCTGGCGGCGCAAGCACCGCCGGGGCTCGCCATGACAGACGCCGAAAACACGCCGCCGCCGCTCCTCACCCCGCACCAGCGCGCGCTGCCCCTGCTGACGCTGACCGATCTGCGGATCGCCGAAGCGCAGGCCGCGGCGGGCCTGCCGCCGCACACGCTGATGGCGCGCGCCGGCCAGTCGGCCGCGAGCTTCCTGCACGAGCAGATCACCCGTGACACGTCGATCGAAAAATCGAAGCAGCGCGTATGGCTGATCGCGGGCCCTGGCAACAACGGCGGCGACACGCTGGTTCTCGCGGCCGCGCTGCACGAGGCCGGCATCGCGGTCGAGGTATGCATGCCGGTCGAAGTGAAGCCGGAAGACGCCCGCTGGGCGCTCGACACGGCTCGCGCCGCGGGTGTGCCGATCGCGCCGGCGCCGCCCGCTTCGCTCAACGGCTATCGCTGGCTCGTGGACGGCATGTTCGGCATCGGCCTCACGCGGCCACTCGACGGAGTGTTCGCGAGCGTCGCGCGGCAGTTGTCGCAACGCGCGACGGCCCGGCCGAGGAAAGGCGGCGTGCTCGCGCTCGACATCCCCAGCGGACTCGACAGCGACACCGGCACGGTCGTCGGCGATGGCAGGGACAGCACCGCCGTCCACGCCACCCACACGATTACCTTCATCGCCGCGAAGCCGGGCCTGTTCACCGCGCAAGGCCGCGATCTTGCCGGCGCCGTGACAGTGGCGCCGATCGGCGTCGACAGCGGCCAGCGCACGGCCGTGCAACTGAACGCGCCCGAGCTGTTCGGCGCGTTCCTGCCGCCGCGCGATTTCGCCACCAACAAGGGCACCTTTGGCAGCCTCGCGGTGATCGGCGGCGACACCGGCATGTGCGGGGCACCGATCCTCGCGGCGCGCGCCGCGCTCTACAGCGGCGCGGGCAAGGTGCACGTCGCGCTGCTCGGCACAGGCGCTCCGCCCTACGATCCGACGCATCCCGAACTGATGCTGCATGCGCTCGACGAGCTGCCGCTCGACAAGATGGACGCGCTCGCCGTCGGCTGCGGCATGGGGCATCGCGAGCGCGCGACGCAAGTGATGCACGACGTGCTGCAGCTCGACGTACCGAAGCTGTTCGATGCGGACGCGCTGAACCTGACCGCGAAAGACCCTGCGCTCGCCGCCGAAGTGACCGCGCGCGGCGTGCAGGGCGACCCATGCATCCTCACGCCGCATCCGCTGGAAGCGGCGCGCCTGCTCGGCACCGATGCGCCAGGTGTGCAACGCGACCGGCTCGGCGCTGCGCGCGCGCTGGCCGCGCGCTTTGCTAGCGTCGTGGTGCTGAAAGGCACCGGCACGATCATTGCCGCACCGGATGGCCGCCTCGCGATCAATCCGACCGGCAACGCCGCGCTCGCGACGGGCGGCACCGGCGACGTGCTCGGCGGCATCATCGGCGCGCTGCTCGCGCAGCATCTGCCGCGCTACGAAGCGGCGCTGGCGGGCGTCTACCTGCACGGCCTCGCCGCCGACACGCTCAGCGCGCAAGGGCACGGGCCGGCTGGCCTGACGGCGGGCGAACTCGCGCCGATGGTGCGCACGCTGCTCAACCGTCTGTTCTATCCGCCTACGGACATGTGAACCCGCGAACACCGCGGCCCCAACTCGTGCGCGGCAATGCCAAACCGACGCCGCCTGTCACGCAACGCCGCTATACTGATTAACTGCGCCGCGCGTCGGGTCGATCGCGGGTGGCGGCGAAACTTCGACAAACTGGGCCTGCGCTGTTTGACGGCTCGCCGGGGCTTCGCCGGCAGCCGTGGACGAACCCGGGCGCGTGGCATCGCTCTAACAGCATCGTTGCATCATCCTCGGCAGCGCTTCATGCGCGCGCCTTTCTTCGTGCCCCTTGGTTAGACGGACGCTATGACCCAGAACTCGCTCCCCTCCTGGTCCTCGCTGCAAACGCATTACGAGAAGATTCGCGATGCACACATGCGCGACTGGTTCGCCCCCGAGAACGACCCTGCCCCGACCCGAGCCGAACGCTTCACGTTCGCGGGCGGCGGTCTCGCGGCCGATTTCTCCAAACACCGCATCACCACCGATACGCTGCAACTGCTCGTGCAACTCGCCCGCGAAGCCGGCGTCGAGAAACGTCGCGACGCCATGTTTGCGGGCGACGTGGTCAACCCGACCGAAGGCCGCGCCGCACTGCACACCGCGTTGCGCGCCACCGATCCAAAAGCGCCGTTCTTCGCCGAAGTTCAGGCCGAGCGCGCCAGGATGGCCGCGTTCGCCGACCAGGTGCGCAGCGGCGCATGGACGGGCTACACCGGCAAGCGGATTCGCTATGTCGTGAACATCGGCATCGGCGGCTCGGACCTCGGGCCGAAGATGGTCGTGCACGCGCTGCATCATCTCGCTTCGCCTGAGATCACCACGCACTTCGTGTCGAACGTCGACGGCGCGGATCTGTATAACGCGATGCAGCAGATCGATCCCGAAGAGACGCTCGCGATCATCGTCTCCAAGACCTTCACGACGCTCGAGACCATGACCAATGCGCGCTCGCTGCGCGACTGGTTCATCGAGAAAGGCTGCCCGGAAAGCGCGCTCGCGAAACACTTTGTCGGCGTGTCGGCAAACCCCGCGGAAGTGGTCAAGTTCGGTATCGCGAAAGAAAACGTGTTCGAGATGTGGGACTGGGTCGGTGGGCGTTATTCGCTGTGGTCGGCGGTAGGTCTGTCGATCATGATCGCGGTCGGCCCGCAGCAGTTCGGCGAACTGCTCGCCGGCGCGAACGAGATGGACCAGCATTTCCGCGATGCGCCGCTCGAGAAAAACCTGCCAGTGCTGCTCGGCATGATCGGCATCTGGTATCGCAACTTCTTCGGCTCGCAAAGCTATCTGGTCGCGCCGTATTCGGAAGCGCTGCATTTCCTGCCATCGTATCTGCAGCAACTGGAGATGGAGAGCAACGGCAAGTCCGCGCGGCTCGATGGCGCGATGGTCGACTATCCGACTTCCGCCGTGACGTGGGGCGAACCCGGTACGAACGGCCAGCATGCGTTCTTCCAGATGCTGCATCAAGGGCCGACCATCGTCCCGATCGACTTCATCGCGGTGCTGACGCCGGAGCATCCGCTCGCGAGTCATCATCCGAAGCTGCTCGCGAACTGCTTTGCGCAGAGCGAGGCGCTGATGCTCGGCCGCACGCTCGAAGAAGCGAAGAAAGTGGCCGGCCCGGACAAGCCGGAACTCGCGCCGCATCTGGTGTTTCCGGGCAACCGGCCGACCGCTACGCTGCTCGTCGACGCGCTCACCGCGCGTTCGCTCGGTGCGTTGATCGCGCTGTACGAGCACAAGGTGCTGGTGCAGGCGTCGGTGTGGAACATCAATCCGTTCGATCAGTGGGGTGTCGAGCTCGGCAAGATTCTCGGCAAGGTGGTCGAGGCCGATCTGAGCGCGGCGAGCGTGGATGAAAAGAAGCATGACTCGTCGACTTCAGCGTTGATCGCGCGGGCGCGGGCCGCGTTGAAGCGGTAAGTTGCAGCGGTGCGCGCCCGGATGAGTCGGTGATTCGTTCGATGCGCGAGTCGGCAAGTAGCTCGCAGAGCGCGACTCGGTGCTGCTTCAGGTTGGCCGCATGTTGCCCCATCCCGCTCGACTGCCGGCCAAAGCAGGAATGAAAAAAGCGGGCCCATTGCGGCCCGCTTTTGCTTTCTTATCGAAGCTCGCGCCTGGGTCAACCCCGCTCGCGGCTTGTCACGGGTGAGCGTACTCGTTCACGCAAGCCGCCCTGCTTCGATCGTGACGGTCGTATCGCAACGGCGCGCGAGCTCGACGTCGTGCGTGACCAGAATCAGCGTGGCGCCGTTCGCCCGGTTCATCTCGAACATCAGATCGATCACCGCGTGACCGGTCGCGGCGTCGAGACTGCCGGTCGGTTCATCCGCGAACAGGATGGCCGGATGCGTGACGAACGCGCGAGCCAACGCGACGCGCTGCTGCTCGCCGCCCGACAGCAGCTTCGGATAATGGCCAGTACGCTGCCCGAGTCCCACCTGTTCCAGCAAACCACGCGCGCGCGTCGCGGCCTCGCGTGTGCCGATGCCGCCCTGCAGTTCGAGCGGCAACGTGACGTTTTCGAGCGCCGTCAAATGCGGCATCAGTTGAAACGACTGGAACACGAAGCCGACCGAGCCGCTACGCAACGCGGCCCGTTCGTCTTCGGTCAATTCGGTGAGCTCGCGGCCCAGCAGCCGAACCGAGCCCGAACTGGCGCTGTCCAATCCCGCGAGCAAGCCGAGCAGCGTAGACTTGCCCGATCCGGATGCACCGACGATCGCCACACTGCTGCCCGCAGCGATAGCAAGATCGATGTCGTCGAGAATCGTCAGTTCGCCCGTTGCATCCCTAACTTTCTTGCACAAACCCCGCACTTCAATGACTGGATCAGTTTTGTTTAGCATGGTGAAGCGTAGGTTGAAAGCGCTCGCCATCGCCCCGCGCGCTATGGCGCTGACTACGGCATTCGGCTCGGCCGTCATGGCCGCCGCCCTGTTTTCGATGCCCTTGCCGGTTCACGCCGCCAACGCGCCGGACCCGGCCAGACCGGTGATCGTCGTACTCGGCGACAGCATCTCCGCCGAGTACGGCTTGCCCCGCGACACCGGCTGGGTTGCACTGATGCGCCAGCGTCTCACCGACGAGCGAATCGATTATAGCGTCGCCAATGCAAGCATCAGCGGCGACACCACGAGCGGCGGGCGGGCCCGCTTGCCGGCGCTGATGCAGCGTCTGAAGCCGAGCATCGTGATCGTCGAACTCGGCGCCAACGACGCGTTGCGCGGCGTGCCGCTCTCCACCACCGAGGACAACCTGCGCACGATCATCGAACAGGCTCAACAGGGCCATGCGAAAGTCGTGCTGGTGGGCATGTACGTCCCGCCCAACTACGGCCCGGACTACACGCAAAAGTTCCACGGACTGTATGGCGAACTGTCGAAACAATTGCGCGTGCCACTGGTGCCTTTTCTCCTCGCAGGCATCGCCGATAAGCCCGAGATGTTCCAGGCGGACCAGATTCATCCGACGCAGCAGGCACAGGCAGTGCTACTGGACAACGTGTGGCCCACTGTGAGGCCACTTCTTCGCACAAGTTCGCCGCGCTGAAAAGCCGGCTAACAACTTGTTTCTAGAACTTTGGGAACACGGATCGGTAAAGGTCGCTCAGACACTTTCGTATCCCGTGTAATCCAGCTCGAATCTGAGCGCCTCTGAGGAGATAACGTGAAATACTTACCGTTAATCGCTTTGACCGTGGCAATCTCTGCCTGCGCCGCTCAACCGCCTGCTGGCGTTCAATCCGTGGGTCAAAGCCAGCAGCCGCCGAAGGCCGTGGCCAGTTGCATCGCGCAGAAATGGGCTGATGCCTCGCAGCAGCAGGTCGTTTCGCAAAACACGCTGGCGAACGATCAGGCGATGGACGTCTATGTTCCCGGTCAACAGCCGCCTAACGGCGCAGCCGCCGTGGTACGCCCGGCGTACAACGGCCCGGGTACGTGGGTCGGCTTCCGCGGCAACGCTGCGGGCGGTCAAGCCACGGGTGCGATCAGCGGTTGCCTCTAACGCGCCGCTACTACGGGCCTCGTCCCGTCAAATGAAAAAGCCCCGCAATGGCGGGGCTTTTTCTATTTGCGCGCCGTGTTCCCGCGCGCAAGCTGTATGACTTTCCAGGCTTACTCGTCGCTCTGCGGGGCGTTACTGCTGTCGAGCGAGCCGTAGAACTTCACCTTCGAGCGGGCCCGCAGTGCCTCGACATAAGCCTCGGCTTCGGACTGTGCATCAACCTGCGCAATCTGCTGCTGCGCGGCGGCCAAACGCTGCGGATCGATCGGCGCACCTGCCGCTACCGCATTCACGCGATAGATCGCATAGCCGTCATCGCCGAGATCCACACCGACGTAGGCTGGCAATTTTTGCGCATCCGCCTTGTAGATTGCGCTCAATGCGGCCGGCGGCACGCCTTGCGCGTCGTTGCGCGAGACCTTCAGCGTCGACGAGAAACCAGCGGTGGATTTCGACTTCTCGAACTCGGCCAGTTTCGCCGCGCCGTCCTTGTGCGCAGCTTCGTTCGACTGCACCGCGATCACCTTCTGACGCACGGCATCCTTGACTGCGTCGAACGCCGGCACGGCCGCGGGCTTGTAGTCGGTGACGCGCGCGGCGATCAGTGTGTTGCTGCCGACATCGATGGCTTGCGTGTTGTTACGCTGGACCGCCGCATCGTTTGCGAACACCGCCGTGAGGAACTTCGGATTGTTCAGCGGGCTGTCAGGCGGCACCTTCGGATCCGGTTGAGGCGTCACCGTCGCGGTCTGCAGTTGCAATTTGTACTTGTCGGCGGCCGGTTGCAGGCTCTTTGCCTTCTCATACACGAGCGATGTGAAGCCTTCTGAAGCATCACTGAAGGCCTTGCTTGCCAGCTGGGTCTTCAGGTCTTTCGCGATCTGATCTTTCACTTCGTCGAACGGCTTCGTGACCGCCGGCTTCACGTCCGTCACCTTGACGATGTGAAAACCGAAGTCGGTCAGCACGATGCCGCTGACTTCGTCCTTCTTCAGCGCGAACACCGCGTCGTCGAACGCCTGGCCGCCCGCGATCATGCCGCGACCAAAGTAACCCAGATCACCGCCCTTCGACGCCGAGCCCGGATCCTGAGAATTCGCCTGCGCGATCTGCGCGAACTGGTCGGGGTGCGCCTTGATCTGCGCAAGCAACTCTTCGGCCTTCTGCTTGGCCTTGGCCTTGTCTGCCGCGCTCGCGTCTTTCGGCGCCGAGATCAGAATGTGGCTCGCACGCACTTCGACGTCAGTGCGGAAGTGCGCCACGTTGTCGTCGTAGTACTTCTTCAGATCGGCGTCGCTCGGCTGGATGGACGCGCCCAAGCTTGCCGGGGACATCACCAGGTACTGGATCGTCGCAGTGGCCGGCGTCGCGAAGTCGTTGCGATGCGCGTCGTAGTAGGCCTGCAATTGCGCGTCGGTGGGCTGCACCTTCGCCGCATAGTCACGCGGATGGAACGCGATGCCCTGCACTTCACGCTGCTGTTCTGCAAGCTCGGTCAGATGCTGCGCGAGCGTCTTCGACGTGAACGCGCTGCCTTGAATGCTCGCCGGCAACTGCTGCATCGCGAGACCGTAGCGCACGCGTTCGTCGTATTGATCGGGCGTCATGCCCTGCATCGCAAGCAACTGCTTGTAACGGTCGACGTCGATCGAGCCGTCAGGGTTCTTTAGCGACGAAATCACCGGATCGTTGAGCAGCACGCGGCGCACCGCGTCGTCGGATGCGGTCAGATGGAGGCGCTGCGTTTCATCGGCCAGCACGCGCTGTTCGATCAGACCGTCAAGCATCTGGCGACGGCGCTCCGGCGTATCGAACGACTTCATGTCGAACTGCGCGCCGAGCATCTGACGGGCGCGGTCGAGTTGCTGACGCGTCGCGTCGTCGTATTCTGCGCGGGTGATCTTGTGACCGTTGACGCTCGCGACGTTTGCACTTTCGTCAAAAAAGCCGCGGAAGCCCTGAATACCCACAAAACCCAACCCCGGCACAATGACGAGGATGAGCATGACCATCATCAGGCGTTTGTGATTGCGGAAAAAATCGAGCATGCGAAAGGAGTGCCAAAAACAGAACGCCCGATCTTACAACAGCGGGCAATAAAAAAGGCGAACCGGAGTTCGCCTTTCGTGGATACTGGCGGAGTGGACGGGACTCGAACCCGCGACCCCCGGCGTGACAGGCCGGTATTCTAACCGACTGAACTACCACTCCTTATACTGCGCTTTGCTGCACTGAAACACTTGAGCCGAATCTGAAACTGGTGGGTGCTGAGAGGCTCGAACTCCCGACCTACGCCTTGTAAGGGCGCCGCTCTACCAACTGAGCTAAGCACCCGTTTCGTGATTCAGCGTGCTTCGTTATTGCCGCCTGCTTCTCAAGCAGCAAGCCCGTCAGTTTAGCGCATCCTTCAGGGCTTTGCCAGGCCTAAATTTAGGAACTTTTGCCGCTTTGATTTTAATCGCCGCACCGGTGCGCGGATTGCGGCCCGTACGCGCGGTGCGCTTGCCGACCGCGAATGTGCCGAAGCCGACCAGAGTTACCGAACCGCCTGTCTTCAATGTTGCTTTGACGCCGCCGATCACTGCATCGAGTGCACGGCCTGCTGCAGCTTTCGAAATGTCGGCCTGCTGTGCAATGTGATCGATCAATTCCGTCTTGTTCATTCCAACCCCCGAGAATGTTTATGACAATGGTGACGGTGCTCTGTAGCACCTGGCATCACGCGACCGGCGGGCAACGCCGGGCCGCCTCATTAGAATTGGCCGAAACCCCTATGTCAAGCGGGGTTGAGCCTGATTCGACGCGCTTTTAAGCGGCTTTTTATTGGCAAATATTATTTGCCGTCAACGCGCAGGCAATCTGTCACCCGAGGCGTCTCGCGCGATGTTCACAAGGTGGGAAAACCTGACCCGCGAGCGCATTGCAAATTCGTGCGGACAAAAAAAAAACCCGCGGCCGTGACCGCGGGTTTCTGTTCAGCACGCAGCTTCGCTTCCGAATGCTTTAGTGCTTCACGACCTCTGATGCTGCGTCTTTGCCCGGCTCCGCCGCAACGGGCGCGGCAGGTTTCGGATCTTCTTCAGGCAAAGCTTGCGGCACACGTTCGAGCGCCAGCTCGAGCACCTTGTCGATCCAGCGGACCGGCACGATTTCGATTGCGTTCTTCACGTTGTCCGGAATCTCCGTCAAGTCCTTGACGTTTTCCTCCGGAATCAGCACCAGCTTGATCCCACCACGATGCGCCGCCAGCAGCTTTTCCTTCAGACCGCCAATCGGCAGGACTTCGCCACGCAACGTGATTTCGCCCGTCATCGCGACGTCTGCACGTACCGGAATACCGGTCAATACCGACACCAGCGCGGTCGTCATCGCGATACCGGCCGAAGGACCGTCCTTCGGCGTCGCGCCTTCCGGCACGTGGATGTGAATGTCCTGCTTCTCGAACGCTTCGTCCTTGACACCCAGACGACGCGAACGCGAGCGCACAACGGAGCGCGCCGCTTCGACGGATTCCTTCATCACGTCACCCAGCGAACCCGTGCGGATCACATTGCCCTTGCCCGGCATCACCGCGGCTTCGATGGTCAGCAGATCGCCGCCCACTTCCGTCCACGCGAGGCCCGTGACCTGGCCAACCTGATTTTCCTTCGCAGCCAGACCAAAGTCGTACTTGCGCACGCCGAGGAAAGTGTCGAGATTGCCGCCGTCGACCTTCACCGCGCCTTCCGCCTTCTTCAGCAGAAGCATCTTCACGACCTTGCGGCAGATCTTCGAAATTTCACGCTCGAGCGAACGCACGCCCGCTTCACGCGTGTAGTAACGAATGATGTCGCGGATCGCGGTTTCCGTCACATCGACCTCGCCATCCTTGAGGCCGTTGTTCTTCTTCTGCTTCGGCAACAGATAACGCTGCGCGATGCTCACCTTCTCGTCTTCCGTGTAACCCGACAAGCGGATCACTTCCATCCGGTCGAGCAGCGGCGGCGGAATGTTCAGCGAGTTCGACGTCGCGACGAACATCACATCCGACAGATCGAAGTCGACTTCGACGTAGTGATCGGCGAACGTGTGGTTCTGTTCCGGATCGAGCACCTCGAGCAACGCCGATGACGGGTCGCCGCGGAAATCCTGACCCATCTTGTCGACTTCGTCGAGCAGGAAGAGCGGATTGCGCACGCCGACCTTGGTCAGGCTTTGCAGAATCTTGCCAGGCATCGAACCGATGTACGTACGACGGTGGCCGCGAATCTCGGCTTCGTCGCGCACGCCGCCGAGCGCCATGCGCACGAACTTACGATTCGTGGCGCGAGCGATCGACTGACCCAGCGACGTCTTACCGACACCCGGGGGCCCAACGAGGCACAGGATCGGCGCCTTCACTTTGTCGACGCGTTGCTGGACCGCGAGATACTCGAGAATGCGTTCCTTCACCTTCTCGAGACCGAAGTGGTCTTCGTCGAGCACGCGCTCCGCATTCGAGAGGTCATTGTTGACCTTGCTCTTCTTGCGCCACGGCAAGCCGATCAGCGTGTCGATATAGTTGCGCACGACCGTCGCTTCCGCCGACATCGGCGACATCAGCTTGAGCTTCTTCAGCTCGGCGTCGGCCTTCTTCTTCGCCTCCTTCGGCATGCGGGCAGCCGTGATGCGTTTCTCGAGTTCTTCGAGGTCCGCACCTTCTTCGCCTTCACCAAGTTCCTTCTGAATCGCCTTGACCTGTTCGTTCAGGTAGTACTCGCGCTGGCTCTTCTCCATCTGGCGCTTCACACGCCCGCGGATGCGCTTTTCGACCTGCAGGATATCGATCTCGGCTTCGAGTTGCGCGAGCAGATGCTCGAGTCGCTCGATCACCGGGAACATCTCGAGGATGTGCTGCTTCTGGTCGAGCTTGAGCGGCAGATGCGCCGCGATCGTGTCGGCCAGACGCCCGGCTTCGTCGATACCCGACAGCGACGTCAGGATCTCCGGCGGGATTTTCTTGTTCAGCTTCACATACTGGTCGAACTGCGACACGATGGCGCGGCGCAATGCCTCAGTTTCAGCGCTGTCGGCGTGGTCGGGTTCGAGCGGCATGACTTCGCACGAGAACTGCGTTTCCTGCTCTTCGATGGAAAGCGTTTTCGCGCGCTGCAAGCCCTCGACGAGCACCTTCACGGTGCCATCGGGCAGCTTCAGCATTTGCAGGATGTTGGCAACACACCCTACTTCGTACATGTCCTTTTCGGTCGGCTCATCTTTCGCAGCCGTTTTCTGGGCGACGAGCATGATGTGCTTGCCGCCTTCCATCGCTGCTTCGAGAGCCTTGATCGACTTCGGGCGGCCTACGAAGAGCGGAATCACCATGTGCGGGAAAACGACTACGTCACGCAGCGGGAGCAGCGGGAGCGTAATGCGTTCCGGCGGGAGGAGTTGGGTTCCTGACATTTCATTTCCCCATGAGTGGAATCAGTTCGTTCGATAGGTGAGGCCAGCAGAAAATATTGCAAGCCTCCGCGTGTGGGAAAAGTTCAGTGACTCCGAAGGTTCAGTGACTCCATAGTGAAAACAACCATCCTGACCACACGATAAACGAAAAAGCCGTTCACGTCGCCATGAACGGCTTTTTTACAGAACCCGAAAGCCGATCAGTTCGAACCCGCGACCTTGGGCGCGTCTTCGTAGATCAGTAGCGGTTTGCCGTCACCGTCAATCACGTTATCGTCGATGATGACCTTGCTAACGCCTTTCATTTGCGGCAGGTCGTACATCACGTCAAGCAACGCCTGTTCCAGGATAGAGCGCAGACCACGCGCACCCGTTTTGCGACGAATGGCTTTACGCGCCACAGCCTGCAACGCACCCGGACGGATTTCCAACTCGACGCGTTCCATGTTGAACAGCTTGTGGTACTGCTTCACCAAGGCGTTCTTCGGTTCGACGAGAATTTTCATCAGCGCCGCTTCATCGAGCTTGCCGAGCGTGGCGACGACAGGCAGACGCCCGATCAGCTCGGGAATCAGACCGAACTTGATCAGATCTTCCGGCTCCACTTCGCGTAGCACTTCGCCGGCGTCACGATCCTGTTTGCTCTTCACGCTCGCGCCGAAACCGATACCGGTCTTCTCGGTACGATCGACAATGACCTTCTCGAGCCCGTCGAATGCGCCACCGCAAATGAACAGAATGTTGGTGGTATCGACCTGGATGAAGTCCTGATTCGGATGCTTACGGCCACCCTGTGGCGGCACCGACGCCATCGTGCCTTCGACCAGCTTCAGCAAAGCCTGCTGCACGCCTTCGCCCGACACGTCGCGGGTGATCGACGGGTTGTCGGACTTGCGGCTGATCTTGTCGATTTCGTCGATATAAACGATGCCGCGCTGAGCCTTGTCGACTTCGTAATTGCAGTTCTGCAGCAGCTTCTGGATGATGTTCTCGACGTCCTCGCCGACATAGCCGGCTTCCGTCAGCGTGGTTGCATCGGCAATCACGAACGGGACGTTCAGAAGGCGCGCAAGCGTCTGCGCGAGCAGCGTCTTGCCGGAACCGGTCGGACCGATCAGCAGGATGTTGCTCTTGGACAGCTCGATCTCGTCCTTCTTGTCGAGATGCTTGAGGCGCTTGTAGTGGTTGTACACCGCGACCGCGAGAATCTTCTTCGCGCGTTCCTGACCGATCACGTACTGGTCGAGAATCTCACGGATTTCCTGCGGACTCGGCAGATCGGACTTCGACAAGCCCGCCTCGATGCCCGCGCCGGCAGCCTCGTCGCGAATGATTTCGTTGCACAGGTCGATACATTCATCGCAGATGAATACCGATGGACCCGCAATCAGTTTCTTGACTTCATGCTGGCTCTTGCCGCAAAACGAGCAATACAACAGCTTTTCGCTGTTAGAACTTTTCTTGTCCGCCATAGATGTGTGAGCCTCCGGACACTCAATTACATGATACGCCGTTTGCCCCCTACCTCGCAGCGCCGCAGGGGACTTGAGCCAAGGTGACGGCGCTTGCCGCAGGCGCTCGGACGGTCTTGATTATTTCACAATCGATCTGACGGCGGTTTTGCCCCAATTAAGGGCAAAACCGCACCGGTTCAAGGACGCTTGTGTGCGACCTGGTCAACCAGACCGTAAGCTTGCGCGTCGTCGCCGGACATGAAGTTGTCACGATCGGTGTCACGCGCAATACGTTCGACGGGTTGCCCCGTATGGTGCGCGAGCAGATGGTTCAGCCGCTCCTTCAAATACAGGATTTCGCGCGCCTGGATTTCGATGTCCGACGCCTGACCGCGCGCGCCGCCCAACGGTTGGTGAATCATCACGCGCGAATTGGGCAGTGCAAACCGCTTGCCCTTTGCGCCCGCCGCCAGCAGGAATGCACCCATGCTCGCCGCGAGACCCATGCACAACGTGGAGACGTCCGGCTTGATGAACTGCATCGTGTCGTAGATCGCCATGCCGGCCGACACCGAGCCGCCCGGGCTGTTGATGTAGAAGCTGATGTCTTTGTCCGGATTCTCGCTCTCGAGAAACAGCATCTGTGCCACGACGAGATTCGCCGTCTGATCGTTCACTTCGCCGACCAGAAACACAATGCGTTCTTTGAGCAGACGCGAATAGATGTCATACGAGCGCTCGCCCCGGCCGCTCGTTTCCACGACGATCGGCACCAGTCCGAGCGCCTGCGCTTCGAGATCCCGCGACGACTGGGAGGTCAACGTGTCCAGCATTTGAGCGCGAAAGGTCATGCAATGGATCCTTGTCTGGAAATATTCTAAATATCAGATGCTGGACAGGTGGTGTACGACGAGCCCGTATTCAAGTGCGCGATCGGCGCAAACGCGTTGCAGGACACAACGCAATGCCCATTCACAGCACAAAAAAACGGCGTGCGGGCCGTCACTCCGACAGCCGGCACGCCGTTGCAGCGACGCTTACGCTTGCGCCGTCGCGCTTGCCAGTTCTTCGAAGCTCACTTCCTTGTCCGTCACCTTGGCCTTGCTGAGCACGAATTCGACGACGTTGGCTTCAACGACGTACGCTTCCATTTCAGCAAGACGTTGCTGGTTGGAATAATACCAGCGGACGACTTCCTTCGGGTCTTCGTAGCTTTTCGCGAATTCGTCGACTTCGGCGCGAATCTGCTCCGGCTTGGCTTGCAGTTCGTTGGCCTTGACCAGCTCGGCCAGCACGAGGCCCAGCTTGACCCGGCGCTCGGCCTGCTCCTTGAACATGGCGGCCGGGATCGGCGCGTCTTTGGCGTTCGGCACGCCGCGTTGCTCCAGATCCTGGCGCGCCATCGCGACGAGGCGTTCCTGGTCCTGTTCGATCAGCGCGTTCGGCACCTCGAGTTCCGAAATCTTCAGCAGCGCGTCCATCACCTGGTTCTTGACGATGGCTTGCGTGCGGCGCTTCGCTTCGCGCTCGAGGTTGTCCTTGATCTCGGCGCGCATCTTGACCTGGTCGCCGTCTTCGATACCGAGCGACTTCGCGAAGTCTGCGTCGATTTCCGGCAGATGCGCCCACTCGATCTTCTTCATTGTGATCGTGAATTGCGCCGTTTTGCCCGCCACGTCCTTGCCGTGATAGTCATCAGGGAACGCCAGATCGAATTCCTTCGCCTCGCCGACTTTCAGGCCTTGCGCCGCCTTTTCGAATTCCGGCAGCATGCGGCCTTCGCCCAGCACGAACGCGAAGTCTTCCGCGCTGCCGCCCTGGAACACTTCACCGTCGATCTTGCCGACGAAGTCGACCGTCACGCGATCACCGTCTTTCGCTGCCGTATCCGCGCCGCCGTCGCCATGCTCGCCGGCTTCGCCGCGCGCGTGGAAGTGCACGCGCTGCTTGCGCAGGATTTCCAGCGTGCGGTCGATTTCCGCTTCGCTGATGGTGGTCGTGGTGCGCTCGATCTCAGCCGTGGCGACGTCGCCCAGCTTCACTTCCGGGTACACCTCGAAGGTCGCGTCGAACGCGTAGTCGCCTTCGACTGCGTCGGCCTTCGGCGCGAAGCTCGGCTGACCGGCAACGCGCAGGTTCTCCGCGCGGCTGATGTCGAAGAATTCCTTGCCGACCTTGTCGCTCAGCACTTCGGCTTCCACCTGGCCCGAATACTGTTGCGTCACCATCTTGAGCGGCACCTTGCCCGGGCGGAAACCCGGCATGCGCACGTTCTTCGCGAGTTGACGGATACGCGAGTCCACTTCCTTCTGCACGGCGTCCTTCGGCAGGGAAATCGTTACGCGGCGTTCGAGCTTGCCGAGGTTCTCAACAACGTTAGCCATGGCTTCAATCGTCCTAAAATTATTCGAGCGAATCAGTTATCTTCTCCGTGCCGCTTTTCGATGTCGGCGATGTCGCGTTTGCGTCGTTTAGCATCGATTGCGCGCCTGCGCCGCGGGCTTGCAGGCCGCCGGCAGCACGGTTGGGTCCAAAGAGCCGAATATTTTAGCAAACTATTTGCGCGCCCAGCCGGGATTCGATGAAAGCGCGGGTTTTTATCGGCATTCCGGGCGCTTTCGCTGCTGTTTTGGCACGGTTCCGGTGCGGGTGGCGTGCCGCTTGTGTCGTCCCGGGCACGCGCGCAGGCATATTTCTTCACGCCTGCGCTGTCTGCTGCGCGAAGGTTGCGGGGACGAGCGGGTGGCCGCGTCGATTGCGAAGCTCTCGCTTCGCCTTCAGAAAACGGTTCCGATTCGCCACGCGTTGTGGCGTGCCGGCTGCCTGCGGCGACCGGCAACCATCGCACACCCGGTGCGACACGGCAGACGATCCCGACTATGCCTTTCGACATATTCAGCCGGCCAGCCCATGCTGATAAGCTAGTGAACGCGCTCGGGACTGCATTCGCATCATGTCATTGCCCCGCCTTCACAACGATTCCAACCACTCAGAGACACCATGCCGAATTCGCCGTCCTCGCCCGTCGTCGTCATTGCCCCCGACTCCTTCAAAGGCTCGCTTAGCGCGGAGCAGGTCGCGCAGGCGATCGCAACCGGCATCCTGCGCGCTCGCCCCGACGCCAGCGTGCGCATCTGCCCGATGGCCGACGGCGGCGAAGGCACCCTCGACGCCATGCTCACGAGCGGCGGCGAACGCCGCAAGCTGAGCGTGCGCGGCGCGGCCGGTCCCCTGCGTGAAGCGCTGACGGGCCTGCTCACGGATGGCAGCGCGATCATCGAGACGGCCGAAATCGTCAGCATCACCGATCCGGTCGGAATGGGCGTGCCAGTCGAAGCACGCAGCACGCGCGGCATGGGCGAAGCCATTCGCGCGCTGCTCGACGCCGGCGTGCGGCGCTTTTTCGTCGCGCTCGGCGGCAGCAGTACCAACGACGGCGGCGCCGGCCTGCTGGCCGGCCTCGGCCTCAAACTCTTCGACGCGCAAGGCAACCAGCTCGAAGGCACGCCCGAACAGCTGGCGCGCGTCGCGCGTCTCGACGTCTCGCAACTGGACGCCCGGCTCGCAGACACGCAGTTCGTCGGCATGTCGGACGTGGATAACCCGCTCACCGGCGAGCACGGCGCGACAGCGGTCTTCGGTCCGCAAAAAGGCGTCAAGCCCGACCAGGTCGCGTCGATCGACTCCGCCCTCGCCCATTTTGCCGACCTGCTCGAGGCCGCGCTCGGCCGCAGGGCGCGCGATCAGCCCGGTGCGGGCGCGGCCGGCGGCCTCGGCTTCGCGCTGCATATGCTCGGCGCGCAGTTCGAGCCGGGCGCGGAAACGGTCGCGCGGCAGATCAGCCTCGATGCGGCGCTCGAAGGCGCAAACTGGCTGATTACCGGCGAAGGCCGTTCGGACGTGCAAACGCTGCACGGCAAAGCGCCCTTTATCGCGTGCGGTCATGCGCGAGCGGCCGGCGTACCTGCCACGCTGCTCTCCGGAGGGGTCGACTCCGCTGCGTTGCCTCGTCTGGCCGACTACTTCAGCGGTTGCTTTTCTCCGGCACCCGGACCGATCACGCTCGACGTCGCGATTCGCGATGCAGCACGCCTGCTCGCCGACGTGGCCGAACAACTGACGCGCCTCAAATACGGCTCGCGTTGACCGGCGGAACGGTTGCGGCAACAATCACTGCGCTGCGACCGCTCCACTCACCACGGGATCAACATGAAGGACTCCGCCAAGGCCGGCCTCGAACAGTTCCTCACGTATCGTCTGCACGTGCTGAACAAACTCGCGGAGCGCGGCATCAGCGAGCGTTATCAGGCGAAACTCGGCGTGAGCCTGCCGGAAGCGCGGGTGATTGCATCGGTGGGTTCGTTCGGACCGTTCTCCATCATGGAGCTGGCGAGGCATGCCAATCTCGACAAAAGTCAGGCGAGCCGCGCGGCCGAAGCGATGATCCGGCAAGGGCTCGTGCAGCGCCGGCCAAGTGCCGAAGACGGTCGTGTGGTGCTGGTGTCGCTGACACCGGAGGGCCGCGCGCTGTACCGGAAGGTCATGCCGATCGCGCGCAAGTGGAACGGCGATATGTTCGATTGCCTCGACGAGCGGGAAAAGGCCGCCTTCGGCAATGCGCTCGACAAAATCATCGAGACGATGATTGAGCGAGTGGCATAAGCGGTGGGAGCGTGGACGGACCACGAGGGCTCTGCGCTGGTCTGCCTTGAATACGGCTCGCTCCGCGCGGATTGATCCGCCGCGGTGCCAACACAGCCCTGTTCGTTTGACGACGCGGCGGGTCAACCCCATCCGCTCGCCCAGTCAGCTTTTCTCGTGGTCCGGCCCATCGTCGATATTCGCATTGCCACCGATTCCCGCATCGTCCATCGCGGCGCTTGTCACGCCGGGCGCTGCGGCCACATCAGCGGCCACTTCCCGCACGCGTGACTGCGCAATCCGCGCGAGCCACCACGCGATCATCCCGAGTGAACTCACGGCCAGTGCCAAAGCCACCCACGACAGATACCGGCGCGGCGCATGCGCATCGCTGAGCACCGAGGAGCCTGCGCGCGTGCCTTGCGCCGCTGGCAGCGGCACATCACCCAGACGCGCGCTCGCCACGGTCGACGCCGCGCCCGCCAGCAACTCATCGCGCGCCACCGCTGCCGATGATGCAGCCGCGCTCCCCACCATCAACACGAACGGTGCGGCTCCGCGCGCGGCAAAACTCAGCGTCGCCGGCTGCCAGCCCACAGCAACGGTCAAACTGCCGCTGCCCAGTGCGCCACTGCGCGTATCGACCACCACCCGCCATTGACGATCAGTGTCCGGCTTCAACTCGAGCGATGGATTGTTCTGCTCCACCGCGCCGTTATGCAAGCGGAACAGCGTCGCCCTGGAGACCTCGCGCCAAGGCGCGTCCAGTCCCGCTCGTGAGTACACGACGGCAGGCACCACCGTATTGGGCTGCGGCAGGCTCACGCGCAAACGGTCTACCGGGTACGGGCCGCCCGTCGTGAAAAAATAGTCGCCGGCTCCCGGACCCGCGTGAGCGACGATGCCTTCGCGCCATTCGCGCTGCGCGTCGCCCCGTCGCGCCGGTCCGGCGACGCCCGTGTGCACCTCGGCGTCCATCGACTCGACATACGGCACGCCATCGAGCCAGTGCAGTCGCAGATAACGCGCGTGGGCGCCGTCCAGTTCGATGCGGTCCTGACTCAGCAGGCTGCCGTTGTAGTGGACCTTCAGGAGTTGCGCATCGCCCGCGGGTTGCCAGTGACGCAAATCGTCGCTCGACTCGATGCTCACGCGGCCCTGGTAGTTGTCGTCGCGCAGATGCACGCGCAGCGCGCCGATCTGCCCTGATCGCGGCGCGCGTCCCGTATCGATCAGATCTACGTCATGCTGCGCGCGCGGCGGCGGCGCCGAGGTCGCGCGCAACGATCCATCGGCAGCCATCGCTACGCCGACTGGTGCACCGTTGCCGCCTGGCGCGGCTGGCAGCACGGGAAACCAGCTTACGGCTCGCAGAGCCGGCGCGGGGCGCGCGGGTTCGCGCGGCGTGTCGAGCGAGTACGGCACTGCTTCGCCTGCGTCGTTGAATACGCGCACGTCGCCGAGGTCGTTACGCTGGCTCGCCGCATAGACGGTCGCCGGCAGCGTCACGCTGTAGTACGCGGCGCCGTCTTCGAGCTGGAGCGCAAAACGCTGCGCGAAATGGTCGGCTGCGGCTGCAGGCGGCGACGTCCAGGCAGCGGCGATTGCAAAGCACCAGGCGGTCAGTCTCAAAGCTTGCGTCATTGTTCAGTTTCCGGGACTACAGCTCAGGAGTGAAACGGGGATGGAGGCAGCAGGTCAGACAGCGAAAGGATGACGACGATTGCCGTCGGAGCGCACCGCCAGCCAGGCAGAACGTCCGGCTAGCCGTCCACATGATCGCGCTAGTACACAGACCATCGAGCATACCTAAACTGACGCCCGCATGCGTCGAGGCGACGTCCGCCGGCCGCGAACCGGTGACCCACGCCGGGATACTGCACAAACGGTGCACAACGCGCGCACAACCCGTGCGGCCATCCCGCCGAATTCGCGACAGCCCGCCAACCATGTCAAAATTCGGCACCGGCCAACGAGCCTTCACCCTCCCACTTTTCATCCAAGGAAGTTTCAGTGGACATCAACAAACAGGTCGCAGCCCTCACCGCTTCGGAACTCCAGACTGCCGGCGCAAGCCAGGCGACGGCGATCGCGGTCAGCGTACTGCTGCGTCATCTTCGTTCGCCCGAACTGGTCAAACTGTTGTCGTCGGCATTCGAAAACCATCAGGCGGTCATGCTGCAAACGCCGTGGCCGGAGCAGATGCTGCAGGCTTTCGAATCGACCCGCCGTTTCCTCGAAGGCGCAGCGCAGGCGGACCTGCCGGGCGCACAGGCGCAATCGGACACGCCGGGCGCCTGAGGCGATGGCGGGCAGGCCTTGCCCGATACACACAGCAACACACAGCAGAGTTACGCCAAAAACAAAAAACCCCGTCAGTCCAACGACTTAACGGGGTTTTTCGCTACAGATAAATGGTGCGAGGGAGGGGACTCGAACCCCTACACCCTTGCGGGCGTCAGGACCTAAACCTGGTGCGTCTACCAATTTCGCCACCCTCGCAGCCGGGCACGCCGCCAAGCGTCCTGCCCGATGTCCTGCCTGCTCGCGGCCGCGCCAGGAACACGCGCCCGAAAGCGTAAGCGCGAGATTCTAACCGATTGATTCGCGCTTGTCTGCATCTGTCCAGTGTCTGTGGAAGCGGCGCCGATGCTAGAATTTCCGGCTTGACGCAGGCACGCCGTGCCCTTCTTCGCCTGCCCTTCCCCACATGCCCCATCCCGTGAATTTCGACGAATATTGCCAGCAGAAAGCGGCGCCCCCCGGATCGAGCACTTACTATGCGCTTCGGCAGGCGCCCACAGCAAGCCAGCCATTGCTGACGGCGCTGTTCGCATTGCGCCGCGAGTTCGAGGAAACGGTCAAGGAAACCAGCGATCCGACCATCGGCCGCACGAAGCTCGCATGGTGGCAAAAAGAGATCGCCGCGCTGGCTTCGGGCTCGCCCTCGCACCCGGTTTCCAAGGCGCTGGCCGCCTATCTTCCCGACGTGAAAGGGGAATATCCGGCGCTGCAGGCGTTGCTCGCCGGCTTCGAAATCGATCTCGACCAGGCGCGTTACCTCGACTATCCGAATCTGCAACGCTATATGCAAAGCGTCGGGGGCACCTTTGCGTCGCTGGTGGCACGCGCGACGGCGAAGGACGCCGCGCAGGCACCGGCTTGGGCGGCGCCTCTCGGCGAGGCGCTCACGCTCGCGCAGTTGGTCGCCGAAACGGGCAATGACGCGCGGCACGGCCGCATCTATGTTCCGATCGACGAAATGCAGCGCTTCAACGTCACCGCAGCCGATCTGATCAACCGGAAATACACCGACGCGTTCACCGAGCTGATGCGTTTCGAAACCGGCCGCGCGCGCACCGCGCTGCAAACGGCGCTCGCCGCGGTGCCCGCGCACGAGCGCCGCGCGCAGCGCACGCTGCTTGCGTTGGCGGCGCTGGCGTCGGCCCTGCTGGATGAAATCGAACGCGACGGCTATCACGTTCTGCATCAACGCATCGCGTTGACGCCGATCCGCAAACTGTGGATCGCGTGGCGTGCGAAATAGAAGCGACGGGCCGACGCAGCACGGTGCGCTGCCCGGTGCTGTTTTGGCTTCGCTTCGCGCAACTGGCTGCTGAGGCGATCAGTCATCGAAAGCATCGCCATCGCGCTCAATTCACCATCAAACGTTCAATAGCGGCAACGGCTCGAACCGCTGCTGCAAAATCGCCGATGCATCGAGCCCCCACCAGGGTCCCAGGACGGTTGCATAGAGTTGCCGAAAATCGACGCCCAGCGGCATATTGCCGTTGCCATCAAGCCGCGCGAGGGTGGGCGGCATGCCGTACAAGCCGCCCCGCACACGTCCGCCCATCACGAAATGCGGTGCGACGGTGCCGTGCTCGGTGCCCCTGCTCTCATTCTCTCGCGGACGACGTCCGAACTCGGCATAACTCATCACCAGCGTGCTGTCCCAGCGGTCGAGTTCGACGAGCGCCGATTTCATCGCGGACACCCCTTCCCCCAGTTGCCTGAGCAACGCGGTCTGCTGAACCGGTTGGTTCTGGTGCGTATCGAAACCACTCAGCGTCAGGCGGATGACGGCGACGCCCGGGCTGCTTCTGGTCAAGCCGCGCGCGGTGTTCGCAAAAGGGAGGTCCTTCGGCGCATCGCGAGTGGCGAACATTTGCATCGCCGCTCTGATCGAACTACCGAATGCGCCGCCGGGAAACACCGTCTTCAATTGCGCATGACGCTGCGTGGGGCGGGCGCGATCGGCGGCGTTCGGGATGCTGCTGCCGACATTGTTGTGAAGACGCGTCTGCGGGGATGCCAGCGTCGTGGGCCACGTCATGTCGACGAACTGTGCCGGATTGTCCAGAGAGAGCGCACGTGCGCCGTGCGCGAGCGGTCCCATTTCGGCGCTGCCGATCACGACGCCATCGGCGGCAAAGCCGGCGGGCACCGGCGTCTGCGCGAAGGCGCGTGTCAACCAGCCGTCGCGCAGATACTGGTCGGAGCGCGACGCGGTGTCCCAGATTTCGGTCGATCGGAAATGCGAGACGTTCGGCTGCGCATAGCCGACGCCCTGCACGATGGCCAACTGCCGGCTGCGCCAAAGCGGAAGCAGCGGCCGCAACGATGGATGCAGCGCGGTATGCTCGTCGAGTTGAATCGCCTGCTCGCGCTTGATACCGATATTTCTGCGCAGCGCGTAATAGGTGGGATCGGCAAACGGAATCACGGTGTTCAATCCATCGTTGCCGCCTTTCAGCTCGATCAGAATCAGGAGGTTGTCGTACCCTCGGCTTGGGGACATGCCAGCCGCCATCGCCTGCGCGCCGAACGAACGCGGCATCCAGAGCGTCGCGCCGGTGGCTGCGCCGATCGACAGAAAGCTGCGTCGTTTCATTGTTACCCTCGTTCTATCGGTATGGCGCAGATCGTGTCAACGTCGACGTGTCGAGCGAGGCACGCGCGGTCGAACGGGTCGGGATCGCGCCGACTCGCGTGAGCGGCAAGACCATGCGCTGCAGCGACGGTTGAATCTGCAACCCCGATTTCGCTATGGGCGTAGTGATGCAAGACGCGAGCGAGGCTCGCGACATCGAAGCGTACGCCACCTTGACCGGTTCTCGCTATATGCGTTCCAACGACGGCTGTTTCTGCATCGTGGACGACCCCTTGTTCGCCCGCGAACTTCGAGTATCGACAATCCGATGAGCCTGACGCTACGGGCGAAGTCCCTACTTGAGCTTGCGCTGCGAATGGGCGGGTGTCATCGAGCCGCCTCGGCATCCCGGCACAATAGCCTGCTCAGCTATGCAGGCGGGCTTTCCCCGACACTCAGCGTGAAACGGCTATTTGAGAGCAGCATCCACAGTGTGTTCGTCGGCTCCCACACACAGGCTGCGCGTAATGTTTCGTAATGCGGCGCACGTGCACGCTGCCATTCGACATGCTGATCCTCGGCGCTCGCGACTACTCCCCGCCCGGCGAAGCTTCAGCAGTCATCCCGGTTGACGAACACAAAGAACGTTGTCGCGCAGGCGCATGCAGATCGCTCCACTGCGTTCAACAGCCGAGGAGACGCGCATTGATCGATGGGAAGCACGACGAGAATTTTTCACGCGGCGAAGCTGCGCGACCTAAGTGCCACGAGCGGGCACGCAAAAAGCTACCGCTTGTAGAGTTCGCGCACAGCATCTTCGATGTGCTGGCGCAACAGGCGCCGTTCGTCGGGTGTCATGTGGCCATCGCGACGACGCTGATCAAGATCGGGGGGAACTGCAGTGCGCAACATGATGTCTGATGCGGGGCGATCGGCATTCGGGCTATTGCGGCGGCTGGTCCGCGAGTTGCCGGGCCGGGGCGCGTGCTCACTCGCAGCTCTGTCGGCGGAAGGCTGGGCATGGGCGAGCGTTGGTCCCAGTGAGCCTGCAAGCGTACCGGCAACCGCCAGTGCAATGACGCTCAGGCGCACATTCGGCCAAACCCCTCCCTTCATGTTGTTCCCTTCGTGGCGCGGCAACCGGCTACCTCAAATGCGTATACAGACCCCGGTAACGAGCCGGGTGCGAGAGTTGTGGTCGAGTGAAGTATCCACCGAACAGCCGCATTGAGTAAAGGAGTCTACCTGCCCGAGCTTTACGTCGTGCCACAGTGCGGGTAAATTTTGTAACTGACTGTAACCCCGTAAACGATGCAACCGCGCGCCACTTTCTAATCGCGCTAAGATGCCGACCATGGAAACCAAAAACCCTTCGAAAATCCTCGTCGTCGATGACGATCCTCGTCTGCGCGATCTGCTGCGCCGCTATCTCGGCGAACAGGGCTTCAATGTCTACGTCGCCGAGAATGCGCCGTCGATGAACAAGCTCTGGGTGCGTGAGCGCTTCGATCTGCTGGTGCTCGATCTGATGCTGCCCGGCGAAGACGGCCTGTCGATCTGCCGCCGCCTGCGCGGCAGCAACGACCGTACGCCGATCATCATGCTGACGGCCAAGGGTGAAGACGTCGATCGTATCGTCGGCCTTGAAATGGGCGCTGACGACTACCTGCCCAAGCCGTTCAATCCGCGCGAACTGGTCGCGCGCATTCACGCGGTGCTGCGCCGCCAGTCGCCCTCGGAATTGCCGGGCGCGCCGTCCGAAACGACCGAAGTGTTCGAGTTCGGCGAGTTCGCGCTGAATCTCGCCACCCGCACGCTCACCAAGGCCGGACAGGAAATTCCCCTGACCACGGGCGAGTTCTCGGTGCTCAAGGTGTTCGCGCGTCATCCGCGCCAGCCGCTGTCGCGTGAAAAGCTGATGGAACTCGCGCGCGGCCGTGAATACGAAGTCTTCGACCGCAGCCTCGACGTGCAGATCTCACGTCTGCGCAAGCTGATCGAACCCGATCCGGGCAGCCCGCGTTTCATTCAGACCGTCTGGGGTCTGGGCTACGTCTTCATTCCCGACGGTGCGGCCTGAATTTGTTTCAGTTTCCTGCCTCTGATTTCAGATAAGAAGGGCCCATGCGGATCGACCGGCGCCTCCTGACGCTCGCGTTCGGCGGCCTTTTCTGGCGGACCTTTCTGTTGATCGCACTGTTGATCGCAGTCAGTCTCGCCGCGTGGTTCCAGAGCTTCCGCGTGATCGAACGCGAGCCGCGCGCACAGCGCGTGGCGTTGCAGCTCGTCGCGATCGTCAAGCTCACGCGCACCGCACTCCTCTATTCCGATCCCGATCTGCGGCGCGCGCTGCTGCAGGATCTGGAAAGCAATGAAGGGGTGCGCGTGTACCCGCGCGAAGCTACCGACAAATACAAACTCCAGCCCGACGAATCGCTGAACCGCCTGATCGAACACGACATCCGGGGCCGCCTCGGCGACGACACCGTCATCGCGCAAAGCGTGAACGACATCAACGGCGTGTGGATCAGCTTCAAGATCGACGACGACGACTACTGGGTCGCGCTCGACCGCGATCAGCTCGACAACGCGACCGGTCTGCAATGGGCCGGCTGGGGCGTGTTCGCGCTGGCGCTGTCGCTGTTCGGCGCGGCCTTCATCACGAGTCTGGTGAACCGGCCGTTCGCCCGGCTCGCGATGGCCGCGCGTAAAGTCGGCTCGGGTCAGTCGCCTGAGCCGCTGCCCGAGCGCGGCATGGGCGTGGCCGCCGAAACCAACCGCAGTTTCAACCAGATGGTGCAGGACCTCGAACAGCTCGAAGCCGATCGCGCGCTGATGCTCGCGGGCATCTCACACGATCTGCGCACGCCGCTCGCGCGGCTGCGGCTCGAAACCGAAATGAGCCCCTCGGACCAGAGCACGAAAGACGCGATGGTCGACGACATCGAGCAGATGGACATGATCATCGGCCGCTTCCTCGATTACGCGCGCCCGGTGCAGCGCGTGCCGGAGCCGGTCGACCTGTCCGTGATCGCCAGCGAACTGGCTGCGCGCATGCAGAGCGAGGACAGCATGCGCCTGATCACGCGGCTCGCGCCCTCGGCGGTGATCGAGGCCGATGAAACCGACATGCGGCGCGTGGTCGGCAATCTGCTGGAGAACGCGCGCAAATACGGCCTGAGCGACGGCGACGGCGTCCCGCACGTGATTCTGGAGACGCGGGTGTCGCATTCGCGGGTCGAACTGTCGGTGGTCGACGAAGGCCCCGGCATTCCGGAAGACCAGTTGGCGCTTGTCACCCGGCCGTTCTACCGGGTGAATTCGGCGCGCACCCAGGCCAACGGCACGGGCCTCGGCATGGCGATCGTTCAGCGCCTCGTGGGCCGCTATCGCGGTGCGCTGCGCTTACGCAATCGCACGCCCGGGCCCGGCCTCGAAGTCACGATCGAGTTTCCGCTCGCCAAAGGCGTCTGAACGGAACGGGCGCGGTCTTCTCTGCAACGCTGTCGACGCGTTGAATAATAACTATCCAGATCGGTAGAAAAAACTATTAGGCCCATATTTTTATAGAAATATAGTGGGACGGTATAACGCGCTCGTTGCAACGAGTTGCTAGCCTCGACATGCTGTTTTTTTCCAACCCACGAAGGAGCACTCGCATGAAAACCGTTGGCGATAAAATCGAAGCGTTCACCGTCACCGCCGCCAAGCCGGGCTTCAATCACCATGAAGAAAACGGCGCGTCGGCGTTCGAAGAAATCACGGAGCAGTCGTTCCCGGGCAAGTGGAAAATCATCTATTTTTACCCGAAAGATTTCACGTTCGTGTGTCCGACGGAGATCGTCGAGTTCGGCAAATTCGCCGGCGATTTCGAAGAGCGTGATGCAGTGTTGATGGGTGGCAGCGTCGACAACGAATTCGTGAAACTGGCATGGCGCCGCGAACACAAGGACCTGAGCAAGCTGAACCACTATTCGTTCGGCGACGTGAAGGGCGAACTGATCGACCAGCTCGGCGTGCGCGACAAGGAAGCCGGCGTCGCGCTGCGCGCCACGTTCATCGTCGATCCGGACAATACGATCCAGCACGTGTCAGTGAACAACCTGAACGTCGGCCGCAATCCGGAAGAAGTGCTGCGTCTTCTCGACGGCCTGCAAACGGACGAACTGTGTCCTTGCAATCGCGCAGTCGGCGGTGCAACGCTTTAAGCCGTGCCGTCAAAAACCCGCCAGCCTCGAAGAGGCAGCGGGTTTTTATCGACAATCCGATAGGAGATGCGATGGAATTCCTGGCTTCGATCAAGGCACGCGTGCCCGACTACGCGAAGGACATCCGGCTGAACCTCGACGGGACGATTGCCCGCTCGTCGCTCGAAGGCAACGACGCGGTCGGCGTCGCGCTGGCGGCGGCATTTGCCGCCAGAAGCACGGTGATCGTCGACGCGATTCGCCATGCCGGCGTGTTGTCGCCGGAAGAAACCCAAGGCGCGCTGACGGCCGCCGCGCTGATGGGCATGAACAACGTCTGGTACCCGTACGTCGAGATGACGGAGAGCGCGGATATCAAATCGCAACCGGCGCAGTTACGGATGAACGCTTACGCGTCGCATGGCGGCGTGGACAAGCGGCGTTTCGAGATGTACGCGTTGGCGGCGTCGATCATCGGCAAATGCCATTTTTGCGTGAAGTCGCACTTCGATACGCTGGTCGCCGAGGGCATGAGTTCCACGCAATTGCGCGACGTAGGCCGAATTGCGGCGGTGATCAACGCGGCTGCGCAGTGCATTGCCGCCGGGGGCGCAGAGGGCGAATAGCGGGTTGAGCGCGCGCTGCGCGGCCATGGGCCACCCGCGCATCATGTAACCGGAGGGTCTGCGTAGCCTTCGTTCGTCCGGCCGCCTGCCTGCGCGAAGGCCGTTCACCCGATTCAGCTCTTGACCAGCAGCGCCACGGCTTGCGCTTCAATCCCCTCGCCTCTGCCGAGATAGCCGAGCTTCTCGTTGGTCTTCGCCTTGACATTGACCCGCTCGATGGGCAGGCCGAGATCGGCGGCGATGTTCACGCGCATGCCTTCGATATGAGGCGCCAGCTTCGGCGCCTGAGCGACCACGCTGCTATCCACGTTGGCAATCGCAAATCCCGCCGCCTTCACGCGCGCGACGCATTCGCGCAACAGCACGCGGCTGTCCGCGCCGTCGAACTTCGCGTCGCTGTCGGAGAAATGGCGGCCGATATCGCCCAGCGCGGCAGCGCCGAACAGCGCGTCGGTGATTGCATGCAGCAGAACGTCGGCATCCGAATGGCCGAGCAGCCCACGCTCATAAGGAATCGTCACGCCGCCGATAATCAATGGACGCCCCGGCACCAGCGCGTGCACATCGTACCCTTGCCCAATTCTCAAATCCATATGCGTCAAGTCCTCAAGTCCGCCAGCTAAAATTGAAATTCATCACGAAGCCGCAGGCCGGCTCAGAATCGCCTCGGCCAGATCGAAATCTTCCGGATAAGTCACCTTGAAGTTTCGCAAGCTGCCTTGCACGAGCTTCGGCGCATGTCCGAACCATTCGATCGCGCTTGCTTCGTCGGTGAGGTCGTGACCGTCGGCCTGCGCGCGCAGGATCGCTTCACGCAACATCCCGATGCGGAACATCTGCGGCGTCTGCGCCTGCCACAAGCCGTCGCGCGCTTCAGTGCGGGCGATGCGGCCATCGGCGGACGCGGCGTCGATCCGTTTTAACGTATCGGCCACCGGCAACGCCATGATGCCGCCCACCGGGTCGTTTTTCAGCGAGCCGGTCAGCGTGCGGATCAGCGCCGGCGTGATGCCGGGGCGCGCCGCATCGTGCACCAGCACCCAGTCGTCGTCGCGCGCGCCGAACTCGGCGAGCGCATGCAGGCCGTTCAGCACCGACGCCTGGCGTGACGCGCCGCCCGAGCGGCGCACCGCGAAGCGCAAGCCGCCGAAGCGGCGGGCGTCGAAGTGCTGGTCGTCGGGCGCAATCACGACCAGAGTTTGCGCAAATTCGCTGCACGCGTCGAACGCGGCGAGTGAGTAATGCAACATGTCGCGACCGGCGACAGTGCGATATTGTTTGGGCATCGCGGCGCCGGAACGGCTGCCGGTGCCTGCGCACGGAATCAGGGCAAATAGACGGGAAGTCACGAGTGCGGATGCCGCGAGGTCAAAGTAAAGGACGGATTTTATAATAGGTGCTTCGCATCCACGCCCCGAGGCGCGTAAACTTGGCCGTCCGTGTGAGCCCGAGGCCGCTTTCTCTCTTCTATGCCAGATATCGCCGCATCATCGCAGTCCTCCTCCCCCGTCGCGCTCGTCAAGGCCGGCCAGCGTTTCGTCTTCGACGGCACGCACGGCTCCTCCGACGCGCTGCTGATCGCCCGCTACCATCTCGCCTGGCGCGAGAAGGTGCCACTGCTGGCGGTCGTGTGCGAAAGCGCTGTCGATGCACAGCGTCTGTCGCAGGAAATCGGCTTTTTCGCGCCCGACGCGCGGGTGCGTCTGCTGCCCGACTGGGAGACGCTGCCTTACGATACCTTTTCGCCGCATCAGGACCTCGTCTCCGAGCGCCTCGCCACACTGCACGATCTCGGCGAAGGGCGTTGCGACATCCTGCTGGTGCCCGCCACCACGGCGCTATACCGGATGCCGCCCGCGTCGTTCCTTGCGGCCTATACGTTCTCCTTCTCGCAGGGCGAGCGTCTCGACGAAGCGAAACTCAAGGCGCAACTGACGCTCGCCGGCTACGAGCACGTGAGCCAGGTCGTGCGGCCCGGCGAGTACTGCGTACGCGGCTCGCTGCTCGATCTGTATCCCATGGGCTCGCCGCTGCCTTACCGGATCGACCTGTTCGACGACCAGGTCGACTCGATCCGCGCGTTCGATCCGGACACGCAGCGCAGCCTCTATCCGGTCAAGGACGTGCGCTTGCTGCCAGGCCGCGAATTCCCGTTCGACGAAGCCGCTCGCACCGCTTTCCGCAGCCGCTGGCGCGAGACCTTCGAGGGTGATCCGAGCCGCGCGTCGATCTATAAGGACATCGGCA
>NZ_NPIH01000216.1 GCF_012275575.1 Paraburkholderia sp. SG-MS1 | reverse complement strand
GGCCGGCCAGTTCCGATCCGATGCGCGGGTTCGGGTGCTGGGTGTTGAACACGTCCTCGGTGGCCGGCTGCCCGTCGGCGCGGCTGCCGACGCCCGTCCCGGACGTGATGAGAAGCGGACGATCGGAGCCGGCAAGCGCGGCGCCGAGTGCCGCGATCACACGCTTGTCTTTCTCGCAGTTTTCCACGAAGCGGGAGAAATCGTGGTCGAACGCGAGGTGAATGACGGCGTCCGCCTTCTCGGCGCCGCTACGCAGGGAGGCGGCGTCTTCGAGCGTGCCGCGATGGACTTCCGCGCCCATCTCGGCCAGCGCCTGCGCGCCCGCATCGGAGCGTGTCATGCCGATCACTTGATGACCGGCTTCGATAAGTTCGGGAACCAGCGCCGAGCCGATGAAGCCGGTCGCGCCCGTCAGAAAGATACGCATTGAAAGTCTCCAGGGTGGTCACCCATGCACTATGCGATCATCCGCTATCCTGTTGAAGTAGTGACTTTATCCCGGTAAAACGACTAACAGGCTCCTCATGTCAGCGACCGCCGCCCAAACGCTCGGGGATTTCTTGCGCAGTTGCCGCACACGGCTCGACCCGGCCAGCTTTGGCTTCTCGGGTCGCAGGCGCACACCTGGACTGCGCAGGGAAGAAGTGGCCCAGCGTGCGAACATCAGCTCGACCTGGTACACGTGGCTCGAACAGGGTCGCGGCGGCGCGCCATCGGCGCAAGTGCTCGAACGCATCTGTGCGGCGCTGATGCTGACGGACACCGAGCGCGAACATCTCTTCATACTGGGTCTGGGTCGACCACCGGAAGTGCGCTACCGTTACGTCGACGGTGTGAGCCCGCGGCTTCAGCGCGTGCTCGATTCACTCGACGCCAGCCCGGCAATTATCAAGACCGCGACGTGGGACGTCGTGGGCTGGAATCGTGCCGCCGCGGTCGTGCTCACCGACTACGGCGCGCTGGCGCCGGGGCAGCGCAACATCCTGCGCTTTCTGTTCGGCGACCCGAACGTCCGCGCGAAACAGCACGACTGGGAGAGCGTCGCGTACTTCGTCGTGGCGGCATTCCGGGCAGACGTAGCGCGTGCCGGGCTCACTTCCGAAGTGGGTGATCTCGTCGAGGACCTGTGCCGCACGAGTCCTGACTTCGACCGCCTGTGGCGGGAAAACCGGGTACTGAGCCACGGTGAGGGCGAGAACGTCAAACGCCTCCTGCACCCGAAGCTCGGCCCGATCGAGATGGAGTATTCACTGTTCGCTGTCGATGGGCGGCCGGACCTCACCATGCTCGTGTACACACCGCTCGACGCGCAGATGGCAGAGCGCATTCGCACCGCCGTTGCGCAACATCGATTGATGCCGGCGTGACGCGGGGTTGACAGTTCCGGGCTCTCGAGCTTCGTGCCCGCTCCGCTGCCCCTGCTTTTCCTGGCCCTGCACGCCACAGAACAAGCCTACCCATTCAAAGAGGCAGCGCCCCTCTTATGGGGGGCTGCTTTGACGCGCGACAGCGCCTATCTTGATTTTACGAAGCTCGCAAGTTATGTGGCTCGACAGTGCCAAAGGCACAAGCCTTCATATACCCACGTTGAGCTTTACACGGGGATTTTGCATCCTTCCAACTACTCCATTGCTACGGTCAAAGTTCCAATTTCGCACTCCTCCCATTTCTTCTGCCGGGTTCTCCATTCGCCGATCTGCTGATTCGGATGAAAGAGGTCATATATGAATATATTGTTAGTGGAAGACAATCCTGCGCAAGCTGCCGCTGTCGAGAACGCCATGCAGGAATCGGGGCACAGAATAAGTCAGGTCAACTGCGGCGATAACGCGATGCGCTTTCTCAGAAGTAATGAAGTCGATCTCGTGATGCTCGACTGGCAATTGCGAGGAACAACCGGGTTTGAGGTGCTCCAATGGATACGTGGCAATCTGGGACGCGAACCAGCGGTGTTATTTCTTACTGCCAGACTCTCGGAGGTCGACATTGTGCAGGCGCTTGAGGCAGGTGCGGACGACTACGTCGTCAAGCCGTTTCGAGCGGACGAGTTAGCCGCCAGAGCGGGTGCATTATTGCGTCGGACCACTCGCACTGAGAACACAAGAAAGCCAGTGTCCGTGGGGTCATATGTTCTCGACAGGGGCCGACGCACCGTCTCTCTTCGTGACATGCCGGTAGAGTTGACAGCGAAGGAATTTGACATGGCTGCGTATCTCTTTGCGAACGTCGGGCGAGTGATTTCCCGGGACCTTTTTGCGAAGCTTGTTTGGGGCCGAGAACTGGACATCACCTCACGGACGGTCGATACGCATATCTATCGGCTTCGGCGAAAACTATTCCTGCATCCGGATAATGGCGTGTGCCTGAGTACCGTCTATACCCACGGATACAGACTGGACGAGGTCCCTTTAACAACCGCGACGAGCGACGCATTCGTAAGACACAGTTTCGGAAAGACTCTTGAACTCGCTGCGCGGTGTTCCAACGGATCAGGCAGCAGTCGAATTCGATAAAAGCTTCGTGAAGATCGACCAAACGTAGCGGATACAAACAGGAATAGGTCGAAAGCGAAGACGATCGCCAAAGCCTAAGACGTTACTCATCCCTGCTGACGTCGTGGGCTGACAAGTGAACAGATCACACTCAAACGCAAGGCGCCATTGGACAGCCGGGCGCCGATGCCCCGCTTAGCCACTACGCGGCGCGGCCAGAGGAAGACTAAAGGCGGTTTGTATTCCGCTATTTCAAGTAATCAAATTCACTATTGTTGTCAATCTGACTTCCGCTCTCAAGTAGCATGAATGTCGACGGTTATCTCTCCCCTGGGTGTAACCGTTGGTTGTTCAACCTAAGGTTCTTTTACGCGCGCCCTCTTTCGGCGCGCTTTTTTTTCGTCGGCCGCTACCGAAGCGCCGTTTGGAACAACGACATGAGCTTGATCATGCTGCGGTGCACGCTTGCGTGATCGACCTTTAAACCCCGTTCGGCTAGCGTTTTCCTCAGGGTCGCAGGCTCACCTGCACTCGCAGCTCGCCGCCAACCAGTCAAGTCACTAACACTGCTCAATAAAAGCGGCGCCGGCACAGGCATCCGCTGCGCGCGCCGGTACCTCCGGGCGACGGTGCTTTCAGAATTTTGTCGCGAACTGCATCTGAACTTTCTGGTAGTTGTCGAAATTGTGTCTGGTAATCGGAAAACCTGCACTTATCTTGAATGAGCCAATCGGCGAATTCCACGCGAAGCCAGCGCCATAGCTAAAGCGCACGCCGTTTGCTCCGACGCTGGGACCTTGGGTGCCCCATACATTCCCCCCATCGATAAAAGCAAACACTCCCAGCCGGTCATCACGACGCAAACCCGGTACTGGCGCCTTCAATTCGACGTTACCGGTCAGCATCCTCGAGCCACCTATCGGCACGCCAGTCTTCGGGTCGCGAGGGCCGAGTGAGTTCGGCTCGAAGCCTCGCACGGACCCAATGCCTCCAGCAAAGTAATTCTTGAACAACGGGTAGGGCTTGTTGCCAAGTCCATCGCCGTATCCGCCCTGCAGGTTCAGGCTCAGCACAACCCCACGCGCCAAAGCGTAGTAATACCGCGCGTTGATATCGGCTTTGTAGTACTGGTTCCCGCCTATAGGCGTCCCATATTCCACACCTGCCTGCGCGAAGTAGCCCTGGCTCGGAAACACTGCGCTGTCCCGCCTGTCATGGGACCAGCCGACCATGATCGGTACGCCATTCGAATCGCGGCCGTATTTGTTGACGTAGGCAATATAGCTCTGCGGCGCCTTGTCGTCGGGATCGAGCCTGTAATGCTCGAAGGCCACGCCGACATAGGCCTTATCGGCGTCCCCAACAGGAACGCCAAACCGTGTGTCGAGTCCCGTCGTCACTATCTTGAATCGGGAATCGCTCGAATAATAAAGCGGCTGATTGGAGTGATAGTAAGCGCTAGTCGTCCGACTTACCCCGCCAGACGTGAAGTACGGGTCGGACTGCGTCACACTAAACGTACGAAACAGCTTCGCGGCAGTGACGTCCACCCCGAGACTGGTTCCCGTACCCAGCACGTTGTCCTGGGTAATACCGGCCGATAGCACGGTCCGGTCCGTCGATGAATAGCCAGCGCCCAGCCTAACCGTAGCACCCGGTTTTTCAACCACCTTCACGTCCAGGTCGACTTGATCGGACGCGCCCTCGACTGGAACCGTCGTCACCTCGACCTTGGAGAAATAGCCAAGGCGGTTGAGACGATCCTGCGACGCCGCCACCTTTTTCGAGTCATACCAGTCGTGCTCAGACTGGAGAATTTCACGGCGCACCACTTTTTCGCGGGTAATTGTATTGCCAGTCACGGCGATCTGACGAACAGAAGTCCGCCGACCCACGTCGATCTGCAGTGTCATGTCGACCGCATGGTTGTCCGCGTCGACTCGCGACAACGGGTTCACCGTGGCATATACGTAGCCTTGTTCGCCGAGCTTGTCGATAATCGCATTCGTGCTGGCTAGAAGTTTTCCGACAGATAAGACCTCGCCGGCGCGGAGTTGGACCAAGCGTTCAAGCTCTGCCTGGAGTTCTGGCGGACTGCCTGTGATCCGGACCGCCGAAAGCGTATAAAGCTCGCCTTCATGTACCACTATTGCCAGCGACACCCCGTTGTCGACCGGCGTCGCGACCGACTCTGCCTTGAACTCCAGATAACCGTGATCCAGATAGTACTGTCGGATCCTTTCCAGCCCGGTCGCCAGTCTGTCCTGCGAGTAGACGTTATTCTGTGCGTACCACGAAGTCCAATCGGTCGCGAACAACTGCAGTTCGTCCTGCAGCGCTTTCGAACTAAAAACGCTGTTGCCGCTGAAGCGGATCTCATGAAACTTCGCACCGTCCTTAGGCGTCGTCCCGGCAGCGGTTGCGACCTGTCCTTTCGCAGTATTTTGGGCTGCGTCAGGAGCCACGTCCAATCCAACGCCCGTTTTCCTATCCGGTTTCGGATTGCCGACCTCAGCTGTTACTCCGGCGGCACCGTCGACTGTTGCGCCGGCCGCGTTTGTACCTATGTCTTCGAGCTGTCCCTTGCCAGTGCCGCCGGCGCTGGTTGCTGATCCGTCTTGCGGATGGTGTGCGATATCGACGTTCGCTGCCGACAGCTCGCGGGCAGGCACGCGTGCGGCAGACGTCTCGCTCGCCTCATTCGGCGCGGGAGCGAGTTTGCCTTCGCCACTGCGCACTGCCGTGTTCACCGTGCCTTCTCCCGGACCACCCTCTCGCAGAGCCTCTGGTGACGCTCCCCAATCTGCCTTTCTGCCAACCGGGCCCGCGTCCTGCCCGCTTCCGCCGGAACCGGACGATACATCGGGCACGCCAGAGTCTGCGGAAGGGTCGCCGTCGTGGCCAGCCGAATCCTTCGCCATCGTGCCGACCGCCGCCTCCTCCTCGGCCATAACAGGAGCTGCGCTCGCCAACACGCGGGCACTCGTGCTGACCTGCATTTCACTGCCATTGCGGGATTCGGTCCAACTCTTACTGTAGTCTGGCACCGGGGGCGCTGACAGCCTCACTGCATCCGCGTTGCTGCCCGACATGTCCCCGTCCAGGCTGGCGTGACCCAACGTGACGCTGCCCGGTGTTATACCTTCCGACGCGTTGGCGGAGTACCTGTCCGCCGTCGACAGATCATACGAGCAGTCCGCGACCGACAGCAGAGCAGCATCCGACACAACCGCCATCTCGGCCATTGCCCCGTCTGTGCGCGGGTCCGGCCTCGTCAATGCCGCACACAGATACTGCTGCGGCCGACCTGTCATCCACGATTCAGCCAGGTTTCCGACGCGTGCGTCACGGTCACCAGAAAAGGGCTGTGGCGTATCTTTACGATGAACGATGCTATAAAACGGCGCAGACATTGCACCACTCGTCGAATCGTAACGCACACCGCCACCCGCCCGAGCTTTGGCCACGATAGGGCTATGCACGTGCCTGGCACCATGCCTTTTGGGCCTGATGGCTCGACCCCTGTGGGTATCACTTCCAAAGACGGCCGGCCGACGATCAGATGCGGGTACCCGCGGACCCGCAATTCGCCAGAAGTCATCCGACGAAAACGCTTCATTCGTCAGGACGAACAACCTCGCATGGTTCCCAAGCGAATGGCCGCTGGTCGAGGCGGATACATTCCCAGAGAAGTCCTGCGCAAGACCGGACCCTCCGCTCGCTGCGATCATGTAACTCGCCGAAGGTGCTGCCTGGGCGATCCGGCTGTAGGGAATGCCGACCGAAACAGCCGCCGCAATACCGGACCACATGAGGCTCGCAGACCCTCTCCCACGCGCGCGGTGTGTTTCCAGCGTGCCTGCCGGCGTATTGGTGGCAACATTCCAGGCGATGAGGTAAACCTTGTTCATATCGATCGGTGGTTATGGCGTGCACCGGGCACCCGGATACGCAATTGTGAAAACTCTGCTACTGCCAAGTCTGTCGTGAAAGGCTGAGCGGGATCTAGGGGGGAACCGCGCCGATTATCAAATCGGAAAGTCGGAGTGGTGTACCGCGGACAATGGCCTCTCCTTCGGCGTTCGCTTCGCCGCACCCCGTTGCGCAGCGTTGCGCCGGGAGAGTTCTCATCGGTAGCGACCGACACCATTGCTCTCGATTGCGCCTCATGCCCACTGCAGTGCTCGCGGATCATTTGGACCACCTTCTCGTCAACTGTCGGCAAATGCTTTTTTTGCACGGACTCCCGCGGCTATAGGTCGGCTGTTGTCTTAATTGAGTTACGGCGACGTCTGCCGTCGTTCGCTTGATTTTTTTTAGACGCAGGAATGGGATCGATCCTTGATGAAGGGGTGCGAGACCTTGTCTGCGTTGCACGCGGTCCAAAGATTACCGAAAGACGAGTGTTGCCGGCTACGGACCGCCAGCAGCACGACACTCCCGGCACGTACCACAAGAAATCACGGCTGCCGACTTCGAGACGCCGGCAGCGGGAAAACATGTCCAGACTCGTCGCAACGCCTCGCTCCGTATCAGTCCGATTGAGCAGTGCACACGGACATTGGCGGCATCGCGCCACAGCCCGCAGTGCTCATTGCACCGGCATAGGCTGGGCCCGCTGTGATTCCGACCTCTTTGATGGTTGAAATCAAAGAAATCCTTAGTTGTAGCGCAGATACGCGTTCCTACATTCGACGTTGCCATCCGTCCCCGAAGGGGGGCCACCTACGGGGCGGTGGATAGATTCCCAACTAACTAAGTCAGTATGTAAATTTGCAACTGATTGTGCCGCCCCCAAACATCGAGCTATCTGGAAACCAAAACTCGTCAGCGACGTGGTCGGTCTGGATTTTCCCGATGTTGCGTCATAATCAATGGCATCAAAAATTTCGAATGCAATAGCGAGTACGTCGTCAATCCAGACATCATCTGCTCAACTTCAAATGCTCTTGTCTTCATCTCAGTTGACGAGTGAATAAAAAAATCATAAGGATTGTCAGCGACGAACAGAGCCCCCCACTCAGGTAGGGCAGCAGTCCGTTCAGCGGGGGGCCGTCCAACGATTAGCACCGCAGCGATTGTTGCTTCCAGCCGGATTCGTCCAGTCAACGTGGTTCACATACTGATCGGTAAGCAAGATTTCTGGGTCGAAAATTAAACCGTTATGTTGGTACAGTATGTGATCACGAAGCCAAAGGCGCACCTACAACTGAGGCGCTGGGCGAGCCACACTGGCGCATAACCAACAGGGCGCTAGCTAGTACACGCGAAATACCCGATCGGCGCTGGGCGGCAGGCAAAAAATGGCTATATGCAGCGCAAACGTGCGAGCGCGTACCGGAGTGACGAAACCGTATTGCGCTCGCAAGTAAGGACGTCGCCTGACGGACAAACAATTAGTCAACATACTTTTGTTTCACGCGTCAGCGCATTACTTGGAAAATTGATCCGGAATTTCCATGATATGTCGTTGTGTGACATGGGCGGCCCAGTCCGTACTGTCGCTGCGTGCCGCACGTACCGTCCGTTGGCTTGCGCTGGTATACGTGTTTGCTAGTGCCTTGATCGGACCGTATTCATCGCTCGTATCCATGAGAGGCTGACGCGGCGAATACATACCGGCGAGTGAATGCGCACCATGCGGGCGGTGCGTCGCGAGAGACGCATCTGCGCGTATTGTCCGATATTGGCCTGTGTCGCGTTGCTTGACAACAGCCGCACGCATCGCCTGTTTCTGGCTTGCGTGCTTGGCCGGACGCATTTGCCTCGGTGCCGCCGCGGCAGATACTTCCGCTGATAGCTGAGTTCGCAACTCATGCACACGCTCGGCAAGGCTTTCCTGCCGAGCAGAGGAACGATGACCAACCGTCAGACTCTGCTGTTCTGGGTCTCGGGTCGGCAGCGCGGAACCCAAGGCGGACAGCGGCACGCCAGGCAGCGAATTCGGCGCTTCCTGCTGCTGAACCTGGAGCGCGACACCATGTTGCACCACGTAGTGAGACATCATCCACGCAAGTAGCACCGCTGCGCTGACAATGCAGTAACCCGCGGCCTCCATCCACGCCGGATGAACCGGCACACCCAGATCCGTCGCGGTAGCGGAATAAGTCTCGACAGCCTGCGTTTTCCGGGCATCGCCCGACACACCGGCGTCTGACACAACGCCTGGGGTGTTCTCGCGCACGCTCGCGCGAGCGCGATCCCAGCAGCACATTGACCGAAACAATTCGGCGCTCAGGCAAGAGGTTCGAGATACAGCCTCATAAAGCGCAACGATTTCAAAGGCGGGCAATCGCAACACCCATTCGTGACCAAACGGGACCAGCGCGCGACCGAACGGCATGATCCTCGGCTGTGCAATGAGCCCCCTTACCGGGCTGAACGCAATAGTTGACATCATGTCCTCGAGCCTCTCCATCGACCGTATGTGAACACGCTATGCACTACCCCTGCGGTGTGAACAATTGGGGCAGCGTCCAACCGCCTCTCCGAATCGCGTCTCCGCCGCGTCGGCTCCCCGTGGACAAAACCAGCGTCGTCTCCAGTTGGTAGCCTCGTGCAGCGGATTCATTGTCGCCAACGGCGGCGAACTATCGCAGCTAACAATGTCCAGATCGTTAGCAAATCCAACAATTTCCAACATAGCGGATCCAGGACGTCCACGCAAACAGAATGCGGAGCCAACCTCTGCGAACATCTGCTCTACGCCCTCGCATCGGCTTTAACGCGGATGATCAGTTCGCCGCGCTCAAGTCTCCGGGCGTACCTGGCCGGCAAATTCCCTCGCACGGCGCCAGCGGTCACGATGGCGGGATAGCGGCAGATGAATGGCACATTCTCCGCAGACACGGCAACGAGTTCCCAATGAACAGGCGTGCCCTCTCCCAAATCGGTCAGAACATCGAAGAACGGTGAACCTTCCGAGTAGCCGACGTGCGAATCCGCTGGCATGGCTTCACTCGGAAATGGCCGGGCATCCATAAAGCCGAACACCGAATCGTGCTGTAGCAGGCTCTGGTGAGCGTATGGCCAGATGAACTCGCGCAGAAAGTATTGGTCGGCGAAATGCGTTGACTGGAGCGGCCGCGACATAAAGCGTTCGACCAGCTGTTGCATCGGTGGCAATGCGCCGGCGCTGACGCCCCACATGCCGGCGAGCAACAGCTCGGTATGAGTTGCGTTGTCACGCATGTGATGAAAATGCATGCCGCTCGCCACCCATTGTGCGACGGCTTCGGCTTCTCGTTCGCCGACGACAGAGTCGGCATCGCGGAAAATTACGCGGTGCAGGCCGGGCATGTCGTAAGCGAAGAACCGCCATAGTTGCCCGGGCCAGTGCCTATGCGCGCCATCGACAGGCACGACTTCCGCGCCCGCCTCATGCAGCCGCTCGAGGATACCTGTCGGGACTGTTTCGTCGACGTAAAATCGGCAGATCCAGTGTGGATAGACACGAGGCTGCTCAATGACATTGAGCACCGCAGTCTCACAGTATTTCGAGCTTGCGCCGAACAGCGAGAAAGCGATTACATTCTGTGCTCGCGTTTCAGCGGAAGGTGGCGGAGGAAGTGGCGCCGCCAACGTATCATGTTCGAGTACCGGGGCGCGGGTAAACTGGGCAGCGCGCATCGCTAGAGCCTGATTGCCCCAGCGGTGGGCCTGATCCATCACGCCCTTTCCACCCCACGCCTCTGCCAGCGCGTCGAATAAGGCGAGCGTGTTGCCTTTACGTGCCAGCGCCTGCTCCGCACACCCGATCGCCTCGTCCCAACGGTCGAACTGGAGATGACAGGCAGCTGCGTCGATCCAGGGCTGAGCAAGTCCGGGGGCGATGCGCATGGCCTGGTGGCATAACTTCAGCGCATCGGCATAGCGCCCGTGGGCGTAAGCCTGCTGGATGCGTTTGCCGAGCGCGCCGACCAGCAGGTGCGCCTTCCTGCTATTAGCCTGCGACCTTGAAGAAATGGTAGGTTTCATTACGCCATAGTTTGTACGTTTCGCCGTCGCGACACTGCCACGTGAATCGCCCCATTGCGCAGAGTGCGCGAGCTTCGAGTCTTGATGCGGTCTTTGCAAGTCGCTTGTTTCATTGCAGTGGTTCGCAGTGAACGTCTCCTTTCAGGATGCACCTACCGCGCCCGGAAAGAAATGGCTGGTCCGGGCGTTAAACGTGTCGGTCGCACCGAACAGACCGTCGTCCGGCGGCGGGAGCGCGCAGTCGTCTTTCAGTCCAGATTGCCTTTGACATGTCACACGTCATTGACGAACCCCATGAATAGCCAGATGCTGCTCTCTTCGTCTGGTGACATAGACTACTGGAAGCGCACTGGCCGGGACGACTGCCCCTTAGAGGCTAAGGACAATCATCTCGAGAGCACGACTCAATTTCCCCATCAACATTGACGCTACCTCTTGTTCTGCGCATTACTGATCGATAACGTGCCGGGCGCCAGTATTTTCGTGAGCCTATCATGCGACTTAAATCGACACCGATCGTATCGGACAGCGCATCTGCCACCCCGATCAATATGCCGGAGTCACGCCAAATCTTGAAGCGTCGATGGCACGTAGTGTAAGCCGGAAAGCGGGGCGGCAGATCGCGCCACGGTGAGTCGGTGTACATAACCCACAGCAGACCGTTGAAGACGGCGCGCGCGTCGGTCGGCGGGCGTCCGCGAGATTTTTTTCGTTCGGTTAATTCTGGCAACAGGGGCACGATGCGCGTCCACTCCTGGTCAGTCACTTCGCGGAAGGTTGTCATCGAGAAGCACGCTCCTGATTAGACATTTCAGAAGTTATCGCACGCGGTTCAGCAGCGATATAGCAATAATTCGATTTTCGCAACGACCCTTAAAACACCGGGCATCGCGCGAGATTCTCAGATGCTCGAACGTTGAACCCGAGCGTCGGAAAAACAGGGCGAAAGCATGTTATGGATCATCCGATAGAAAGTTTCGGTCTCGCCAGAAATAGGCCTGGGGCGATGAACTGCTGCGACCAGGCGGCCAGAATAGACGCAAGAGTAGAGACCCTAGCGCGCAAAGCCCTCCGCCATGGAAAAAATCAACTCGATGGCTTGTTCGTAGGCAACCGAGTATCTAGCCGCTATCTGCGCCGTTTCCTGAGGGAGGGGCTGACCTTGATCCATGCTCCATTGAAACTGTGCTATGAACGCATCTCGCAGGTCATTTAGCGAGCCGTTTCGAGTCGCGCTCTTGTGATCTGCAAGGACCAGTGCATAAGCGGCAAGCTGTTGAAGGGCAAATAGCGTGGCACGGATTTCATTGTTCATATCGTCCATGGAAGTTCCTTCAGCGGCGGAAACGAATCGTTGCGACGACGATAGTCTTACTGGCGAATGCAGGAACCGTGGCCTGAATGCAAACGCAGTTGTCCAACCGCATGTACGGTTCCGATAAATCATTGGTGCGATCTCCGCTAACGTAAAGATCTGCTTGAAACCAAATTGACTCAGCAGGAACGAATATGCAGCTTCTATTCCGCTCTGAGCCGCGCCCGACACCTTTTTGAATACAGACGCCGGGCCAAGGATCTTAGCTAAGGTCGATTCTCCAAAGCCAATGATCTCCTGCTGAAACGGCTTGGCGCGCCAGTCGATAGCGGCAATCAGCCTACCCAGTTCTTCGTCGGAATTGCGCATTGTTTCCTCTATTGGCAGCTTGCCCCTTTCGCTATTCTTCCTCGGCTTCATAAGGAGATGATAGGAATTATTGAGACAGAACAAAGCCCCCCTATCAGGGAGGAATCAAGTTCGTTCGGCGGGGGGCACAACACACGACCGCAATCATCAAACCATGCCACGAGCTCAACCGACAATGAGCTTCAAGGCCCCTTGGAGCGGCCTTCGAGTCGCGGGACAGCGTCTTTCACTTAAACGGGGTCTGTAGGAACACAACTGTGCTTCGAGTTTCGCTGCGCAACGGCGAGCTATGCCTTTGCACTTCGTAAAGATGGTGAAGCGTGACTTCGTCGCCTTCATCCAAAGGCTTGAAGCAGCGACCGCGGGGTACAACCTCGCCGCGGCGTTTGACCTCCAAGACGAGCAGATCCAACGCCTTGTCCCTGATTTTGTTAAGCAAAGCTTAATCTCTCATGCAAGTCCCCCGAACAAAATAAGCGCTTGCCATTGACAATGTTTTAAATTTTCCCTATGTGCCTCAGCATGCAATTTGTATATAGTTCGACCCTGCAATATTTTTAGGATGCTAGGTCATGCTGACGAACACAACATTTCTCCAGCCACATATGTTCGCAACGGTCGATTCACTGACGGCTCGGGGAGGACGCGTTGCCACTGCAACGAGTGAAAGCAACATTTGGGGGAAAGAGATTGCGTGTGTCGGCGACATCGTTGCCTATCCCAATGGTGAGAAAGCCACGATTGTGGACGGCGTGTCCTTCCCGCTGATGTCTAGCTCAAAGTTAATTGCATTTGTAGGCAGCCTTCTCAGCAACGGTGACCGGATCGTGGAAATGGTGGAAGCTGTTTGACTGATATAGCCCAGGTGGCGAACGCCGTATAGACTGAAAAGACAAAAACCATCCGCTGTGGTCCTTGTCTGCGGTGGTTCCCCTTATTACAAGTGGCAGGGTTGTCCCGGATTTCGTGCAAACGGGTTTATGTCTAACCCGGTACCAGCCTTTCTTCAAACTGGATCGTGAAGCGGTTCAGAGCTGCCTTCCGGTCGCGGAACGGCATCGGCCGCTTCTTGCTGATGTTCAGTGGGAGGTAGAACAGCTGATGACGGTTTCTGGTAGTTGCCAGCAAGCCGTCCACCAGCTTGACGAGTTGAAGATCCGGTCACACGCGTTGCTTCCGTTTCGCTACGGTCATTGTGGCCCCTGTTAGGTACGATCTCCTGCCTAATGACCGCTTACATAAAGCTACTTCCACCGCTCGCAGCGAGCCCGAAGCTTGCCATGTGAGGCACGTCTGACTGAACACAAGCGACCTTTCGGATCCCCCCTCGGCATCACGCAGAATCGCCCGGCCCTGTGATCTGCCGCTCGATATACCGGCGCATTTCGAGCAAATCTTCAGCGATAACCGCTAATAGCGCTTTAACTTCCTCGCTCCACTCCTCATCAGCGTCAAGCAAGGTCCGCAATTCTTCACACACTTCAAACAGCATGGAAGGACCCAGTACCACTAGCCCTCCCGACAGTCGGTGTGCCCAGTCCTTTAGTTGGTACACGTCCTGTGTTTCCACAATGTTGCTGAGGTCGGCCAGATCGTGATCTACCTGCTCCATGAATACCTGGCAACAAGACTGCGGCACATGCGGAAAATGCGGGATGGGCGCCTCTGGAATCGGCTCATCACGCGGCGCGCGGTCGGGGCTCGGTACGGCGTCTAATATCGCAGCGAGAGCGGCTAGCGGCGTGGGCTTGCTCAGGTAGTCGATGAAACCTTGATCGCGGCCTTGCGCGACGTCTTCTGGACGAGCATTTGCGCTCACCGCGTACACCGGAAGCGACGGATATTTTTCCCGCGCGGCGCGCATCAGTTCATAGCCGTTCATAACCGGCATGTTGATATCGGCAAGCACTATGTCAACATGTTCCTTTTCTAACCGCGCAAGTGCTTCCCGGCCGTTCTCCGCCTCAATCACGTTCGCGCCGAGCGTGCGTAACTGATCACGTAGTACCCCCCGGTTAAGCAAGTTATCTTCAACAATGAGCACTTTCAGCAATCCAGAATGGTGCGTTTCCAGACGAATATTCGCGCATTCCGTAGTGCGCCCCGCATTCGCCGGTCGTGTACGCAACATCTGGGTGGCCGCCCGGATACTGGATACACTATAGATGCTAACCTCCACGCTGCCATCTTCGCGCATGACAGGCACCATTGGGCCATTCTGCGCAACCCACACTACGTTCGACAACGCGGCCCCGGCTTTCAACACGTCCTTTGGCGCAAACTCGTCAGTGGCAAGCAAATAGTCAAATGACCCGACCGGCAGCGGTTTGGAGGGAGCAGAAAGCAGGACTGGCTCACTCGTTTGCGGATCAAAAAGATTGATAAGCCATTCCTGATTTTCTATAGCTCGGCAAAGAATCGCGGGACGCCGTTCCGGTAGCGTCCACTCAAGCGCCCCGCTCCCGCGGTCATCACGCGTTCGTAGCGGCAATGTCACGTCAATGTGTGTACCGACACCGGCGCTACTTTCAAACCCGATGCGGCCCCCCATCAGCTTGCACAGGCGCGCACAGATTGACAGGCCAAGCCCGGTGCCGGGCGTTCGCGAGAGGCTTTGTCCCTCGCCCTGCGTGAAAGGTTGAAAAAGGCGCTCCTTCAGTTCGTCTGGAATGCCTTGGCCGGAATCCATCACGTGAATCTCAAGTGCTTCGTCAACCCAGTACACGCGAACCACAATCTTGCCAGAATTGGTGAACTTGAACGCGTTACTAAGCAGGTTGTTGAGGATTTGTGCAACCCGAATCTGATCGAACAGGGCCTCGAAAGGAACATTGCGATCAATGACAATGTAAAACTTCAGACCCTGTCTAAGCGCAAGCGGCACGTGTGCCAACACGATACGCTCAAGGAATTCCTTCACGGAATACCAGTTCTCTGTGAGCTGCAGCTCATCCAGGTCCATCCGCGAAAAATCCAGCACATCATTGACTACATGGAGCAGGCTTGTCGCGGACATCTGCATTGCATGCGTGCGGGCTTCCTGTTCTGGCGCGAGCGGACCGAGGGCGAGCAGTTCGAGGTTGCCGAGGAGCGAAGCGAGCGGCGTACGGATCTCGTGACTCATCGAGGCAAAAAAGCTCACCTTGGCTTTCGCTACTGCCTCACTCGTCAATTTCGCCTCTCGCAACAGCTGTTCAGCCTTATGTTGCTCGGTTACATCTGCTATCGCACAAAAGAGCACGCCTTCCCGATTCAGCACAGCACGCGCATATGTTATTTCAAGGTGGGCACTGCTTCCGTCGCTGCGAGCAATAGAGAAAAGAAACTGGGAAACCTGTGCCATGCCTTTGGGTAGCATGGGCTCCATGCTGCGCCGCGCAAACTCCTCGCACAGGCCTTCGGGAAAGCGGGCAGCCGAATCGGTGAGCCCAAGCACGTTGCGGGCGATCTGATTCGCCAGAATTATCTCGAGGTCATGCTGGCGCACGATGCCTAGGCCGACGGGGGTCGCGTGTACCAGCAAATAGTTCAGCAATTCGCCTTCCAGCGCACGGGAAGCGTCTGCATACGTACGCGTCAGGAATCGGTGGTTCCAGTAACGACTCACCGCTATCAACAGTCCGACTAGCAAGACCATCACGAAGATCACGATGGTGAGATCGGTGCGCATCAGGTAAATCTGTTCGCTCCAAGGCAACGCGAACATCAGATGGCCCACACCAAATGCTAGCGGGGGCAAAGACAAGCCCCAACCGTAATCTGGAAGCCAGTGAAAACGACCAGGTGACCGGTTAGCAATACGTGTGTTCATGACCCGTGCCGTTTCGGCAGGAATGTCGCCTACCAGCAGCGAACCATCGGCGCTTACCAGCGATGGCGTGAGGTTGAGCAGATCAGCCGCCGAAGTCAACATGAATTCAGACGGATCGATACTTGTCAGCACGATTGTTTGCGGCTGATCGCCTTTCCAGACCACCGTCGCGCCAAGCATCAGCTGCGGCTTAAGCCCAAGCGAGGGCAGCGCGGGAAACCAGATGATGCCGCGTCCGTTCTTATCGTCATGTGGCCCGAAGCCTCGCTGCTCCATCACGGTCAACACAGCATGAACGAGAAGTCCGGGAGCATAACCTGCATGCTGTGCGTTATTGGGCGGCGCACCGGCAACCAATTGGTAGCCGTACGCGGCGCTACCATCCACGACCATGAACTCTAGCGGTGGCGCAGTCCCCATGGTGGTAAGCAATTGCACTGCTTCATCGCAAATCAAGCGAAGCGAAGTTCGCTCCGGTTGCGCCGCAAAGACCGGAGTACATTGCGGGTGCGTCACATGTTCCGAAGGCGCGGTCAGGAGGTCTTGCTCGTGCAGTTCGAGCAAAAGCCTCGCAGTGGTCAGCATGCCATACCGTTGGATAAGCATGGCGTTGACCTCCTCGGCCGCCGCACGTGCAGCCTGTTCTTCAAACGAAAGCATGTTGGCAAGCCTGATTGCCAATATCACACTCGCGGCGCAGACGATCGAGAAGATGAGAAGTGATATCACCAGCAGGAAAACGCGACGCTCGCGCTTCAGACTGTTGTCAAGCGCCTGTAGGGAGCGTAGTTGAGAGTCTCGTGGGAGGGCGGCTTTGTGATTCATCAGCAACCATAACCGACAGGACGATGGTCCGCCCTGCAGGCGCCTTCCGGTAGCCGCTCGTCCAGCATTCCTGGAGCCCTTTCTTTGAGGACGGTGCCGGTTAAAACTCGGCGACGATGTTGCTTCGGAAAGCCTACGCAGCGCAGCCTGGAGAAAAAGCAGATTGCCGTCCTCCGGCACAAACCGGCGTCGCACACAGCAATCCATTTCATCAGGAACTCAGTCGCACCATAATCACATGGAATTTTCACTGGAGCGTTGAACGGCGCTGATTCAAAGTGTGCGTTGGCTGGGATGTCAAAGGCCAGCGCGGTCGTGGTCGAATCGACGGCGCAGGACAACCCACGCAGGTGGTGATCCGACAAGTCGATCCAGGCGTCCTGTTGTAGATTTTTCATCCTGCTGGGCACTCTTCAATGGCTGTAACGTACTGTCGATGTCAGCTTGCCGCGTACGCAAGCTGGGCAATTCGGACACGATTGAAATCATTTGAATCGGCACAGGAAGGCAATTCCTTCTTTCTTCCAACTCAAGCAAAGATAAAATCGATACAACTGCATTTCTTCTTGGTAAGCAGACTTCATGGTGGAGCGGGCTTCATCAACCTGCGATGCATTGAGCTACACGATCACTTGATCTATCTAACTTGGCCACCGTGGCGGGCTTCCCTATATCATCGAGGCGGTACCCATGCGTATAAATCGCAGTTAGACGTACGCCGTTTTCCGGACTCAGCAACAGTTTTCGGCGAAGACGGTAGATATGCGTATCTACTGTGCGAGATGAGCTATCCAGCTCTCTACCCCACGCCAACTTCGCCAGGATGTCTCGTGAAACGACCCGACCCACATTGTTGAAAAGGTAGGCTATGATGTCGAATTCCTTCTCCGTCAGCTTAACGGCTCTACCTTCGACAGAAATTCTCCGCTGAGCGGCGTCGAGACTGTATGCACCGATAGTCTTCGAGTGAGAGGCCACGGAGTTTCGCTGGGCCTCAAGCAGAAGTGCGCTTACTCTCGTACCAAGTTCGGCCGGACTGAATGGCTTTAATACATAATCATTAGCTCCTGCTTCGAGCGCATGAACAATGTCGACCTCGAAAAGCTGACTCGTTAGAAACAGGACGGGCAGTTCGTTTCCAAAATTCGAACGTATCCGACGCAATACATCCAGTGCTTTCATACCTGATAATTGCCAGTCAAGGATGACCAGGTCAATTGGTTCGCATTCCAAAAATTTAACTGCATTTTCGCCACGGCCTACCTGAATTACATCCTTTCCGAGCGAATGAAGTACTCTTTCAATTACATCGACTCGTGCCGGCTCGGCGTCTACCAGCAGGATACTCATAATCTTCTGCTCCTTCCTGGAACCAAAGTTATTAAGAAATTCCCAACGGAGGCGTATTAGCGCGTTGTTCACTTCTGTAGTAGAGGAAAATTCATTGCCGCAACCGGCGTGATGAGGTACTTCCGCGGCCCACCCAACCCATGGCAATAAGACGCCTGCGAAAACACCAACGGACTTCTGCGCCTTTCCCTGCCCAAAAGCACAGATCTTTCGGCCTGTCAGGACCAGCTCGGCGCCATAGGCGGTGGCTGAACTCGCGCCACTCACGCCTTCCAATCGCCAACCGAGGTCTTCGCCACGTCCCTTGTCTCAGCATGTCAACCTCCGAGAGTTTCCTAATGCAACCCCCACCGTTAAACTTCACGCTAGAAACCGCCGCATGCCGTGACATGACGTCGTAGATAGAGAGTACTAAGTGTCAAACATTAATAAGCCCCCCAGTCGGGGAGGACACTAGCCATTTGATTGGGGGGTTTGTCGCGCTAACAATCGCAAGGTAAGATCAGCGGCAGACAAAGGGCACGCCGTATCGCGAAGAGGAACATTGAACGCAGGAAGTGGGGTCGCTGGTTTGAAAAATATCATGAAGCGCCTGTACGATCCGATGGTATGCAGCCTGTTCACCGGGTCTTCGCGATCGATCGTCCGAACGCCGAGTCATCGAGCGGCTTTCGTTGCCTGACAATCGCTGCGCTCGCGTTCTAGCGGTTGCCGATCGTGGCTTGCGTTGCGCGGCAGCTTCTGCCACGAAAGCATGGGAGGTACGATATGAACAACAACTGATCAACTCGGATGTATAATTTCGGATAACGAAATACAACAACTTTGCAGAGGGTAGGTTATGGCGAGAGCACTGGCGTATGATTCCATACCAGTTTCTTCTCTCGGCCTGAAAGCCGGTTGTGGTCTTAGCGGCGCGGCACGGTCCTTGATGTCTGTCCGCAAAATTCATGCTCGTTTTGACGGAGTTTAATGATGGATATTAGCCCTCCTTTTGGTTACCGGGATATCAAGGCACTCAATCGTATCGACTACGTACGCTTTTCAGCCCCGGGAGAAGTGCCACCGTTCGTGAAGGATACGGCCATCGTGCCACTTAGCATCGGCGAGATGATGGCGGCAGCATGGCATTACCCGCTGGTATTTGTGCAAGAGTCCCTGAATGATCGCGTTGGCCTGGTCGCCATGTTGGGTCTTGCTACAGGAGAGAACCTGTTTTATACCGCCTCGGGTTGGAAGACGGATGCGTACCAGCCAGCCTATATCCGGCGTTTTCCATTCTGCATGGCAAAGGTATCCGCCAACGAACAGGCCGATCCTAACCGGCTGGTGTGTGTCGAGAAAGACTATGTCGTCGGCGAAGCGAGAGACGGCTACCGGCGACTCTTTGATGACGATGGCAAGGCAACTCAGGAATGGCAGAAGGTTGAAACGTTTCTGCGCGAATACGAAGCGGACCTCGAAAGGACTAACGCTTTTTGCAGGCGTCTAGTTGAACTGAAACTACTTGATCCCTTAACAGCCACGTTCACGCAAGCGGATAAGAAAAGCTGGAACGTGTCGGGCTTTTTTGGCATCAACGAAGGCAGGCTCGCCCAACTTGGAGAAGAGACTGTGATGGAATGGCACCGAAACGGCTGGCTGTCCCGAGCTTATTTGCACCTCTTTTCGCTGCAACGTATGCAGAGGCTGCTCCACGATAAGCTGGAGTTGTCTGCGGCCACCAGCTAAGGTTTGCAGCGACAGGACTGACTTCTTGCCGATGTAATCGGCAATATCTCCTGGCGCGGCAGGTTGCCGATCGAAATCAGGGCAGTCTGTGGCACGGAGCAAAGCAATGCGACAATGCAAGACGCTTCAGCATCGGACGATTGGCGTATTCGCGGCGCTCCTGCTTATGGCAGCATGAACAGCGCAAATGGTGGCGTCAGCGCAGGCGATAGATGCAGCCGCATTCACGGGAGTGAACAGCGTGCACTCTAACCTTCGCAACTCGATGCCCTCATTAAGCCGCCTGGTCTGCGAGACAGGCCACAACGCGTCCCGCCGTTGAGAAGGAATGATCTCGATAGATCCGTTTGCAAGGTCTCTGCAAGCGCTCGCACCCACTGGCGAGATATGGGTGGAGAGGGTTGGCGTGAACGGGACGATCCACTGCACGACGCCGGCTTGCACATGTTCGGGCACCCGGCGGTAATGCAAGAACTGGCGAGCGCATCGGCGCTGTCTCCGCGGCGCCAGCGAGCGGTGTTCGCGGGACCGACACGCCTGCCACCTAGCCTCCCGAGCTCGACCAAATGGCCTTCATTATGTTCTCTCTCCGCCACGTTCCGATGCGCTCCGAGGCGTTCGTTTTCGATCCGCCCTCAAGGAGGCAGCTTGCATCGGAATTCGCGGAGAGTGCGCGCCAGAAGAGCGCTGAAAGTGCTGCCCATAACCCGAAAGATTCTGCACCCCGCGGCGCATCGTTGACAACACCCAGCAACCCGATCCCACGCCCCCACCAAACATCACCGGCGGGGGCGTGGTGCTTCAGGCCGAAGCCAGATCGAAGCGGTCCAGATTCATCACCTTCACCCATGCAGCGACGAAGTCGCGCACGAACTTCTCCTGACCGTCCGCGCTTGCGTAGACCTCGCCCAGCGCACGCAATACAGAGTGGGAACCGAAAACCAGATCCACGCGCGTGCCCGTCCACTTCGCCTCGCCGGTTGCGCGATCGCTTGCCTGGAACAGGTCATTCGCCTCGGACTGCGGCTTCCATTGCGTGCCAATGTCAAGCAGATTGCGGAAGAAGTCGTTGCTCAGCACGCCCGGACGATCCGTGAACACCCCATGAGCTTCCTTGCCCGCCTGAACACCCAACACACGTAAGCCACCGACCAGCGCGGTCATTTCCGGTGCAGTGAGCGTGAGGAGTTGCGCCTTGTCGATCAGCAACGCTTCAGCCGATGCAGGGAACTTGCGCTGGAGGTAGTTGCGGAAGCCGTCCGCCAATGGTTCGAGCGCGCCAACCGATTCCACGTCGGTCTGTTCCTGCGATGCGTCCATGCGGCCCGGCGCGAACGGCACCGTCACCTTGTGCCCGCTCTTCTCCGCGGCCTGCTCGACGCCCACGCCGCCCGCAAGCACGATCAGATCGGCAAGCGACACCTTCTTGCCGCCCGACTGCGCACCATTGAACTCGCTCTGAATGCCTTCGAGCGTCTTGAGCACCTTGGCGAGCTGTTCCGGCTGGTTGACCGCCCAGTCTTTCTGCGGCGCGAGACGAATGCGCGCGCCGTTCGCGCCACCGCGCTTGTCCGAGCCACGGAAAGTGGAGGCCGACGCCCACGCGGTCGATACCAGTTCAGCAACCGAAAGCCCCGAAGCCGCGATCTTCTGCTTGAGCGCGGCGACGTCAGCGTCGCTGACGAGAGGATGGTCGACGGACGGAATCGGGTCCTGCCAGACCAGTTCCTCACTGGGGACTTCAGGACCGAGGTAACGCGCACGCGGACCCATGTCGCGGTGCGTCAGCTTGAACCAGGCGCGTGCAAAGGCGTCGGCAAACTCGTCGGGGTGATCCATGAAGCGGCGCGAGATCTTCTCGTACACCGGGTCGAGCCGCAGCGACAGGTCCGTGGTCAGCATCGTCGGGCGGATTTTCTTCGACGGGTCGTGCGCATGCGGAATCGTCTCGCCGCCATTTTTAGCGACCCACTGATTCGCGCCTGCCGGACTTTTCGTCAGTTCCCATTCGAGGCCGAACAGGTTCTGGAAGAAGCCCATGCCCCACTGCGTCGGCGTGCTGCTCCACGTCACTTCCAGACCGCTCGTGATGGTGTCGGCGCCCCTGCCGCTGCCGAAGCTGTTCGTCCAGCCAAGACCCTGATGCTCGAGGCCGGCCGATTCAGGCTCGGCGCCGACGTTGTCGGCAGGACCGGCGCCGTGTGTCTTGCCGAAGGTGTGACCACCGGCGATCAGTGCGACGGTTTCCTCGTCGTTCATCGCCATCCGCCCGAAGGTCTCGCGGATATCATGCGCTGCCGCAAGCGGGTCGGGGTTGCCGTCCGGGCCTTCCGGGTTCACGTAGATCAGGCCCATTTGCACTGCACCAAGCGGGTTCTCCAGATTACGCCCGGCGTCGGTGCGGCTTTGTTCGGCGCCGTGGAGTTCTTCGTCTGCGACGATCACGCCTTCGTTGTCGTCTTCGTTGCCGGCTGCGCCCTTGCCGTAGCGGACGTCGCCACCCAGCCAGGTTTTTTCGTTGCCCCAGTAGACGTCCTGATCCGGCTCCCACGTGTCTTCGCGACCGCCGCCGAAGCCGAAGGTCTTGAAGCCCATGGTTTCCAGTGCGACGTTGCCGGTGAGGACCAGCAGGTCGGCCCAGGAAATCTTTTGGCCGTATTTTTGCTTGATTGGCCAGAGTAGACGGCGGGCCTTGTCGAGGCTCACGTTGTCCGGCCAGCTGTTGAGCGGCGCGAAACGCTGCTGGCCGCGTCCAGCGCCGCCACGGCCGTCACCGATGCGATAGGTGCCGGCACTGTGCCATGCCATACGGATGAAAAGCGGACCGTAGTGGCCGAAGTCGGCCGGCCACCAGTCCTGCGAGTCGGTCATGAGCGCGGCGAGATCTTTCTTGACAGCCGCGAGATCGAGCGTTTTGAAAGCTTCGGCGTAGTTGAAGTCCGGATCCAGCGGATTGGACTTGCTGGAGTGCTGGCTCAGCAAATCCAGCCTCAGCTGTTCCGGCCACCAGTCACGGTTCGTCGTGCCGCCACCGGCGGCGTGTTGGAACGGACACTTCCCTTTGTCAGACATGGATATCCTCCTGAAGGTCTACAAATTATGCTCTTTCGTCGTCCAATCACCCAGACCTCGGTAGTGCACAGGTGATAAAGGAATAATGTAGAGGATTGCGGCAACCGCCAATCGTTAAAGTTGATCGGGCCGTTAGATAAACTTGATCGGCGTGTTAGAAACCGCCAATCGCGATTGTGGTACATGGTCTGGCAGTTCTGCACTGACGGGTGTGCACACAAGCTGAAGTTGTCTAAACTGCGGGCCCGGCGGTTTGAATCGTCGCCGATGCGGAACGTATGTGGTGCGCAAGTTGTTTGCGGCTTGCGCGTAAGCCGCGCGCCAGCAAACCTTCAGCACGATTCATCAGGCCTTCAGCCGATTTGAATTGACGAATGTGTCACGCGCGTGGCGCCGCAAAAACATGAACCCGTCGACGGCGCGCGCGTGGAAGACGTCGCGCCGCTCGGTGCCGGTCGCGTCGAGAATCGCACTCGCGAAATTTCCCCGAAAACACTTTTCCAGTTCGAGCAAGCGAAGGTCGCCAGCGCGACCGTCACACTGGAGCTTCTTACTGGTTATGTTTTCAAAGTCGGCGCGCGTGCCGAGCCTGACACCGTGAACGGACAGATAACGCCCGCTGCTCGATACCGCGATGCTGATGAGATCCAACCCTGCGCAAATCAGGCTCTGTGCGAAGCCGCCATTATCATCACTCAGTGCAACGCGTCACGTTGCGCAAGCGGCTTGAACAAACGGCGCCATGCGATGCTGACAAGAATCGTCGCGCATCCCCCGAACACGACTGAGCCAACCACGCCGAACGCCGTGGCCGTTACACCCGATTCGAACTCCCCGAGCTGGTTGCTCGCGCCAATGAACAACGTGTTCACGGCGGAGACTCGTCCGCGCATCCGATCAGGCGTCTCCAACTGAACAAGCGTCTGCCGCACGACGACGCTGATCGTATCGGCACCACCGGCGATCGCCAGCAATACCAACGACACTGGAAACGATCGGGAGAGCCCGAAGCCAATGATGCAGATACCGTATACGGCCACAGCCGTCAGCAGTTTCTTGCCGACCCCGCGCCGAATGGCATGCCGCGACAGAACGAGGCCGACGCAAAGTGCCCCAATGGCCGGCGCAGAGCGCATCAATCCCAGACCTTGCGGCCCGACATGCAGAATCTCTCGCGCGTAGACAGGCAACAGAGCAGTGGCGCCTCCGAACAGAACAGCGAACAGGTCGAGCGAAATGCCGCCGAGCAGCAGGGGGTTGCTCCACACGAAGCGCAAACCGGCGAGGATCGTGCCTGCCGTGACGGGCTCGCGCGGCGCTGGTACGTAGTCGTAACGCACGAATGCGCACATCAAGGCGCTCACGCAGAAAAGCACGGCGCAAGTCAGGTAGACGGCATTGACTCCAATCGCGAACAACAGGCCGCCCAGTGCGGGTCCGGCGACCACGCATATTTGCTGGACCACCGTGCTGAGCGCCATCGCTCGTGCCAGCAGTTTCTGCGGAACGAGCATGGGCAACAGCGCCTGCTGCCCCGACATCTGGAATGGCCGGATAGCGCCGAGGATGAGCGAGAGCCCGAGCAGCACGTCGCGCGTCACAACGTGCGTGACGGTCGCTACGACGAGCAGTGCGGCCGTGACGGCTTGGGCCGCAAGACACGCCGCGACGATCCGGCCACGATGCATGCGATCGGCACAGTGCCCTGCGACAAAGGTCGTGGCAAGCCCGGGCATGAACTGAAAGAGCCCAACGAGGCCGAGATCCCATGCACTGGAGGTCAGGTCATACATGTGCCAGCTGACTGCAAGCAATATCATCTGCTGGGCAGTGATGGAGCCGACCCGCGCGGTCATGAACCGCCTGAATGACGCACGGCTCAGCAAGGCTGACATGCCCGCGTCCGCGTCCATCGCGGGTAACGATGAATCAGATACGCGCGTCATGCCGGAGTTCGCGCCAATGCTTTACGTGCCGCGGTATGCAGGTGTGGGGGAATATGCATATTTATCTTTGGCGACATGGCGCCCATTGAAGCTCGGAGACGGCATTGCCGAGACTTTCCCAAGCGCGCATTCATTCGGATAGCGAATAACTGTGAAACACGCACAAGCAGGTCGCAGTGTCGCGCCGCAGGGTAATGCACAAGCAGCATCCCGCGTCACGAAATCAGGTCTCCCCGGGCGCGGGATGAGCTATCAGCTCTTGGGCTCGAGCGCGTGCAGCGTCATGGCGAGCGATACCGAGGTGAAATAGCCTACGGTAATCAGCAACTCGGCAATCACCGCGCGGCCAAGCTCGGTTTCGTAGCGGGCGAAACGCGCGTCGTCGATCGCGCCTCCTGCGAGAATGTCGCCGACGGCTTCGCAAACCGCACCAAAACGCCCGCCGACCGATTCGGGGCGCCGCTTTTCGATAATGGCGGCGACCACGGCGTCGGGAACGCCGGCTTTCAGCGCATGGCGACGGTGGTTGACGATCACATAGGGTGCATTCCAGAAGACCGCCGTCGAAAGGATCGCCACCTCGGTCTCCGCTTCGCTGAGCACCGGCGAGCGATCGACATGGGTGCCGATGATCTCCATGCCTTCGGCCAACTGCGGATTGTGCAGCCAGATATTGAACGGCGTCGGAATACGCCCTCGCCCTTCGCCGAGCCGCGAGATCACTTTCTGCTGCTCGTCGGTGGCTTTCTCCGGGTCGATACGTTCGAGTCGATTGTCCATCATGCTTTCTCCTTCCAATGAAACGATGCCGCAACAGGACTCGCATGGGCATACGCTTCATACCAATCGACTCCTGCTCGGGAAACTAACTTCGTGTCGGCCTGACAGCGGCGGACAGGCTCCGCGCTCTACTCGAGCATCGCGACTCGCAGCGACATCGTCATGCGCCGCCGACTGCCAGCATGGGGAACCACTGACCGATGAGACTACTCGGCCACGATATGTGGATGATCTGATCGAATATCCCGTAGATAAGCGCAGTCACGCACAGCGCGAGGATTACGCTGAGCCGCCACGACTCGCGCCCCTCGACGCGCATGAAAGCCACGATCATCAGCGGGACCGTTGGGATCATGCCGATCAGCGCCATGCAGGCGAGAAACGCGAGGAACCAGCCGAAGAACCTTGCTGCCCGCAGCAAAGTGGTCGTGTTTGAGAGGGTTCCGTCCTCATTGCTCGCGACATCCATGTGGATACCGCCGCCATGCGCCATCCCGGCGGGTGGCGGCGCAACGAAGACCTTGTTCGCGAGACTGATCGCCCCGGCAATGACGAGGATGCTTGCCACGACTGTCGGCCCAATCCTCGCCATGAAAAGCCAGCCCTGCGCGGTCACCAGCATGTAAATCCCTATGCCGATGAAGAACAGATACGTGAGATCTTCGGGTTTAATTGCGATCGTCCCGCTCGGTTTGAGCCGGGCAAGGCCGCCCCTTCGTAACAGTTTGAACAGCGGGTTGAGAAAGATCAGCGCGGCGAGTGCAAGAAGAACCATGACGCCAGGCCGCAGCAGCCAGTCCGTGCCATATCGCATGAAGGAGATCGTCATGTAACGTTCCATCAGCACGCCAAGCACCAGACCGAGGATCAGCGGTGGACGCGTCCACTTCAAACGCTTCATGGTCCAGCCGATTACCCCGGCAATCAGCAGCACGAACAGATCGCCCCAACTCCGCGAACCCTGGAACGCGCCGACGTAGATGATCGGCATGATGACCGGCAGAATGAGCGTATAGCGCAGCGTCGAGATCCTCGCAAATTGCCCGCTAAGCAGGAAGCACAAGCCCGCGCCGAAGATATTGGCCAGAGCGATCGACCAGACCATCGAATAGGTCAGGTCCAGATGCTTGGTCAACATGTCGGGGCCGGGTATGAACCCATGCACCATCATTGCACCGAGCAAAATTGCCTGCGCTGCGCCGCCGGGAACACCGAAAGCGAGCATTGGCACGAGGCTGCCGCCTTCTCTCGCGTTGTTGGCAGCCTCCGGGGCAATGACGCCGCGTACGTCGCCTGTGGTAAAGGATTCTTTGGCGCCCTTCGCCGTTTGCATCGCATGACCATAGGCGATCCAGTCAGTCACCGCGCCGGTAATGCCGGGAATCGCACCGAGGAGCGCCCCCAACCCGCCGCAGCGCAGTACCAGGAACCAGTTTCGCAGCGTGTCGGCAACGCCCTGCCGCATTCCAACGCGCGAACTGAACTGCATATTCTCGGCGATCGCCGTACGTCGAATAGCGAGTTCACACAGTTCGGGCAGCGCGAAGATGCCAAGAATGATCGGCACCAATGGAATTCCATCTTGCAGATAAAGAAGATCACCCGTCCAGCGCATTTGCCCCGTTTCGACATTCGTGCCGACCATGCCGACGAGAATGCCGAAACACGCTGCGACGATGCCTTTCAGTGGCGCATTACCCGATAGCGACGACACCATCGAGACACCGAAGATAGTCAGCCCCAACATCTCGGGGGTGGCAATGGAGAGAACAAATGGCCGTACCAGCGGCAACGAGACCGCAAGGATGACTGCTCCGATCAGCCCGCCGAAAAGCGAGGACGTGTAGCACGCGCTCAGGGCGCGAGAAGCTTCACCGCGTTTGGTCATCGGCAGACCGTCCAGTACGGTCGCCTGCGAGGCCGCGTGACCCGGCACGCCAAACAGCACGGCCGGGATCACGTCCGAAGTCGTGATGACCGAAGCCATGCCGAGCAACATCGCAAAGGCTGCATAGGGATCCATCGTGTAGGTGAACGGCACCAGTAAAGCAAAGCCGGTCAGGCCGCCAATACCGGGCAACAGTCCGATTGCCAGCCCCACCACGACGCCGAAACAGAGAAAGATAAGACGGTGGAACTGCAAGAGCGTCGACAGCGCATGACCTGCCGCCAGCAACGTTGCATCGTTGAAAAATTCCATGAGTCATCCAGATGAGCGAGCAAGCTCAGCAAGCCCGCTTTAAAAGCCAGCCGAGGGCGAAGATGCGCGCATCGTAGCAAATAGCGCAGCTTCCAGAAGGCCGGGTTCAGCCGCCGTAAGCGTCGCGCCTGCCCGAGTACCCCGCCGGTGCGGCGCCGGAAAGGCGCACCAGCAGACGATGGCTAACGGTCGTCCTTTCCGGAAGTCCAGCACCTGTCTCTTCGGCACGTTACAGGCTCTAATCGGCGAGAGAGGGATACAGGATTCGCGCGGTGCGGCCCCAGATCCAAGCACGGTCGTCCTCGCTGAGAGACACGAAACAGGCATGCCCCTGATCGATCAGCGTCTTGAGCGGCCCCGCCGAGGCCGGATAGTTCGAGCCAAAAGCGAGATGATCCGCGCCGAACACCTTCACGAGATGGGGAAAGAACGCCTCTGCTCCGCCCGGCGACGCCTGCGCCAGGTCGAAGGTACGCGGCGTGATCTTCATATAGACGTTGTCAAACTTCGCCAGTTCGAACAACTCCGCGCAGGCGGCATACGGCGGCCCGCCCTCGAGGACCGGCCGCGCGCAGTGATCGACCGCGATTCTCACGTTGGGAAAGCGCGCCGCCAGTTCGGCCACCATCGGCACACCGCTCAGCGTCGTCTGGACCACCATGGTCATGCCGATCTCCGAACAACGCTCCCAGATCGGGAAAGTCGCCGGATCGACCAGCCAGCGCCCGTCACCCTGATGCGTCGCGCCACCGGTGAAAAGTCGAATTCCGCCCATGCCGCGGGCCAGCCAGTAGTCGAAAGTATTCAGCGCGTCGGGTGCCAGCAGATCGAAAGAATAGACACCCGTGAATCGCTTCGGCTGCTGCGCCACGCAGTCAGCTACATAAGAGTTGTTGTGCCCATAGGTCGTCGAAGAATGCACGATTGCAGCCTTCGCAACTCCAGCCTCACTCATCTCGGCGATCATCTGTTCGAACGTGACCGGGCGCGTAGCAGACCAGTTCGAGCGATGGCCGTGCTGGGGAGCGATAGGATAGCGGACCGTGTCCGTCGAAATGATATGGGGATGAATATCGATTATTTCCGGTTTCATTTATCAGTATCTCTAACTATTGTTACGTAAATCATCCAGAACGGATGCATGACATTCTTCTGGCTACGTCAGCAGCAGATCAGAAAACGTGGGGTCTGGAACCGGGGCCCGCATGCCCCGGTTGCCTGTCACTCGGGGCTGAAGATGAGCTGACGGGCGCTCTCCAGTTGCGGCTCGGGCGTGGCGTACAGCTTGCTGACTATCTGCTCTACCGCGTCGCCGTCGATCGGATCGATCGGGAACCCGGCGCTTTTCATCGTCGCGTCGAACTCGGGATCCGCGATCGTCCTTGAGAAGGCCGAGCGCAGCGCTGCAAGACGATCGGGAGGCACACCTTGAGGCACCGCGATGGGCCGACCCGCCTCGAAAGGTAGCAGGAACAGATTGAAGACCGCCTTGACCTCCGGGTTGGTGATATAGGAGCTCAGGTTCGGCACATCGGGAAACTCAGGTGGGCTTTTCCAGCCGAGTTCCAGGAGGACTTTCATCTTTCCATTGGCTAGCAGCCGTACCGGATCGCCCTGCTTCAACCCGTCAACGGTAGAGGCCCAACCGTCGACTTCGCCACGCTGCATCGCAAGATACACCTCGCCTCGTCCCGTATAACCAGGAACGATGCTCATCTTGGTGCCAAGGTACTTGTTCAGCAGAGCCGGCAGCGTTCGATCCTCGTTGGAGAACCCGGTCGCGCCGCTGAACATCTTCTTTTTGAACAGATCACCGGCGGTGGTCACGCCGGATCGGGTCATCGCGACCATGCAGTAGTCGACCTTGTTCAGACTACCAAGCCACCGCACTTTTCTCGGGTCGAATCTGCTCTGCCTCGGATCGAGCAGCGGAATATAAAGGTTGTTGCGCTGAAGGAAGCCAATCACGGTGCCGTCATTGGGCTGCCTGGACTGAAGCGAAGCCGCAGCGACCATACCGCCAGCCCCGACCACGTTCATGACCACCGCCTGCGGATGCCCCGGCATGTACTTCATGAAGAAGCGCGCAAATTGCCGCGCGATGATATCGGTCGGCGTGCCTGCATCGGCGCTGACAAGCAGCGTGACGGTCTTTCCGCTATAGAACTTTTCAGCCGACTGATCAGAAGCCGGCGCAGCAACCGCCGTCGTGGCAAGACTCATCAGCACCGCGAAAGTGCGTAGTGCGGTCCTGTAGTTCATAGCTCTGCATGTCTCCGATAGTGTTGCGCGACCCGCCATCACGGCAAGCCGGTGACGGTCACCGCTACCAATGGCGGGTCACGTCGTCGCTATTCGTTATTGAATCAACCCAACGAATTTTTGCCAGTGTGCCGCTTCAGGTCAATTGATAAAAACTGGGCTGCTCTTGAGCAAATGGTCAAGCTGCGTTAAAAGGAATGATGGCAGCATCCGACCAGCCCTGCAGGGTCAGTCGGAAAGACGGCAGGATGCGCGTATGCTGACGTCCGGCCTCGCGGCCGCGACTGTCGGGCTTATTCCCTTTGTAGCTGCATCGCGGCCGGCTGCCGACGACCCGGTCCTGTTCCCTCGTCAAAACTCGGGTAGCGGCAACCCCATGGTTCCTTCGACCGGCACCTTGGCACCGCCGAGCGCTGCTTCAGCAGGTTGAGCGCCTGCGGCAGCAGCGCCGTGGCCGAGTCCGGCAGCATGCCAACATGGACCGCCGAACCTGGAATCCTGAGGTCGTCGCAGGCCATGATGCAGGATGGTCAATACCAATCAAGCTCCGACACATCGTGTACCTTCCGCAGGTTTTACGAACTGGTTAAGTTTGAAGTCGTTTTATTCAATCGACCGACGGGCAACTTGCGCGCAAGATCCCGGGGTTCAAATCACTGGGACCGTTCGACAGACTCGCCGTCGGCGTGTGAAGTCTTCGACGAGTCTTCCAGAACTAGCCGCACCGCACACACCTGGCCGTGCCTGCCGTTCGCAATGCCCGTATAGGCTCTCGCGGATCGCGGGGCGCTCCACAACCACTGCTCAATACAACTCGCCGACTTAACCGGTGCACGGAGACTGCCCATGTCGCAAACCTTAAACCGCCGCCAATTTCTGCGCGGCACCGGACTTCTAGGCCTAAGCCTTGCCACCGGCCAATTTGCCGCGCCGTATATTGCCCGAGCCGGCGCGACCCAGCTTAGGGTCGTCAGTAACCCGGGGTTGGAAAACGCGACGCTGAACACGTTGATGGAACAGCAGGGCTATCTGAAGAAAGTCGGCGCTAACGCACGCATCGTCGAGGTCCCTGGCGTCAGCGGTCCATTCGATGCGATTGCCTCTGGCGCCGCGGATGTCTGCATGGTGTCGGGCTACAACATGGTGCTACCCAAAATCGCACGAGGTGCCCAGGTCAAGATCGTCGGTGCCGGAATGAGAAAGTGCGCACTGACGGTTTTCGCGAGGCCCGACGGTATCAACACGCTCGCCGATCTCCAAGGCAAATCGGTCGCGATCGGTCCCGCCAAGGGCTTGTTGCACATGACCATGCTGCAGCTCCTGAGAGAAGCGAACATCGACCCTTCGCTGGTGAACTTCGTCAACAAGGGAAGTAACGATGAATGTCATGAGGCGGTCGTAACGAGGGAGGCCGATGCCTGCTGTTCGAGTGTCTCGCATCTGAACGACGACGATGGGTTGGTGGCGGTCAGCGGGGCCAACATGTGGCAGGCGCTCCCCAAATTCATCTTCCAGACCGCTTATGCTTCCGACTCAGCGATCAGGGACAAGCACGAGGAATTGGTCGCGGTAATGGCGGCTTACGGCGCACTCTACGATCACCTCATGTCGCCGACAGCGCACGACGCCTTCTTCGAAGCTCGTCGGCGCGCCCAGAAGAGATTTGACAAGGCCTCTGCGCAGGCAGTCTGGGACTTCAATCAGATCCAGCGGCCCTACTCCAGAGATTTGTCGCTGAGCGACGGCGACATCGCTTATCTGCAGGACATGGATATTGGAGTCGGCAGCCTGAAGCGCAAGCAAGCCATCGCCAAAGTGGCGGACATGTCGGCGGCAAGAGAGGCGGCAAAGTTACGTGCCTGAAGCAGCCATGGCGCGAAGGAATGGCATTCCGAGCCACGGCTGCTTCTGGCCCGTGGGGCTGCGAGTTCCTCCCTGTGAATGGCAGAAAGACGGGAGGGCTCATGCTGTTCCATCTTTCTAGCCGCGCATTCCATAGCGGCCAGGCAATAAAGAACCGTGCAGGCCCCTCTCTAGCGCCCTCAGAACACGTGCCTGATACCCGCAATCACGGAGATTTGCGCGCCACCCGCCGGCGGGCCAACGACCGGTGTAATGGTGGACGCTGAAAGCGCGAGCGTGCCACCGTTATTGATGTGCTCACCAGTCAGATAAACGAAAGTGCTCTTTGACAGGTGGTAGGACGCGCGCAATACCTCCACAAGCGCCTTGTTTGGCGAATGCTCGTATTTGAGTTGCGCCAGCATGCCGTCGATGTAAAAGAACGGCGTAACGGGTACCGTGCCGGAAACCCAGAACAAGTTGCTTCTCGGCGTCGCAATGCCTTCGTCGATGCGCTTTATCCAACCGGCTCCAAGCTTGGCCTTATAGAGGTGGAAATAGCCACCCAGAATAAACCGGCTATCCGTCAGATCCGGCGAAGTGAGACCACCCCACGTCGCTGAAGTGCCACCATAGTTTCTCTCATAAGCAGTCGCTACGCCCCAAATCTTGTTGTCGTATTTGAGCAATACCGACCATTCCCTGCATTGCTTTGACGGGGTCGTTTCGCCAGGGCAATTCGTTGCCGGCGCACTGTTGCCGGCGACGGCGTCCCTGCCGAAGCTCCAGTTCACTCCGGCTTCAAATCCATTGTAGATGTAGCGGTAACTGATCGAATTATCGGCGCGAGCATTGGCAACACCGTTATCCAGCGTGGTGATACCTTGAGCGCCCGTCCCGAACGGATTGGAAGGCGAGGTGGCAAAAAAACGCATGGTGTACTGTCGGCCGAACGTCAAGCGTCCAAAGTCACCATTCAGGCCGACATAGGCTTGCCGCCCGAACAATCGTCCTCCCTGACTCGACGTGCCGTTATTCGGCGCAAAGCCGCCCTGCAAATCCCATATGGCTTGCAAACCGCCGCCCAGATTCTCGGTACCGCGGAATCCGAAGTACGAAGTAGCCGTGCCTGATGCCATGCGAAAACTGTCGGCAGTGGTCTTACCCATGGCCGCGTTGTTGCGGTACTCCACACCCTGATCGATCAAACCATACAGGGTGACCGAGCTTGTGTCGCTCTGTTGAGCCCGTGCCGGTGAGACACCCAGCAGTGTCACACACGCGCACAATGCAATCCTGTAGTTCATATCCGCTTCTGTCTCCTTAATCCGCGATCCACTGTTGTGGCGCGCCAGAGACGGAAGTCGTCTCGGGCTGGATCGCGGTGTCTCCGGTTTGTTTATTGAATGAAGCACCGCAATTTTTGCGAGCTTGACGCCGCAGGTCTATTGAAAAAAGCGGGTCGAGGCTTGAGCGGATGGTCAAGCTTACTGTGGCGAAAGGGCTGCGCGCGTTATCCCACTCGTGAAAAAATTTGCAGGCCGCCTGTCCGGGGCGAGGCGCCTGGACCACGTGACTCATCAAGCCGATCGATGATCATCATGACGCGGGCAGGCCCCGCGATTTGGCAAACGCGTTGGTAAAAGGAATGGAAAAAGGAACGAAAAAAGGAAGATATCCGCCTTCGGCAACAACCTGAAGCAGGCGGACATGATTCACCCCGGCATGACTCGAGGTCACGCTGCGGGATGATGCTGGAAAGCGGACTTGAGACGCTTGTTCAGACGCGGGGATCGACGAACAGTTCGTCCATGGACATTCGACGCGGCGTAAGACCCTGTTTGAACGCCGTGGCTTCGAGCGCTTCGATGGTCTTGCGGTTCTCCTCGATACCGTACGGCAGCGGATCGTGACCAACGATCTTGCGTAGCTTCAGGTATTTGTTGTCACCGGCACTGAGATCCTCACCTGCATCAAGACGCGCCAACCAGTCCTGCTTCGCCTGCGTGAATGCGTTGAAGATCGATTTCGCGACCCACGGATTCGCGGCCAGTACCGCGTCCTTGACGACGATCGTGCCGTGCATCGGATAGACGCCGGTGCGGGCGTAGTACTCGCTTTCCAGTTCAGTCGCGTTGGACAGCAGATCGGGATAGTCGGCTGCGACTTCCTTCCATCCACCGGTGGGATCGCCGGTGCGGCCGATGCCTGCGTTAGCACCGAAACCCGCCGACAGTTCGCCGCTCGCCATCATCGCGGCAAGCGAGGTGCCCGGCGGCGCATGAATGACGTTCGACGGCAGCTTGAGTTGCGTGACGTGCTCTTCGTCATCGACCACCCAGGTCACCTTCGATGAATCGAGACCGAACTCGTCGATCAGCACCTGTCGCGTCCATACTCCGGTCGTCACCGAATAGGCACGCACGCCTACTTTTTTCCCCTCCAGATCCTTCGGCGTCCTGATTCCCGCGTCAGGACGAACCAGCAGGCCGCCATGATGAAAGCGGCGCACTACGAAGATAGGCAACGCGACAAACGGTGCGCCATAGGCTCGGGCAATGATGTAGGTCGTGGGCGCCAACTCGCAAACGTCGAACTCGACGTCGCGCACCATGCGCCGGAACGCGCCGATCTGCGGCTTGACGGTGACGAATTCAGCCTCCACGCCCTCGATGGGGATGGAGCCGTTGCGGACGGCGGACGTTTGCGGATGGTCGGCGATTGCGATCTTGAGATGAACCTTTGCTGACATATGTCTCTCCTGAATGCTGGGTTATGGAGAACGGATGCTCGCGCAGCGTCCGGCGCCTGGCACTCCAGGGTGGTGGCGCAAAGCATTCGTTTCCTGCGTCGCGCGGCCAGCTCGCCGCGCGCGACGCGTTGCCACGAACCGCCTGGCGTACCGGATTGGGCCTGGTAGCCAGCGCCGAGAAGTCAAGACCGTGGTTCACGTTCTCTACAAATGTTCGGCTGTTGGGCGACCCGGATGTTGCCAGTCAGCGGCCGTCGAGTCGATTGAATAAAATTACGTCAGACTTAACCAGACGGTAAAACGTGGGGAATAGACGAGGTATCGCGGGGCGTCAATCGGGCGCAGAGAACTGGCGACACCGTTGGTGACGCGCCGCGCGGTTGCATCGGAGACTATCGAGGCTGACCCGTGATGGCCAGCACGTGGTGAATTACCGTTGCTCTGCGTTCACGTCAGCAAGCGCATGTTCGACCTCAGTCGACATCAGCAACGGGCTCACTTCTTCAAGGCAGCGTAGCATTAGCGTCGCACTGGGCACGAGCGGCTTGTCCGCTCTCCAGGCGGCGCCGAGCGGCGCTCTGACAAAACCAGGATCCAACGGCAACACGTGGATCGGACTGACCGCAGCGTACGGATACTGGATATCGATCGTGTAGAGCGCGATCGCGTCCTCAGATTGAATGTAGGCGCGGATAAGATGCGCCGATAAGGTCTCGATGTAATTGAGCGGCATAGACATGCCGTTACGGGCGAACGTGCTTTCGATCGGTTCTCGCAGCAAGGACCCAGGCGGCGGGAGCACCCACGGAAAGTCCTCCAGATCTTTCCACTGCAGATTCTTTCTTCCGACCAGCGGATGATGGGGCCCGGTCACCAGCTTGACCTGGGAGTTCATGAGAACCGTATCCTGCAAGCCGACCATCACCGATTGATTCGGCAGGCGTCCCACCACGAGATCCAGTTCGCCCCGGCGCAGATCCTGCAACAGCGTGGTCATCGGCCCTTCGAATATCGATACGTTCGCGTGCGGCGACTGCTTCTTGAGCAGGGCGAGCGCCTTAGGCATGATCGTAGGAATCAAACTGGGCAACGCGCCGACATTGACTTTTCCAGCACGCCCCGTCTGCAACGCTTTGATCTCTTCCGCCACACGACTCAGATTACTGAGCAGAACGCGCGCATGGCGGACAACACATTCGCCGTATGCCGTCGGCCTCAATCCATTCACAGTGCGTTCGAAAAGTTTGACACCCAGTGCGCCCTCAATTTCGCTCAGTGCCTTTGAGACCGCAGATACCGTAATGAAAGAGTTCGACGCAACCTCACTCAGATTACGAAAATCATTCACCGCTACGATCAACCGCAAGTGGCGCGCCTTCAAATTCGCCGTTAGATACCAGTCCAATTGACTCATCAGGTCTCCGTATTCGTGTCCGTATATAGCGCCCTGCTCGATGTGACATTTTACCGTGAGGAAGTTCGCGTCCTTGACCTCGACGATTGACGCCCGCGGCCAAGGCAACGCTCGCCTCCACCGATCAAGTGGCCGTTTGCGGCGCGAGGCCTCTGTGCGAACGCCCGGGTGAAGCGACGAGCGATGACCCGTTCACCACAGCACTTCGCACACGTCAGTCAAGGCTTCGCATCCTTTCTCTTCGCGTCCGATGTCACAGCGAGGCGGCTTTGTACGGCAACGAGTTGATCGTCAGTGGTCGCCACGAGCCACAAACGCGCGCGCTCCGCGATAAGCCGATTGTGGTCCTTCAGCGGGCCCATTGCGCTGGCAGCCTTCCATACCACCGGACCAACCCGGCTACTCCTGCCCGAGGGCGCGCCTACCAGCAGGCAGTAAGGTCCCAGTGGCAGCGATACAAACGGAAGTGCCGGACTCGCGCCTACTCGCCAGTCGATGAACGGCGTATCGCTGATAAGCAGCGGCATGGACAACCCATACAGCACACTGAAATCGTACAACGCCAGTTGGTCCCGCATACCGGAGTAGATACGCCGGATGTCGTCAACAACCGCCGCCCGAATTTCGTCGTCGAACATTGGCTCCTGCGTATAGCGGGCCAATGCTTCCTGAGCTTGCCATTGATATGCGCTGAACAGGCCGAGTTCCACGCAGTCCTGCACCGCGCGCTGAACCTCCGCGACAGAGCCGGCCTCCTCTGGCTTGCCCAACTGCGCGGCCCGCAAAAACCGCGCGAGTCCCGCCTCCTGAATAGCGGGACCATCCACGGATGCATCATCTGCAACGTCCTGATCAAGCGGTACATAGATATATTTTTCAGCGGCGAACCGCGATTTCTTGCCTTCATCAAACTTCATCTGGCCATCAACGCAATCCAGATAGCGAGTGCCGATATGGCCATGCTCCCAAACCCAATTCTTCAGAAGCGGACGTAGCGGATGCAGTTTGTCTTGATCGGTCATTGAAACCTCCAGGTGCCCCAGTATAGTTCCTGGTCGTCGATCGTCCTCTGGAGACTTGCATGACCGACTGCCCTCAAGCACTTTCCGCCGCGAGCAGATCTTCAATCATGATCGGCAACTTGCGCACCCGCACACCGGTCGCATGATGCGTCGCGTCGGTAATCGCGGCCGCGATTCCCGCAAGACCGATTTCCGCAATGCCGCGGACGCCGAGTTCATTGAACACGGTGTCTGGATGATCGAGAAAGGTCACGTCGAGTTCGGGCGTATCCGCATTCGACGCGATGATGTAGTCGGCCAGGTTGCTATTGATCGGTGCGCCCGTCCGCGCGTCGTACATGGTGTGCTCGAACAGGGCCATCCCGACGCCCATCACAACCGCGCCTTCGATCTGGTTGCGGGCAGCGCGCGGATTGACAATGCGTCCTCCATCGATCACCGTGACGACTCGGCTCACGCGCAACCGCGCGATCTCCGGCTGCCACGTGACCTCGGCGAAGTGCGCGCCGTATGAATAAATGGAGAAGCGCTTTTTCAGCGGATCGTCGAAGCCGCCCGTGGCGCTGCCGCTACCCGACGCCGCGCGCATTTTCGCTGCTTCGAGAATCTGGCCGAACGGCACGCCGCGCTCAGGAGCATCTTCCTTCCGATGCACACGTCCCGCGCTGAACGCGAGCGTATCTTCCGCCGCGCCTTTGAATGGCGAGCCGTCGACCGCCGCGGCGCGCGATAGCAACAGCTTGATTGCCGAACGGACTGCGTCGAACACCGCTGGAACCACCGATGCCGTCACCGCGCTACCACCCGAAACCGGTCCCGGCGGCAACGACGAATCGCCGAGACCGACCTCGATGCGCTCGAGTGGAATGCCGGTCTCTTGCGCGACCAGTTGCGCAAGCACCGTGTACGTGCCGGTGCCGATGTCCTGCGTGCCGCACACCACCCGGGCGCTGCCGTCTTCTCGAAGATCGACGTTGGCCGCAGCGGAAAAGCGCACGCCCGGCCAGACGCAGGCGCCGACGCCCCAGCCTAGCGTCAGGCCGTCACGCTGCATCGATCCGATGCCCGGCTTACGCTGCGACCAGCCGAACCGCTCGGCGCCAGTGCGCAAACACTCGACGAGATGCCGCGACGAGAATGGCAACCCGGTGCTTTCGTCGGCGTGCGGTTCATTGCGCAGCCTCAACTCGACGGGATCGAGATTCAGCTCGCGCGCGAGTTCGTTCATCGCCGATTCGATGGCGTATAGGCCAGGCACGGCGCCGGGGCCACGCATGGCGGTAGGCGAGCCGACGTTGCGGTGCGCGAGGCCGGAGGTCACGCGCAGGTTCGGCGTGCTATAGATGACCGGCGTGACTTCGCCACAGCTTTCCTGGTAGTCGTCAGCGATCGCGGTGTGATTGACGTAGTCGTGCCGCAACGACGTGAGTTTGCCGTCGCGTTCGGCCGAAAGGCGCACGCGCTGCTGCGTGACCGGACGATGGCCGACGTTCTGGAACATCATCTTGCGGCTCACGACCAGCTTTACCGGGCGACCGGTCTGACGCGTCGCGGCTGCCGCCAGCAGCGTGTGCGGCCACACCCACAGCTTTCCGCCAAAGCCGGACCCAAGGTAGCGCGAGATCACCCGGATCTTTTCCTTCGGCACGCCGAGCATCTGCGAGAGCGTGCCGAGGTGGATCGAAATGGATTGCGTCGTCTCGTAGAACGTGTAGTTTTCGCCGTCCCACTGCGCAATCGACGCATGCAGTTCGATCGGATTGTGCGTTTCGGTCGGCGTCGCGTAGGTTGCGTCGAGGGTCGCTGCCGCCGTGTCGAACGCGGAATCCGGATCGCCGCGTTCGTTCTCGACCTTGGGCTTGTCGTCAGGTTCGAGGCCATCACGCACGTCGTGCGGCGTGAGTTCGTAGCGCGCGCCGATCGCCGCCGCTGCAGCGCTCGCGGCCTCGAAGGTGGCGCCGATCACGAGCGCGATGTACTGCCCGTAGTAGCGGATGATGTCGTCTTCGAACGGCGGCCGCGCTTCGTCGACGTAGCCGGTCTCCATCGAATTGCCGGAGATCCGGTAGAAGCGGCCGATATTGCCCCGATGCAGCACCGCGTGCACGCCTGGCATCGCCTCGGCGCCCGCGATGTCGAGCGACATCAGCCGGCCGCTCGCGATCGTGCTGCACACCGGCACCGCAATCAGCAAGCCGGGCAAATCGACATCGGATGTATAGGTTGCGCCGCCGCTGACCTTCAGCGGACCCTCGACACGCGCATGGGGCCGTCCGATCACGGACAGCACGGAGTCGGGCAAAGTAGACATGGTGCGTTCCTCTTGATCGGCGGTTCAGGGTGTAGCCGTGGCCTGGGTCAGCGCGTGGACGATGCAGCGTCGCGCCAGTTCGACCTTGAAGCCGTTCTGGCTTTGCGGCTTCGCGTTCGCGAGCGCGGCGTCCGCGGCCTTGCGGAAGGTTGCAGCGTCGGGCGTCGCGCCTTGCAATACCGACTCCGCTTCAACCGCATGCCACGGCCTCGTGCCGACGCCGCCGAGCGCGACGCGCGCCTGCGCGATGCGTCCGCCGTCGAGCGTCACGACGACCGCAGCCGATGCCAACGCGAATTCGTACGACGCGCGATCACGCAGCTTCAGGTAAACCGAGCGTGCGCCCGCTGGCAGCGGCGGCAGTGTCACGTGCGTGATGAGCTCGCCTGGTTCGAGCACGTTCTCGCGCTGCGGCGTTGCGCCAGGCAACAGGAAAAAGTCGTCGATCGCGATACTGCGCGCACCGCCGGTCCCTTCGATATGAATGGTCGCGTCGAGCGCGGTGAGCGCGACATTCATGTCCGACGGGTTCGTGGCGATGCACGCGTCGCTGGTGCCAAGAATCGCGAGCGTGCGATTGAATCCCTGGATCGCGGGACATCCCGAGCCCGGATCGCGCTTGTTGCACGGCATCGCGGTGTCACGAAAGTAGACGCAGCGCGTGCGTTGCAGCAGGTTGCCGCCGGTTGTCGCCATGTTTCGCAATTGGGCCGACGCGCCAGCCAGCAACGCCTGCGACAGCACGGCGTAAGACTCGCGAATCAGCGGGTGCAACGCCAGATCCGCGTTGCGCGCCGTCGAACCGATCTTCACGCCGCCGTTGGACAGCGCTTCGATGCGATCTAGCGGCAGACGGCTGATGTCGATGACACGCGTGGGCCGCTCGACGTTCAGCTTCATGAGATCGAGCAATGTCGTGCCGCCGGCCAGAAAGCGGACTTGCGCGCCTTGCTGGGCCGTCGCCGACGCCGCCGCTGCGGCGATCGCGTCAGATACGCCGTTGGCGCGCGATAACTGAAACATGTCCATGATGGCGCTCCTCAGGACTGGCCGCGCACGCGCTGAATCGCCGCGACGATGTTCTGATAGGCGCCGCAGCGGCACAGATTGCCGCTCATCGCTTCGCGCACGTCGGCGTCGCCGGGCCCGACTGCTTCATCGAGTAAGGCAACCGCGGACATGATCTGGCCCGACGTGCAGTAGCCGCACTGGTAGCCGTCGCATTCTACAAACGCGGCCTGCATCGGATGCAGCGCATCGGGCTGGCCGATACCTTCGATGGTCGCGATTTCGTCGCCGGCGTGAGTGCCTGCGAGCGACAGGCACGCATTCACTCGCCGCCCGTTGACGTGCACGGTGCACGCGCCGCATTGACCGTGATCGCAACCCTTTTTAGTGCCCGTCAGGTGCAGATGTTCGCGCAGCGCGTCGAGCAGCGTGGTGCGCGGATCGAGCAATAGCTTGTAGACGTTGCCGTTGACGTTCAACTCGACGGGCATCGCCGCGTCGGCGGAAGACTGGCGGCTGGTTTGGCTCGCGGCGCTCTGATGCGGGGTGTCGGTGGTGGAGGCAGTTTGTTGCATCGTGCTTCTCCTCGTGGGAAGAGCGGCCGGAATCGGCATCTTTCGCGGTAGACGCGCGGAAATTGGGGCCGTTATAGATCGATGGCGGATTGTGGGGCGTTCAGGGACTGAGCGGCGGAGTCATGTCCCGCGAGCGCAAGGGGTAGTACAGCAAGCGTAATGCCTGCGTGAGTCGGGGCAGAAAATTAAAGCGTTTGCGTACAGCAGCACCGGGAAACCGATCAATTTCGGCGTCCTGCTCAAAACATCTGGACGCCTGGTCATTCATTAACTGGCCTTGCCTCCCAATACTAGCACTCAAGAAATTCCACAACGAACTGCCGAACGCGCCGGCATCACCACATGGCGACTGCGGCTGCTGATTGCTCGCGTATTTCGCAGAGCATCTTTTTATTTGCCCGATCGTCGCGCGGGCATGCCCGGAGTGCAATTCGCGGCGTCATCAAAAACAGGCAGCCACCACGCTTCCCGCACCGCTGCCCTTTGCTTTCAGGAGTTATTCATGTCCGCTGTTGATTCCTCTCTCTCCCCCGTCGCAGACTTCGCCGCCCTCAAGGTGCGTCAACAGGCAACATGGTCGACGGGCAACTATGCCGTCATCGGCACCACGCTGCAAATCGTGGGCGAGAATCTTTGCGAAGCGCTCGACTTGCGCGCCGGCAGCCGCGTGCTCGACGTCGCCGCAGGCAACGGCAACGCAACGCTCGCCGCCGCGCGCCGGTGGTGCGACGTCACCTCCACCGACTATGTCGGCTCGCTGCTGGAATCAGGGCGTGCGCGTGCGCGAGCAGACGGGCTGCCCGTACGGTTTCAGACAGCCGACGCCGAAGCATTGCCATACGACGATGCTTCCTTCGACGTCGTCATGTCGACGTTCGGCGTGATGTTCACCCCGGATCAGGAGAAGGCAGCAGCCGAACTGGCACGCGTCTGCAAGCGGGGCGGCCAGATCGGTCTCGCGAACTGGACGCCGGAGAGTTTCATCGGACAGGTCTTCAAGACGATCGGCAAGTACATGCCTCCGCCTGCGGGGGTGATGTCACCGGCGCTCTGGGGTACCGAGGCGCGACTCGAGGCGCTATTTAGCGGAAAAGTCCGGCAGATCGTCGCGACTAGCCGCTATTTCACGTTTCGCTACCATTCACCGGCGCATTTCATGGAAGTATTGCGCACATACTACGGGCCGATGAACAAGGCCTTTGCCGCACTCGATGGTGACCGGCAGGCGGCGCTTCTCGACGACCTGATGACATTGATCGGCAGCCGCAACCGGTCGGGGGACTCGACGCTCGTCCTGCCGAGCGAGTACCTCGAAGTCGTGATCGAGCGGTCATGAGAGAAGTCAGACCGCCGACCGGCATGTCAACGACGCGAAGTTCGGAGCGACACACTCTCCGACTCACTGTTTCTCACACCATCTCACCGCCCGCGCGCGCCACCGCGACAGGCTGCGCCAGCGCCAGATGGCGCAGCAGCTTCGTCACCATCAGGACCACGATGCCCGCGAGGATCACGAAAAACACCGCGAGCGGGGCCAGGATTTGCACCGACACGAAGCCGGCCAGCGCCATCATCGCCGAGGAAACGAGCAGCAGCGCGCACCCGAGAATTGCGCTCGTCAGCCCCGCGATGTGGGGGAACAGCGAATTGCCCTTGGCCATTAGCGTTGGATACATCGCGCCGGCGCAAAAGCCCATCACGAGCACCGGCGTGGCGAGGGTCCACACGCGCAGGCCGATTGTCAGCGCAAGCACGAGCATCGCTACCGCGGCGGCCGCCATCAGGCGCGCACCGATGCGCAGCCGCTCTTCCGCGCTCGGCAGACGCGGACCGTGCAAGCGGTTCGACAGGCCGCCGAGAAAATACATCATGCCGATGCCGAGCGCGAGATAGCCGAAGAAAGTCGGTGGCTTATGCAGCGTGTTCTGCACCATGAACGGTCCGATGATGTTGAACACGAGCAGGATGCTGTAGCACAGACCTTGCGCAAGAAAGCAGCTCTGGAACACCGGACTCGCGAGCACCTTGCGCGCATTCGTGACCAGCGTGCGCGGTTCGAGGTGCACGGGCCGCGGCAGTGTTTCCCGATAGCGCCACAACAGCGCCCACATCACGAGCGAATAGACCAGCAGGAAGACAAGGCAGGCCCGCCAGCCGAACCACGTCTGGAGATGGGCGCCGATCACCGGCGCAACGATCGGCGCAAGCCCCCACGCAATCGACATGTAGGTGAACGCGTGCATCAGCGCCTGGCCCTTGAACGAATCGGTGATGATCGCCTTCGCAAGCAGGTTGGTGGTGGCGATGCCGAAGCCCTGCAGGCAGCGCGCGAGGATGAACGTCTCCAGGTTCGGCGCCGCCAGCGACAGCAGGCAGCCGATCGTGTAGATGACGAGCCCAAACCCCAGCACGGGCTTGCGGCCATATGCATCGGCGACGGGCCCAAAAATCAGCTGGCCGAGCGCGTAGGCGACCATATAGCCGGTCACGCTCGTCTGAATGGCCTGCGGCGACGTGGCGAAGAAACGCGCCATGGCGGGCAGCGCAGGCACGTAGATATCGATCGCGAGTTGTCCTGCGGAAGCGAACAGGCAGATCAGAATCAGCAGGAAGCGCGGCGAGTTCGGTGCCGGGGCGGACATGCCGGCGTGGTTGGCGTTATCGTGGGTCATGACTGCATCAAGAGGGAAATGCCGGTGGCGCGGCATGGGCTGGTTCGAAAGCAGAACCGGACGTGCGCGCGATGTTATTGCACGCTATTGTGCCTGTGGTTGCGTGCAGACGCGGGATTTCCCTGGTGGGGGAATGGGATGGGGGATGGCGCGAGGCGGTTCATAACGCGCTGACGTCGCGTTTCAGCATTGCCAGGCTTCGCGTGACAGCGCAGCGCGATGCACCGAACGGCTCACTCTTCATGGCGCCGCAATCGCGGCGATTTACATGACCGCCCTGACCAGTTCGCTGAACACGCTGCAAGGAATACGTCGGGACACGGTCATCCACCAACGCATGCCCGGCATTCTTCCAAAAATCCAATCAATCTATTTGGTCAACGCATAGATGCTTCGCCGTTGGGTGACCAGAATGTGAATAACCGGCTCAGAGGCCGGTGCCGTTTATTGCGGCTACCGGTTCAGAGTACATTATTCAAATCAGGAGACACCATGGCAGAGCAAGACGCCCGGACCCGGGTCGACAAGGTCAAACAGGCGCGACGCGCACTCATATCCAGTTGCGTGGGGACGTCGGTAGAGTGGTACGAATACTTCATTTACGGCACCGCCGCCGCGCTCTACTTCGGGCCGCTGTTCTTTCCGAACAAGGATCCGGCCATTGCCCGGCTCATCGCCTTCGCGTCGTTCGGGGTCGCGTTTCTAGCCCGTCCGCTTGGAGCGTTCGTTTTCGGCCACCTCGGCGATCGCATCGGCCGCAAGTCGACCATGATCTTCACGCTGGTCCTCATGGGCGTGGCAACGGGCGCCATCGGGCTGCTGCCGACCTACCAGCAGATCGGCGTATTCGCGCCGATACTGCTCGTTTCGTTGCGTCTGCTGCAGGGTCTCGCGGTCGGCGGAGAATGGGGCGGCGCCGTGCTGGTGGCCGTCGAGAATGCACCGCGACACAAGGTCCGTCTGTATGGCGCCGCGCCGCAGATGGGCAGCGGCTTCGGCCTGTTTCTCTCGACCGGCGCAATGGCCCTCGTCGGCCTGCTGCCGCCCGCAGAACGTCTGGCGTGGGGATGGCGTGTGCCGTTCATCGCGGGCTTCGCGCTCGTGCTCATCGGTCTGATCATCCGTCTCGGCGTCGTGGAATCTGAAGACTTCGAGCGCGTGAAGGCCGCCGGGCGCCGCGTAAAAATGCCTATTGCCGACCTGCTGCGTCACGCCAAGCTGCCGACGCTCGTCGCCACCGCGATGTCCGCATCGTTCGCCGTGGTCTTCTACATGGTGGCGACGTACTTCGTGTCGTACGCGACGTTCCATCTCAAGATGCCGCAGGCCACCACGTTCCGACTCGTGATGATCGCCTCGCTCATCGATCTGATCGCCTTTCCGATCATCTGCTCGTACGCGGATCGTATCGGCGCTCACCGCGTCTTTTTCTTCGGGACGCTCTTCGCCGTGCTGGGCAGCGTCCCGCTGTTCCTCACGCTGAATACGGCGAGCCCGCTTCTGGTCGGCATTGCGCTATCACTCACGATGGTGTGCGGACAGGTCACGACGTACGGCGTGGTCGGCAGCATGAGCGCCGAGCTGTTTCCGGCGGAGTACCGTTATACCGGCGTGGCGGTGTCGGGCGCGATCGCTTCGATTCTGTTCAGCGCCCCTACACCGCTCGTTGCCGAATGGTTAATGCGTGAAACGGGCTCCTGGGTCTACCTTGCGGGCATGGTGTCGGTCGCCGGGTTCATCGCGACGCTCGGCGGCATCGGCTACATGAAGCTGCGTCACCGCGCCCACTCGGTCGGCTACGTCGGCGAGCGCACGCACGCGGCCAATGAGCCCGCCGTGTCGGGTGCGCCGGTCATCGGTAGCAGCACGACGTAGCTCTGCCGGACATCCGCGCCTCTCGCATGGCGTCATGGTCTCTCAGCCGTGACGCCATTTTTCTTTGGCGCGATGAAAAACCGGGTTAGCTGCGGACACGGCGCGAACGTCACGCGCAAACTTGTGCACCGGACACGAGAATCAAAGCACGAAAGTTCAGGAAGAAAAGCGGCTGGGATAAAGCTCGGTTAACAGGAACGATGGCCGACAGCTTACGCCGCCGTGCCCGCACCCTGCATCAACGCCTCGAATTCCCGATGAAGATGCTCGCGAAAACTTTTGATTGCACTGGTCGGGACCGCCTTGCGCGTGACGATGCTGCCGTAGCAACGCGTCGCCTGGAAGTCCGTGAGTTCGAGCGTAGTGCGATTGCGGCGCGCATTCGACTCCGCGAGCGAACGCGGCATGAAGGTGAGAAAGCCGCCGGTGTCGATCATGCCAAGCAGCGTGGGCAGCGTAGCCGCCGTCGTTGCATCGAACACGGCGCCGCGTTCGTCGAAAGCCTGCGCGAGCCGCTTGCGCAGATCGCTGTAACGCGCGAGCAGAATCAGCCGGTAAGGCAGCAGCATCTCCACGGTCACGCTCTGCGCTTGCGTGATCGGATGTGCGGCGGGCGCCATCAGCACCACCGGTTCCTCGGCCAGCGGCCGGAACAGGAGGTTGTCGTAATCGCCATCGACCGCCGCCACGCCGAGGTCGGCCGCGCCGTCGGCCACCGTCTTGAGGACGCTTTCGTACGGCATGTCCTTGAGCTGGACACTCACGTCGGGAAAGCGCTCGCAGTAGGAGTGAATGATTTGCGGCAGGAAGGTCGCGGCGATCATCGGCGTCGCGGCCACCACGACGCGATTGCGCGCGGCTTCGGAACGGCCGCGAAACTGGCGTAATACGTCATAGAGGCCACTGAGCGCGTCGGTGGCCGCGGCTTGCAGCAGCCGCCCTTCTTCGGTGGGTTCGACGCTGCGCGTGGTACGCACCAGCAGTTGCACCCGCAACACCGATTCCAGTTTCTTCACCCGGCTGGACGCCGTCGGCTGTGAAATGCAGAGCCGCTCCGCCGCTTTGCTGAACTGCCCCTCTTCGAGCACGACCAGAAACGTTTCCAGCTCGGGAAGGTGAAAGCGAAACGAGGGATTATCCATGAGGTCGGGCAAGAGTCGAAGTTCGCCGGACGCACCAGCGTCCAGCGCCGCAGCCCCCAAACAGATCGGCAGTACCGCGTTGAAATTGTAGCGGCGATGGTAGCACGCAGCCTGCCCACGCACCCGCGTCGGAAACGCCGCGTCGCGTAGGGAAAACACGTAGGCGTGAGCGCCTCAGGCGCACGGCCGAACGCTCGCCACGGATACAGCGCACCCACGCCGCACGGCGTATCGGCGCGGGTGGTGGATGCGAGCTACGCTTCGGCCAGGTGCTGGGCAAGATGCGTCAGGTATTGCCCGTCGCAAAAGGCGAGCGGCGCACGGTCGCCGCGAAACAGGTTCTCCACCAGCCCGAGAAACACGACGTGATCGCCACCGGGATACGTCGCCATCTTGCGGCACTCGAGATACGCGGCCGCGCCACGAATGATCGGCAAGCCGGCCAATCCCTCGTCGGTCTCGAAGCCGTCGAACTTGTCGTCGCCCGATTTCGCGAAACGATCCGACACGTGGATCTGGTCCACCGCCAGGATATTGACGACGAAACGCTCCGTGTCGCGAAACGCCGGATGGCTGCGCGAGGTGGTCGACTGACTCCACAGCACGAGCGGCGGATCGAGCGACACGGAGCTGAACGAGTTGGCGGTGACGCCGTAACGCCGCCCGTCGCCGCCCAGCGTGGTAATCACGGTGACGCCCGTGGTAAATGCGCCGAGTGTTTTGCGCAGGCTCTTGCTGTCGATGACATTCATGTTTTTCTCCCGCGTTTCAGGCCATGTCGGCCGCGCCGCAGTACGCAACCAGTTGCGCGATCGAGACGAGCGCAATGCCGTGTGCGACGGCGAAGCGCACCAGGTCCGGCCGCCGCGCCATCGTCCCGTCTTCGTTGACCACTTCGCACAGCACACCGGCATAGCCGCGCCCGGCGAGCCGCACGAGGTCGTAGGCGGCCTCGGTGTGGCCGGGGCGTTCCATCACGCCGCCCTCGCGGGCTCGTAGCGGAAAGACATGACCGGGGCGCACGAAGTCGTCCGCCACCGATTTCTGCGTCGCGAGTGCCGAGATCGTTGCGGCGCGGTCGGCGGCGGAAATGCCCGTCGTCACGCCCAGGCGCAAGTCGACGCTCACCGCGAACGCCGTGCGAAACGGGTCGTCGTTGTGCTGGACCATCGGCGGCAAGCGCAGGCGGTCGAGCACGCGTCCCGGCATGGCGACGCAGATGAGGCCGCTCGTGTGGCGCACCATGAACGCCAGCTTTTCCGGCGTCACGGCATCGGCCGCGATGATCAGGTCACCTTCGTTCTCGCGGTCCTCGTCGTCGACCACGAGGACGAACTCGCCGCGCTCGATCGCACGGATCGCTGCCGGCAAGCTGTCGAACGCGGGCGTCGCGGCGTCGCGCAGACGGGGCGTCATGTGGCGCGCAGACTTCGGCATCGGCGGCTCATACAACGGGTGCCGCGCGTCGGCGGGTTCGTCGAGCCGACGGGAAACGGAGGCATCGCGCTCCGGAAATTCGCGCACATCGCAGCATTCCGCGTCCGCGCGTGCCTCCATGATGGAATTGGCGTCTTGCATAGGGATGCCCTTGCCTGTCTGTCCGTGAGGGTCGAAGTCGGTGGCGCCGCGCATCACAGCGGCACCTCGATATCCAGCAGAGGCGCATGCTGCTGCGCGCCGTAAATATCGGTGTCGCCGATCGCGCCCGACGCAATGCGGCGCGGCAGCGTCGCCTTCCACGCGAGTGCCGGCGGGTACTCGGTAAAGCGCACCTGTTCGACATCGACGTGATACAGCGACGCAATGCGCTGCGCCGTGATGACGCCCGTCGCGCGCACTTTTTCGTACAGCGCCGGGTCGTCGAACATGATGTCGAGTGTGATGTGGAACGGTCCCGCGTTCTTGCTCTTGCAGGCCTTCGCGATGTCTTTGAGCCGGGCCATCGTCAGACTTCCTCGTATTCGATAGGGAACATCTCCAGCGGATCGTCTGGAAACACGACATGCTGCAGCATGAATTCGTAGACCTCGCCGCGCTCGATGTCCGACGGCGAAAACGGGAACGCCATGTTGCCTTCGCGGCACATGCGTCCCGCAAAGTCGGAATGCAGCAGCGTCACCCGCGCGAGCGACAGCGCCGCGTTGGCGACCTCCTGCGTCTTGCCGATCACTTCCGCGATGATCGCCATCTCGACCGGCACGACATTCGCCGCCGGCTCCCATGCGCCCATTACGCCATCGCGGCCATAAGCGCGCAGCACGAGTTGATAGTCGTCGGCAGAGATACCAAGCGCCGTGACCTTGGTGCGCGTCGATTCGCGCACGAAATCGAGGAACGTGTCGATCTGCGAGATCAGGCCAGGATCGCGGGTCGCGGCGAACGTCACGGTGCTGAAGCCGACGCTGCGCACGCCTTCGAGTTTGATCGAATACGGCTGCGGCTCCCAGCGCATGCCCGAGACGCGCACGACGCGCTCGGTCACCGCCTCGATCCGGCAATGCGTCGTGTCGACGAGGCCGCCCGGTTCATAGCGGATCACCGGACTCGACGTCTCATGCAAGGCCTGCACCGCGACCGATAGCGGCGTGCAGCGCAGTTCGGGATTCAGCGGCTCCGCTTCGACATAGTCCTCGCCCACGGTCACGAGCAGGCAGTCGTGCTTCTTCGGAATCGCCGCATTGCACGCGCATTCCAGCATCTTTCCCGCGTACCACGACGAGGCGGCCGGCATGCCGTGATGCATCGCCAGCGCGACCCACGGCGACGGGTCCGTGCCGCGTCCGCCGAGAATCACTTGCGCGCCCGCTTCGAGTGCGGCGCGATACGGCTCGGGGCCCATCATGCCGACGATGCGCTGCGCGCTGTCGAGCGCGGCCGCGTCGAGCGGCGGCGCGTCGTCGAGCGCACGGATGCGGCCTTCGCCGAGCCGGCGCGTAAGATAATCCTTCGGTTGCTCGGCGTGAATCAGCGCCATTCTGAAATGCAGGTCGTGCTCACGTGCGATCTCGCGCACGATCTCGGCACAGACCTGCAAATGCGGCTCACCACCCGCGCCGCCCGCGGTGCCGACCATCATCGGCACGCCCGCGGCGATCGATGCGCGCAGCAGCAGCGACAGGTCGCGCTTCATCGCGAGGCGCGAGTTCAACGTCTTGCCCGAGCCGAGGTAATACGGGCCGGGGTCGGAGCTGCCGCCGTCGACACCGAACATATGCGGCTTGCGCTCCATCGCCGCGCGAATCGATGCCTCCGGGAAGCCATACCCCAGGATGCCGCTCGCCGACATCATGCGTACTGTCTTGGACGTCATTTCGACGGATTCTCCTATGTGGTTCTGTTCACGCGCGTATCACGACGGATTGCGCCAGTCGCCGGCGCGCGGTTTGCGCAGGCCCAGATGGCTGCGCAACGTGCCGTCCTCGTATTCCTTGCGGAACACGCCGCGTTTTTGCAGTTCGGGCACCACGAGCCGCACGATGTCCTCGTACGTGCCCGGCACATAGGTCGCCGACAACACGAAGCCGTCGCACGCCTTGTCGAACCATTCGATCATCTGCTCGGCCACCTGCGCGCCGGTGCCGACGAAGCAGGGGCCATCGCGCAGCGTGCCGCGTCCGGATGCCTCGACGAAGTCCTTCACCGACGGATTGCGTTTGCCGCTGACCTGAACCACCTTGTCGCGCAGGCTCTGCCACGACACCGCGGCGAGTTCTTCATCGGTGAACGGCTGGTCGTACGGGCGGCCCGCGAAATCGATGTTCAGCGTTTCGCCGATCATCGTGAGGCCGTCGATCGGACGCGACAGCGAAGCGATCAGGTCGTGCTTCTCGCGCGCTTCGGCCTCGGTGTCGCCAACGATGAGCTTGACTTCGGCGCAGATCTTCACCGAGCCCGGATCGCGCCCCGCCGCGGCCACGCCCGCCTTCAACGCCTGATATTGCTTGATGCCGTTTTCGAGCGTCGGATACTTCGCGAAGACCACTTCGGCCCAACGGGCGGCAAAGGCCAGCCCGCGCCCGCTCTGCCCCGCCTGCAGAATCACCGGGTGGCCTTGGGTCGAACGCGGCACCGTCAGCGGGCCGCGTGAATTGAAGAAGCGTCCCTTATGGTCGAGGCGCGTCACCATCGACGGGTCGGCGAAATAGCTCTCCTGCTTGTCGGCGACGATCGCGCCTTCGCGCCAGGTATCCCAGTGGCCCATCACCACTTCCATGAATTCGTCGGCGCGGTCGTAGCGAACGTCGTGATCGAGGTGCTCGTCGGCGCCGAAGTTGGCGGCCTCCGAGTCGTTCATCGACGTGACGACGTTCCAGGCCACGCGGCCCTTCGTCATCAGGTCCAGCGTGGCGAACAGACGCGCGACGTGGAACGGTTCGTAATATGTGGTCGAATACGTCGCGCCCAGGCCGAGACGGGACGTCACCATGCCCATCGCCATCAGCACCGAGGTCGGTTCGAGCTTGATTGCGCGCACGCCGTACCGGACGGTTTCGCGATGACCATTGCCATAGATGTCGGGCATCGCGAGGCGATCGTCGAAGAACGCCATGTCGAACTTGCCTTCTTCGAGCGTGCGGGCAACGCGCTGGTAATACTCGGGAGACAGATAGTCCGTCATGCTCGACGGATGCCGCCACGAGCCCGCGTAGTTGCTGCAGTTTTGCGCCTGAAGAAATGCGACCAGCGCCATTTGCCGTGGCTTTGCGGAATTCATGATGTAGTTGTCCTCGTGATGAATTGAGCAGTGGGATGCACGGAAGCAAAGGTATTCCCAAGCGGGTGCCGAGGACAATTTGCACTGTCGGATAGATCTATAGGCATATCGAATGAATCGCCCTCTATGGAGGCCGCATCGATTTGGGTATGCTTGTCGCCAAGCCTGATTCGCGCCTCATTCCCTGCTTTCGGACGAATGAATCCGCACCGTGCGCAGACATTCATCCGCTTGACGAATAGATCCAGCGAGTCGCACTGACCACTGTCCCGTCATTGCGAACACCTTGGCCACTTCCTTCGGAGGAGACATTTCGTGAACGCTTCAACGCAGGCTGCGCACGCCGCCCCGGCCCCAACCCAGGAGAATCCGCCGCTTCTGCAAACCCGCCATCCGCACGCCGAATGGCTGGCAAGCGGCCAGGAGCCGCCGCTTGAACCGGGGCGGCGGATCATCGATCCGCATCATCACTTCTCGCATCACTGGGGCGGCTACGGCCTCGACGATCTGCTGCGCGACACCGGCGCCGGTCACAAGATCGAGAGCACCGTGTATGTGCAATGCGGCTGGGAATACCGCCACGCCGGTGAAGAACGGTTCAGGCCGCTGGGCGAAACCGAAGCGGTGGTACGGCTCGCCGAAGCCGCGCGCGCAGGCGGCGCGCAGACCGACGTCGCGGCAGGAATCGTCGGCTATGCCGACCTGCTGCTCGGCGACGCGATCGAAGACGTGCTGGGCGCGCAGATCGATGCCGGCAAGGGCCGCTTTCGCGGGATTCGTGTAGCGGCCTCGCGTCATGAATCGTTTCAGCATGGCGTGCTGTCACGGCCGCCACTCGGCCTCTATGCCGACCACGCTTTTCGTGCCGGCGTGCGGCGTCTCGCCAGACTCGGTCTGACGTTCGACGCGTGGGTCTATCACACGCAACTCCAGGACGTCATCGATCTGGCTCGCGCAGTGCCGGAGACGACCATCGTGCTCGACCACATCGGCGGGCTGCTTGGAGTCGGCCCGTATGCCGGCCGTCAGCAGGCCGCGTTCGAAGAATGGCTGCCGCTGCTCGCGCCGCTCGCGGCATGTCCGAACATCGTCATGAAGATCGGCGGCTATGGCACGACCGTATTTGGCTACGACTTCGTCAGCCAGCCGGCGCCGCCGTCTTCGATCACACTCGCCCAGGCCTGGCGTCCGACGGTGGACGCTGTGATCGAGGCCTTCGGCACGAACCGTTGCATGTTCGAGAGCAACTTCCCGGTCGATCGCGCGTCTGCAAGCTACGCCACGGTGTGGAACGCCTTCAAGCGGCTCGCGGCCAATTCGAGCGAGTCGGAGAAAACCGATCTGTTCTACGACACTGCCGCGCGGACCTATCGTATCGGCGACGCCGCGTGCGAAAACTGACCTGCGACGCGAGCGCATCCGTTCACGACACCACGCATTCATTCACGCGATAACCTGGCCCGGCGCGCTTGCGCCGGGCCAGCACGCCGTCGCGCCAGTTTCCAGAGAGACCATTCATGCATAGCACCTCCGTTCTACGCCAGCCCGCCGGCAATATCGCGCAAGCCCTGGCGACTTTCGCGCACGACCTGACCCTTGCCGCGATCCCCGAGACTGTCCGGGTCAAGTCCATCCACCACATCGTCGATGCGATCGGGCTCGCGTTTGCTTCGCATCACTTTCCGTTTGCCGGACCCGGCATGAACGGCATCCGCGCGGCGGCGGGTTCGGGCAACGCCACCGTGATCGGCGCCGATATGCAACTCGCTGCGCGCGATGCGGCGCTTGCCAATGGCTACCTGATACACGGACTCGACTTCGACGACACGCATCCCGCCAGCATCGTTCATCCCTCCGTGGCATGTCTGCCCGCTGCTCTCGCATTGGCCGAATCGAGCAACGCAAGCTGGGGAGACATGATCACCGCTTACGTCGCCGGGATGGAAACCGCGATCCGGCTGGGCCGCGCAGTAAAGGGCGGCTTTCACCACGTCGGCTTCCACGCGACCGGCATCGTGTCGCATTTCAGTTCGGCCGTCGTCGCGGGCAAGCTGCTTGGCCTCACGGCCGAACAGATCGTCTGCGCACAAGGGATCTCGGCGAGCACCGCGTCCGGCGTGCAGGTTTTCCTCGAAAACGGCGCATGGACCAAGCGCATGCACCCCGGCTGGGGCGCACTCGCCGGCATCACGGCGGCGCATATGGCGCAGGCCGGTTTCGCCGGTCCGCAACGTCCGTACGAAGGCCGCTTCGGCCTCATCGACACCCATCTGCAAGGCTTCGCCAGCGAAGTCGACGCCGATTCGATCGCCGACGAACTGGGCTCGAACTGGACGATGCTCGACACGTCGATCAAGCCCTACCCCGTGTGCCACTTCATTCATGGCTGCGCCGAAGCCGCGCTGCAACTGCGCCGCGAACTCGGCCCCGACGCGAAGATCGAGCGCATCGTATGCGAATTGCCCGAAGCCACACTGCCCATCGTCGCAGAACCGGCGAGCGCCAAGATCGTGCCGAAAAGCGACTATGAAGCCAAGTTCAGCGCGCAGTTCGTCGTGGCCGCGTGCTTCGTACGGGATCGCTTCACGCTCGCGGAACTCAGCGACGAGAGCCTGCGCGATCCGCACATCCTGTCACTCGCCGCGAAAACCGAGTGCATTAAGGAAGCCGCTTCGAACTTCCCGAAGTACTTCTCGGGCGCGGTGAGCGTCACGCTTGGCGATGGCCGCACGCTGCGCGCGGATGTGCCGATGAACCTCGGCAGCGGTGAGCGCGCGCTGTCGCTCGAGGAGATCGTCCGCAAATTCCGCGGCAACGCCGGTTTGACATTGCCGGCACAAGGCGTCGACACCGTACTCGATGCCTTGCTGTCGGCCACGCCCGAGACGCCGGTGCGCGATGTCATGCGAGCGCTCGGCTGACACTGACGCGGCGGGTGCATCGATACTTCTTCGCAGCGCCTCTCTCGTCGCAGCGGCAAAGCCCGGCTATGGAACCCGCCGGGCTTCGTCGTTTTCGCGACCGCATTCGCACGAGGCTTTATCGCCAATCGCGCTGCCTATAGAATCTCCCACCATATCCGGGCCTGCGCGGTGTCGTCCGCGAGGCCGCTCCTCCCGTCATTCTGCGTTCACAGGCGATACGTCATGGACATGAGGCATCTGCGCTCCTTCGTTGCGGTCGCGGAAGAACTGAGTTTCAGCCGCGCCGCGGAGCGTCTGCACATTTCACAGCCGCCGCTTTCGCAGCACATCAAGGCGCTCGAAACGGAGATGGGCGTGCAACTCTTCGCGCGCACGAAACGCGAGGTCAAACTCACCGACGCCGGCGCGGTCTTTCTGCGCGAGAGCCGGCTGCTGCTCGATCAGCTGCGCACGGCCGTCAATGCGACCGTGCGAACCGCCAATAGCGACGCGGGCGTGCTGCGCGTCGGCGTGGCCACGGCCGCGCTGTTCAGCGTGATGCCGACGTTTCTGACGCTGATGCGGGAGGCGTTTCCGCACGTCGAGATTTCGGTGAACGACATGCAGTCGCAGGATCAGGTCGTCGCCGTCGCGCAAGGCGTGCTCGATCTCGGCATCGTTCATGTGCGGCCGGATCGGATGAAACTCAGTCACGCGCCGATCTTCAGCGAGGCGTTAGTCGCCGTCGTGCCCGATCACCACTGGCTGGCCACCAAACCGGACTTCAAGCTCGCGGATATGGCCAATGAAGCGATGGTGGGATTGTCGCGCGAACACGCTCCGGCGGTTTTCGATGCGATCGTCGCGTGTTGCCACCAGGCTGGTTTCAGCCCGGAAATCCGCCATACCGCGCGCAATCCGCTGATCATCTTCCAGATGGTGCACCTGGGCTTCGGCGTTTCGCTCGTCCCGCGCGCGTATGCACGCAGCGCGTTTCCGGGCGTGCGGTTTCGGGAATTGCCGATGACCGCCGGCAGTGTGCGCATGGAAGCGATCTGGTGCGAACGTCATGCGTCCGCGTTGACGCGCAAAATCGTGGCGTCGATTCTTCCGCGACTCGCGGGAGACGAGAGCGAGCCCGGCTGAGCGGGCCGCGCTCGCTTAAGCATTCGGCCGGCTGCAAAATATGAAGTCGGCCGCCATTCATCATTCAGGCTGCGGATTTCGCCTTCCCGCTCGCGCGGCCATCGACGATCTGCACGATCGCTGGATGATAGTTCTGACCAAAGCCAGCATCGCGCGCCTCGCACAACAAATCGTAGGTGTACTGCGCGATGTGCGGTTTGAAATCGCCCTGCTCGGCCAGCGTCAACGCGAGGCCGGCATCCTTGATCGCATACAGCAGCGGGAATACCTTCTCCGGGAACGTGTCGGCGGCCAACGACTTCATGCCGTGGTTGCGCAGCACGAAGCTGTCGGCCGAACCCTTGGACAGCAGGTCGAACAGCACCTGGCCGTCGAGCCCCGCGCGCCGGCCTATCGTGATGATTTCCGAGAGCGCATTCACCGTCATGAAGACCATCATGTTGTTGAGGATCTTCACCATCTGGCCCGCGCCGACCTCGCCGCAGTGCAGGATGTCGCTGCCCATGCATTCGAGCAACGGACGAATCGATGCGAACAGCGCTTCGCTGCCGCCCACGGTGATGAGCAACGTGCCCTTGACGGCCGCCTCGGCGGTACGGGCCACCGGCGCATCGGCGTACGCGATGCCGTCTTTCGCGAGTGATTCCGCCAATGCTTTGGTGCGCGAAACATCACTCGTGCTCATGTCGACGATCAGGCGCAGGGTGTCGCCCGCCTCGCGCAGTTCCGCGCATACCGTCTCGACCTGATCGATCGACGGCAGTGATAGAAACACGACGTCCACCTTGCTCGCGAGCGACGCAATACTGTCTTCCGCCGTCGCGCCGGCCTCCACCAGTTTGGCGACCGCTTCCTTCGACGTGTCGAATACGTGGACCTGCTGACCTGACCCGCGCGTGAGATTCGTGCACATCGGCCCACCCATCACGCCGAGGCCGATAAAGCCGATTCGCTGGTTTTGACTCATGGTGTCTCCTGATAATCGTTGTCGCGGATTGCTTCGAGGACAAAGACGCGGCGCGCAATAGGTCGGCGCGCCGCGAACGTCTTTACGTGCGGATGGCGAACGGGTCGCGAACGCCGTCCGAGTAATCGATCATCACGTTCTTGGTGGTCATGTATTCGTGCAGGCCGGCCTCGCCGCGCTCGCGTCCGATGCCCGATTCCTTGAAGCCGCCGAACGGCGCCTGGGCGGCCAGCGCCCGATAGGTATTGACCCAGACGCTGCCCGCCTGAATCGCTTTGGACACGCGCATCACGCGCGCGATATCACGCGACCAGATGCCTGCCGCGAGGCCGTAGCGTGTGTCGTTGGCGATCGCGATTGCTTCGGCCTCCGTATCGAACGGAATGATCGCGAGTACCGGGCCGAAGATTTCTTCCTGCGCCAGTTCGCTGCGATTGTCGATATCCGCGAAGATTGTCGGCTCGATGAAGTAGCCTTGATCGAGGCCCGGACCGCTGGCCCGTTTGCCGCCCGTGACGAGGCGTCCGCCCGCGTCCTTCGCGGCGTCGATCGCGGCGAGGATGCGGCGATACTGCGGTTCGTTCGCGACCGCGCCCATCTCGGTGGCGGGGTCGAGCGGATCGCCCATGCGGATCGCGCGGGCGCGCGTCGCGAGCCGCTCGATCACTTTGTCGTACACGCCGCGCTGCACCACGAGACGCGAGCCGGCGACACACGTTTGGCCAGTCGCACCGAAGATGCCCGCCAGCGCGCCGACGACAGCCTTGTCGAGATCGGCATCGTCGAAGATGATGTTCGGCGACTTGCCGCCCAGTTCCAGCTTGACCGGGACCAGCCGACGGCCGGCAGCGGCGGCGATATGGCGGCCCACGTTCGGGCTGCCAGTGAAACTGACCAGTGACACGCCGGGGTCTTCGACCAGCGCGCGGCCGGTTTCCGCGCCGCCCGTCACGACGTTGAAGACGCCGGGCGGGAAGCCCGCTTCCTCCACCAGAGACGCGAATTCCAGCGTCGATGCCGACGCGTGCTCCGACGGTTTGACGACCACACAATTGCCCGCCGCGAGCGCGGGTGCAAGCTTGTTAGCGAGCAACGCGAGCGGAGAATTCCATGCGGTGATCAGACCGACCACACCGTACGGTTCGAGCGACAGGTAGTCGAGCGTATTGGGCTGATCGAGCGGCAGTTGCTGGCCGAACAGCTTGTCGGCGTAGCCCGCGAAGTAACGCAGTTGACGGCCTACCCACAACATCTGCGGACGCGTCTCGCGCACGATCTTGCCATTGTCCGTGCTCTCGATGGTGGACAGACGCTCGGCATTCGCTTCGATCAACGTCGCGAGCTTGTGCATCAGCGCCGCGCGCAGCACGCCCGGCGTGTTGCGCCAGCCGTCATGAAACGCCCGGCTGGCCGCGGCGACGGCGCGCGAGACGTCGGCCGCGCTCGCGTCCGGGATGTCGGCCCATACGGCGCCGGTGTAGGGATTGATGCTCGGCAGCATCCGATTGCCGGTCGCGTCCTCGCGCCGTCCGCCGATATAGAGCTGGTATCGTTTGACCACGTCGTCTCCTGGTTTTTCTGTGGATCACCTGCATGCGTGCCGCGAATCGCGCGACACGCCGACGAAGGGAATCTTCAAACGAAGGAGACCTGGCGTCCAATATCGAATTTGAACTTCTGTTATTTCGATTCGATTGGACGGCGATCAGGCAAGCGGCGCGGACGAAAAAACGGCGCGGCGGCGCAAGCCCGCAGACCTTCCTGCAANTGCGGGGTCTTTTCGTATTTCGCCCATACCGGCTGCATCGCCTTCACGAAAGCCGGCCGGTCGATCTGCGATGCAGTGACGATCGTCGCCCCGCCCTTGGTCACCAGCTTGCCCGCGTCGGCTTCGCGCGCGGTCCACAGCTTCTGGTAGTAAGGCACCGAGTCGGCCGCAGCCTTCTTGATGATGTCCTGTTCCTGCGGCGACAACGTATCCCAGACCTTCTTCGAGAACACCAGCACTTCCGGCGTCATCGAGTGCTGGGTTTCGGAATAGACCCGTGCGACTTCGAAGTGCTTACCTTCTTCATAAGTCGGCAGGTTGTTTTCCGCGGCATCCACCAGACCCGTCTTCAGACCCGTGTACACCTCGGCAGTCGGCATCGGCGTGGGCGTGCCGCCCATCGCGCGGATTTCGTCGACCATCAGATCGGACGGCT
>NZ_NPIH01000215.1:17623-23388 GCF_012275575.1 Paraburkholderia sp. SG-MS1 | reverse complement strand
GGCCACGGCCGTGACCGTTAGCACCGTCACGACTGCGGCCCTGACCGACCCGCGGTTCAAATCGCCGGCCGCACCGGCGCGGCTCGCGAGAAACGCCGCGCACCCGCGACGCACGCCACCACTACGACCGTGACCAGAATCATCGCGGGGGGCACCTGTTCGTGCAGCAGCAGTCCGGCCAGCAGCAGCCCGAAAAACGGCTGGAGCAGCTGCAACTGCCCGACCGCCGCGATACCGCCGAGCGCGAGCCCGCGATACCAGAACACGAAACCGATCAGCATGCTGAAAAGCGACACGTACGCGAGTCCCCAGAACGCAGCGTGGCTGACGCCCTCGAACGAAGCGGGCCGGGTCCACCAGGCGAGTGGCAGCATCAGCGGCAGCGACAGCACCAGCGCCCACGAAATCACCTGCCAGCCGCCGAGATGCCGCGACAAACGCGCGCCTTCGGCATAGCCCAGGCCGCATACGACGATGGCGCCGAGCATGAGCGCATCGCCGATGGGTGATGCGTCGATGCCGTGGCGCATTGCGAACGCGACCACCGCGCCGCTGCCCAGCGCCGAGAACAGCCAGAACGCCGGTTGCGGACGCTCGCCGCCGCGCAGCACGGCGAAGATCGCGGTTGCGAGCGGCAGCAGGCCGACGAACACGACCGCATGCGCAGAACTGACGTGGCGCAGCGCGAGCGCCGTCAGCAGCGGAAAGCCGACCACCACGCCGAGTGCGACCACGACGAGCGGAAGCAGATCGCGGCGCGCGGGGCGCGTCTCACGAAACACCAGCAGCAGCAAGAGCCCGAGCGTGCCGGCGATCGTCGCGCGGGCCACGGTCAGAAACACCGGATCGAGGCCTTGCACGGCAAGCCGCGTGGCGGGCAGCGAGCCGCTGAAAATCAGTACGCCTGCGAGACCGCTGAGCCAGCCGTTCGTCGTCTTGTCCATCGGAAGAGTCCATATGCCCATGAAATAGAACGCATAGGATCCCGCTTCTCGCTGGAAAAGGTAAGCTACAGATCAGTACAATTCGTACAAACTGTACCGAACATGGAGCAGTACAGATGGTGGAGAGTCAGAGCAGCCGGGGCGCGTCGGGCACGCGTGTCGGCACGGTGATGGACAGTTTGCGCGAGCGCATCGCGAGCCGCTCGTTGATGCCGGGCGCGCGCGTGCCCTCTCTCCGCGCGATGACCGAGACACTCGGCGTATCGAAGTCGACCGTCGTGGAAGCGTACGACAGGCTGGTCGCGGAAGGCGTGATCGTCGCGCGGCGAGGCTCCGGATTTTTCGTGTCGGGTCATGCGCCGCCGCTCGCGCTCGCCGATCTCGGACCACGTCTGGATCGCGAGGTCGATCCGCTGTGGCTCACGCGGCAGTCTCTGGAGGCGGGCTCGAAGGTGCTGAAACCTGGCTGCGGCTGGGTGCCGGCCGCGTGGCTGCCGGAAGACGGCGTGCGCCGCGCGCTACGCGCGGTGGCGCGCGATCCTCAGTCCGTGCTCGCCGACTACGCGTGCCCGGCCGGCCTGCCCGCGCTGCGCCAGCAACTCGCGTGGCGGCTCTCGCAGCACGGCGTGGATGCGCCGCCCGAGCAGATCGTGCTGACCGACGGCGGCACGCACGCGCTCGATCTGGTGTGCCGCTTCCTGCTCGAGCCGGGCGACACCGTGCTGATCGACGATCCGTGCTATTTCAACTTTCAGGCCTTGCTGCGCGCTCATCGCGCCCGCATCGTGAGCGTGCCGTACACGCCTTGCGGGCCCGATCTGGCGGCGTTCGAACGGGTACTGATCGAGCATCGTCCGCGGCTCTATGTAACCAACTCGGCGATCCACAATCCAACGGGCGCGACGCTCGCGCCGGCTGTCGCGCATCGGCTGTTGAAGCTCGCGGGCGAGCACGATCTGCTGATCGTCGAGGACGATATCTTCGCCGACCTCGAGGACGAACCCGCGCCGCGTCTCGCGGCGTTCGACGGGCTCGCGCGGGTGGTGTCGATCGGCAGTTTTTCGAAGACCCTGTCCGCGGCGGTGCGCTGCGGCTACGTCGCCGCGCGCGCCGAATGGATCGAGCCGCTGATCGACCTGAAGCTGGCGACCACGTTCGGCAACGGCCAGCTCGCGGCGAGCGTCGTGCATCGCATGCTGGTGGACGGCACCTACCGGCGGCATCTGGAATCGATGCGCGCGAAGCTCGCCGACGCGATGGGCGAGACCGTCAGGCGGCTCGGTTATGTCGGCCTCGATATCTGGACCCGGCCGCGCGGCGGCATCTTCGTGTGGGCCCGTTTGCCGGATTCGCTCGATGCCGCCGACGTCGCGCGTCATGCGCTCGCCGACAACGTCGTGTTCGCACCGGGCAACGTGTTCAGCGCGTCGCAATCGGCGGCGGGCTTTCTGCGCTTTAACGTCTCGCAATGCAATCGGCCGAAGGCGTACGAAGCGTTGCAACGGGCGATGGACGCGTCGGCCGCGGCAGGAGGAAGGGAACGGGAGCGCGCCTGAACGCGCGCATCCCGCGAAGCTGTTCGCCCTTCAGGCGAAGCTATTTGCACAACAGAAGCAGGCGCTCCTGATCCGTGCAGGTCGAACGTGGTTTTTGCGCCGCTTGCGTGGCGGCCGCGTTCATCGCGGCGCTCCGGTTCGTCAGGCACGCGCGCAGATGCTTTTCGACTGGCCCGTAATATTTCCAGCCGCGCACGAGGGGCGGCAATTCGAGCTTCACCTGCTTCCATTTGGGATGGCCGTGCTCCTGCAGTGTGTCGAAGTTCGCGCACAGCGAGTCGGCGAAGCGGTTCAGATTCCCGACGGTATCGCGCAGCCCATAGTCGTAGGTGACGAGAAAGGCCTTGACAGTCAGCGCGGGGACGTCTTCCTTCAACCAGGTCGGGTAGCTGGCCGTGCGGATCGTGGTGGGGAAGTAGGTCTGTTTGGCGCGCGCGGTTTCGGGCGCGGCGGGATCGACCCGCAAGAGGCGGATCTGTTGCAGCAGCTCGGGGTTCATGTCGTTGAACAGCTTGGCCGGTTGCCCGACCACGATGATCGCCACGTCCACCTTCTTCACGATCAGCGCGGCGAGGGCGTCCTCGTTGCTCAGGTGCTGGACGTTCTGTGCGGGAATCGGCTGGCCGAACATCAGGTGGTAGAGCGTCGTGGCCGATTGGGCGGTGCCGCTGCCCAGCAGGCCGACGCTGATGGTCTTGTCCTTGATGTCGGCGAGGGTTTTCAGCGGCGAATCCGCGCGCACCACGACGTTAATTTCCTCGTCGTAGAGCGGCATGATGAGTCGCAGCGGCCGGATCGTCGTGCCAGCGTCGGGATTGCCCGCGTTCGCCATGTCGATGTAGGCCTGGTACACGTCGGACTGCACCAGCGCGAGTTTGACGCCGGGCTCGAAGCGCATGCGCTGCACGTTCTCCGCGGAGCCCTTCGACGCCACCACGTCGAGGTCGATGCCGACCGGTTGAGCGACCCATTTCGACAGGTCTTGGCCGATCTGGATATAAGTGCCGCGCTCGGGCCCGGTGACGATCTTGTAGTGCGCCGGTTCCGCGCCAGCCAGTGAACATACGAGGATCAGCGCCATCCCCAGCCATCCCGCGAGAAGTCTCTTCAGCATGGTCTATTCACCTATCGGTCAGGTTGTACAGCCTCGCGCGTCAGCGCGCGTGAAGCGCAGGAGAGCCGGTTGCCATGTCATGTTCGACGCGCTTCGATGGCCGCGTCCGTCTGTTGCCGCTCAAAGCGCACGCATTAATGTGTGCGCTTTGAGCGGATATCTGTTATGTGATTCGGTATCCGAACAAATTTCACTGGCCGGCTGGCGTGCTGGTTGACGATTTTCCGCCGTTCGACGGTGCCCGACTCCAACCGGAATCCTTGATGGCGCGCTCGCGCGCGTCGACGCCATTTGTCGTTCCTGCGGTGCCGGTGCGCGGCGCTGCCGCCGACAAGTCGCCAGTTGCAGGCACGCCTTGCGGCAACGGCGTTGGCAGTTGGCTCTGTGGCGTTGCCGCGGCGCCCTGTGGCTGCGCGAGCGGTTTGCCTTGCGCCGGCGCGGCAGTTGCTGCGCGCGGGTTGAGCGGCGCCCAGCCGGTCTCGCGAATCACTCGCGCGAGGATACCCCTGGCTGTTTCGTTGCCGGTGTCGATCGTGAGCGCCTCGTTGGCATGCGCGCGCGCGCAGGGCCACGACTGCTGCGCGATGCATGTTTGCGCGGCTTGCAATGCGGCGTCGCGGCGCGAGGTCAGGGGCCGCAATTCGGACGCCAGGTCCTGCGCGGCGCTGTTGCCCGGTTGCATCGCCAGCGCGGCACCGAGTGCGGCTTGCGCGGCGGACAGGTCGTTGGCGCGAAACGCGAGCCGCGCCGCTTGCATGGCTTGCGCGACATCGCGGAACTGCGGCGCAGGTCTGGCAGGCGTCACGACGACGGGCGGCGCGGCGACAGGCGGCAGGACGACGGGTGGCGCGGCGACGGTTGCCGCGGCGACTGGCGGCGCGACGACCGGTGGCACGACAGGCGTTGCGGGAGCGGGTGGCGTTATCTTTGCCACGTTGGCCGGTGCGGAAGGCATGGCTGCGGCGGCAGGGGGAATCGATTGAGCCGGTACGAATGGCGCGATCGTCCCGGTAATCATTCTGGCGTCCCGACCAGTGGACGTGATCTGATCGCCAGTCGTGTCTTCCGGATCACTGCCGGCGCTAAATAGCGCAAATGCGACAAACGCCAGGCCGATGACGACAAGCACGGCAATCGCAATGAGCGCGTGGCGAAACGTGAGTCCTTCACGCGGTGGATAGGTGTTGTCGTCGTACGGCGGAAGAGGCACGCGCGTTGACGCTGGCGCGGTGTGAGGTGCGGCGGCCGGTGCGGCACGAGGTGAGACTGCGGATGGCGCGGCCTCGTCGGGACGCACAGCGTGGACCGTCGCGGTGTCACCCGACGAAGCCTGCACGTCGTGAAATTTCTGGCCGGCCTGGTCGCTCGCGCCGGTCCGGCGGCCTGCGAACGGCGTGCGCCGGTATGAGCTCTCTTCGAGCGGATGTACCGCGCCGCAATAGGGACAATAGTCGACCTGCCGGTATAGTGCACCGCCGCACTGTTTGCAGGGTGTTGGAAAACTATGGCCGAGTGCTGTCTGGGTGGACATGCCGTGGACCCGCCTGTGGAAAACAATGCCATTACGGCATGCTCCGGATCGTGTTGAGGCTGGAGCCTTGTCCGCGGAATCACGATCCACATGCGCCGGAGAGTCAGGAAACGCAAGCCGCGCTTGCACTACCGATGTTTCCAATATGTGGTGTTTCGCTCATAACGTCAATCGCCGTTGGCACCTATCTTGTGTGCGCTACCGCACATTGCCAGGTACGACGAAACAGTGCCGATGCCGGCAAAACGACTGGACGTGTGGGTTTTTCCAGAGTTGCAGGACAACTGCAACGCGCGCATGAATTGCGGCGCTTGCGCAACGCAACGGCGCGACGGCGAATAATGAAAACGAGGTCGATGCGCCTAGCGCTCGACCTCGTCCCGGTCCGTCATTTAAGCGCTTGTATCAAGCGCCGAAAGACACCCGCGGCATCACTGCTTGCGCAGCGGATGATCCTTCAGCAGCCAAGCTAGCGCGAAAGCCAGCACCACGACGCAAGCGGCCGCGAGATACACCGTGTGCAACGCACCGGCGAAAGCATGCAGATAGTCGTTGCGTAACGCGTCCGGCAACTGGTGGATCGCGGCGGGTCCCAACGCATGCGGCAGTTCGGTGTCGGG
>NZ_NPIH01000215.1:0-17530 GCF_012275575.1 Paraburkholderia sp. SG-MS1 | reverse complement strand
CCGCACCGAAGCCGGCCACGCCGATCGAACCGCCAATCGATCGGAACAGCGTCGCGCCGGAAGTGGCCACCCCCACGTGTTTGAACTCGACGGCATTCTGCACGGCGAGAATCAGCACCTGCATCACCATCCCGAGACCGCAACCGAGAACGCCCATGTAGAGATACATCACATGAACCGGCGTGTCGATCTGCAGACGCGAGAGCAGCACCATTGCGATCGCCACGAGAGCGGTGCCCATGATCGGGAATAGGCGGTACTTGCCGATCTTGCTGATCACGCGGCCCGTCACCATCGACATCACGAACAGGCCACCCATCATCGGCAGCATCTGCATGCCCGCCGCCGTCGGCGTCGAGCCTTGGACGACCTGCAAATAGAGTGGGATGAACGTCACCGAGCCGAACAGCGACACGCCGATGATGAAGCCGATCAGGCTGCTCAGCAAAAACGTGCGTTGTTTGAAGAGTTCGAGCGGCATGATCGGTTCGACCGCGCTGCGTTCTTCATGGATGAAACCCCAGATGGCCACGAGCCCCATGCCGAGCGTGAACCACAGTTGCGGCGACGACCACGGCAGGACCGTGCCGCCCTGGCTCGTGAACAGGATGATGCAGGTGAGCGCGCCCGCCAGAAACGCGGCGCCCATGTAGTCGATGGTGTGCTTCACGTGACGAACGTGCGGCTTGAACACCGCGCCGATCACGACGAGTGACATGATGCCGAGCGGCAGGTTGATGTAGAAAATCCAGCGCCACGTGAGGTGCTCGACGAGAAAGCCGCCGAGCAGCGGCCCGATCACGGTCGCAAGACCGAACACACCGCCGAACACGCCCTGATAGCGGCCGCGCTCGGCCGGCGGAATCACGTCGGCGATCGCGGCCATCGTCACGACCAGCAGGCCGCCGCCGCCGAGCCCTTGAAGTGCGCGCAGCACGATCAACTGGGTCATGTTCTGCGCGAGGCCGCACAGGGCGGAGCCGACCAGGAAGACGATGATCGCCGTCTGCAACACGATCTTGCGGCCGAACAGGTCGCCGAACTTGCCGTACAGCGGCACGACGATGGTCGAGCTGAGCAGGTAGGCGGTCACCACCCAGGACAGATTGTTGAGCCCGCCAAGTTCGCCGACGATGGTCGGCAGCGCGGTCGAGACGATCGTCTGATCGAGCGCGGCAAGCAGCATGACCAGCAGCAGCGCCGGAAACAGCAGGCGGATAGGCGGGTGGGCGGCGGCTGGCGAGTCGGCCCGCGCGTCCGGGTACGAGCCGGGCTGCGCGTACGGCTTCATACGCTCGGCGGATTGAGTCGTGGTCGATTGTTTCATGGCACCAGGGCATTGAAATTAATTAATTCAGCGATTAATATATGCGACATCGCGTCACTCGTCAAACTGAATGCAATGGCAAGGATTCCAGCAGATGACCCTGCGGCGAAAAAATCGCCGCGTGGCACGGCCGCCATCAAGGCGGGCAAGGTGCCGAGGCGCACTGTGAAAGCCGCGTCCGAAGACTCGACACGTGCCGCAACCGCCGCGCCCGCCCGCCGCCCTGGCAGGCCGACGGGCGCCGCGCGGGGAACGGAGCAACGCAGCCGTCTGCTCGACGCCGCGCTGACGCTCTTTGCGCGGCAGGGCATCGTTGACACCACACTCGGCGAGATCGCCCGCGAGGCGGGATTCACGCCGGCGATGATGCATTACTACTTCAAGACGCGCGAACAGTTGCTCGACGTACTGGTCGAGGAGCGCTTCGGGCCGTTGCGCGCGGAGCTCGGCATGCCGTTTCTGGAGAATCCCGACGATCCCGTTGCCGCGATCACGCAGCTCACCCAGCGGCTCGTGCTGGTGGCGAGCGAGCATCCATGGTTTCCGTCGCTGTGGGTGCGCGAAGTGATCAGCGATGGCGGGCTGCTACGCCAGCGCATTCATGAGCGCTTTGGCAACGCGCATCAGAAGGCCTCGCTCGCGGCCATCGCGCGCTGGCAGAAAGAAGGGCGTCTTAACGCGGGACTGGAACCCGCACTGGTGTTCGTCTCGCTGATGGGGTTGACGCTTCTGCCGCTAGCCACGTTGAAGTTGTGGCGCAACGACCCTTTGCGACGCAACATCGGCGGCGAAGAGATTGCGCGGCATGCGGTCGCGCTGCTGCTTCACGGGATAGGTCCGAAGAAAGTGGACTGACGTCCGGCGCGTTTTGAAATGCGCGCAGATCGGCCCACTCGCTGGCCGGTCAGACAGCGCCGCGGCGTCGCCGAAGCAGCAAGTGACACGACCGATCCACGCGACTCGCTGCGTCAGGCGCGACCTTTCTTTTTCCATTCTTCAAAGGCCGCCCGGGTCGTTTCGTTTGGCGGATAGGTGCCCGGCAACGCCGCGCCTTCGCGAATCCGCTCTGTGAGAAACATTTCGAGCTGCTCCTGCCCGGCGGCGGCTTGCGCGAGCTCCGCGGCCATCTTGCGTGGAATCACCACCACGCCGTCCGCATCGCCGACGATCACATCGCCGGGAAACACGGCCACGCCGCCGCAGCCGATCGGCACATTGATATCCACCGCGTGATGGCAAATCAGATTCGGCGGCGCGCTCGCGCCCGCGCAGAACACCGGCATGCCGAGCGCGGCGATCGTCGTGCTGTCGCGCACCGGGCCGTCGGACACCATGCCCGCTACGCCGCGCACCCGCAAACGTAGCGAAAGAATCGAACCGAACGACGCGCTGCCGCGCTCGCCGCGGCAATCCTGCACGAGCACGTGACCGGCCGGAATCGTTTCGACGCATTTGCGCTGCGCGTACTCGGGGTCCGCGAACAGTTCGAGCACGTCGATGTCCTCGCGCGACGGAATGTTGCGCAGCGTGAACGCCGGCCCGACCAGATTTGCGCCGCTGTGCGAAGCGAGCGGCGCGACGCCTTGCATGAACGTATTGCGCAAGCCGCGCTTGAACAACTGTGTGGTCAGTGTGGCAGTGCTGACATGGCGGAGTGCGTCGAGCGTCGCGGTGTCGAGATCGGACATGATGTGGGATGGCCTCGGGTCAAGGAGCGGGGTAGTCGGCAAACGCATGCTGCATGGCGCGGCAATGGTGAGGGGGAAGGCGCCGCCGCGGCCTTCGCGCTGACGATGATAGCGCTGCGGCTGACCAGACGGCCGGCTCGCGCGTACATCGCGTGAGCGCGATGACAGCGGCGAGCAGTCGTTGACATGCGCGGTCGACGCGGACGCGGCACGCCACGTGCTACGGGGGAGGTGGATGTGAGCGCCGTGCGAGTCGAGCCGCCTTGCCGGCGCTGCAAAAAAATACGGATTTCGGAAAAGACGCCTGGCGGGAAGGGCCGTGCAAATGGGGTTGGCGCGCGCCGCCGTGGCGACTCGGGTGTCGGCATCGGTCTATCCACGCGAAGGCCGAAAGCCGTTTTTTCATCGGCGTGCAGTTTTCGCGCGTTATTGTGTGCGGGTCGCACCTGGGTCATGCCCTACAATCTTGGCCCTGTTTGCAACTCGTTGCATGAATTCGAGTCGGAACCATGAACAGCAATTCCGCAGCCGCGCAAACCGGCGGCAAGCAACAGAACGAAACATTGGCCACGTCTGACGGCCTAACCGGTTTTTTAGAGCAACAACAGAAAATGAACGGAGCATTGAGACTCGATCAGGCCACGATCGTGCTCGTAGAAGACGACCCGGATAGCCGGGAATCGCTGACCTTGTTACTCGAAGCAGAAGGCGCCATAGTCTGCGCCGTGGCGGATGCGGAGGAAGGTGTCGAAGCGGCGCTGAGGTTGTTGCCCGACGCTGTCGTCTGCGATCTCGACCTGCCGGCCATGGATGGCTTCTATCTGATCCAGCGGCTGCGCGACCACGAAATTCGCAGCGATCACTCGCCGTCGGTCGCGGTGGCGCTCACCGGTCACACTGACGACGCCTACCGCCTGCGCAGTATCGGCGAAGGCTTTCAGCATTTCATGACCAAGCCTGCATTGCCGGACGAGCTGGTGACGCTGCTGCGCGACGCGATCGACGCCCGCGCGGCGCGTTGATCTGCCGGGTGATCAGGCGCTGCGCTGCGCAACCCGTGGGTTGCGCAGCAGGCGGGCTGGGAGTGCGCATGCGACCTTGAGAGGTCCGGGCGCAGAAAAAGCGTTTGCGCGATAAAGCAGCGCATCGCGCGGCCCCGAAGCGGGCCGCCGGGTACGCCGTTATTTCGCGGCGGCGACGGGTATCGAGGCGCTCGCGTCCGACGCTTCGGCTGCCTGACAGGCGGCGCACAATCCCTTCAATTCGATTTCATCGCTCGCGAGCCGATAGCCCGCGTCCTGGATCTGCGCGACCAGCGCCTGGCGCAGCTTTGGCTGATGCAACTCGGTGACGCTGCCGCATTGCTGGCAGACCACGAGGATGCCATGCTGGCATTGCGTCAGATCGTGGCAGACGGTGAAGGCATTGATCGACTCGATGCGATGCACGAGCCCGGCAGACAGCAGAAAATCCAGTGCCCGATACACCGTGGGCGGCGCCGAGCCAGGATGGATCTGGCGCATCTCGTCGAGCAGCGAATAGGCTTTGGTGGCGCGTCCCGAGTTCAGCAACAGTTCCAGCACCTTGCGGCGAATCGGCGTGAGTTTTTCGCCCCGCTCGCGGCAATACTCATCTGCGAGCGTCAGCGCGGCTTCCTGCGAATGGGCGTGCGCCGGCTCATGAGCATGAGTGGAGTGGGCGGTTGCGGCGGGCTTGGCGGTCTTCATGCGTCGATTATAAAGGTCCGCGGGGCTTGCTGCGGGCCGCGGCGGCGTCTCTTGCCCCGTCGGTGCTGCGCGGTGGCGGGGCAACACCCTGGCGCGCGTGCCGACACCGGCTGCCGGGTGCAGGCGCGGCCTGCGAGCGCGGTACAGCGCAGCAAGCGTGATAGGCGCAACGGGCCGGATAAGCTGGACAAGCGCCGGCCCACCGGCTCAAGTCAACGGAAAGTCGACGTACTTCTTGAAACCGGAGCGGGTCGCAATGCGCGAATACCAGCGCTCCAGATTCGGCAGCGGCGAGCGCTCCACGCCGTCCAGCCCGAACCAGCGTTTCGCGTAGGCGCCGATCACGATATCGGCCAGCGTGAACTTCTCGCCTTCGAGAAAAAAGCGCCCTTGCAGGTGCGCGTCCAGCATGCGCCACAGCAGGCTGACCGCGTCGATATCGGCGGCGAGTCTGGTGGTATCCCGTTGTGCCTCCGGCGTGCGCACGAGGGTCCAGAACACCGGGCGCTCGGCGGGCTGCAAGGTGGACAGCGACCAGTCGAGCCAGCGGTCGATACTCGCGCGCTGTTTCGGCTCGGACGGATAGAGCAGGCTCGCCTCGCCGTATTGCAGCACGAGGTAGCGCAGGATGGAGTTGGATTCCCACAGCACGAAGTCGTCGTCGACCAGGGTCGGCACTTTGCCGGTGGGATTCATCGCGAGATAGTCGGGCTCGTTGTTGCGGCCGAACGCCAGGCCGGCGTCGATGCGTTCGTACGGCAGCACCAGTTCGTCACAACACCACAAGACTTTTTGGACGTTGACCGAATTGGCCCGTCCCCAGATCGTAATCATCCGGTCAATCCTTTTTCTTACGGTTGGCAAGCCGCGCGCGGTGCGCGGCGTTCAATCCGCAACGATACACGATGCGTGCGGATCGCGTGCCGCAGAGCGCCGCTGACGAAGCCGCCGGCGCCTTGCCCGTTGCGTACAATGACCGCACCTGACTACGACGAGGCACCGCATGGCCCGCATTGTCCCCGACGACTGGAAGAGCCTCGCCGCCACCGGCGCAGCGGCCCGCGAACGCGAGACGCTCGCGTTGCTGGAGGAGGCGCTGCCCGCCGACTACACGGTCTATCACGGCGTCCACTGGACGCGTCTGAACCAGAACTTCTCGGTGTTCGGCGAGGCCGACTTCGTGATCGTGAGCCCGGCCGGGCGCGTGATGATCGTCGAACAGAAAACGGGCTTCCTGCGCGAAACGCCGAAGGGGCTCGTCAAGGTCTATCTGCAAACCGAGCGCAATGTGGCGATCGCGCTCGCGCATACCATCGAAGGTTTGCATCGGCGCTTCACCGCGGCGTTCGGCGCGGGCACCTACTTCGTCGAGGAACTGCTGTACTGTCCTGACCACATCGTCAAGGATGCGGCGATCGCCGGTGTAAACCCGGCGCGCATCGTCGACGCGACACGTAAGGACCGGCTCGCGGCCGTGATCCGCGAAGCGTTGCCGGCGGACGAACCGCGCCTCGCGTGCGCATCGAAGATCCATCACTTTCTTGCCGACGAACTCGCGCTCACGCCGGACGCGAGTGCGCTGGTCGGCCAGGCGGGCACGCTCGTCACGCGCCTTGCGGGCGGGCTCGCGACATGGGCGCGGCGGCTCGAATTCTCGCCGTTCCGGCTGCGCGTGATCGGCACGGCGGGCTCCGGCAAGACGCAACTCGCGGTGCAGGTGATGAAGGACGCCGTGGCGCGCGGCCAGCGGCCTTTATACGTGTGCTTCAACCGGCCGCTGGCGGACCACATCGGGCGGGTTGCGCCACCCGAGGCGAAGGTCGCGAACTATCACCAGTTGTGCGACTGGATCGCGCGCGACGCGGGCCGCGAGCCGGATTTCCAGTCCGGCCAGGTGTTCGGGCAACTGGAGACGATGTTCGCCGATACGCCGATCGAGCCGCGCTGGCAATTCGACGTGCTGATCGTCGACGAAGGGCAGGACTTTCAGCAGCCCTGGGTCGCCGTGCTCGAGCGGATGTTGCGTCCCGGCGCCGCGTGGTGGTGGCTCGAAGATCCGCTGCAGAATCTGTACATGCGCGAGCCGGTCGCGTTGCCGGGTTGGACCACTTTGAAGGAAACCACCAACTATCGCAGCCCGCGCGACATCCTCGACTATGTGCGCGACGTGGTCGGCGCGTCGGTGCCGCTCGCCGCGGCACTGGCCTCAGGCAGTCCGTTCGACGGCTCCGATATTTCGCTCTCTGTCTACGACGACGCGCACGCGGAGGCCGGCATCGAAGCCACCAAGCGCGCGATCACGCAGGCGTTGTCGCTGGGATTTCGCAAGCAGGACATCGTGGTGCTGTCGTTCCGCGGCCGCGAAGGCTCGGCGATGACCGCGCTGGATCATCTCGGCCCGCATCGGCTGCGCAGTTTCACCGGCAAGTACGATCTGTTCGGCAACCCGGAGTATCGCGAAGGCGACGTGCTGTTCGAGTCGATCTATCGCTTCAAGGGGCAGGCGGCGCCGTGCGTGATTTTCACCGAGATCGACTTCGAGACGTTCGACGAGCGTATCGCGCGCAAGCTGTTTGTCGGCGCCACGCGCGCGACGATGAAGCTGATCGTCGTCGCGTCGCAGCGGGCCGCGCGTCATCTGCGGCTGCGCGATGGCAAGGAGGGTCGGGAGCTTGGTAGGGAGGTGAGGGAGAGTTAGCGGCCGGGCGGCACGCTTCGTGCGGCGCGCTCCGATTTTCAATCAACTCCACGCACGCGCACCCACCAGCATGCCGGTGCGCGAGAGCGCATCCCACCAGATCACGCGCAACAGCGGTGCTTGCTGGGCGATCAGCAGCGCCTGCACCGGATCGCTCTCGACGAAATGCGTGACGCCGCCGCGCAAGGCCGCGCCGGCCTTGTGCGCAGCCGCGCCGGCGGGACTTTCGTCGTGCGCGCCGGGGCTGCGCATCACCAGTTGCATATGACCGAAGCCGTGCCGCGCGAGCCACGCCTGCGTGCGCGCGCGATCCATCTCGGGACGGCCCGTGATGATCGTGCGAACCCGTTGCAGATCGATGCCCGGCAGCACCTCGAACGGCAGCAACGCATCGCGTTCGGCGAGCGCCGCGGCGAGGTCTTCGTCATAGCGGGCGAGCGGCACGTCGGGCAGCAGGATGCCGTCGAGGTCGATCGCGTACGTCGTGTACTCGTGATCGTCGGCCATCGCTGGCGCGGCGCCGGCTTCGACGCGCTCCCAGTCCTCGCGATAACGCTCGGTGTAAGCCTGACGCTCCCAGGGGAACAACGCAAAGTAGCCGCGCGCATCGATCGCGTAGTCGGGTTGCGTGCGGCTCAGGTCGTCCACCGCGCCAGTCAGCGTTCTCACGTCGAGCCCCTGTTCGCGCAGGAATGCGATGCAATCGGTGAGCGTGAAGCCGCGTCCCGCGATGTCTTCGCACAGCAGCACTTTCGTACCCGCGAGCGGCATCGGCAGCGTCGAATCCCATGCGACTACGCGCGACTGGCGGTCGTAGCGCAGGAACGCCACGGGTGTGCCGACCGCATGCGACACCATCAGCGCGAGGGGCGCGCCGCCGCGCAGAATGCCGATCGCCGTCGTGAAGCGTTCCGCCAGCAGCGCAGGTTGCAGCGATTCGATCCAGTGATCGAGTTGTTCGTACGTCAGAGGCAAAACCGGCTTGTTCATAACTCTCGTGGCGTCGCGGCGCATAGGGCGAGTGTCTGCAGGGCGCGCGGCTCGCCGCACTGGCGCGCCCTCGTTGTGTGAGACAAAGAATTTTGGCGATATTATGCATGCGGTTCAGAGACGGCGCGTCAGGGTGATGACGCCTCGCCGGCGTGAATATCGCTAGAGCGAGGCTGGGCCGGATGAAGAATGAGCAGGGCGGCGAAGCATCGCGTCGGCATGGCGCCGCGCCGCCCGCAAAGCAAAAGACAACAGATAAGAACGCAGGTGACCAACCGTGATTGCAATGCTGCATAAAAAAAGGAGCGCGCCCGGGCGCGCCCGCTGGGCGACAGGCCTGATCTTCGCGCTGGCCGCATGGGCGGTGCAGGCACAGACGGGGGCGCCGTTGATGCTCGACGTGCAGGGCAAGATCGGCAAGACCACCGATACGTCACACCTCACCTATCACTTCACCGAGGCGCAACTGCTCGCACTGCCGGTCCATTCGATCACGACCTCGACCACGTGGACGCCGCGCTCCACCTTCACAGGACCCCTGCTCGCGGATATTCTGAAAACCGTCGGAGCGTATGGCACCCAGCTCGAGTTCCATACGTTCGACGACTACACCTACACCGTGCCGGTGTCGGATGCCAATCGCTATGGCGTAGTCGTTGCGTACAGCATGAACGGCGAGCGCCTGAAGATCAGCGACTTCGGGCCGCTGTTCCTTATCTATCCGCGCGACGCTTACCCCACTGAAATCACGGGCGCGTTGGGCGATTCGAAATTCGTATGGCAGATCAAGGCCCTCATCGTCAAATAGTGCGCCGTTCGTGGCGCCGGATTTTCTACGTGCTGATCTGGCTGACCGCGCTCGCTGCGCCGGTCGGCGCGATCGGCTATCTGCTGTACGCGAATCTGCTGAACCCCCGCGCCACCGGGCAGTTGACCGGCACCTACGACGGCTTCTACTGGGACGCCGCGCAGTTGCAGATCGCGTACGCGCGCTTCGAGAACCAGTTGCTGCTCTACCAGTCGGGCGTCGACGACGACTATGAGCGGCTGATGCTGCGTTTCCAGTTGCTGCAATCGAAGCTGCACGTGATGGCCGGCTCGACGCGCCGGCTGACCTCGCAACTCGCGTTGCTGCAACGGCAGCTCGATGAGATCCAGTCGCTCGATCGTCTGCTCGGCGACATTCAACCCGCGGTCGACGCGTTGCCGCAGGACCGCCAGCGCGCCAATGGGATCGTTGCGCAGATGCGCGAGCACTGGAATCAGGTCAACGATCTCGCGCTGAGCCGCCGGTTCGCCGACGTCGCCGATCGCGAGGCGCTGAACCGCGACTTCATCGACAAGCGGCGCATGCTGTTCGCGGGTGGCCTGCTGCTGCTGTTGCTGTCGGCGGCGGCGACGCTGTTGCTGGTGCTCAATGGCCGGCGCCGCACCCGGCTGATGCTGCAGCAGCATGCGGCGCTCGCCGCCGAACACCAGGCGAGCCGCGCGGCGCGCGAGGCGAGTCTCGCGAAGGACGCGTTTCTCGGCATGATCAGCCACGAACTGCGCACGCCGTTGCATGCGATCGTGTCGTCGATCGAATTGCTGGGGTTCAACTATCACGCGGAGGGCGAGCGCAAGGTGATCCAGCGGCTCGAAACCGCCGCGCGCCATCTGGAAGCGCAGATGAAGGACCTGACCGACTACGCGCGCCTCGGCGCCGGCAAGCTCGAGTTGCGTGACGAGCATTTCGAGCCGCGCGAACTGCTGGCGTCGATCATCGACGAGCACACGATGTCGGCCGCCGCGCGTGGCCTGAAGCTCGAAAGCGACGCGAGCGGGGTGAGCGGTCTGGTCAATTCCGACCCGCACCGGATTCGCCAGATCGTCAACAACCTCGTCACCAACGCGATCCGCTACACCGAGACCGGCACGGTGCGCGTGCAGTTGCAGCAGCAGCCGGCGGCGCTGATCTTCGTCGTCAGCGATACCGGGCCGGGCGTGCCGCAGGCGCAGATTCCACTGATTTTCCAGGAGTTCACGCAGCTGGACGCGTCGCGCACGCGCCGTTTCGAAGGCGCGGGCATGGGGCTCACCATCGTGCAGGGGCTGGTGAAGCTGTTCGGCGGCACGGTCGACGTGGCGAGCACGGTCGGCGAGGGCACGCGTTTCACCGTGACGATTCCGATCGCCCCGGTTGCGGCCGCCGCGCCGGCCGTGGCCGCGCAGACCGCGCCGGGCGGCGCGCGGCCGCGCGTGCTGATCGTCGATGACAACCGGCTGATTCGCGAGTCGCTCAGCGAAATGGTCGTGCATATGAATTTCGACGCGCATGCGCTCGCCAATGCTGATGACGCGCTAGCCTGGCTCGACACACACCGCTGCGACGTGGTGCTGCTCGACCTGCATATGCCGGAGCGCGATGGGTATGCCTTTCTCGCGGACTTCGCGCGACGCGGCGGGCCGTCGTCGGAGGCGCCGGTGATCGTGGTCAGCGCGTATGCGCCGGAGGCGGGGGACGGGCGAGGCGCGCAGCCGTTCTTCGAGGCGTTGTTAAAGCCGGTCCATTACGAGGATTTGCGCCGCGCGTTGCAGCGGGCGTTGGCTGCTCGGCATGCGGTGTGACCGGCGGGGCGCAGCACACGATGTGCCGGTGCGCGGCCCGGGAGGGAAAGCGGGCATCAAGCTGAGCACTCCCCTTCAGCCGCCGGACGGCACGGTTTTCACTCGCGTGAGTGCCGCTGTTACGGACGGTTCAGCCGCTTGGACAGGTCGGCGACGAGAATCGCCATGCGCGCGGGCTTTTCGTAGCACGCGACGTCGTAATCGCGGATGACCTGGCTGATCTCCGATTCGCTCGCCTTGCCGGTCAGCAATTCGCCCGTCAGCACGAAGACCGGCGCATCCGGATTTTCCGACGCGCGCACCGCGCGGATCGCGGCCGCCGAGGTTTGCGCGCCGAACAGCCAGTCGATCACGACGCCGTCGAACACCTGGGTTTGCAATTGTTCGGCGAAGGCCGTGAGCCCGTAAATCGCCACCGCCGCGAACCCGCTGCGCTCGAGATAGTCGCGCAGATTGTCGGCGCTCGCCTGATCGTCGTCGACCACGGCGATGGTCGGCTTGTCGGTCTCGGCGCGGCGAGGGTAGATTTCGATCTTGTGGACCTCGTACGCGCTTTGGTAGAGCGTGCCGTCGTGGCGCGCGACGCGCCATTGGCCGAGCTTCGGATACGCGACGAATTCCGGGCGGCTGCCGGGTTCGAGCGCGGCGCCGACCCACGCGGTGCACGCCAGCTCGAGCGCGCCGATGCAGAACACGGCTTCCTGGGCGATCGCGCCGACCATGCCCGGATCGAGCGATTGCGCGCCGAACAACTGCGCGGCGGGTTCGCCGAACACCTCGGCGACCTTCTTGATCTGCGACAGGGTCCACGGGCTGTTGCCGCGCAGCTTGCGATGTCCCTGAGAAAAACTCAGATCGAGGATGCGGCAAAGCTCCGTGGTCTGCTGGCGCTTGCCGATGCCATGCCGGCTCATCAACTCGCGCACGCGCTCGGCGACTGCGATGGAGTCAGGTGAGTGTGATTCGTTGGTCATACTGCGTGAGAATCCGCCGTTTTAAGAGTACTGGGGTGCGATACGACAGGCGCAGTGCGACCCTGCACATTCGGTGCGCATTGACCGGCTATGCGCGGGATCGCCAATGTACCGTATAAATTTATCGCGATGACTGGTGGGTAAGACCGCCGCCGCGCTCGTCAGTGCGAGGACTAAATCGGGCATTCGGGCGATTTTTTATCTATTCGGCATAATGTATTTTACCGAGTAAACAGTGCCGTATCGCAGAGAATGCGTGCGAGGAGGAGGTGTCGGCGCTCGGGACGCGCGGCCGGCGTTGCGCGCCGTGGCGATTGATGGAGGCCCGTCGCCCGCTACGCCGCTGGCATTTTCTCGAGTTTCGCCGCCGAGTTTTTCAGTCCTTTGAAAATCCGCTCGGCGACCTTGCCGGGAAAGCCCTCGGGCAATTGCGCCGAGACCTGCGCGATCACCTCGGGCGTCTGCGCGATCAGCCGCTGGATCAGCGGCTCGGCGTCCGCGCCGTAAGAGCATCTGAGCGCCATCGTGTTGAAGTGGCGCCGTTGCACGTCGCGAAATGCATCGTGTTTGCTGCGCGACCACATCCCCATCGCGAGTCTCGCCTTGAACCATGACCACTGGTTGGGGCCATTGCCTTCCACCGGCCAGATCGACATCACGTCGTAAAGCGGCGTCATACGGAACTGACCGCCCGCCAGCAAGCGGATGCTGAAGTTTTTTGCGTGGCCGTCGGGCGCCGCGAGCATCCAGAACAGAATCTGGCTCGCCAGCAAGGTTTCGATGTCCTGTCGCGCTTGCACCGATTGCTGCAGAATCCGCGCGAGATCGAGTACGCCGGGCCCGCCTTCGTTTTCGTATTTGCGATGCGACGGCACGCCGTACACCTGGCAGAAGTCTTCCTGCGGCAGACGCAGCAGCCACTGCCCGCTCGAATGCAGTTGCCGGTCGAACCGCTCGACGCTCAGGACGCGCTGCTTGCCGAACGTCATGATCTCCGCGTTCGCGACCGGCAGACCGTAGGCGCGCAGGATCCGCAGACACAGCCACTCGTTTTCCACCGAGGTGCTGAGATCGGCGAGCTTGTTGCCGACGAGGCCGAGCGGCAGTTTGAAAATATGCGTAGTGGGGGTGGCGCCGTGCGGGCGCTGCCATTTGCCGTCGTGCCAGAGCAGCGCGGTTTTTTCCTGCGCGCCGGCGAGCGAGATGCGGAAGTCGTCGGTGTCGTCGGGCGCGCCGGGCGCGGGATTGCTGACCGTGCGCGCCAGCATGGCCTCGATCTCGCCGTCCGTGAGTGGCGTGCCCTCGATGTGCTCGACGCCGGTCGGCACGCCGTCTTCGGCGAGCAACTGGACGGCGCCCACACAGTCGCGGCCGATGGCTTGCAGCAGGTCGAACGGATCGAGCGTTTCGGTCCGGTAGCGTTGGGCGATGCGCTTTCTGATCGCGTCGCTGTCGGGCAGCAGATTGTCGAAGTAGTTGAGCACCCGGTGCCCTTTTTGCGCCATGTTGCCCGGCGTGAATGGCAGCGAAAGCGACAACGGCCGGCCGGCGGGCGAGGCAGCCCACGCGGGATCGTAGGCGAACTCCATGGGCCCGCGCGCGGGCAGGCGCCAGATACCGACGCGCTCGCCGTTGGCCCAGACCGACAGCGCCCGCGAGTGCGTTTGCCGGGCCATGGTCACCACTCGACGATCGGCGCCTGCTCGGGCGTCGGCTGGCTCCTGTCGCGCAGCTGCAACTGCAGGCCGTAGACGCCGCAAAGCGCGAGCAATTGGGTGAGCGTCAGCGCGCCGGCATCGGTTTCCAGCGCCGAGATACGGCTCTGGCTGATGCCGAGCCGCGCGGCGGCCTCGGCTTGAGTGAGGCCGGCTTGCCGCCGGCTGGCGGCAAGCAACTGGCCCATCTGATCCGGCGTGGCGATGAGGTGGAGCATACGGATTATCTGTGAGACGGATAAATGTAATTTATGCGTCACACGAATATTTGTCAAATATTTGTATCGCGAATATTTTGCGAATATCTGCTGGACGAATAATATGCCAATATCTGTGAAACGAATAAAATGGTGCTGCATCGTCCACGCTTTCATCGGCTCACCGCGCCTGCGCGCCAGGCTCCGCGCGTACGCACATACCGGCGCGCGGCCCCGACGGCGACGGCATTGCGGACAATCCGTCTGCCTGCGAAGATGACGCCCACACTTAAAACCCGCCTGCCCGATGACCACGACTTACCCGCTGCACTCGAACTTCACCTCTGCCGACCAACCGTTCCCGGGCCATGCCGATGTGGTGATCGCGGGCGCCGGCATCATGGGCTGCGCGGCGGCCTACTATCTGGCGCGCCGGGGGATGTCGGTGGTAGTGCTCGACAAATCGCGCATCGCCGGGCAGCAATCGTCGCGCGCATGGGGGTTCGTGCGCCAGCAGGGCCGCGAAGCCGCCGAAGTGCCGCTGATGATGGCGAGCATCCCGCTGTGGAAAGAACTCGAACGCGAGCTGAATTTCGATCTGGAATGGCGGCAAGGCGGCTGCTTGTATGTTGCGTCGGATGAAGAGGATTGGGCCTCGTTCCAGCAATGGATGGACGTGGCGCGTCAGTACGGACTCGACACGCGTACGCTCGATCGCAGGCAGATCGACACGGTGGTGACCGGCATGCACGGCCCCGCGCTCGGCGGCCTCTATACGCCGAGCGACGGCCAGGCCGAACCGCGCCGCGTCGCAGCCGCCTTCGCGACGCGGGCCGCCGAAGCCGGCGCGCTGTTTTTCGAAGGCTGCGGCGTGCTCGGCGTCGAATGCGCGGGCGGCGCGATTGCTGGCGTGGTCACAGAGCGCGGCACGGTGCGCACCTCGCGGTTCATCTGCGCGGCGGGCGCGAGCAGCTGGCGGCTGCTCGACACGCTCGGCCTCGAACTGCCTCAGCAGGCGGTGCGCGGCACCTGCATGCGCACCAATCCGCTGCCGCGCATCACTGCATCCACGTTCTGGGGGCACGGCCTCGGCGTGCGACAGCGCGCGAATGGCGCGATCAATCTCGCCGACGACATGCAGGTCGATGTCGACATGACGCTCGGCCATTTCCGCGCGCTGAAGTGGTTTTTGCCCGAATTGTGGAAGCAGCGCGCGAAGTTCAGCTTCCATCTGAATGGCGCCTGTCTGCGCGATCTGCGCGAGCGCCTGCCGGGCGGCGTGCCGCAGAGCGAGCGCGTGCTGCATCCGCGCGATCCGCAGCCGCAGCCGAACGTCGGCCACGCACCGCGCGCGTTGAAAAAACTGCGCGCGTTGTTCCCGGCGTTGAGAGACGCGCAGGTGGTCGAATCGTGGGCCGGTCTGATCGACGTGCTGCCCGACGGCATTCCAGTGATCGACGCGCCGTCGCAGGTGCCCGGTCTGACGATCGCCACCGGTTTTTGCGGGCACGGATTCGCGATGGGGCCGATCGTCGGCAAGCTGCTCGCCGAGATGAACGACGGCGGTGCGGCCTCGCTCGATCTGTCGGCGTTCCGCTTGCAACGTTTCTTCGACGGCACGATGCAGCGCCCCCGCAGCATGCTGTAAACGGAAACGCCCACAACCCTGCACCCGAGCGATGAACAATCACGAACCGACTCTGCGTCACGCCAACGTGCCGTACTACACGCAATGGGGCAGCCCCGAATGGGTTGGGCACATCGTCGAACAGCGGGGCGACCCGTGCGACGATCCGCATTGGCAGCGTAGCGGCTTCGCCGATCCGCAGCGCTACCGTTTCTGGGCCAAACGCCTGTGCGGCCTGACGTGCCTCGAATCCGCGCTCGACTACTGGTGTATCGGACACGCGCCGCGCGCCGCGCTGCTCGACGACGCCTTGCGGCATGGCGTGTACCGGCTGCGCGAGGACGGCGGCGTCGACGGGCTGATTTACCGGCCGTTTGCGGGGTGGGCGGCCGACGCATTCGGCATACAGGTCGAGGTGTTGCCGCAGGCGCCGCTTGAGGAGATCGCCGCGCGAATGAGCGCCGATACGCTGGCGATCGTTTCCGTGAGCCCCGAGATCCGCTATCCCGACCGGCCGAATCAGCGACGGGGTGGTCATCTGATCCTGCTGCACGGACGCGATCGCGACGGCGTATGGTTCCACAACCCCTCGGGTATCGCGCCGTATCAGGCCGATGTGTATCTGCCGTTCGAGACGATGAAGCGATTCTATGCGGGGCGCGGGATGACGCTTGGCCGGGGCGCGCATTAGGGGCCTGGTGAGGCGAGTGTGAGCCGCCCGGGGCCGTTGGCCGGCTGGCCGTCCGGCATGCCATGCAACTCGCGAGCCGACCTCGCGCCGTGATCGGGCCCGTTTTCTGCTAACGATCGTCGTCGACCTTTGCGAGATCGGAGCTGCCATGAAACGAACCTACTGCCTGCTTGTCGCCAGCCTGGTCGCGCTGGGCGCCGTCACCTCGGCGAATGCTGCAAGTCGCGACGAACAGAGCAAAGCCTGCCGCGGCGACGCGATGCATTTCTGTGCGGCCGACATTCCCAACGAAGACAAGATCACCGCCTGCATGAAGCAGCACATCGATGAACTCAGCCCGGCGTGCCGCGCGATGTTCAAGGGCGGCAAGAAAGCCGAGGATAAGGGCGCGTCGCAGTGACGGCCGAAGGGTGTCGCGGGTTGGACGTCCGGCGAAGGGCTTCGCGCGTTGGCTTTGGTATGGCCTGAAGCGGGGTGTCGAGCGCGGCATGTCCATATAGCGTGTTCGAGATGGGTTGCGGCGTGCGCTGCGTCCGCTCGCCGTGCTTCGTCCCGGACTAACCGCGCCCCTCGGCATCGCCTTATCGCCACGCTCAATACCCTCAAACGCGAAGCCGCGGGCATGGTCGGCGTGACTGGTCAATGTCGCCACGGTCGGTTACGGTGACGTCTGGACGTCGCGGCGCGCACGCGGCGCCTCGACGTTTCCCGGCGAAGCGAGCGCGTCCGGCCAGCTGACGCGTCCATGCATCACGCCCGAAACCGGCCTCAACCCTCGACCCAGGATTGGAACGACTGCTCATGACTCGCCCCACCACGCAGATTTTCGATGCCGCCGCGACCGCGCGGCTGATTCCGTATGCGGCGCTCGTCGACGCGCTCAGACGCGCGAGCATCGACTACGCGCAGCAGCGCATTGCGAGTCCCGAGCGGCTCGTGGTGCCGCTCAACGCGGGCGGCATCATGCTGTCGATGCCGGCCACCGCGCCCGATCTCGCAATCCACAAGCTGGTCAACGTGTGCGCGAGCAACGGGCCGCGCCATCTGCCGACGATCCACGGCCAGGTCATGGCTTTCGACGCCGACACCGGGGAAACGCTGTTCATCCTCGACGGCCCGACCGTGACGGGCCGCCGTACCGCGGCGATGTCGATGCTGGGCGTCGAGACCTTCGCGACAAGCACGCCGCGCGAATTCCTGCTGATCGGCACGGGCACGCAGGCGCTCAACCACCTGCAGGCGATCGGCGAACTGTTCCCCGACGCGCGTGTGTTCGTGAAGGGCAGTGC
>NZ_NPIH01000214.1 GCF_012275575.1 Paraburkholderia sp. SG-MS1 | reverse complement strand
GTATCCACCATATCGATCGAATCCGACGACGCCTGTGCGCTATCGAACCCGCCGCCCGCCAATTCCAGATGACCGTCCGGGCGGATGCCGAACAGGTGCCGGTAGTAGCGGTTGGCGAACAGGAGTTCGGCTTCGTCGGCGGCCAGCACGGACACCGCGGCGTCGAGGCTTTCGAGCACGGTGGTGAAGCGTTCGTGGGCGGCGGCGAGTTCCTCGCGCGCGCGCTTCGGTTCGGTGATGTCGGTCATCGACGACATCCAGCCGGTCTGACGGCCCGAGCTGTCGATCAGCGGCGACACGTAAAGACGCGCGTGGAACGACGAGCCGTCCTTCCTGCGCACCCGTAATTCGAAGCCCGAGGACGGCGCCTTGCCGCGCAGCGTCATGTCGAGCTGGCGCTGCATTTCCGGATAGGCGTCGCGCGGCCAGTAGGCGAACGGCGCGTTCTTGCCGACCAGATCGCTTTCGTCCCATCCGGTCATCCGGCAGAACGCGGGATTGACGTGGGTGATGCGGCCGTGCATGTCGAGCACGCGCATGCCGATCAGCACCGAGTTTTCCATCGCGCGGCGAAAGAACGCTTCCGCGTACAGCGCCTGTTGTGCTTCGAAGCGCTGGCGCGTGTGCTTCCACAGACTCCACAGGCTCCACAGCACGAAGCACGAGAGGCCCGCCACCAGCCAAACCAGCGTGTTGTTGGTGAAGTTGGTCATCTGCGGGAACGCGTAGACGCGCACCGAGATGCCCTGACCCGGCGGATCGAGCGGCAGGTCGTAGAACATGTCGCGCGGCAGGCGCGGGCGGGTCGACGTGGTGGTCAACTCGCGGTTGTTCACGTCGATGATCGAGATCTTGTATTTGGCTGACAGCTCGGGCGGGATGTCGCGCTTGAGTATCCCTTCGACCGAGAACACCGCCGCGATCGCCCCGAGGAACTCACGGTCGCGGAACACCGGCGTTTGCAGCGTGATGTAGCCGTTGCCGAGGTCGTCGTAGATCAGCGGCGAATAGACCTGGCGACGGGTGTCGCGCGCTTCGGTGAAGGCGGCCTTGACCGCTTCGTCCATCTGCGCGTCGTTGGGTCTCGCGAGCCGCTGGCCGAACACGGGCAATGCGGTATTGGGCCAGCGCGGCTGTTGCGCGCTGGTGTACCAGTTCATGTACAGGATCTCGGGATGCCCCTGCATGATGTCCGTAGTGGACGCCTGGAACGAATGCGGATCGGCGTGGCCGGTGGCCAGATCGCGCGCGAGCGCCTGAATCTGTTCCTGCGCGCCGGTCATGGACAGGCGGATCTGCTGCTGCGCCCACGCGACGTTACGGTAGAGAGTGTCTTCCTGCTGCTGCTGTTCGCGCCGGTTGAGGCTCCACAGGATCAGGCTCATGACGACCAGGAAAACCAGGATCGACAGGAGCGGCGTCAGCAAATAGGAATTCGACCACCATGGTCCATGGTGCCAGCGGGAGGACGGCGTCGAATCGCCCGGGGAACCGGCGGTGCGCGCCGAGCGAGCGAAAAGCCGTTCGGTCAACATGCGTGGCATTGTAGCGCAGCGCGTGACCGACAAAAGGCGCAAAAAAGCACGGAAAGTGCCGTTAATCGGCGCAAACTAGCCGACGTATCCGTCGATCGGCAGTCAAACCAGGTTGCGTCGCAGCAATTTTCCGCATTATGAGAAGTGATCTCGTCATTTGAAAATTTTGTTGCGTGGACGTCGGGACCCTTATTACAATCGGCCGGAGCTGCCGCGGTCGTGCTTCGTCCGCGTCGTCTGTCCAAAGAGCGTTCCTCTATATCCAGGAGACGAGCATGTCCGCTGTACCCGACGAAGTCATGAAATATGTCGCCGCTGAAAAAGACGACGATCCCCAGGAAACCGGCGAATGGCTTGAAGCGCTGGATGGCGTGATTTCTGCTGTGGGCCCCGACCGCGCCCACTATCTGATCGAGAAACAGATCGAGTTCGCCCGCGTGCACGGCGAACATCTACCGTTCTCGGCTAACACCCCCTACATCAATACGATTCCCGTCGCTCGTCAGGCGAAGATCCCCGGCGACCAGGACCTCGAACACCGCATCCGCTCGTACACGCGCTGGAACGCCATCGCGATGGTGCTGCGCGCGGGCAAGGAAACCAACGTCGGCGGCCACATCGCATCGTTCGCTTCGGCGGCCACGCTGTATGACGTCGGCTACAACCACTTCTGGCACGCGCCGTCGGCCGAGCATGGCGGCGATCTCGTGTTTGTGCAGGGCCACTCGTCGCCGGGCGTCTACTCGCGTGCGTTCCTGCTTGGCCGCCTGAGCGAAAACCAGCTCGACAACTTCCGCCAGGAAGTGGGCGGCGAGGGCATCTCGTCGTACCCGCATCCGTGGCTGATGCCGGACTTCTGGCAGTTCCCCACCGTGTCGATGGGCCTCGGCCCGATCATGGCGATCTACCAGGCGCGCTTCATGAAGTACATGCAGGCGCGCGGCATCACGAAGACCGAAGGCCGCAAGGTCTGGGCCTTCCTCGGCGACGGCGAAACGGACGAGCCGGAATCGCTCGGCGCGATCGGCATGGCCGGCCGCGAACGCCTCGACAACCTCGTGTTCGTGATCAACTGCAACCTGCAGCGCCTCGACGGCCCGGTGCGCGGTAACGGCAAGATCATCCAGGAACTCGAAAGCGAATTCCGCGGCGCCGGCTGGAACGTGATCAAGGTGATCTGGGGCAGCCGCTGGGATGCGCTGTTCCAGCGCGACAAGTCGGGCGCGCTGATGCGCCGGATGATGGAAGTCGTCGACGGCGAATACCAGACGTACAAGTCGGAGTCGGGTGCCTATGTGCGCGAGCACTTCTTCAACACGCCGGAACTCAAGGCGCTGGTCGCCGAATGGTCCGACGAAGACATCTGGAATCTGAATCGCGGCGGCCACGATCCGCACAAGATTTACGCAGCGTTCCAGGAAGCGTCGAATTCGAAGGGCCAGCCGACCGTCATCCTCGCGAAGACGATCAAGGGCTACGGCATGGGCGAAGCCGGCCAGGCGATGAACATCACCCACCAGCAGAAGAAGATGCAGGTGGAGCAGTTGAAGAAATTCCGCGACCAGTTCCGTCTGCCGATCGCCGACGAAGACCTCGTCAACGTGCCGTACCTCAAGTTCGAAGAAGGTTCGAAGGAACTCGAGTACATGCGCGCCCGCCGCCAGGACCTCGGCGGCTATCTGCCGGCGCGTCGTCAGAAGGCGGACTCGCTGCCGGTGCCGGAACTGTCGGCGTTCGAACCGCTCTTGAAGGGCACGGGCGAAGGCCGCGAGATCTCCACGACGATGGCGTTCGTGCGGATCCTGAACATCCTGCTGAAGGACAAGGCACTCGGCAAGCGCATCGTGCCGATCGTGCCGGACGAGTCGCGTACCTTCGGTATGGAAGGCCTGTTCCGTCAGATCGGCATCTGGAATCAGGACGGCCAGAAGTACGTGCCGGAAGATTCCGACCAGCTGATGTTCTACCGCGAATCGGAAAGCGGTCAGATCCTGCAGGAAGGCATCAACGAAGCCGGCGGCATGTCGGACTGGATCGCGGCCGCGACGTCGTACTCGACGCACGGCGAGATCATGATCCCGTTCTACATCTTCTACTCGATGTTCGGTTTCCAGCGTATCGGCGACCTCGCATGGGCGGCGGGCGACATGCGCTCGCGCGGCTTCCTGCTGGGCGGCACCGCCGGCCGCACGACGCTGAACGGCGAAGGTCTGCAACACGAAGACGGGCACTCGCTGTTGTGGGCCGCTTCGGTGCCGAACTGCATCAGCTACGACCCGACGTTCGGTTACGAACTCGCGGTCATCATGCAGGACGGTCTGCGCCGCATGGTGGCTGACCAGGAAGACGTGTATTACTACATCACGGTGATGAACGAGAACTACGAGCACCCGGCGATTCCGCAGGGCGACGCTGTAGCAACCGACATCATCAAGGGCATGTACGCGTTCCGCAAGGCCGAAGCGGACAAGAAGGCGCCGCGCGTGCAGTTGATGGGCGCGGGCACGATCTTCAACGAAGTGATCGCCGCCGCCGACCTGCTGAAGAACGACTGGGGCGTCGCCGCCGACCTGTGGAGCGTGCCGAGCTTCACCGAACTGGCGCGTGAAGGTCACGAAGTCCAGCGCTGGAACCTGTTGCACCCGACCGAAGAGAAGAAACTCTCGCACGTCGAGAAGCTGCTGAAGGACGCGCAAGGTCCGGTCATCGCATCGACCGACTACGTGCGCGCGCTGACCGAGCAGATCCGCGCGTTCGTGCCGCAGAAGTTCGTCGTGCTGGGCACGGATGGCTATGGCCGTTCGGACACCCGCGAAAAGCTGCGCCACTTCTTCGAAGTCGACCGCTACTGGGTCACGGTTGCCGCGCTGAATGCGCTGGCAGACGAAGGCACGATCGAACGCAAGGTGGTCGCCGAGGCGCTCAAGAAGTACAACCTTGATCCCGCCAAACCCAACCCGATGACCGTCTAAGGCATCATTCCCCGTGTGCCACGGCGTGCGCGCCTGCTTCTGATCGACAGAGGCAGGCTGCGTGCGCGGCCCAGGAGACACTAACAATGAGTCAAGCGATCGAAGTCAAGGTGCCGGACATCGGCGATTACAAGGACATTCCTGTGATCGAGGTGCTGGTGAAGGCGGGTGATACCGTCGAGAAAGAGCAATCGCTCGTTACGCTGGAATCCGACAAGGCGACCATGGACGTGCCGAGTTCGGCGGCCGGCGTCGTCAAGGAAGTGAAGGTCAAGGTCGGCGACAACGTGTCGGAAGGTTCGCTGATCGTCGTGCTGGAAAGCGCTGAAGGCGGCGCGGCGGCTGCGGCTCCGGCCGCGGCTGCTGCACCGGCGCCCGCGCCTGCTGCCGCACCGGCGCCCGCGCCGGCTGCTGCGCCCGCACCCGTTTCGGGCGGCGGCCTGCAGGAAGTCAAGGTGCCGGATATCGGCGACTACAAAGACATTCCCGTGATCGAAGTCGCGGTGAAGGTCGGCGACCGCGTCGAGAAAGAGCAGTCGCTGGTGACGCTCGAATCCGACAAGGCAACCATGGACGTGCCGAGCTCGGCCGCCGGGGTCGTCAAGGAAGTGAAGGTCAAGGTCGGCGATACGGTCTCGGAAGGCTCGGTGATCGTCGTGGTGGAAGCCGAAGGTGGCGCTGCTGCGCCGGCTCCCGCACCGGCCGCGAAGCCGGCGCCCGCCGAAAAGCCGTCCGATGAGCCGGCGACGCCGTCGCCCGCGCCGGCCGCGCCGTCGGCGCTTGCGCAAGCACCGTCGATTCCGGCGGGCGAGGGCGGCACGCGCCACGCGAGCCACGCGTCGCCGTCGGTGCGCAAGTTCGCACGCGAACTCGGTGTCGACGTCACGCAGGTGAAGGGCACGGGTCCGAAAGGCCGCATTACGCAAGCCGACGTGACCGCCTTCATCAAGGGCGTGATGACTGGCCAGCGCGCAGCGCCCGCAGGCGCGGCGCCGGCGGCCGCAGGTGGCGGCGAGCTGAATTTGCTGCCGTGGCCGAAGGTCGACTTCACGAAGTTCGGTCCGATCGATCCGAAGCCGCTGTCGCGCATCAAGAAGATTTCGGGCGCGAACCTGCATCGCAACTGGGTCATGATTCCGCACGTCACGAACAACGACGAAGCGGACATCACCGAACTCGAAGCGCTGCGCGTGCAATTGAACAAGGAAAACGAAAAGGCCGGCGTGAAAATTACGATGCTGGCGTTCGTGATCAAGGCCGTGGTATCGGCCTTGAAGAAATTCCCGACGTTCAATGCGAGCCTCGATGGCGACAACCTCGTGTTCAAGCAGTACTACCACGTGGGTTTTGCGGCCGATACGCCGAATGGCCTGGTGGTGCCGGTGATTCGCGACGCCGACAAGAAGGGTCTCGTCGAGATCGCCAAGGAAATGACGGATCTGTCGAAGGCCGCACGCGACGGCAAGCTCAAGCCGGATCAGATGCAAGGCGGCTGCTTCTCGATTTCATCGCTCGGCGGGATCGGCGGCACGCATTTCACGCCTATCATCAACGCGCCTGAAGTCGCCATTCTCGGTCTGTCGCGTGGAGCGATGAAGCCGGTGTGGGACGGCAAGCAGTTCGTGCCGAAGCTGATGTTGCCGCTGTCGCTGTCGTATGACCATCGGGTTATCGACGGGGCTGAAGCTGCGCGCTTCAATGCGTATCTTGGGGCGCTTCTTGCCGATTTCCGGCGTGTGATTCTTTGATGTGGTGATTGCGCGGGGCGCGGGTTGTTTTGTCTGTGATCCGCGCACTTCTGGAGAACCTGCTTTCCCGGTGGTCTATTAGTGTTGCCCCTGTGCGGGCGGCGCCTACTTTTTTTGTACCCCAAGGGCATTTCCTTCGGGGCGTCTTCCAAAGAGAAGTAGGCAAAAGAAGGGCGCGTCCTTGGGCGGAAAGCAAAGGATGATTCTGTCCGCCGCGCTGCCAGCCCTGGGGCACATCGTTGCAGGTTCTTCGCTCATCACGATCAATAAGAGAAGGGGACAACATGAGTCTCGTCGAAGTAAAAGTGCCGGATATCGGTGACTTCAAGGACGTCGATGTCATCGAAGTCAATATCAAAGCGGGCGACGTCATCGAGAACGAACAGGCGCTGATGACGCTCGAGTCCGATAAGGCCTCCATCGAAGTGCCGAGCGATACCGCCGGTACCGTCAAGGAAGTCCGCGTGAAAGCCGGCGACAAGGTCTCGCAAGGCATCGTGATCGCGCTCGTCGAAACGTCGGCGGACGCGGCGCCCGCCAAGGACGCACCGAAGGCTGCGGCCAGGGAGCCTGAAAAGGCTCCGGCGCAGGCGGCAGCAGCGCCCGCGCCGAAGTCGGCGGCGCCCACGCCCGCTCCGCAAGCCGGCAGTTTCGCGGGCAGCGCGGATATCGAGTGCGACATGCTCGTGCTCGGCTCGGGCCCCGGCGGCTATTCGGCCGCGTTCCGCTCGGCCGACCTCGGTATGAAGACGGTGCTGGTCGAGCGCTATTCGACGCTCGGCGGCGTGTGTCTGAATGTCGGCTGTATTCCGTCGAAAGCGCTACTGCATACGGCGCTCGTGATCGACGAAGCCGAAGCGCTCGGCTCGCACGGCATCACGTTCGGCAAGCCGCAGATCGATCTCGACAAGCTGCGCGACTTCAAGTCGGGCGTCGTCAGGAAGCTGACCGGCGGCCTCGCTGGCATGGCCAAGGCACGCAAGGTCGAAGTGGTGACGGGCACCGGCGCGTTCGTCGATCCGAACCACATGGAAGTGCAGACCGAAGGCGGCAAGAAGGTCGTCAAGTTCAAGCAGGCGATCATTGCCGCGGGCTCGGAAGCGGTGAAGCTGCCGTTCATTCCGGAAGACCCGCGCGTGGTCGACTCGACCGGCGCGCTCGAATTGCGGCAGATCCCGCAGCGCATGCTGGTGATTGGCGGCGGCATCATCGGCCTCGAAATGGCGACGGTGTATGCGACGCTCGGCGCGAAGATCGACGTGGTCGAAATGCTCGACGGCCTGATGGCCGGCGCGGACCGCGATCTGGTCAAAGTGTGGGAGAAGTTCAACAGCAAGCGTTTCGCGAACGTCATGCTGAAGACCAGGACCACCGCAGCCGAAGCGAAGGACGACGGCATCTACGTGTCGTTCGAAGGTGAGAAGGCACCGGCCGAAGCGCAGCGCTATGACCTCGTTCTGGTTGCCGTCGGCCGTACGCCGAACGGCAAGCGGATCGGCGCGGACAAGGCGGGCGTCGCGGTCACTGATCGCGGTTTCATCGACGTCGACAAGCAGATGCGCACCAATGTGCCGCATATCTTCGCGATCGGCGATATCGTCGGTCAACCGATGCTCGCACACAAGGCGGTGCACGAAGGCCACGTCGCCGCCGAAGCCGCGCATGGCGAGAAGGCGTACTTCGACGCGCTGCAGATTCCGTCGGTGGCCTACACCGATCCGGAAGTGGCGTGGGCCGGCAAGACTGAAGACCAGTTAAAGGCTGCGGGCATCAAGTACGGCAAGGCGGTATTCCCGTGGGCCGCTTCGGGCCGCGCGATCGCCAACGGCCGCGACGAAGGCTTCACGAAACTGCTGTTCGACGAGGAAACGCATCGCGTGATCGGCGGCGGGATCGTCGGTCTGAATGCGGGCGACCTGATCAGCGAAGTCTGTCTCGCAGTCGAAATGGGCGCGGATGCGACCGACATCGGCAAGACGATTCATCCGCACCCGACGCTGGGCGAATCGATCGGGATGGCCGCCGAACTGTATGAAGGCGTCTGCACCGATTTGCCGCCGCAGAAAAAGAAGTAAAGCCGCGCGGCTCGTGCGCTCGCGGGCGGGTTCGAAGGCAAAAAGAAACGGCGCGTCCCGTCAGGAACGCGCCGTTTCTTTTCAGAGGGCAACAGGGCCGGGCGCTTGTCGTGCCGCCACGACACAGACGGCGGTGGCTTACGCATGCTCGTCGCCTCATAGGGGGCGACGGCCAAAAAAATCCCGGCTTTTAGCCGGGCAAACGATACGCTATTCACGTATCGGAGCGTTCGGCCAATCAAACCGTGTGAGCGGCAACGGCGCGACGCTGTTGCTTACGATAACGCCGGCACTGCTTGCGCGGTGCCGGCGTGAGGTACTGCCCGAAAGCGATGCCTGAAGCTTAGACTGCCTTCTTGGCCGAGCGCGATGCTTGCGCAGCGGCTTGCGAGGCTGCCTTCGACGCGGCCGTAGCGGCTGCGTTGAAGTTGCTTTCGGCGATTTCGACAGCTTGCTTGGTCGCCTTGTGAACCGTTTCGTACGTGGTGTTGGCGGCGGTGATTGCCGACTTCATCACGGCGACGGCGGTTTCCGAACCGGCCGGTGCGTTCTTCGCAACATTTTCGACGAGCGACTGCACCTTGCGGTTTTGTTCTTCGAACTGGGCTTCCGCGACGCGGGTGAATTCACCTTGCGTTGCCGAAACGATTTCATACACGTGGCGGCCATACGACAGCGCCTTTTCAGCCACCGGCTGTGCGAGGCTCGCCTGCAGCGCCAGCAATTCCTGCGCGTCCTTGACCGACAGCGCGCGTTGGGCATTTTCCTGGCTTTCCGCGAGCGTCGACTTGACGACTTGCAAGTTCAGCTCAACCAGCTTTTCGACGCCTTCGAATGCTTTGGTCGTCAGGCCGAACAGCGTTTCGAAGTTGGCTTTCTGGGCTGCGGCGAATTGCTCAGGGGTCAGCAGAGTCATGGTTTACGCTCCTGGATTGCGGTCTGTCTGTGCGGACCGCATTGGGTGGGTGGCGAGACGGAAGATGGTCTCCCCGGACCGCGATGTATTGTGCATCGCAGCAATGGTTCCCATTTTAGGATGACCACAATGAATGTCAAGCGGTTTTTGTGCGGCGCACAATTTTAAGAAAATGCTGACAAAACAATACGTTATGCAGTAAGCATGTCATTCGCGTGACGCCGGTCGATTTGCCTGCTGCACCGTGCTGGTGCGGCATAAATCGGCATTCGATACTAGTTCTGTGAGTTTTTTCTCCCGCTGCAGCGGGATTGAGCGGGGAACGGTAACATCCGCATCTCACGAAAGGTCGTGAAATCGAAGGTTCGGTGTAAACCGCAGACTGTCACGGAACGTTAATGTTTCGTACCGGTCGAATGCGCGTTGGCGGTCTCCAGCAGGCGCTTACAAGATGATCGGGAAGGCCCGACGACGTCCTGCCGTATCGGCGGCACTACACCTGCCGATGCTCCACCCGTATTTCCCCTCGTCAAGGTTGTCTCGAAATTGCCGTTAAGCTGCACGGCTCCCTCGATTCGGGCGGATGCCGACAGGGCGAGACGCAGCACCTTGGCGATCGTTTTTTTCGATCGACATGCGGCACTTATTTGTGTCTTTGCGATCGGAGCTTACAAGCCGGTTTAAGGAGCGCTTATAAGTGCTTCAAATTGCTAATTTTTCGTTGTTTTACTACACTTGCGGAAACCTCTCGCCGCTCCCTACCGAACACCCATGAAAACCGACATGTTTTCGTCGCTAAAAGTGATCCACGGCGCGGCCCGCAGCACCGCTCTGTCGGTGGCCGTCTCCCTGGCCGTCGCAGCGGCGTTCGCCACGCCTGTCGACAGCTTTGCCGCCACGGCTGCTGCGACTGCAAAAACCTCCAAACACGCTAAGGCCGCGAAGAAGCCATCCGCCGCGGCCGCCACTGCCAAGGTGTCGGGCAGGTCGGCGAAGGCCGGGAAAGGCGCGGCGGTGAAAACCGCGGCCGCCGCGGACGACGATGCGCCGCGCGCCAGCGCCAAGCGCAAGCGCGTGAGTTTCACGTCGAACGGCCGTCACCGCTCGGTGGTGCGCCGCGTCGCGTATGAGCCGCGCCAGCCGACAGTCGGCCAGGCTTTCGGCCTGCACGAAACGCCGGACGCGCTGATGTTGCGTTCGAGCGTCGCCTATGTGATCGACCAGAACTCCGGCGAACCGCTGTTCGACAAGAACTCGCGCGCCGTCGTGCCAATCGCGTCGATCACCAAGCTCATGACGTCGATGGTGGTGCTCGATTCGAAAGAGTCGATGACCGATCAGATCGAAGTGACCGACGAAGACCGCGACTACGAAAAGAACACCGGCTCGCGGCTATCGGTGGGCTCGGTACTGTCGCGTGAGGACATGCTGCACATCGCGCTGATGGCCTCGGAAAACCGGGCCGCCGCTGCGCTGTCGCGGTATTTCCCGGGGGGGCGTCCGGCGTTCCTCGCCGCGATGAACGCGAAGGCCAAACAACTCGGCATGACCGACACGCACTTCGAAAACCCCACGGGTTTGACGAGCCAGAACGTGTCGAGCGCGCGTGACCTCGTGAAGATGGTGAACGCGGCTTACCAATACCCGCTGATCCGCAAATTCTCGACCGATCGCAGTTACGAGGTGTACACCGGCAAGCGTTCGCTGGCGTATAACAGCACCAATGCGCTGGTGCGCAACCCGACGTGGGACATTGGTCTGCAGAAGACCGGTTTCATCAACGAGGCGGGCGAGTGCCTCGTGATGCAGGCGACCATTCATGGCCGTCCGATGATCATGGTGCTGCTGGATTCGTCGGGCAAGTACTCGCGTTTCGCGGACGCCACGCGTCTGCGCACGTGGCTGGATAACGGCGGCGACCAGCCGCGTATCACCAGCGCGGATGCCGGCGGTCCCGGCACCTGAAGTGGTGCGTTGTGGCGGCCCGTTTTCAGGACGGCCGCGCGTGAATGAAAAAAGCCTCGCATTTTCGCGAGGCTTTTTCATTGCAACGGCGCAGGAGTGGCGATCGTCTCAGGCGTGATGACTGCGCGAATGATCGTGCGGCGCTTGTGGCCGATAGCCGAGCGCTGTGGAAATCATTAGCGCGGTTTGACTGAGCTGCCCGAGCCACGAGTCCTGCAGGCGGTCTGCCGGCGCCGATAGCGACAGGCCAGCGACCAGCTTGCCGGTGTCGTCGTAGATGCCGGCTGCGATGCAACGCACGCCCAGTTCCAGTTCCTCGTTGTCGCGCGCGCAGGCCTGCTGGCGCACGTGCGACAACTCGCGCTCCAGCTTGCTCAGGTCAGTGATGCTGTTCTGCGTGTGGCCCGACAGACCGGTGCGCGTGGCGTAGGCTCGCACGCGAGTGGATTCGTCGGCGGCGAGGAATAGCTTGCCCACCGAAGTCAGATGCAGCGGCGCCCGCCCGCCGATGGCCCGCACCACCTGCATGCCGGAACGTTCGGAATAAGCGCGTTCGATATAGACGATTTCGTCGCCCTGGCGTACCGACAGGTTCACCGTTTGCCCGGTCTGCCGGTGCAACTCGCGCATTGGCGTCAGCGCCGCGTCGCGCACCGATAGACGCGCCTTTACCAGATTGCCCAGTTCGAGCAGGCGCATGCCGAGACGGTAGGTGCCGGGGTCCGAGCGGTCGACCAGCCGGCACATCACCATGTCGTTCAGGATGCGGTGCGCGGTGGACGGGTGCAACTCCGTGCGGATAGCGAGTTCTTTCAGGCTGACCGGGTCGCTATGCGCCGCGAGTGCATCGAGCAGGCGCATCATGCGTTCGATCACCTGGATCGAAGTTTTGGGATCCGGGTTCGTATCGCTCATGGGAGGAATCGGTTGACGCGTCAAACAGCGGAAATTGATTGTATCTCGTATAGTGAAAAAAGCGAACGCGGTTCGAAGGCCTGCTCGAATTGGCGAGGCGTTCGTCCTATGCCTTCCGGCCGTTGGTATTGTGCGCCAAACAGCGGATAATCAGGGACGTTTTCCCGAAGGAGGGCTCATGCGAGTCGGATTGTTCGTCACCTGCCTGGTCGATCTGATGCGTCCCGAGATTGGCTTTTCGGTCATCAAACTGATCGAGGGCGCTGGTTTCGAGGTGGTGGTGCCACCGGCGCAGACCTGTTGCGGGCAGCCCGCGTACAACTCGGGAGAGCGGCGCATGGCGCGCGATCTGGCCGAGAAAACCCTGCGCGAGTTCGAACAGTTCGATTACGTCGTGGTGCCGTCGGGGTCGTGCGGCGGCATGATCCGCGTGCACTACGGCGACCTGTTCGCCGACGACCCCGAGCTGATGAACCGCTACGGGCGGGTGCGCGCGAGGGTGTTCGAGCTGACCGATTTCCTCGTCAACGTGGCCAAAGTGCAATTGCAGCCGGGCGAGTTCGCGGGCAAGGTGACGTACCACGACGCCTGCTCGGGGTTGCGCGAACTCGGCGTGAAGAGCCAGCCGCGCGCGTTGCTCGCACAAGTGGGCGTTGCGGTGACGGAGATGAAGGACTGCGAGCATTGCTGCGGTTTCGGCGGCACCTTCGCAGTCAAGTACGGCGATATCTCGACGGCGATCGTCGACGAGAAGTGCGCGAATATCAGTGCGAGCGGCGCCGGCACAGTGGTGCTCGGCGACCTGGGCTGCATGCTCAACATCGAAGGCCGTCTACGGCGAACCGGGGACTCGACCACGCGGGTGCTGCACATCGCTCAGGTGCTGGCGGGAGACGTGTAGGCGCGTGGCCGTTGGTCGCCACCTGCCGCTTGTCGTTCCACTCGCGCCATTCATTTCACGCCTATCGACTCGCGCCTTCCGTGCCGCGCGTCGCGTTTTCGATTTCGCACAAGGCCGCCATGCAAATCCAATCGATGCAGTTCAAGGCTCGCGCCGGTCAGAAACTTGCCGACCAGCGGTTACAGCAGAACCTGACCAAGCTGTCCACCAAGTTCGTGTCGGCCCGCGCCGCGGCCATGACCGCGATCGACTTTCCCGCCACTCGCGCGGCGCTCAAGGAACGCCGCAATCGCGCACTGGACAATCTCGACGTGTGGCTGGAAAACTTCGAACGCGAGGCGAGCCGGCGCGGCGTGACGGTACTGTTCGCCGAAACGACCCAGGAGGCGGCGCGGCTCGTCGGCGACATCGCGCGGCGGCACGACGTCAAGAAGGTGATCAAGACGAAGTCGATGGTTACCGAGGAAATGCGCCTGAACGAAGTGCTGGGGCAAATGGGCGTGCAGTCGATCGAAACCGATCTCGGCGAATACATCCTGCAGATCAACGACAACGAGCCGCCGAGTCACATCATCGCGCCGGTCGTCCATAAGGATAAGGACGAGATCGCCGATCTGTTCGCGAAGACGCATGGCCGCCCGCGTCTGACCGAAATTCCCGAGATGACGCGCGAAGCGCGCGAGATGCTGCGGCCGCACTTCATGAGCGCGGACATGGGCGTGACGGGCGGCAATTTCGTGGTTGCGGAAACGGGCTCGGTCGTCCTCGTCACGAACGAGGGCAACGAAGGCATGTGCACGGTGATGCCGCGTGTGCATGTCGCGGTCACCGGCATCGAGAAAGTGCTGCCGACGCTCGAAGACCTCGCGACGGCGATGCGCCTGCTGCCGCGCTCGGCGACCGGACAGAGCACGTCGAACTATTTTTCCGTGCTGACCGGGCCGCGCGGCGAGGACGATCAGGACGGTCCCGAGCATATGTACGTGGTGCTGGTCGATGGCGGGCGCACGGGGCTGATCGGCGGTGATTTTCAGGAGATGCTCAGATGCATCCGCTGCGGTGCCTGCATGAATCATTGCCCGGTTTATCAGAAGGTCGGCGGCCACGCATATGGATGGGTTTATCCTGGGCCGATGGGTTCGGTATTGACTCCGAGCTATGTCGGAATTGACAAGGCGCTGGACTTGCCGCAGGCCGCGACGTTGTGCGGCGAGTGCAATAGCGTGTGCCCGGTGGGGATTCCGCTCTCCGATTTGCTGCGCAAGTTGCGGGAGAAGCAGGTGGAGCGGCGGCTGCGTCCGTGGAAGGAGCGCGTCGGGCTGGCCGTGTGGGGTTTTCTGGCGCTGCATCCCGGCGCTTATGCGCTCTTCACCAAGCTGGCCGTGCGCGTGCTGGAGCGGATGGGTGGACGCAATCGTTCGATTACTAAATTGTCGCTGGGCGGCGCGGGCTGGACCAACACGCGCGATATGCCGGCGCCGGTCGGCCGTACGTTCAGGGAGTTGTATGCCGCGCAACGCAGCCATATTGGCTGAGCTGAACTGGCGTTGAGCGAGCGGCGTTGCGCGTAGATGTGCGCAATGGTTGGCGGCTCGGCGAGGCCCGCCGCGCCGGCAACACGGTGCCGCGCAGAAAATAGAGTCCATGAGATTGACGAGCCGCCGCTTGAGCGCGGCAACTCAACTCATTATCGGGCGTGGGGATTCGCCACTCGTGGTGAAGCCTGCGAAAGCGATGTCCGCATCGCGTTGCACGCAGCTCTCAATGCTGCGTTATCGCTCCACCAGATTGACGACCGGACGTGTCTCTGGCGGGCCTTGCGCGGTCACCGCTCACGCGCCCGCCGCCATTGCCCGCCTGCTGCTGCGGCGGTGACTGAGGCGGCGGGCCTCCCGTGCCGGGGCGTGGCGCATTTGACCCGCCNGCCCGCCGACCGCGCCCTGCGGAGGTGGCCCGCCATTCGGCTGCCCATGCCGACCGCCATTGTCGCCGCGATTGTCATGGTTTCCATGATTGTCATTGTTCGGCCGACCCCGGTCCGGGTAGCCCCGATAGCCCGGCCCCGGCCCGTAGTAGCGGCCCGGTCCGCCGTAGTAGCCGGGGCCCGGGTAATCGCTATATCCCATATATACATTGGTTTGCGGCACGACCGGGCCGCCGGTGGGATAGCCGTCATAACCGTCATAGCCGCTATATCCGCCGCCATAACCGTTGCTATACATCGGCGTGCCGTCCGGATAGACCGCGCAGCCGCCGAGCAGGGCGGCGATCAGGACGCCGGTAAGGGGTGCAAGACGTTTCATTTGATGAGCCAATGCGAGAGGATTACCTTCGTAAGACCGCTATTATCCCTGTCCGTCATAAGTCGTTTGTATATGTTTGTAAGGATTTCTTTTTCGTGCCAACCCATGCCACCGACGCAGGCGTGATCAACAATTGACTGTTCCATTTAGAGCAATGCTGTATCTCGTATCGGTGGGTTTTTCCTGATTGTAAATTCCTATAACATTTGCACTGGGCATAGTGCGCCACAAGCTCATGCGCCCCTAATTGGAAAACACATCATGAAAAAGACAATATCGGTGTACTGGCCCCTGGCTATCGTTGTGCCACTCGCTGCGGCTGCTTACCTTCATATTTGCGGCGCTGCTGCCTCACGCGCTCCGCAGATGACGCTGGATGCTGATCAGTTGACCGCGGAACTCGCGCGCGCCGTCTCGTACGGCATGATCGACGCCGCTTCGGCCCTACCTGCCAAGCCGATGCGAGCCACGGCCTCGATGCCGCTTGCCGAGGCATCCTGAGTTCAGGGCCGACAGCTTTGCTGACCGTGCATGCCGGCTGTCGATCGACTGCTTCGCCGAATCGATGCAACTTCTCTGTAAGAAGGCCGCCGCAACACCCGTCGGCGAGAATGTGCCCGGCTTTGTATAATCGCGGCACTATTGATTAACCATCAGTCGCGCCTGAAAAAAGCGCCCGAAACCCCGATGAAAACCGTGTCCGTCTGTTTCGTGTGCCTGGGGAACATCTGCCGTTCGCCGACGGCGGAAGGCGTGATGCGCCGTCTGGTCGATGAGGCGAAACTCGCGGAGCGCATTCTGATCGATTCCGCGGGCACGGGCGACTGGCACGTCGGTCTGCCACCCGACGAGCGCGCGCAGCATGCGGCCGGGCAGCGGGGTTATAAGCTAGCGGCCCTACGCGGTCGCCAGATTACCGCCGCTGACTTCGAGCGCTTCGATCTGCTGATTGCGATGGACGACAAAAACGTCGCCGCGCTGCGCCAGATCTGCCCTGCGGCACAGCGCGACAAGATCCGGCTGTTGATGGAATTCGTCCCGGAAACGGATGGCCGGTGGGGCGGCACCCGCGAAGTCGTCGATCCGTATTTCGGCGGCGCGGAAGGCTTCGAGCAGGTGCTGGATCAGTGCGAAGTCGCCTGCCGCGGCTTGATGGCCGCGTTGCGTCCCCAGTTGCTCACGTAGTTCCCATAGCGGCATATTCAGGTCCACCCGTTATTAAGTAAATGACCCAAATCGCAGCAGGGATACTTGACTAAATCGCTCATGTATTTATACTTGACCAAACTTGTCGAGAATTGCGGTTCCCACACCATATGAGACTCACCACGAAAGGCCGTTTCGCCGTCACGGCGATGATTGACCTGGCGCTGCGCCAGGAGCAGGGCCCGGTGACGCTTGCGGGTATCAGCCAGCGCCAACATATCTCCCTGTCGTACCTTGAGCAGCTGTTTGGCAAGCTGCGTCGTCACGAAATCGTCGAGTCCGTGCGCGGGCCGGGCGGCGGCTACAATCTGGCCCGCCGTGCCGAAGACGTGACGGTGGCCGATATCATCATCGCGGTCGACGAGCCGCTCGATGCCACCCAGTGCGGCGGCAAGGGCTCGTGCGAGGGCACCAAACAGCACGACGGCCACTGCATGACGCATGAACTGTGGTCGACGCTGAACCAGAAAATGGTCGAGTACCTCGATTCGGTCTCCCTGAAGGATCTGGTCGATCAGCAGCGCTCGCGCGAAGGCGCGCCGGCGGTGCTGCGCGACAGGCGCAACGAAGCGCCGGCGGTCGAGCCTGTTCGCACCGTGCCGAAAGGGCCCAATTCCGTTTTCAACATGGCCGGTTCGTGAGGCGCGGTATCTAGCATTCGCCGCCTGATCAAGAACCCAGAAGCCAGAGCACATGACGTCCCCGGAGCAATTGATGAACAACGACTCTCTCCATCTGCCCATTTACATGGACTACAGCGCTACGACGCCGATCGATCCGCGCGTGGTGGACAAGATGATTCCGTATCTGCGCGAGCAGTTCGGCAACCCCGCATCGCGCAGCCACTCGTATGGCTGGGCGGCGGAGCGTGCGGTCGAAGAAGCGCGTGAAAACGTCGCCGCGCTGGTCAACGCAGACCCGCGCGAAATCATCTGGACCTCGGGTGCAACGGAGTCGGACAACCTTGCGATCAAGGGCGCCGCGCACTTCTACAAGAGCAAGGGCAAGCACGTCATCACGGTGAAAACCGAGCACAAGGCCGTGCTCGACACCTGCCGCGAACTCGAGCGCGAAGGCTTTGAAGTCACGTATCTGGACGTCAAGGACGACGGTCTGATCGACCTGGAAAAATTCAAGGCCGCGCTGCGCCCCGACACGATTCTGGTGTCGGTGATGTCGGTGAACAACGAGATCGGCGTGATCCAGGACATCGAGGCGATCGGCGAAATCACCCGCGAGAAGGGCATCATTTTCCACGTCGACGCGGCGCAAGCCACCGGCAAGATCGCCATCGACCTGCAAAAGCTGAAGGTCGATCTGATGTCGTTCTCGGCACACAAGACCTACGGCCCGAAGGGCATCGGCGCGCTTTACGTGCGTCGCAAGCCGCGTATCCGCATCGAAGCACAGATGCACGGCGGCGGTCACGAGCGCGGTATGCGCTCGGGCACGCTTGCCACGCACCAGATCGTCGGTATGGGCGAAGCGTTCCGTATCGCACGCGAAGAAATGGCGACGGAAAACGAGCGCATCCGCATGCTGCGCGACCGTCTGCTTGCCGGCCTGTCGGAAATGGAAGAAGTGTATGTGAACGGCGACATGGAAAAGCGTGTGCCGCACAACCTGAACATCAGCTTCAATTTCGTCGAAGGCGAATCGCTGATCATGGCGGTGAAGGACGTGGCGGTGTCGTCGGGCTCGGCTTGCACGTCGGCTTCGCTGGAACCCTCGTACGTGCTGCGCGCACTCGGCCGCAACGATGAGCTCGCGCACAGCTCGATCCGCTTCACGGTGGGCCGCTTCACGACCGAACAGGACGTCGACTACGTGATCAACCTGCTCAAGAGCAAGATTTCGAAGCTGCGCGACTTGTCGCCGCTGTGGGAAATGCACAAGGACGGGATCGATATTTCGACCATCCAGTGGGCAGCGCACTGACGCGCCGGTTGGACGACGTCGAATTCATCGAATTGCAAATTGCAGGTTGAAATGGATCAAGGAGTGTAATCATGGCTTATAGCGACAAGGTTCTGGACCACTACGAAAACCCGCGCAACGTCGGTTCCTTCGCGAAGGACGACGATGCGGTCGGCACTGGCATGGTCGGCGCGCCGGCCTGCGGCGACGTGATGAAGCTGCAGATCCGCGTGGGCGCGGACGGTGTCATCGAAGACGCGAAGTTCAAGACGTACGGCTGCGGTTCGGCAATCGCGTCGAGCTCGCTCGTCACCGAATGGGTGAAGGGCAAGACGCTCGATCAGGCAATGTCGATCAAGAACACGCAGATCGCCGAAGAACTCGCGCTGCCGCCGGTGAAGATCCACTGCTCGATCCTCGCGGAAGACGCGATCAAGGCTGCGGTCGCCGACTACAAGCAACGTCACGGTGAAGCAGCGGTCGTCGAAGGCGACAAGCAGCACGCTTGAGCGATCTTTGTGGCGCGGGGTTGAGCGCGGTTGAGTGACAGGAAGCGGACGGAGCAGATTCAACGCGCCGTCCAGCATGAGCGATATTTGATGCAGGCAGGGCTGCAGGGCGCAAGGCGTCACACGGGGGATCGACACCCGTACGGCGCGCGCACTGTGCAATGAGAAACGCTATGGCAATTACGTTGACCGAAAAGGCAGCACAGCACGTCCAGAAGTATCTGACCCGTCGCGGTAAAGGCGTCGGGCTGCGCGTCGGCGTGCGTACGACCGGTTGCTCCGGCTTGGCCTACAAGCTCGAGTATGTGGACGAACTCGCGCCCGAAGACCAGGTGTTCGACACCAACGGCGTAAAGATCATTGTGGACCCGAAGAGCCTCGCCTATATCGACGGCACGGAACTCGACTTCGCACGCGAAGGGTTGAACGAAGGCTTCAAGTTCAACAACCCGAACGTGAAGGACGAATGCGGTTGCGGCGAGTCGTTCCGCGTATAAATCGGAAGACTTCCGCGTGCAGCGGATCAAAGGCGGCGCGGGCCGCCTTTTTAATTTGATCCGCGCATCCGCGTTCGTCGCGCCTGGCTGGTTTGCCTTTCTTTCACGCCCGGCCACGCTTGTGCTTTCGAGCCACATTTTTAGACTGCACTCCGGTGCGCTTTCATCAACGGACTTTTAATCCGATGGCCTCGCTGAACGACAGCCACTTCGATCTGTTCGATCTGCCGGCGCAATTCGCGCTCGACGCGGCGACGCTCGATCACGCGTACCGCACGGTGCAGGCGCAAGTGCATCCGGACCGCTTCGCGGCAGCCGGCGACGCGCAAAAGCGCATCGCGATGCAATGGGCGACGCGCGCGAACGAGGCGTATCAGACGCTGCGCAATCCGCTAAAGCGTGCCACGTATCTGCTGTCGCTGCGCGGCATCGATGTCGGCGCCGAGAACAACACGGCGATGGATCCGGCCTTCCTGATGCAGCAGATGGAGTGGCGCGAAAGCATCGAAGACGCGGCCGCGGCGAAGAACGTCGACGCGCTCGACGCCTTGCTGACGGAACTGCGCGATGAAGAGCGCGTGCGCTTCGGCAAGCTCGGCGCGTCGCTCGACAGCGGCGCGAACCAGGCGGCGGGCGAAGCGGTGCGGCAGTTGATGTTCATCGAGCGGGTGGCGTCGGAAATCGGCGTGCAGATCGAGCGACTCGAGGATTAGCATCCGACGTGCCGTGGGCGAATTTCCATCGAACACGAACGCAGACGCAACCTGACACGAAGCAAAGCAGCAGCCAGCAGCCGTAGCATTACATCCAGCAACGCGAAAATTCAGGACGGGGCAAAGCGGCCCCGAGAAGATCCAGATGGCCTTACTGCAAATCTCCGAACCCGGCATGGCGCCGGCGCCTCATCAGCGGCGTCTGGCGGTCGGTATCGATCTCGGCACCACCAACTCCCTCGTCGCCGCGGTGCGCAGCGGCGTGCCCGATGTGCTGCCCGACGAGGACGGCCACGCGCTGCTGCCGTCGGTGGTGCGCTACCTGGAAAAGGGCGGCCGCCGGATCGGCCGCACGGCCAAGGCCGAAGCGGCGATTGATCCGCGCAACACGATCGTCTCGGTCAAGCGCTTCATGGGACGTGGCAAGGCGGAAGTGGAAGGCGCTGAAAATGCGCCGTACGATTTCATCGACGCCCCCGGCATGGTGCAGATCCGCACGGTCGACGGCGTGAAGAGCCCGGTCGAAGTGTCGGCCGAAATTCTTGCGACGCTGCGCCAGCGCGCTGAAGACTCGCTCGGCGACGAGCTGGTCGGCGCGGTCATCACGGTGCCGGCTTACTTCGACGAAGCCCAGCGCCAGGCCACCAAGGACGCCGCGCGCCTGGCCGGCCTGAACGTGCTGCGCCTGCTGAACGAGCCGACCGCGGCGGCGATCGCCTACGGGCTCGACAATGGCTCCGAGGGCCTGTACGCGGTGTACGACCTCGGCGGGGGCACCTTCGACCTGTCGATCCTCAAGCTCACCAAGGGCGTATTCGAAGTGCTCGCGGCGGGCGGCGACTCCGCGCTAGGCGGTGACGATTTCGACCATGCGCTGTATCGCCACGTGCTGGAGCAGTCGGGTATCGCGCCGCAGACGCTCGCACCGGAAGACGTGCGCCTGCTGCTAGACAGCGTGCGCACGGCCAAGGAGGCGTTGTCGGATGCGCCCGAGGCTACCCTTGCGGTGACGCTGTCGAACGGCACCAGGCTCGATCTGACGATCACTGAAGCCACTTTCGAGGCCATCACTCAGGCGCTCGTGCAGCGCACGCTCGGGCCCACGAAAAAAGCCCTGCGCGACGCCAGGGTCACGACCAAAGAAATCAAGGGCGTCGTGCTGGTCGGCGGCGCGACGCGCATGCCGGTGATCCGCCGCTCGGTCGAATCGTTCTTCGGCCAGCCGCCGCTCGTCAACCTCGACCCGGACCAGGTCGTCGCGCTTGGCGCGGCGATCCAGGCCGATCTGCTCGCGGGCAACCGCGGCGCGGACGGCGACGAGTGGCTGCTGCTAGATGTGATTCCGCTGTCGCTCGGCGTCGAGACCATGGGCGGGCTCACCGAAAAGATCATTCCGCGCAACTCGACGATTCCGGTCGCTCGCGCGCAGGATTTCACGACCTTCAAGGACGGCCAGACCGCGATGGCGATTCACGTCGTGCAAGGCGAGCGCGAACTCGTCAGCGACTGCCGTTCGCTCGCGCGTTTCGAACTGCGCGGCATTCCGCCGATGGCGGCCGGCGCGGCGCGCATTCGCGTGACCTATCAGGTCGACGCGGACGGTCTGCTGTCCGTGTTCGCGCGTGAGCAGGGCTCGGGCGTGGAGGCATCGGTGGTGGTCAAACCGTCGTATGGCCTCGCCGACGACGACGTCGCCCGCATGCTCGAAGACAGCTTCTCGACCGCCGAAGTCGACATGCGTGCGCGTGCTTTGCGCGAGGCGCAGGTCGAAGCGCGGCGTCTGGTGGAAGCGACCGACGCGGCGCTCGCCGCCGACGCCGAATTGCTCGACGACGAGGAGCGCGCCGCGCTCGACGCGTTACTCGACGCATTGCGCAAAGTCGCGCAAAGCGACGACGCCAGCGCAATCGAAGCCGCGACCAGAACGCTCGCCGAGGGCACCGACGAATTTGCTGCCCGCCGCATGAACAAGGGCATTCGCCGCGCACTCGCCGGCCGCAAGCTCGACGAGATCTGAGCGGCGCGGGCCGGCAGGCGCTGCGCCGGCCACCGACGTTCAAGCGCGCCGCGCGGACTTATTAAAAAGTCCGCGCGGCGCCAGTAAAATGGTGCGGAGCCCGTTGATGGCCGCCGCGCCTCAGACCCAAACGGAAAATGTATGCCTCAAATCGTTGTGCTGCCCCACGTCGAACTGTGCCCGGAAGGCGCGGTGATCGACGCCGTGCCCGGCAAGAGCATTTGCGACAATCTGCTCGAGAACGGCATTGAAATCGAGCACGCGTGCGAGAAGTCCTGCGCGTGCACGACCTGTCACGTGATCGTGCGTGAGGGTTTCGCCGCCTTGACGCCGTCCGAGGAAGACGAGGACGATCTGTTGGACAAGGCGTGGGGGCTCGAGCCGTCTTCGCGTCTGTCGTGCCAGGCGATGGTGCCGGCGGAGCAGGACCTGGTCGTCGAAATTCCGCGTTATTCGATCAATCACGCGAAGGAAAACCACTAACAGGAGGATGCAGCCATGAAGTGGACCGATACGCAAGACATCGCGATGGCCCTGACTGACAAGCACCAGGACATCGATCCGCAGCAGGTGCGCTTCACCGACTTGCACCGTTGGGTCACCGAGCTGGAAGGATTCGACGACGATCCTAACCGTTCGAGCGAAAAGATCCTCGAGGCGATTCAGGCTGCATGGATTGAAGACGCGGATTACTGAGCGCGACGTGACTGACTGGGCCGTGGCCGATGCGTGAAACGGTTCCGCTTCGGTTACCTCGCAGCAAAGAAAAAGGCGATTCCACTGGAATCGCCTTTTTTAACGTCCGCGGAAATGCCGGACTGCCTCCCTTGGCCTTTGCGTTGGCCTAGCCCGCGGCCAGCGTGCCGTTTTCGACCCGAACGCGCTGACCTTGCTGGAACGGCGGCGCTTCGTGATACGTGAAATAGCGCGTCTTGCCGTTTTCCATCCGCACCCGCACCGAATACGACGTCGAGCTACGGATGTGCTTTTCGACCGAGTTGCCAGCGAGGCCGCCGCCCAGCGCGCCGAGCAGCGTCATCGCGGTGCGGCCGCCGCCAGCACCGAACTGGTTGCCGACTACGCCACCGGCCACCGCGCCGCCGACCGCGCCGATGCCAGTGCCATGACCTTCCTGACGGACCGCCGAAATGGCAACGACCGTGCCGCATGTCGAGCAATAGGCGGGGGAGGGGGGAGGTTGTTGCGCGTAGTGCGGCGCAGGCTGAGGCTGTTGCTGCTGGGCATACTGTGGCTGCTGTGGCGGCGCAGGTTCCGGCGCCGGCTGTTGGGCCTGCTGCGGCGCGTGTTGCTGTTGCGCCAGCTGTTGTTGCGCCGGCCCATTAACCGGCGCCGCCGAATCGACGACGCCCGGTTGTGTCGTCACTTGCGCGGCCTGAGTCTGATCGGTTTGCGCGCCGCTGCTCGACGCCTTCGAGAACAGGCCCGTGACGGCCGCAGTCGCGGCGAGGCTCGCGATGATGACCGCCGCGGCCGCGCCCGCGACGAGCGGGTGGAGACGGCGTTGCTGCGTGGGCGGGGTATCGTTGGTGGACTTGTCCATATTGGCCTCCGTCTTTGGCAGAGTCGACTTTACTCAGACTGAATGTCCGGCAATTCGATCCCGCTAGCGTTTCAATTTGTAACCGGCTACGGTCGGGCCGCGCCGCCATCCACGGGCAAGCGGGCGGAGAGCCTTGGTCTTTGCAACGTCCGACATGGATGCCCGATGCAGCGACCGGACTGAGCTTCATGCCTTTTACCTATAGTTACAAACCGTCGAACACGCGCATGAAGGCCGGCCGAGCGTGCGCCGCAAGAAAAAGCCCGGCTTTCAGCCGGGCGTTTGCTTTGATGCGAACCGCGTGAAAATCAGTCTTCGCGACGCAGATGCGGGAACAGAATCACGTCGCGGATGCTCGGGCTGTCCGTCAGCATCATCACCAGACGATCGATCCCGATCCCGCAACCACCGGCCGGCGGCATGCCGTATTCGAGCGCGCGAATATAGTCCGCGTCGTAGAACATCGCTTCCTCGTCGCCGGCGTCCTTCTGGTCGACCTGCTTCTTGAAGCGGGCAGCCTGGTCTTCCGGATCGTTTAGTTCCGAGAAGCCGTTGGCGATCTCGCGGCCCGTGATGAACAGTTCGAAGCGCTCGGTGATGCCGCCGACCTTGTCCGACGCGCGCGCGAGCGGCGACACTTCGATCGGGTAGTCGATGATGTAGGTCGGTTCCCATAATTGCGACTCGGCGGTCTCTTCGAACAGCGCCAGTTGCAGCGAGCCCACGCCCGCGTTCAGGAACTGCGGCTGCGACGCGTCGACGCCGAACTTCTTCAGCTCGGTGCGCAGGAACGCACTGTCGGCGAGTTGCTCGTTCGTGTATTGCGGCGCGTACTTCTGGATCGCCTGGGTGATCGTCAGTCGATGGAACGGCTTGGCCAGATCGAGTTCGCGGCCCTGATAGGTGATGGTGGCCGTGCCCAGTGCGTCGATCGCGGCCTGGCGGATCAACTGCTCGGTGAAATCCATCAACCACTTGTAATCGGTGTATGCCGCGTAGAACTCGATCATCGTGAATTCCGGATTGTGGCGCACCGACACGCCTTCATTGCGGAAGTTACGATTGATCTCGAACACACGCTCGAAGCCGCCGACCACCAGACGCTTCAGATACAGCTCCGGCGCGATACGCAGGAACATCTGCATGTCGAGCGCGTTGTGATGCGTGGTGAACGGCTTGGCCGCCGCGCCGCCCGGAATGGGATGCAGCATCGGCGTTTCGACTTCCATGAAGTCGGCGTCGGCCATGAACTTGCGGATCGACGAGATCGCCCTGGTGCGCGCGACGAACGTCTTGCGCGTTTCCGGCGTGACGATCAGGTCGACGTAGCGCTGGCGATACTTCATTTCCTGGTCCGACAGACCGTGGAACTTGTCCGGCAGCGGACGCAGCGACTTCGACAGCAGACGCAGCTCGGTACACCGCACCGACAGCTCGCCCTTGTTGGTACGGAACAGCACGCCGCGCGCCGCGACGATGTCGCCCATGTCCCACTTCTTGAAGGCGTCGTACGTTTGCTGGCCGACGTCGGCCGGCGTGATGAAGAACTGGATCTGACCCGAGCCGTCGCGCACGGTCGCGAAGCTCGCCTTGCCCATCACGCGCTTGAGCATCATGCGCCCGGCGATCGCGACTTCGAGCGGATTCGCTTCGAGCGCTTCCTTGTCGGTATGCTCGAACTGCGCCTGCAGATCTTCGGCGTGGTGCGTGGGACGGAAATCGTTCGGATAAGCGACGCCTTGCTCACGCAGCTCGCGCAACTTTTCACGGCGCTCGGCGATGATCTTGTTGTCGTCCACCTCGGGCGCGACTGTCGGCTGGGCCGCATTGGGCTGCGCCGCATTAGGCTGGGTCGATTCGGTCATGATGATGTGTGTTCGGTGGCCCGCATCGGCATGCACCGGAGTGCGCCGGATGCGGGGGGCCAGTCAGTGTAAAAACCTCAGGCGGTAAAAAGATGCGGCGCGGCTCATTGCAAAGCCGCGCCGGTTGCGCGGGTTACACGCCCTGTTTCAGGCTTGCGCTGATGAACGGGTCGAGGTCGCCGTCGAGCACGCTCTTGGTATTGCTGATTTCGACGTTGGTGCGCAGATCCTTGATACGGCTGTTGTCCAGCACGTACGAGCGGATCTGATGCCCCCAGCCCACATCGGTCTTGCCGGCTTCGAGCTTGTCCTGCTCTTCCTGACGCTTGCGGATTTCCGCTTCGTATAGGCGCGACTTCAGCATGGCCATCGCTTCGGCGCGGTTGCGGTGCTGCGAACGGTCGTTCTGGCACTGCACGACGATGCCCGACGGCATGTGCGTGATACGCACCGCGGAGTCGGTCTTGTTGATGTGCTGACCGCCCGCGCCGGACGCGCGGTACGTGTCGATGCGCAGATCGGCCGGGTTGATGTCCACTTCGATCGAGTCGTCGATTTCCGGGTACACGAACACCGACGAGAACGACGTATGACGCCCGCCCGACGAGTCGAACGGCGACTTGCGCACGAGGCGGTGCACGCCGGTTTCGGTGCGCAGGAAGCCGTAGGCGTATTCGCCTTCGATCTTGATCGTCGCGTTCTTGATGCCCGCGACGTCGCCGTCGGTCTGCTCCAGCACTTCGGTCTTGAAGCCCTTGCGTTCGCAGTAGCGCAGGTACTGGCGCAGCAGCATCGACGCCCAGTCGCACGCTTCGGTGCCGCCGGCGCCGGCCTGGATGTCGAGAAACGCGTTGTTCGGGTCGGCCGGGTTCGCGAACATCCGGCGGAATTCCATGTCGGCGACGCGTTGTTCGATGCCTTGCGCGTCCGCTTCGCAGGCGAGGAGGGTTTCGTCGTCGGCTTCTTCACGCGCCATGTCGAACAGGTCCTGCGCGTCGCGCAGATCGTTATCGAGCGAGGTGAGCTTGCCGACGGTGTCGTCGAGCAGTTTCTTTTCCCGGCCGAGGGCCTGGGCGTGCTTCGAGTCGTTCCAGACGTCCGGGTCTTCGAGTTCCCGGTTGACTTCGATTAGACGCAGTGCTTTGTCGTCGTAGTCAAAGATACCCCCGTAGCGAGTCCGCGCGTGCGCGCAGATCCGCCAGAGAGGCTTCGATCGCGTTGAGACGTTCCGCTTCCATGTCGATCTTTTATAGCTTCGTAAAAAGGGGAAATTATAGCCGATCGACGCGCCGCGCCGGAGGCTCTCGAGCGATCCGGCGCGCGTTCGGGGTTGATTCTGCGGAGATTTTCGACGTTTTCGCGGCGGCGCCGGCGGGATGGCCGGGGGCGATGCGGGTCGGCGGTTCAGCCTGCTGCATCGGTTTGGCCGCGCCGGTTGGCCACAGCGACCGGCCACGTCACCTTGCCCGCTTTCGTGGCGTACCGCAGCGGCTTACGTCAGTTGCCCACTTCAACCGCCGCCTCAACTCGCCGCATGCTCGACGATCAGTTGCACGCGCGACACGCCGTTCCACGTGTCGCTCGCCAGCCGGTAGACGACGGTGGTCCGCGCGGGCAGCGTGTCGGTGTGGTTGAACCAGATCGCGTTAAAGCGTTGGCGCCCGCGTACGAGCTGCAGCTTCAGATGCTTGTCCTTCACCAGCGCCTGTGACGCGATGTCGAATTCGCCCGAAAACACCGGCGCCGGAAAGCCTTGGCCCCATACGGCCGCGTCGAGCATCTCGACGAATTGCGGCGTGAAGTACGCGTCTTCCAGCTCGCCGTCGGTTTCCACCGTGCGCGACAGCGCGTCCTCGGACAGCCACTCGCGGCCGACCGCCTCGAACGCGGCGGTGAAGCGCGGGACGTCCGCGGCGGCGAGCGTCAGGCCCGCGGCCATCGCATGACCGCCGAATTTGACGATCAGGTTCGGCTCGCGCTTCGAGATGAGGTCGAGCGCATCGCGTAGATGGAAACCGGGGATCGAGCGACCCGAACCTTTGACGGTTTGGCCGCTGTCGTCGGCGAGCGCGAAGGTGAACGAGGGCCGGTGGAATTTCTCCTTCAGCCGTCCGGCGACGATGCCGATCACACCCTGATGCCAGCCCGGATTGAACAGCGTGATGGTGGTCGCGCCGTCCGGGTCGATGGACGAGAGATCGTCGAGCGCCTGCTGCTGCATGCCGGCTTCGATCTCGCGGCGCTCGCGGTTCATCGTGTCGAGTTGCTGCGCGAGGTCCCATGCGCGGCCGATGTCGTCGGTAGTCAGGCATTCGATCCCGAGCGACATGTCCGACAGGCGTCCCGCCGCGTTCAGCCGCGGCCCGAGCGCGAAGCCGAGGTCGAAGCCCGATGCGCTGCGGGCGTCGCGCGCGGCGGCGCGAAAGAGCGCGGCAATGCCCGGCTGCATCTTGCCTTTGCGGATGCGCTGCAAGCCTTGCGCGACCAGCACGCGGTTATTGCCGTCGAGCTTGACCACGTCGGCGACCGTGCCGAGCGCGACCAGATCGAGCAGACCGTCGAGGCGCGGCTCGGGAAAGGCGTCGCCGAACGCGCCACGGCGGCGCAATTCCGCTCGCAACGCGAGCAGCACGTAGAACATCACGCCGACGCCCGCGATGCACTTGCTCGGGAACGTGCAGCCCGGCTGGTTCGGATTGACGATCGCGCGGGCGGCGGGCAGTTCGTCGCCGGGCAGGTGGTGATCGGTGACCAGCACGTCGATGCCGAGCGCGTTGGCCGCCTCGACACCGTCGACGCTGGCGATGCCGTTATCGACGGTTATCAGCAGCTCCGGTTTTCCCGACGCGCTGCGTGCGGCCAGTGCAACGATCTCGGGCGTGAGGCCGTAGCCGTACTCGAAGCGGTTCGGCACCAGATACTCGATCTGGCCGCCGAACATGCGCAGGCCGCGCACCGCGACCGCGCAGGCGGTGGCGCCGTCGCAGTCGTAGTCGGCGACCACCAGCATGCGGCGCCGGTGCTGGATCGCGTCGGCGAGCAGCACGGCCGCCTCTTCGCAACCCTTCAGCGCGACGGGCGGCACGAGCCGCGCGAGACCGGTTTCGATTTCATCGGGCAGGCACACGCCGCGTGCGGCGTACAGACGCGCGAGCACCGGGTGCAGACCGTGGCGGGTGAGGATGTCGGCGTCGACCGGGGAGCAGGTGCGCGTAACGATTCGAGTCATTCGGAGAGGCCGGGGAGCAGGCGGTAAATCATTCGATGAAGAGCGAGGCCAGCACGCGCCGCCGCCAGAATTTGCGCAGATCGCCGCGCGTGAGCGTGAGCGTCACCGAGCCCGTGTCGCCGCACAGGGTCAGGCCGAGTTCGGCGAGTTGCCCGGATTGCAGCGCCGCGAGCACGGGTTCGAACCAGTCGGTTTGCAAGGCCGCGAAGGCGTGGTTCCAGCGCGCCCAGTCCTGCTCGATGTAAGGCGCCGAGAATGGGTCGAGTTCGACCAGCGTGGCGCCGGTCGGGCTATCGGCGCTGCCGGTCCGGCCGTTGGCGGGGCCGTTTGTGTCGCCGTCTGTGTCGCCGCCCGGGTCACGGCTCATCGCCACGCCTGTCCCATTGGCCGTCGCTCGGGCCGGTGCACCCGTCACGCCGCCGGACAGCGCCGACAGTGCCGCAAACGACGCGGGCGGGGCGCCGGTCCCGACACCGGCGCTCATCGCGAGACCGCGTGTCGCCGCGGCATCGGAAAATACCCGCGCGAACGGGCTGTGCACCGGCCGCGCCGCACCCTGCGCGTGAAACCAGATCGAGTTGACGGCCGGCAGGCCCCGCGCCTCGCGCGCTTCGTTGACCGGGTGTTCGAACCACGCCATCTGCACTTCGTTCTGCAGCTTCATCCACGCGCGCGACCGCTCGCCGGAATGCGCTTCGTGCGGCAGCCAGATTTCGATGTTGCGGCCGCTCGCGCGCAACGGCGAGGCGCCCGCCAGCGTGCCGAAGCCGTCGCCGGACAGGTACCAGCGCGCGGGTTTCGGCGCCTCGATGCGCACGCCGAGCTCCTCGATCAGCGGCCGCGCGACGGCGAGCAGCGCGCCGGCTTCGTCGTCGGACAGGTCGAGCGAGGCGGGATCGATCAGCACCAGGTGATCGTGCGCGATGCGCACATGCACGGGCTGGACGCAGGCCCAGGTGGCGTCGCCGGGATCACCGCCGTCGGCGCGCAGCATATACGGGGCGAGCGGCGCTTCGTCGGCCGCTGCCGCGCCCGCCGGCAGGGCGCCGAACTGGCGGGCCACCCAGCGCTCGTGCGGCAGCGTGCGCTGAAAATCCTCGCCGACCACCCGTTCGACCAGCGTCGCGCGCGCGATCAGCCGGTCGAGCGCAGGGCTGTGGATGTCGTGAAGGGCGGTGGAGGCATCCGCTGCAGCGGGCAGCGCGAAGGGCAGCAGAAGATGGAGACGGTTGGCGAGCATGATGCTGCGCATTGTAGGGCAAAGAGTGCGAGTATTCCGACCATCAGCTTCCCGCTCGACGCATCGCGGCGGCGCCCTGCCTGGCGGTAGGGCGGGTGCCATGCGGTCGTCGCAGAGAGCCGCGCGCGGCGGCACCGCGCACATGACGATGGAGACCGGCATGCCGCGTGAACTGAAAACCGAGCAGGAACTGTTAGAACTGGTGGTTAAAGCGCTCGATGCCGACCCGGTCACGGCCGGCTGGATTCCGACCGGCTTCCACGAGACCGTCGAGGACGAGGACGGCTGCAATTGGGACATCAGCCATCTGCATCGCGACCGTAAGGACGCTGATGTGCGCGAGGTGGCGAGCACTGCCGCGGCGGGAATCATTAATGAGCTGCGCGGGCGTTATAACTTGCGATAGCGCAGGTGGGCGTCAGACGCCCGGCACCGGCGAGGGTGAACGGCAAACGGCGGGGCGCGCGAAGGGCAAAGGACGCGTCACGGAAACCCCACCGACCCATAAACACCGTCACGCCAAACCTGGCGTCATCCGCTGAACCGGGCTTTTTCCGTCACCGGAGCGGGCCTCGCCGGACGCCGCCGCCTCCACAGCGCGAGCCCGTTCCCTATGGCCTTTGCGCGAGCGGGCGACATTGTATGGCAAACTTCGCGCTTGATCGGCGGTGGCATCAGCAGATGCGGCGGTGACGGCAGCGGCGGCGCAGCCCATCCACCGCGCAGCGGAACGCCGGGGCGCGCGTTTTGCTACTCAGCGACGCAGCGACGCCGGAACCATCGGCGCTGCCGCGACACCAACGATCACACGCTCGGGCCGCGCGGCGGGCGCTCCACGCCTCTCAAGCGCAGCGCAAGGCAGAACAACGCAGCCGAAGAACGCAGACAAGGATTCGCTTGAAATTTCCCTACGAATGGCAGATTGGCTGGCGCTACACGCGCGCCGGCAAACGCACGACCGGCAACGGCTTCATCTCGTTCATCGCGCTGGTGTCGATGTCCGGCATCGCACTTGGTGTCGCGGCGCTGATCGTCGTGCTGTCGGTGATGAACGGGTTCCAGAAAGAGGTGCGCGACCGGATGCTGTCGGTGCTCGCGCACGTCGAAATCTTTTCGCCAACCGGGTCGATGCCCAACTGGCAATTGACCGCCCAGGAAGCGCGCCAGAACAAGGAAGTGATCGGTGCGGCGCCCTATGTCGAAGCGCAGGCGCTGCTCACGCGCCAGGATGCCGTGAGCGGCGTCGCGCTGCGCGGCGTCGAGCCGACGCTCGAGCCTCAAGTGTCCGACATCGGTAAGGAAATGAAAGGCGGCAAGCTGACCGATCTCGTGCCGGGCGACTTCGGCATCGTGCTCGGTGCGGACCTCGCCACCAATCTCGGCGTGCAGCTCAACGACAAGATCACCCTGGTCGCGCCCGAAGGCACGATCACGCCGGCCGGCATGCTGCCGCGCCTGAAACAGTTCACCGTGGTGGGCATCTTCGAGTCGGGGCATTACGAGTACGACAGCACGCTCGCGCTGATCAACATCAAGGACGCGCAGGCGCTGTTCCGCCTACCCGCGCCGACCGGCGTGCGGCTGCGGCTGACCGACATGCAGCGCGCGCCGGAGGTCGCGCATCAGCTTGCGCGCAGTCTGTCGGGTGATCTGTACATCCGCGACTGGACGCAGCAGAACAAGACCTGGTTCTCGGCGGTGCAGATCGAAAAACGCATGATGTTCATCATCCTCACGTTGATCATCGCGGTGGCGGCATTCAATCTCGTTTCGTCGCTGGTGATGACCGTGACCAACAAGCAGGCCGACATCGCGATCTTGCGCACGCTCGGCGCGCAGCCCGGCTCGATCATGAAGATCTTCGTCGTGCAGGGCGTGACGATCGGCTTCATCGGCACCGCGACGGGCGTCGCGCTCGGCTGCCTGATCGCGTGGAGCATTCCATGGCTCGTGCCGATGATCGAACACATGCTCGGCGTGCAGTTTCTGCCGCCGTCGGTGTACTTCATCAGCGAGTTGCCCTCCGAGCTGATTCCGGCCGACGTCGCGCGCATCGGCATCATCGCGTTCCTGATGTCGGCGGTGGCGACGCTTTATCCGAGCTGGCGCGGTGCGAAAGTCCGTCCCGCGGAGGCGCTGCGCTATGAATGACCGTTCCGCTAATCTCTCCATGGCCACTCAGGACACAGCGCCGTATCCGTACGTGCTCGAAGCAACCGGCATTTCCAAATCGTTCGTGCAGGGCGGCCTGAATGTGCAGGTGCTCAACAACACGCAACTGAGCGTGCGCCGCGGGGAGAAGCTGGCCATCGTCGGCGCGTCGGGCTCCGGCAAGAGCACGCTGCTGCACGTGCTCGGCGGTCTCGACGACCCGAGCGCCGGCCACGTCTCGGTGATGGGCAAGCCGTTCACGCAGCTCTCCGAGCGCGAACGTAACGACTTGCGCAATCGCGCGCTCGGTTTCGTCTATCAGTTTCACCATTTGCTGCCGGAGTTCTCCGCACTCGACAACGTCGCGATGCCGCTGCGAATTCGCCGCATGACGACCGACGCCGCGCGCCGCGAAGCGCTGCAGGTGCTGGAGCGGGTCGGCATGGGACATCGCGCGAAGCATCGCCCGGGCGAGCTGTCGGGTGGCGAGCGCCAGCGCGTGGCGATCGCGCGGGCGCTGGTGACCAAACCGGCCTGCGTGCTGGCCGACGAGCCGACCGGCAACCTCGACGGGGGCACCGCGGACACGGTGTTCAACCTGATGCTCGAACTGTCGCAAACGCTCGAGACGAGTTTCGTGATCGTCACGCACGATCCGGAGCTGGCCGGACGTTGCGACCGCATCATGCGGCTGCGCGACGGCGTGCTGCACGAAGAGCCGCCGGTGCCGGTCTGAGGGCCGCGCGCTTGCCGCTTGCCGCAAGCGCGTGCCACCAGTTTCACGAGGTACGTCATGTGGATCGATACACACTGTCATCTCGACGCTTCTGAATTCGACGCCGACCGCGACGCGGTCGCGGCGTCGGCGCGCAATGCGGGCGTGGCGCGCATCGTGATTCCGGCAATCGGCCGGCAGAATTTCGCGATGGTGCGCGAACTCGCGCACCGGATCGACGGCGGCGCGTACGCGCTCGGCATTCATCCGCTGTTCACGCCCGGCGCCGACGAGCGCGACCTCGATCTGCTGCGTATGGAGATCGAGGCGAGTCTCGACGATCCTCTATTCGTCGGGATCGGCGAGATCGGGCTCGACTATTTCGTCGACGGCCTCGACGATGCGCGCCAGCAACTTTTCTACAACGGTCAACTGCAACTCGCGCGCGAGTTCGACCTGCCGGTGATTTGCCACGTGCGCAAATCGCAGGATCAGGTCATCAAGGGGTTGCGGCGGCATCAGATCCATCGCGGCATCGCGCACGCCTTTAACGGCAGTTTCCAGCAGGCTCAGGCCTATATCGACCAGGGCATGCACCTCGGCTTCGGCGGCAATCTGACCTTCGAGCGAGCGCGGCAAATCCGCCGGCTCGCCGAGCAGTTGCCCCTCGACGCGCTGGTCGTCGAAACCGACGCGCCGGACATCGCGCCTGCGTGGATGTACAAGCAGCGCAACTCACCGGAGCAGATTCCGGGCATCGGCGCGGGACTCGCCGAACTGCGCGGCTTGAGCGCCGACGCAACCGCCCTAGGCACAACGGCCAACGCGCTCGCCGCGCTGCCGCGCCTCGCACTTTCCTCTGCATAATCGATCTCGTTGGTCTGAGTGTTTCGCGCCGGGCGAAACCCACGCCGGGCGGGCTTGCTGACGTCTGCTCGCCGCGCGTGATGTCGTCCGGCGCAGCCGGACGGAGGGCGAATGCGGGCAGGATGGTGCGGGTTTGCGTTGGGCGTGATCTGGCTGCAGCGGCAGGCGGCGTTGGCGGATTGGCGGGGCTGGTGCGGGTTGGTTGTGCTTGGAGTAATGGCGTGTGTCGTGGCGGTTTGGGGGTTGCGGGAGGCGAGCTCGGGTCCCATTTCGGCTCTGGGCCAGCCGCAGGCTCTGCGCTCAACTTCACACTGGCGCCACATCCGGTTCAACCGGCGTCTGCGATCGTTCGCTGGCTGGGGCGCCGTATGGTGCGCGGCAATCAGCATCGGCTTCGGTTATGCCGCTTTGCGCGCCGAAATACGGCTTGCGACGAGCTTGCCGCTCGCGTGGGAAGGCCGGGATATCGACATCGTCGGCAGTATCAGGGGCCTGCCGTCACGCGACGGGAAAGGCGCGCATTTTCTCTTCGAAGTCGAAGCCGCCGAGGCGCCGATCGCCGCGTTCCCGCGCGTGATTCAACTCTCCTGGATTGCCGATGATGCCCCGGCGCCGCCTCTTGCGCCGGGCGAGCGCTGGCGTCTGAGCGTGCGGCTCAAGCGGCCGCATGGCAACGCGAACTTCGGCGTGCGCGATGCAGAAGCGAACCTGCTCGCGCGCAACGTGCGGGCAACCGGCTATGTCAGCGCGCCGGCTCACGCGATCCGTTTGCCGGGCGAGGCGCGCGGCCCGCGCGTGCTCGTGGACCGCTGGCGCGCGGCGTTGCGCTCGCGCATCGATGCGGTGCTCGGCGACGCGCCGCATCGCGGGATCGTCGTGGCGCTGGCGATCGGCGCACAGGACGAGGTCAGCGCCGCCGACTGGCTGGTGATGCGCCGCACCGGCACGAGTCATCTCGTGGCGATATCGGGCTTGCACATCGGCCTCGTCGCGGGGCTGGCCGGCTGGCTCGTGGGCGCGGTGTGGCGGCGCTCCGCATGGATCGGCCGGGACTGGCCGCTGCGGCTGCCGGCGCAAGTCGTCGCAGCGGTCGGCGGCGCGGGTTTTGCCGCGCTGCATGCGGCGCTGGCCGGCTTCAACGTGCCGGCGCAGCGCGCGCTATGGATGGCGGGTGTCGTCGCCCTGGCGTTCGTCAGTGGGCGCAATCTCGCGCGCTCGGTGGTGCTGGCGTGGGCGCTGGGATTCGTACTGCTGATCGATCCGTGGGCGGTCGTGTCGGCGGGCTTCTGGCTGTCGTTCTGCGCAGTGGCCGCGATTCTGTTCGCGATGTCGGGACGCCCGCGCGTGAGGGTTCGGCAGCGCAATCGCGACGGCGATAGCGAGGGCGAGGGCGAGGATGGCGGGGCTGGCGAAGCAGGTGAGGCTGCTGGGGTCATAGTGGGCCACGAGACCGCCGGCAAATTGGCGTCCTTGCGCGCCGCGCTGAAGCGCCGCCTGCACGCATTCGCCGAGCGCCTTCTCAGCGCCGCGCACGTACAGATCGCGGTGACGCTCGCGCTCGCGCCGCTCACGGTCTACTGGTTCGCACAGATTCCGCTGATCGGTCCGCTCGCGAATGCGTTTGCGATCCCTTGGGTGAGTCTGCTGATCACGCCGGCGGTGCTGGCCGGCGTCGCATTGCCCGCGCCGCTCGATGCCTGGGCATTCCACGCCGCCCATGCGCTGCTCGATCTGCTCGCCGCGGGTTTGCTGATGCTGTCCGGTCCGGCCTGGACGCTCTGGTGGCTGCCGCAACCGGGCGCATGGGCGTTGGCCGCGGCGGCGCTCGGCGTGTTCTGGCTTCTGGCGCCACGCGGCTGGCCGCTGCGCTGGGCCGCCCCCCTCACGTGGTTGCCGTTGCTGATGCCGGCGCCGCCCGGGCCGCCGCCCGGCGGTTTCCGGCTGACGGCGCTCGACGTCGGGCAGGGCACGTCGGTGCTGATCGAAACAGCGCATCACGCGTTGCTGTTCGATACCGGGCCGGGGCCGGAATCGACCCACGCCGGCGAGCGGG
>NZ_NPIH01000213.1 GCF_012275575.1 Paraburkholderia sp. SG-MS1 | reverse complement strand
TGACGTCGCGCGGTTTCGGCGGGACAGGCGAGTCGCAGGTATGGCTTCAGATGGAACTGGTGATCGACGGCGAGACGATCGAGCGTCATTGGCGACATGTCGCTGCTAGGCCATTTTGACGGGAGGCGCATGAGGAGAACGTACACATCCGCATTCACGTTGCTCGAACTGATGATCGCGCTGGCGATAGCCGCGACGCTGGCCGCGTTTGCCGTGCCTTCGTATCGCAATCATGTGGCGCGAACCCATCGTATCGATGCGGCGTCCGCGTTGTATCGGGCAGCGCAATTCGTCGAGGGCGCGGCAAGCGACGGCGTGTCGACCCTGCCGCCCGGTTTGGACCAGGCGCCGCAATTCGGTACGCCGATTTATCGCTTGCATGTGCTGCCGGCAGACGACGCAAACGGCGGCTATGCAATCGAGGCAGCGCCGGAACAATCCGGACCGATGGGCGATGATCCGTGCGGTACGTTTGCGCTCGATGCGACGGGCCTGCGAAGCAATAGAAGCGTCGCGGGCGGGGCGGCCCCGGCAAGCAGCGAATGCTGGAATACGACTTAGAGCGGTGACGGCTCAGCGGGGACTTCGCAACTCGGCAAGTGAGCGCCCAGCCACCAGCCCACTTCGTTGCAACGGCTTAATACCCGCTATCCGTCGACTCGGCCTTCGCGCCGGCAGATATGCCGGAATCGCGTTTCATCTGCTTCCAGATCCGATACGCTTCCCAGGCCGCGAGTCCCAGGCTGCCCCATTTGAGAGCGGGTTTTGCACCGGCGACGACGGTCGCGCGCAGTGGTTTGGCAATCAGCATCGAAATGACCGAGCTGACGAACGGATACTGCTTGAGCAACGCACCGATGGTGCCTGCATTGACGAAGTGTGCGTTCGACCCGCTGCCGGTCCGCATGCCGCCAAAGCCCGGCAGGATGAATTTCAGCCAGCTGAAGTGCGTGACCGCCTGCCGCAAATCAAGGGTCGCGTGAGCGAGTTCCATGCGCTCGACATCCGCACGCACCAGTAGCAATTCCTTGCGCAGCGCGCGCAAGTGCGGCGCGCTCAGCTCTTTGGCGTGGTGGCGCTGGTTACGGAATGCAGTATCGGTATGGCTCATGGCGTGTCGGCGGCAGTGTGGGTGGAACAGTCAACGACGCAACTAGGCGACGAGGCTAACGACGAGACTTAACGGCACTACATGTTCGCTGGAGATTCTCAATGAAGGCGCGGGACGTTGAAGTTCGCCCGTCACGCCTTGCATGTCACGGCTTGCGGAACACCTCGCGGTCTTTCTCGAACTCGGCGATGGTCGCTTCGAACACCAGCGGCGCATTGCGCAAACCGCTGCGCGCTTTCAGGGCACAGGCGAGACCGGCAATCGCATAGACCGCCGTGATGCCGGCGAGCGCCTGCCATCGGTAGGTGTCCCAGAATGCGATGGCAATCAGCGCAGTCAGGGCGATCAGCGCCATGGTGGCGAGCATCATCGCCGCGAGGCCGAGGAACAGCACGCCGAGCAGGCGGTCTTTTTCTTCGGCGAGTTCAATGCCGACCAGTTCTAGCCGCGTCTGCAGAATCGCAAATACGGAACCGATGATACGGCGCAACGGACTATGTTCTCCGCGCTGCGATTGGGTGTCGATCGTCATGGCTGTGGGCGTTGCGCGTGAAGGCGCATGAGCAGCATGCGCGCCAAGAGAAGCGGACCGGCCAGGCGTGCGCCGGTCACCTCGAATACTGATGCCTCGGACCAGCTTCGTCCGACAGCCGCACCAGCGTTATTTGCGGTTGATCAACAGCCCCAGCAGCACGCCAGCACCCGCGGCAATGCCGATGGACGCCCACGGATGTTCGTGCACGTAGTCGTCGGTGGCTCGGGCAGCCTTTTTACCCTTTTCGACCACCACGACCTGCACGTCAGCCGCCTTTTCCCTCGCCTGCTTCAGGCGCGTGAGCGCCGTTTCACGCAGTTCCGACGCGCGCTCGCCCGTGGCGCTCGCGGCTTGTTTCAGCAGATCCTCGGCGTCCGCGAGGACGGTTTTGATATCCGACATCAATCTCTCCTTGTTGATTTCCGACATTGACAGCTCCCCTTTATCTCACGCCACGCGTGAATCGTAACCAAAGAAACGGCCGCTGGCGAGCGCAGTGCCCGGTCGATTCGAATCGATGCACGAACCATTCCCGATTACCCAAAGTACGAAAAACCACACTTGGAAGGGTAGCCCCAGCCAAAGTTTGCTTCAGATGGAGTTGATCTGTCCCGCAAAGTTTCGACCAAATCGGCGAAAATTACAAAAACGCATAAAGTAGTGACGCGATGTTCCTTCGTCGTGGACGGTGCCTGCCTTATGCTTTATGTTCTGGGATGTAGCGGTAAAAATGCTCACGCCGAATCCGGTACCCGATTGATATCCAAAGGAGAATCCACCATGAGTCTACGTCTTGGCGATATTGCGCCGGATTTTGAGCAGGAGTCGAGTGTTGGCCGCATCAAGTTTCACGAATGGCTCGGCGATAGCTGGGGCGTGCTGTTCTCGCACCCCGCCGACTTCACGCCGGTCTGCACGACTGAACTCGGCCTGACCGCCAAACTCGCCGACGAATTCGAAAAACGCGGGGTGAAGACGATTGCGTTGTCGGTGGACAGCGCCGAATCGCACAAAGAGTGGATCAAGGACATCAACGAGACTCAAGCCGCCAGTGTGGGCTTCCCGATTCTCGCCGATGGTGATCGCAAGGTCGCCGAGCTGTACGACATGATTCATCCGAACGCGAGTGAAACATTCACGGTTCGTTCGCTGTTCGTGATCGATCCGAAGAAGAAGGTGCGTCTCACCATTACGTATCCCGCCAGCACCGGGCGCAACTTCGACGAAGTGCTGCGCGTGATCGACTCGCTGCAACTGACCGACAACCACTCTGTCGCGACGCCGGGTAACTGGAAGCAGGGCGATGACGTGGTGATCGTTCCGTCGCTGAAGGACGAAGAAGTCATCAAGCAGAAATTCCCGAAGGGCTACAAGGCGCTGCGTCCCTACCTGCGCATGACACCGCAGCCGAACAAGTAAGCGCCTGATGCGCCTCGGAACGCGTGATTGGCGATAGGGCGAGTCGCAACGCAAAAGGCCGGTTCACCATGAACCGGCCTTTTGTTTTTTGTCATTGAGCGGCGTGATCATGCCGTGCACGACACAACAAACCATCAACGCCTCAGCAACGCCGTTAGAAAAACGCCTGAATACCCGTCTGAGCGCGACCGAGGATCAACGCGTGAATGTCGTGCGTGCCCTCGTACGTGTTCACCACTTCAAGGTTCACGAGATGCCGGGCCACGCCAAACTCATCCGAAATGCCGTTGCCGCCGAGCATGTCGCGCGCGAGGCGCGCAATGTCCAGCGCCTTGCCACATGAGTTGCGCTTCATGATCGACGTGATCTCGACGGCGGCGGTGCCTTCGTCCTTCATGCGGCCGAGGCGCAGCACGCCTTGCAGACCCAGCGTGATTTCGGTCTGCATGTCGGCGAGCTTCTTCTGGATCAACTGGTTCGCCGCGAGCGGCCGGCCGAACTGCTTGCGATCGAGCACGTACTGACGCGCGGTGTGCCAGCAGGCTTCGGCCGCGCCGAGCGCGCCCCAGGCGATGCCGTAGCGCGCCGAATTCAGACACGTGAACGGGCCGCGCAGACCGCCGACATCCGGCAGGCGGTTTTCTTCCGGCACGAACACTTCGTCCATCACGATCTCGCCGGTGATCGATGCGCGCAAGCCCACCTTGCTATGGATGGTCGGCGCGGACAGGCCCTTCCAGCCCTTCTCCAGGATGAAGCCGCGAATCGTGTCCTTGCCGTCTTCCTCGAGCTTCGCCCACACGACGAACACGTCGGCGATCGGCGAATTGGTGATCCACATCTTCGAGCCCGACAGCGAATAGCCGCCGTCGACTTTTTTCGCCCGCGTGACCATGCTGCCCGGATCGGAGCCGTGGTTCGGCTCGGTCAGACCGAAGCAGCCGATCCATTCGCCGGAGGCGAGTTTCGGCAGGTACTTCTGCTTCTGCGCGTCGGAGCCGAATTCGTTGATCGGCACCATCACCAGCGACGACTGCACCGACATCATCGAGCGATAGCCGGAATCGACGCGCTCCACTTCACGCGCGATCAGCCCATAGGCGACATAGTTCAGGCCGGGGCCGCCGTATTGCTCGGGAATCGTCGGGCCGAGCAGGCCGAGTTCGCCCATCTCGCGAAAGATCTCGATGTGGGTTTTCTCATGACGGAACGCTTCGAGCACGCGCGGCTGCAACTTGTCCTGTGCATAGGCCGCGGCGGCGTCGCGCACCATGCGTTCGTCTTCGGTGAGCTGCTGATCCAGCAGCAGCGGGTCTTCCCAGTGAAACTGCGCGGCTTCGGCCATGACGTATCTCCTGATCTCTTGCTTTATCGAAGCTTGACTTAAGTTCCGCTTAGCGAAACAATGTTTTGCAAATGACGACCGAGTGTACCACCCCATGCCGGACACATCCACTTTCTCCGAACCTGTCGACGAGCGCAAATTCGTCGTCGCCCTGGCACGCGGGCTGGATCTGCTGCGCGCGTTCAAGCCGGGCGAAACGATGCTCGGCAACCGCGATTTCGTCGCGCGCACGGGCTTGCCGAAGGCGACCGTCAATCGTCTCGCCTACACGCTGACGGTGCTCGGCTATCTGCGGCTCGATGAATCACACGGCAAATATGCGCTCGATGCGGGTGTGCTGTCGCTCGGTTTCGCGTTGCTCTGCGGCACCGACACGCTCGAACTCGCCCGCCCGCATATGCGCGCGTTTGCCCGCGAAGTGGGCGCGGCGGTGTCGCTCGGTTGCCGCGACGGGCTCGACATGATCTATCTCGAGACGATCCGCAGCGAAACCGCGCTGACGCTCGGCCTCGCATCCGGCTCGAAACTGTCGATGTTGACGAGTTCGATGGGCCGCGCGTATCTGGCGGTCCAGCCGGCCGACGCGCGCGCCGCGTTGCTGGCGGAACTCCGCAAGGCCGCGGGGAAAGTCGGCGCGACGCTGCAGGCCGATGCTGAAAAAGAAATCGAAGCATTCGCCACTGAGCGCTGCTGTTATTCGTTTCGTGCGTGGCACGACGATGTGAACGCGGTCGCGGTGCCGTTTCGCGAACCGCGCGACGGCCGCTGGCTGGTGCTCAGTTGCAGCGGGCCGGCGTCGTCGATGGGAGAGGAGGTGTTTCGCGAAACTGTTGCGCCGCGTTTGAAGGCGCTCGCGCGGCGTCTGGGCGAACCGGGCTGAAGCCGTGAAGCCGGTTGAGGCGAACTAAAGCGAAGCGCGCATCGTGCCTCGCCCATCTCACGCTCTCGCGCTATCAGACCGCCCGGTCATGATAGTGCGCGGTGAATAACGGTCCTTGCACGAAGCGCACGTCGTACTGCTGCAACGCGAGAAACTGCGCTTCATCCATCACGCGATTGAAAATCAGCGGGATGCGCAGCCGGCCCGCATAACCGACGAGCGGCTTCACCGTCGCGTCGCGCAACGCGCTGGCGGCATCCATTTTGATGAAGTCGAGCCGCGCCGTTTCCGATACCGACAGAATTTGCCCCGCGTTGGACAGATTGCCCGCCACCTTGAAGCTGTAGTGCTGGTAGCTCCTCGTCAGATAGCCGAGAAAGGTCTTGTGCGCGACCGCCGCCGCCGGCAACTCGATCACCACCCGCGAGGGGTTCAGTCCGAACGACATCAGCACGGTCGAGAAATGTCGTCCGTGGTCGTACTTCACGCTCTTGAGCAAACGCTCGTGCACGCGCAGAAACAGCAGCCCATGGCGCTGCGCACCGAAGAAATTGATCGCGTGCAACGCGCGTGACATCCGGTCGAGCGCGACCAGTTCCTGATCGTTGCCGATGCGGTCGAACGGATCGAACACCTCGAACGGCGCCGCGCCGAGTTGATAGGTGACGGCCTGGAAGCCGAGTTCGTCGCCGAAACGGTCCACCCCCTCGGCCCCCGACGACAGCGACTGCGCCAGCGCATGCACGCTGATATCGAAGATCGGCTCGTAGGCGCTCGCGAGCTGAGTGTCCTCGAACCGCGCGAGCGCGATGTCGCCATGCACGCCTTGCCCCATCACCAGATGTTCGCCGAGAAAAGGGTGAGCGGCGGCGCGGGTAACGAGATCGGGGATGGTCGGCGGAATCATGAAGGCGAATGGATGGCGACGGTGAATGCGCACTCGGCGCTCGGCAACGCGACTCGATTGCCGCATGCGTTGATGGTAGCAGTCCGCAATCCGCGCACATGAACAAAATGCTCATAACGTTATCCGCCGCTCATGCGCTTGCATGAGCGGTAACGCATCCGGCGATGGCGTTCAGGGTATACGTTAATTTTACTATTCATAATTCGTTTTACTATTCGTAAATTGCGAGGCGGGTACTGATCCCGCTGGCCGGCTTGTCCACACTGCCGTCATAGGTGGGGAAAAGAGTCGAGCATCAACGGAGAAATTTATGGACATCCCAACACGTACGCCGCCTCATCGGTCGCCTGCCGCCAGTTCGCGGCTCGAAATCGCGCCGGGCTATCAATCGGGCTTCGCGAACGAATTCGCGACCGAGGCGTTGCCCCGCGCATTGCCGGAAGGGCGCAATTCGCCGCAGCGCGCGGCCTATGGCCTGTATGCAGAACAGTTGTCGGGCACCGCGTTCACCGCGCCGCGCGGCCATAACCGCCGCTCGTGGCTATATCGGATTCGTCCGGCGGCGATGCACAAGCCATTCACGCCGCTGCCGTCGGAGCGGCTCGTCGCCAATTTCGCCGACGTGCCGCCGACGCCGCCGAACCAGTTGCGCTGGGACCCGTTGCCGATGCCGGCCGAGCCGACCGATTTCATCGACGGCTGGGTGACGATGGCCGGCAATGGCGCGGCCGAAGCGATGAATGGCTGCGCGATTCATCTGTACGCGGCGAACCGCTCGATGCACGAGCGCTTCTTCTATAACGCCGACGGCGAATTGCTGATCGTGCCGCAGGAAGGCCGCCTTCAGATCGCGACCGAAATGGGCCGCATCGAACTCGAGCCGTTCGAAATCGCGGTGATCCCGCGCGGCGTGCGCTTTGCGGTGAGCCTGCCGGACGGCGTGGCCCGCGGCTATATCTGCGAGAACTTCGGCGCGCTGCTGCGCTTGCCGGACCTCGGCCCGATCGGCTCGAACGGTCTCGCCAATCCGCGCGACTTCCTCACGCCGCACGCCGCTTACGAAGACCGCGAAGGCGACTTCGAACTCGTCGCGAAGCTGAACGGCAAGCTGTGGCGCGCGGACATCGGCCATTCGCCGCTCGATGTGGTCGCGTGGCACGGCAACTACGCGCCGTACAAATACGACCTGCGGCGCTTCAACACGATCGGCTCGATCAGCTTCGATCACCCGGACCCGTCGATCTTTCTGGTGCTGCAATCGCAAAGCGATACGCCGGGCGTCGATACGATCGACTTCGTGATCTTCCCGCCGCGCTGGCTCGCCGCCGAAGATACGTTCCGCCCGCCGTGGTTTCATCGCAACGTCGCGAGCGAGTTCATGGGGCTCGTGCACGGCGTGTACGACGCAAAGGCCGAGGGCTTCGTACCGGGCGGTGCGAGTCTGCACAACTGCATGTCAGGGCACGGCCCGGACGCCGACACGTTCGAAAAAGCCTCGAACGGCGATACGTCTACGCCGAAAAAAGTCGGCGACACGATGGCCTTCATGTTCGAGACGCGCACACTGACCAAGCCCACCCGCTTTGCGCTCGAAACCGCGCAACTGCAGGCGCATTACTACGAGTGCTGGCAAGGTCTCAAGAAACACTTCAATCCGGAGCAACGATGAACGCATCGAGCGATCTCCAGGCGACGCTCGATTCGTCGCGCAAAAGCTGGGTCGAGTCGGCCAACGTTCCGGCCAACGATTTTTCTATCCAGAACCTGCCGTTCGGCATTTTTAGCGACCGGCACAACGACGCGCGGCGCGCGGGCGTGGCGATCGGCGACCAGATCATCGACCTCGCCGCGTTGCAGGCGGCGGGTTTGCTGAACGTGTCCGCGCCGGGTGATGTGTTTGCCCGCGCCGTCGCCAGCGACACGCTGAACGACTTCATCGCGCTCGGACGCGACGCGTGGCGCAGCGTGCGCATCCAGTTGAGCACGCTATTGGCACGCGACACCGCGACGTTGCGCGACGACACCGCGTTGCGCGCGAAGGTACTGGTGCGCCAGGCAGACGCGCAACTGCATCTGCCGGTGCAAATTCCAGGCTACACCGATTTCTATTCGTCGAAAGAACACGCGACCAATGTCGGCTCGATGTTTCGCGATCCGAAGAATGCGCTGCTGCCGAACTGGTCGGAGATGCCGATCGGGTACAACGGACGGGCGTCGTCGGTGGTGGTGAGCGGCACGCCCGTGCGCCGTCCCAACGGTCAGTTGAAGCTACCGGATCAGGAGCGTCCGGTGTTCGGCGCGTGCCGCAAGCTGGATATCGAACTGGAAACGGGCTTCGTGATCGGCGCGGGCAATGCGTTGGGCGAGCCGGTCGCTTGCGCCGACGCCGAAGCGCATATTTTCGGCATGGTGCTGCTCAACGACTGGAGCGCGCGCGACATCCAGCAATGGGAATACGTGCCGCTCGGCCCGTTCAACGCGAAGACCTTTGCGACCACGATCTCGCCGTGGGTCGTCACGCTCGACGCGCTCGAACCGTTCCGCGTCGCGCAGCCGGTGCAGGAGCCGCAACCGCTCGCGTACCTGCGCCACGATGGCGAGCATGCGTTCGACATCCATCTCGAAGTGACGCTGCGCCCGCAACAGGCGAAGCAGGCGAGCACGATCGCGCGGACCAACTTCAGGCACATGTACTGGACGATGGCGCAGCAACTTGCGCATCACACGGTCTCGGGCTGCAATACGCGGGTGGGCGATCTGATGGGCTCCGGCACGATCAGCGGCCCGACCGAGGACTCGTACGGCAGCCTGCTCGAACTGACATGGAACGGCAAGAAGCCGCTGGAGCTGAACGAAGGTGGCACACGTACGTTCATCGAGGACGGGGACGAGTTGACGCTGGCCGGGTGCTGCCAGGGCGATGGGTATCGCGTGGGATTTGGCGCGTGTGTAGGGAAAATTCTTCCGGCGCGGCGTTAGGGACGCAAGGCAGAGCTCAGGCTGTGGCGCATGTCGGGTCACTCCCACCACGCCCAGACCCGCTCAGCCCTTGAGCAAACCAAACACCGCCACACCGTTCGTCGTCCCGACATACACCTTGCCGTTGGCGATCATCGGCGTGATGAACTTGTTGCCCGCGCCGAACTGATCGCGGGTGCCCATCTGATTGCTGCTGTAAAGCTCAACGGCAAGGTTGGCCGGATCGAACGCATGCAGTGCCGCCGTGGTGCCGTTTTCCGCGGCCCAGACGATGCCATTCGCCGTGCCATTGGCGGAGATGCTCGGCGTGGTGCCGGGGTAGGCGAACATCATCGAGGTCTGCGCGCTCGGCGCCGTCGACAGCCGCGCATGGGTCACCGTGAACGCCTTGAGATTGTCGCCGACCGAGCCGAAATAGAGCCGGCCGTTGAAGTACGCGGGCATGCCGAACTCTCCGCCGCCCAGCACGCCCTGGATCTCCTGATAGATGTTGTTGCTCGCGGCGTTGAACTTGCCCATCGAGTCGCGGTTCAGCACATAGATGATGCCGTCCTTGCCCGTGCCGAGCGTGAGGTGCTGGACCACGCCGTTCGCATCGGTGAGATCGGGCAGCACGATCGCGCCGCCGGATCCGAGGTCTTCGTCGGCATTGGACTGCTGAACGGTATTGGACATCGCGAAGTAATCCGCGACCGAAAGGGCGCCTGCCGTGCCGAGTTTCAGATACGAATTGCCAAAGTTGTGTTGCGCGGGGAAACCGCCGGCGGTCATCGTGGTGTCGAACGTGCCGTTGCCGCCGAGCAGGTAGATGGACGCGCCATCCGACGCCGGAGCGGCGCCGCTCATCCAGATCGCTCCGCCCGAGCCGTTCGGCGTGACGTTGAGCACGGAAGTCTGCTGCAGGGTGTCGGCGCTATAGCCCATGATCCAGCCGGTGTAGGCGCCCTTGTCGCAATGCGAGGTCCACGCCGTATAGACCACGCCGCCAAGCAGCAGCAGGCCCGCGCGCTCGGCATACGAGGACGGCGCGAACAGTACGTTGCCGTTGAAACTGTTCGCGCCGCTGCCGGGGTAGCTGGCGGTTACTTCCGTGGGTCCGTTCAGCAATTCCGCGCCGGTCGCGAGATCGAGCGCGTGCACGCGCTGATGGTAGGCGCCGCTCGTGTCCTTCGACATCGCGACCGCGTAGAGCGTGCCGTGCGCGCCGCGCGAGCGGTCGATGACCGGCGTCGACGTGATGCCGATTTCCTTCGTGATCTGGCCGCAACCGAGGTCGTCGCTCGGCGTTTCGTTGGCGCCGAGCGTGCTGACCCGCCACAGCTGTGCGCCGCTGTCCGCGTCGAGCGCGTACACGCTGTCGTGCTCGGTCACGACGTACAGCACGTTGTGCGTGCCGCCCGCGATCACCAGTGATTCGACAAAGAGCGGTTGCGCGTCGACCTTGCCGTCGGCGGCGAAAAAGCCGACCTTGCCGAACGTCGTCGCGTTGACGTTGGCGGGCGTGAGGATGGTCTCGTTGAGATTCTGGCCCGTGCGGCCGATGTCGTTATGATAGGTCTGCACATCGTGTGTCGCGGCCATGGAGGTGCCGCCGCCCGACGAGGTGCCGGAGCCGCCCGTGCCCGCGCTGGCGTCGCCGCCGCTGCTGCCGGTCCCGCTGGCACTGCCGCCGCTGGTCGCTGCGCCGCTCGTATCCCCGCTTCCGCCGCCGCCGCAATCAGCGAACAGCAGGGCGCTCAATGCGATGAACGCGCTCAACAGGTAAAAACGGCGCGGCGTGTGCACGGTTTGCATGGCGGGCTCCCCATTGCTTACGGCAGCCCATGAAGCATGGGTCGTTCAGCAGAGCGCCGTGCAATGTCGTTCAAGACTAGCATCAAGCGTGCTGACCGCAAGATCGGATCGAGCGCGCAGTGCCACGCGTTGCGCTAGCCGGGACCGCGATGCGCCGCTGTCGGCCGTTGCCTGTCGTCCGCCAGCGATGGATGGCGCACGGCCGTCAACGCTCGCCCGTCAGCCGGCGGCTCGCAGCGGCGCGCGACGCTTTTCCCACCAGGCGGCGGCGAGAAACGCGAACGCCGCGAACAGCAGCACGCCGACCATCGCGTCGTTGCCGACGCCCTTCATCAGCGCGCCGGCGACCAGCGGGCCGCCGAAACTGGCCGCGCTCCACGACGCGCCCACCAGCGAACTCGCCGATACCAGCGCTACGCCGCGAAAGCGCTCGCCGCAGGCGACCAGCGACAGCGTATAGATCGCGCCCGCGGCCGCGCCGAGCACGTACAGCAGCGGCCAGCACAGCCATGGCGACCTGATCGCCCAGGGCAAGCACGGCAGCAACGCCACGACGACCACCCCGCAGCCGATATGCACGCGTTCGCGGCCGAGCCGGTCAGCGAGCCAGCCGATCGGAAACTGCATCGTCGTATCGCCGAGCAGCAGGGCCGACGCGAACAGCACCGCCACCTCGCTTGCAATGCCGTGCGACATCGCGAACAGCGGCAGCAGCGACAGCGCGATCGTGTCGAACAGCGCGAAGAAGCCGGTGCCGATGACGAGGGCAGGCATCTGCGGCAGCACGTGGCGCCAGCTGTCGTGGGCGGCGTGCTCGTCGTCGGAGGCTCGCGGCGTCGTGCGGATCGCGGCGAGCATCGGCAGCGCAAGCAGGAAAATCGCGCCGCAGATCAGAAAGCGCGAATGCGTGAAGCCCGCGATCTGGCTCACGAGCACCGGGCCCGACATCTGGAACAGCGTGAAGTTGGTCGCGTAGATCGCAATCACGCGGCCGCGCGACGCGTCGTCGGCCAACTGGTTGACCCAAGCCTCGCCGATCGTGAACAGCAGCATCAGGGCCGCGCCGCACAGCACGCGCAACAGCGCCCACAGCCACAGGTTCGATGTGAGCTGCATGAGCGCGGTGGCGAGCGCGACCGCCAGCACCGCGCCGACGATCACCTCGCGGCCGCCGAAACGCGCCGCGATCCAGCCGGCCACCGGCACGACGAGGAGGCCGCCGCCCGCTTGCGCGGCGCTCAGCAGGCCGACGACGTCGGTGCCGAAGCCGGCTTGCGTCAGTGCAAGGGCGGTCAGCGGCAGCGTGGCGCCGCTGCCGAGCCCGACGACGGCGACGCTGAGGATCAGGGCGAGGAAATCGCGAGTGAAGATGACTTTCATCGGCCGGGATGCTACTACGGCTGATAGGCGTTGGCACGGTGGGGGGCTTGCAGGACGCGCCAACGGGCGCTGCGCAAAGGGGCAAGACAGAACGCTCGCCACAGGCGCCTCGCGCTGGCGCGCGACTGACGATCCGTAATGTGCGTGACCTTAACCCGCCACCGCCACCTTCTGCGCGCGCCGGTCGATCGACACCGACCACAGCGTCAGCAGCAGCGCGCCGATCGAGGTCGCCACGCCGACCCATGGCAGCGTCGTGAGCGGCGCGCCCGCGCCGATCGCCATCCCGCCGAGCCATGCACCCGTCGCGTTGCCGAGGTTGAAGGCGCCCTGGTTCAAGGTGGACGCGAGATTCGGCGCACTGCTCGCGCGATCGACGATCAGCATCTGCAGCGGTGGCACGATCGCGAAAGCGAGGATGCCCCATACGAAAATCGTGATCATCGCGGGGATCTGCACGTGCATCGTGCCCGCGAAGACGGTCAGGATCACGACGATTGCCAGCAGGAACGCGACCAGCGACGGCATCAGCCGCCAGTCGGCGAGCTTGCCGCCGAGCGTGCTGCCGACGGTCAGCCCGAGGCCGAACAGCAGCAGCACCAGCGTGACCGCGTGCGGCGTGAAGCCGGCCACGTCCTCGAGAATCGGCGTGATGTAGGTGAAGGTGGAAAAGAGGCTCGCCGACGCGAGCACGCTGATGCCGAGCACCATCAGCACCTGCGGGTTTTTCAGCACGCTGAATTCGTGGACGAGACTCGCCTTGCGCATCTCGATCTTCGCCGGCAGGCACACGGCGAGCGCGGCCGCCGCGACGAGGCCGATGCCCGTCACCGCCCAGAAGGTCGCGCGCCAGCCCACGGCCTGGCCGAGCGCCGTGCCGAGAGGCACGCCGAGCACGTTGGCGAGCGTGAGACCGGTGAACATCAGCGCGATGGCTTGCGCGCGGCGGTTCGGCGCGACGAGCCCCGCGGCCACCACCGAGCCGATGCCGAAAAACGCCCCATGACAGAACGCCGTGACGATGCGCGCGGCCATCAGCACCGCGTAACCCGGCGCAACTGCGCACAGCAGATTGCCGACGATGAACACGCCGATCAAACTCATCAGCGCCTTCTTGCGCGGCATGTTGGCGACCGCGATCGCGACGATCGGCGCGCCGATCGTGACGCCGAGCGCATAGGCCGACACCAGCATGCCGGCGGCCGGAATCGACACGGACAGATCGCGCGCGACGTCGGGCAGCAGCCCCATGATCACGAATTCGGTGGTACCGATTCCAAACGCGGCAACGGCAAGGGCAAGCAGGGGCAAAGGCATGGTGACGGAGCGTGAATCGGCGCGACGGGGAACGTCGCGCGGCAGGCGCGCGTTTTCGGGACGAGAACGCCGGCGCTGTGCGGGGGAAACAGTAGGGGATTCTACCTAAGTCGAAACCGCCATGCTGATCGCCGAGGGGGATGTTGTTTTTTGTGAAAACGGGGCGGCGGATCAGGCGGATTGCGCCAATCGGCCCCTCGCGCCTGACTCACCTCAATCGACACCGTTGATGAACCGCGCCGCCCCGGCGAGCCCTTCTTCGAAGACTGCCCGATACCCCCCGGCGCCTTCGCGCCGAAGCGCTTCAGCGATATCGTCGAGCGGGCTGTTTTCCAGCGCCGAGCGGCGGTCGGCCAGCAATGCCGCCTAAGGAAACGCAGCTAGCTCCGCAGCCATCCGCTCGGCCGCCGCGCGCGCCGCGCCCTTCGCTACGACGCGATTCGCCAGTCCCATGGCAAGCGCTTCGTCGGCGCTCACCGCGCGCCCGGTCAGGATCAGATCCAGTGCCCGCGACAGCCCGATCAACCGCGGCAAGCGGATCGTGCCGCCGTCGATCAGCGGAATGCCGACGCGCCGGCAGAACACGCCCAGCACCGCATCGTTCTCGACGACCCGCAGATCGCATAGCGCCGCCAGCTCCAGGCCGCCCGCCACCGCGTAGCCCGCAATCGCCGCGATCACCGGCTTGCTGAAGCTCATTCGCGTCGGTCCCATCGGACCGGGGCCGCTGCCGTCGGCATGCAGTTCGTTACGGCGGGTGTNCGTGCCGCCCGCGCCGAACAGCACCGCCGCGCGCCAGGCCGGCTCCGCTTCGAAGCGGCTGAACGCGGCGCGCAATGCTTCGGCGACCGGACGGTCGACCGCGTTACGCCGCGCGGGCCGCTCCAGAACGATGGTGGCGACGCCGCGGTCCTCGTCGGCTTCGATGCGCACGTACTCACTGAAATTTTGAGTGGTTATCATCGTCATCTATCTGAAGGTCAAGGTCCGCCCGTGCGTGTGGGGCGATTTGTGCAGCGTGCTCATGCAGAGCAATTAATTCCGTGGCCTGTCATGCATCTTTCACAGTCGACTCGTAGCGTGGGCGCTCTATTCACGCGCTGGCGTTGGTTTTCCAGCTTATCGAGTCTGCCTTTGCCCTTGTCCAATTCACCGCCAGCCGCTACGCCGGCGAGTCTTCCCGATGGACTTCCTTCGGGGCGTGCCGAAACCGTCTGGATCGTGCCGTTGCACGAACACTCATGGTACGACCATGTGCGCCTGAAGCGCGTCTTCGTCACCGACGGCACACGGCATCAGGTCGTGCTGGTCGACATGCGCAAGCTGCTTGTCTGCGCGGATCGCGACAACACGGACTACGTGTTGAAGCCGGTTGCCGAATGGCATTCAGGCAAGGTGCGCGGTATTCGTGAGTTTCTCGACCCCGAGAGCGAACGCATTCCACAGATGCCGTACGTGACGATCTCGATGCGCCGCGCGCCGGGGTTGCTCGGCTGGCTGGGTCTGGAGCGCGAAGGGGTGGTGGCGTTTCGCAACGGCCAGCATCGCGCGCGTTATCTGGCCGATGCGGGCGCGCGTTGGTGTCCGGTGGAAGTGCATGAGCGCGAAGCGGCGTTGCTGCGCGAAGTCTGCGGCGCGGCGGACGATGCCCGTACGGCGATTCGTGCGATTCCGCCGGCGGGTGAGAAGAGCGTATAGCGCGCTGTGTGATGGTGTCGATGCTGCGCGGGCATGATGCGCTCGACGCGCGGCTAAAGGCGCAAGCCCCCGAACTCCAACGCGTCAACCTGCGACCCGCCGTGGCGGGCACTGCCAGTGCAGCGCTCGGCATGACGCGCGGCATAAGTCGCTCGACGCGCGACCAAGCCCTCAACGCACAACCGACGCCTCCGCCTACCCCGCAGCATGAACCGCGTTGCGCGGCGTGCCGGCCTGCCATGCCGCGACGTTCCCGAGCGTGGTTTGCGCGATCTCGCTCATCGCCTCGCGCGTGAAGAACGCCTGATGCGCGGTGACGATCACGTTCGGGAACATCAGGAGCCGCGCGAGCACGTCGTCCTGCAACGGCAGATTCGAGTGATCCTCGAAGAAGATGCCGCTTTCCTCCTCGTACACGTCGAGCCCGAGATGACCGAGCTGGCCGTCCTTCAACGCGCCGACCAGCGCATTGGCCTCGACGAGTCCGCCGCGGCCGGTGTTGACCAGCATCGCGCCGCGTTTCATCTTCGCAAGAGCGGGTCCGTCGATCAGATGATAGGTGGCCGGCACGAGCGGGCAGTGCAGACTGACGACGTCGGATTCGGCGAGCAGCGTGTCAAGCGGCACATAGCGCGCGCCGAGCGCGAGCAGGTCGTCGGCGGGCGCGCCGGGATCATGCGCGAGCACGCGCATGCCGAAGCCCGCCATGATGCGCCCGAACACCCGGCCGATCATGCCGGTGCCGACCACACCCACGGTCTTGCCGTGCAGATCGAAACCGAGCAGCCCATGCAGCGAGAAGTCGCCTTCGCGGGTGCGCGCCGCGGCGCGCGGCAGACGCCGGTTCAGCGCGAGGATCAGCCCGACCGCATGTTCGGCGACCGCGTGCGGCGAGTAGGCCGGCACCCGCGCGACCGTCATGCCTAGCCGTTCGGCCGCTGCGAGGTCGACGTGATTGAAGCCTGCGGAGCGTAGCGCAATCAGACGCGTGCCGCCCGCATGGAGCCGCTCGAGCACGGCGGCGTCGACGTTGTCATTGACGAACGGGCACACCACTTCGTAGCCCTGTGCGAGGATCGCCGTTTCGGCGTCGAGATGAGACTCCTGGAAATGCAGCTCATAGGCGTGGGCGGCATTGGCTTCGGTAAACGTGTCGCTGTCGTACTGGCGGCTACTGAACAGGATCATGCGCATGTCGGGACTCCGGAGAAGGCGGTTGGGCTTTGAATAGGCGGACTCACGGGCATGGCGGCTCACGGTCAGTATAAATTACCCCTCGCAATAGTCACCTTCGGACGAAAATCCCCGCCACCCTCTTCATTCGTCTTTACGCAGGATCGTATTACGCGAATTCGACTCGTCTAAATGAAAATAATATTGACAGGGGTGCCGAACTACAATATTTATTAAAAAGCAGACTATAAGCATGACGAATCATGCTGGAAGAAATAGGCCCCAGCGAATAATGTTTTTTCACAGCGTCAGGCAACTTCGCGAGGAAAGCGTGACTGTCCAGCCAGCGGAAAAACTTTCTCGTCCCTTTGCTGCGGCGCGACATGCTTGCCGCAATGCCTGTTGCATCATTTCCTTGCCATAACCCGCGTTTCGTCTGGCGCCCTGCCAGCGGCTATTGATTGCTGATCCACCTGGTCAGTCAGGTTTGTTCGAATTCCGAGCGAGTGTCTTCAGTGTGCTGCTAATAAACCCGTTAATCGGGGAGACAACATGATCGGTGAATTGCTGAGATCGCAACGGGAGATCGCGCTGTTCGCAAGCCTTGCAATTGGTTATTTTATCGGCTCGTTTAGGGTGGGACCGATTCAGCTCGGTGGCGTATGCGGCACCTTGATTGTCGCATTGATATTGGGTCAGACGGGCGCGCGGCTCGCTCCCGATCTGAAGAACATCGCGTTCGCGCTGTTCATCTTCGCGCTCGGCTTTACCGGCGGCCCGCAGTTTTTCGCCAACATCGGCCGGGGCTGGCGCTACGGTTTGCTGTCGATCGTCGAGATCGTGTCGGTGCTCGTGCTGATCATGATCGCGGTGAGCGTGCTGCGGCTCGACATCGGCACGGCGGCGGGTCTGCTCGCGGGCGCCGCGACGGAGTCGGCGGTGATCGGCACGGCGTCCGAGGCGATCGGCAAGCTCGGTCTCGGCGACGCGGAAACGTTGCGCCTGCAGGCCAACATCGTGACCGCCTACAGCGTGAGCTACCTGTTTGGCCTGATCACCATCGTGCTGTTCACCAGCCAGTTCGCGCCGTTGCTGCTGCGTATCAATCTGCGTGACGAAGCGCAGCGCGTGTGGCGCAAGCTCGGCGGCGAGGGCGCGTTCAGCGAGGGGCAGCGGGCGGCGGCGCCGGCGCTCGTGGGCCGCGCGTTCAGGGTGGGCTCGGCGGCCGGCGCCACGATCCAGGAGTTCGAACAGCAGCACGGCTTCAATCTCACCATCGAACAGCTTCAGCGCAACGGCGCGAACGTGCCGGTCGAACCGTCATTGCGCCTCACGGCGGATGACCTCGTCCTCGTGGCGGGGCGGCGCGAAGCCGTGGTTGCGGCGGCGGCCAGTCTTGGCGAAGAAGTGGATGGCGCGGGCTTCGGCCAGGTCTTTGCAGAGAAGCTCGACGTCGTGTTGACGCGGGGCGACCTGCATGGCCGGACGATCGCGCAGGTGCGTGACCAGGCGAAGCCGGAAGATGGACGCGGCGTCTACATCGCGGCCGTCACGCGGCTCGAAACCACGGTGCCCGCGCTGCCCGGCACCGAGCTCAATCGCGGCGACGTGCTGACGCTGGTCGGCGCGAAGGCCAACGTCGAGCGCGGCGCGAAGCGGCTCGGCTACGTGCTCCCCGCAACCCAGAAAACCGACTTCGTCTATCTCGGCCTCGGCGTGCTGGTCGGCATGGCGATCGGCCGCCTCGGCGGACAGATCGGCGGCGTGTCGATCGCGCTCGGCACGGGCGGCGGCTGTCTGCTGTCCGGCCTGCTGTTCGGCTGGATCCGGTCACGTCATCCGCTGGTCGGCTCGCTGCCGTCGGCGGCCGCGCAAATTCTCAAGGACTTCGGCCTCGCCACTTTCATCGCCGCGGTGGGTTTGTCGGCGGGACCGGACGCGATCAAGCTGGTGCGCGCGTACGGCCTCGCGCTGCCCGTCGCCGGCATTTTGATGGTGCTGGTGCCGGGCCTGCTGTCGCTGTGGATCGGCCACATGTTCCTCAAGCTCGATGCGCCGATGCTGCTCGGCGCCATCGCCGGCCAGCAATGCAGCACCCCCGCCATCAGCGCGCTGGTGGGCGTGACCGGCAACTCGACGCCGGTGATCGGCTACACGATCACCTACGCACTCTCGAACATTCTGTTGCCTCTGATGGGGCCCGTGGTGGTGGGCCTCGCGGGCAAAGTCGGGTCGGCGTAGGCAGGTCAACCCGGCGAGGCCAGGGGGCGAGCGGATGCGCTACGCGCGGCGGCTGTCGCATCAGGCATGTGGTGGCATGAAGCACGCGATCAGCGGCGCACGACATATCCGCGCAGCGCATGCACAGGTAGCACCCAGTACTCAGTATCGCCAACTAATTAGCGAGGGCACGATGGACTGGCTACACCATATCTTTCAGAAATCCCCCGAGATTGCGCTGTTTCTGTCGCTTGCGGTCGGCTACTTCATCGGGCAGATCAACTTCGGTAAGTTTCAGCTGGGCGGCGTCGGCGGCTCGTTGCTGGCGGCGGTCGTGATCAGCCAGGCGGGCGTGACGATCGACAACGGCGTGAAGTCGGTGATGTTCGCCGTGTTCATCTACGCGGTCGGCTACGACTCCGGTCCCGGCTTCTTCAATTCGCTGAACCGCAAGACGCTGCGTGAGATCGCGATGGCGGTGTTCCTCGCCGTGAGCGCGCTCATCACCGTGGTGGTATGCGCGAAGCTGTTCCACCTGAACAAAGGTCTCGCGGCCGGACTTGCCGGCGGCGCGCTGACGCAATCGGCGATTATCGGCACGGCGGGCGATGCGATCGCGCGCCTCGGGCTGCCGGCCGATCAGGTCAAGTCGCTGCAATCGGACGTGGCGATTGCCTACGCGGTGACTTACGTGTTCGGGTCGCTCGGCGCGATCATCGTCTGCGTGAACATCCTGCCGAAGTTCATGGGGCAAGGTCTGCGGGAGGCCTCGATCGAAGCGGAACGCGAGCTCGCGGCGGGTGCGTCGGCACGCGGGCCGGGGCAGATTCTCGCGCTGCCGGAGTTGGTGGGACGGGCGTACAAGATCGACGTCAGCGCGGGCAAGACGGTGAAGGCCGTCGAGACGCTGCATGAGGATTACCTGACGATCGAGCGCATCAAGCGCGACGGCAAGACGCTCGAACCGACGCCCGATCTGATGCTGAAGCCCGACGACGTGGTGCTGGTGGTGGGCCGCCGCGAGGCGGTGGTCGCCTTCGGCGCGAACGGCAACGAAGTCGCCGACACCGGCGACGTCGGCGTCGTCATGCAGACACGCGAAGGTGTCTTCACCAAGAAGGGAATGAACCACACGACACTCGCCGCCGCGCGCGAACTCGTGGATCGCGACATGCGCCACGGCGTCTACATCCAAAGCATCACGCGCGCTGGCCAGCCGCTGCCAATCCTGCCGGAAACCAAAGTCGAGCACGGCGACGTCATCACCTTCTACGGTTCGCCGAAAGACACCAAGCGCGCGGTCGACGCCGCCGGCTACGAATTGCCCTACAGCAACAAGACCGACTTCATCTACATGGGCGTTGGCCTCGTGCTGGGCTTGCTGATCGGGCTGATCGTCCTCAACGTCGGCGGCATTCCGCTCACGCTCGGCTCGGGGGGCGGCTGTCTGCTGGCCGGCCTGCTGTTCGGCTGGATGCGCGGCAAGCATCCGATGTACGGCGCGATGCCGTCGGCCGCGTCGCAATTGCTCAAGGACTTCGGGCTCGCCGCGTTCGTCGCGGTGGTGGGCCTGAACTCCGGCTTGCAGGCGGTGGTAACGGTCAAGCAGAGCGGCCTGACGATCTTCCTGCTCGGCGTGTTCGTCACGTTATTCCCGCTGCTGCTGACCATGCTGTTCGGCCGCTACGTGCTCAAGTACAACAATGCGGCGATTCTGGCCGGCGCACTGTCGGGCTCGCGCAGCGCGAACCCGGCCTTCGGCGGCGTGCTCGACAAGGCGGAAAGCGCGGTGCCGACCGTGCCGTTCGCGATCACTTATGCGATCGCGAACGTCGCCCTGACCTTGCTCGGGCCGCTCGTGGTCGGGCTCGTGTAGTGGCGTGCCGCTCACGCGTGCAGTGCACGTGTAGCGCGCGCATCCATCGATCTCTGTTACGCCGGCTGCAACCGGGCAATGGTTCGATACGCCGGCGTCTTTCACCTGGCTCATTGGAGAACGCATCATGGCAAAAGAGAAGAGCGACAAGAAACAAGGGGGCATGGCGCAACCCGGACTGTCCGCGCTCAGCCCGTTCGAACTGAAGGACGAGCTGATCAAGGCCGCCGGCGGCGGCGCCGTGGAGCGGCCTGCCAACGCGTCGATGCTCAACGCGGGGCGCGGCAATCCGAACTTTCTCGCGACCATTCCACGTCACGGGTTCTGGCAACTCGGTCTCTTTGCGATGCGCGAATCGGAGCGCTCGTTTGCGTTCATGCCGGAAGGCATTGGCGGTTTTCCGAAGCGTGAAGGCCTGACGGAACGCTTCGACCTGTTCCTGCGCGAGAACAAGGGCGTCGCGGGCATCGACTTCCTGCGTGGCGCGGTCTCCTATGTCCGCGATCAGCTGGGCTACTCGGCCGGCGACTTCCTGTATGAAATGTGCGAGGGGATACTCGCGTCGAACTATCCGGTGCCCGACCGCATGCTCAAGCTGTCCGAACTGATCGTCGGGCAGTATCTGCGTCGCGAGATGATCGGCGATCATCCGTTCATCGGCGAGTTCGACATTTTCGCGGTGGAAGGCGGCACGGCGGCGATGACGTACATCTTCAACACGATGCGCGAGAATCACCTGATCAAACCGGGCGACACGATCGCGCTCGGCATGCCGATCTTCACACCGTACATCGAGATTCCGCGTCTGAACGACTATCAGCTGAATGTCGTCAATCTCAATGCCGGCGTCGAGAACAACTGGCAATACTCGAACGAAGAACTCGACAAGCTGCGTGACCCGAAGGTAAAGGCGTTCTTTCTGGTGAATCCGAGCAACCCGCCCTCAGTGCGGATCAGCGACGAGAGTCTCCAATACATTGCCGACATCGTCAAAGAGCGGCCGGATCTGATCCTGCTCACCGACGACGTGTACGGCACGTTCGCCGACAACTTCGTGTCGCTGTTCGCGCTCGCGCCGAAGAACACCATCCTCGTGTATTCGTATTCGAAGTACTTCGGCGCAACCGGCTGGCGGCTCGGCACCATCGCCACGCATCGCGACAACGTGCTCGACAGGCTGATCGCCGAGTTGCCGAAAGACGCGAAGAAGCAGTTGCACGAGCGTTACGAATCGATCACGACCGAGCCGGACAAGCTCAAGTTCATCGATCGCCTCGTGGCCGACAGCCGCACCGTCGCGCTGAACCATACAGCGGGTTTGTCGACGCCGCAGCAGGTGCAGATGGTGCTGTTTTCGCTGTTCTCGCTGATGGACACGCCCGACGCCTACAAGAACGCGTTGAAGCGCCTGATCCGCAGCCGCAAGCGTGCGCTGTACGAAGAGGTCGGCATCTCGTTCGAGGACGACGACGCGAATCAGGTCGACTACTACACGATTCTCGACGTCGAATTCCTCGGCGAGCGGGCGTATGGTCGAGAGTTTGTCGAATGGCTTTATAAGAACACGGAGCCTTCCGAGTTGCTGTTCCGTCTCGCGCGCGAAGCACGGGTCGTGCTGCTGCCGGGCCGAGGCTTCGGGACCCAGCATCCGTCGGGGCGGGTATCGCTCGCCAATCTCAACGAGGCCGACTACCGGAAAATCGGCCGTGCGCTGCGCAGGCTGATGGAAGAGTATGTGGAGCGCTTCAACGCGGCGACCGGCAAGAAGCTCGACAAGACCAAGGTGAAATGACGCATGAAGGGGCGCCCCCGTTGGCGCCGTCGCCTCATCAGGCATAGTCAAAAAACTTGCGCAATCGCGCGGATCAGTGAATGATCGGACGAGTGGCCTCACCGGCGTCATGGCCGGTGAGGCCACTCGTTCCTCTGCGTCCTGACATTCACGTACCGATCATGCCCACTTCATCACCTTCTACCGTTGCTTCCGTAGTGCCCTGTCCGGTTGTCGAATCGCTCGACGCCATCCTTCCCGAAGAGCCGCTTCTGATGATGGGCGCTGGCCCCGTGCCGATTCCCGCCGCCGTGGCCAAGGCCAACACGATCGTGATCAATCACCTGGGCGGCGCGATGGTGAAGGTGATCACTCAGGTGAAGACGATGGCGCGCTACGTGTTCCAGACGCAATCGAAGTGGGTGCTGGGCGTGGCGGGACCGGGATCGGCCGCGATGGAGATGGCGATCTCCAACCTCGCGTGGGAAGGCACGCGCGTGCTGTGCATCAAGAACGGCTTTTTCAGCGACCGCATGGGCGAAATGGGCCGGCGTGTGGGCGCGAAAGTGAGCACGCTCGAAGTCGCGGACCGCTCGGTGGCGAGCCTCGAACAGATCGCCGAGGCGATTCGCCGCGAGCGTCCCGAGGTGGTCACGGTCGTGCAAGGCGAAACGTCGAACACGGTGTGGAATTACCACTTGAAGGATATTGCGGCGCTCGCCAAAGCTTCAGGCGCGCTGGTGATCGTCGACGCGGTGTGCACGCTGAGCACGATGCCGCTGGAGATGGACGCGTGGGGCATCGACGCGGTCATCACGGGCGGGCAGAAGGGTTTGTCGTCGATCCCGGGCGTCTCGCTGATCGCGTTTTCCGATGCGGCCTGGGCGCGCGTCAAAGGACGCACCGCACCGAATGCGCATTGGTGCCTGGATGCATCGCTCGCGGAGAACTTCTGGCATAACGCCGGCTATCACTACACCGCGCCGGTCTCGGGCGTGCTTGCGTTGCACGAGGCGTTGCGGCTGGTGTGCGCGGAGACGCTCGAGAAGCGCTTCGCCCGGCATCTCAAATGTTCGCTGGCGTTGCAGGACGGCGTGACGGCGCTTGGCTTGCAGTTGTATGCGCCCGAAGCGTGCCGCCTGAACTCGGTGGTCGGCATCGAAGTGCCGGGCGGTTTGACTCCCGCGGATGTCTGCTCGCATATTTCGCGGCAGCATCAGGTGGAAATTTCGGGCTCGTTTGGTTTGCCGATCGTCCGGATCGGGCAGATGGGCGAGCAATGCCGCGAACACAATCTTTTCCGCACCGTGCATGCGCTCGGCAGGACGATGGTGGATCTCGGCGTGAAGGTCGATTTGCCGGCCGGCGTCGCGGCGCTCGAACGCGGGTTGTCGGAAGGAAAGTAGTTTTTTGCCTGCGCCAAGCGCAGGCAAAAAACAATTCTGTCACAGCGCGGCGGGCTGGCCAGTCACCTTGGCGTTGCGCAGATAGAGCACGGTCGACAGCACGACCGCCGCCGCAGCAGCAACCGCGGCAAACAGGAACACGGACCCATAGCCGAATTCCCCGGCGATATAACCGGCCAGCGGCCCGGTAATCCCGAGCGACAGATCGAGAAACACGGAATACGCCGACAGCGCCGCACCACGGCTCGCAGGCGGCACGAGTCCGACCGCTTCGACGCCGAGTNGGGCGCGAGCCACAACATCAGCAGGCCCACGCATTCGAACGAGAACGAGGCAATCGCCACGCGAAATCCGCCGTAGGTCTTGATCGTGTTGGCGAACAGCAGGCGCGCGCCGATGAATAGCGTGCCGAACACCGTCAGCGACAAAGCCGCATTCGGCCAGTTCTTCGCCGCATAAAACAACGTGATGAAAGTCGCGATCGAGCCGAAGCCGGCCGAGCCGAGCGCGAGGCCGATGCCATGCGGCAGCACCCGCGTGAATACGCTGCGATACGACATCCGCTCGCCGTGAACGAGCGGTACCGGCGCGATCTGGCGAGCCAGATAGAAACCGAGCGCGGCCAGCGCAATCACCAGAATGCCGAGCGCGGCAAAGCCGACCGCGTGCGCGATCGCGACGCCGAGCGGCGCACCGATCGCCAGCGCGCCATATGTCGCGATGCCGTTCCACGAAATCACCCGGGCGTTGTTGCTCGTGCCGACCCGGCCGATGCCCCACAGAATCGCGCCGGTGCCGCACAGGCTTTCGCCGAAGCCGAGCACGAGCCGGCTGAACACCAGCAGCGTGAGACTCAGCACCGGCCAATGGCCGCACAACACGGCCAGCAGCAGCAGGACGCCGCTCGCGCCGCAACCCAGCAGACCGATCGACACCGTGCGTTTGGGCCCCAGCGTATCGGCGGAGCGGCCGGCGAGCGGCCGCGAAGCCAGCGTCGCCAGGTATTGCACGCTGATGGCCGCGCCGGCCAGCACCGCGCTGTAGCCGAGATCGCCGTGGACGTAGCCGGGCAGCACCGCCAGCGGAATGCCGATCGTCAGATAACAAAGAAACGTGAAAAAGACGACCGGAATGATCTGGAGGGTCGTCGCAAATTCGCTGCGAGGTGGCGCGGAGTAAGAAGGCATGGGGAAAACGAGACTTGAATTCGGCGGGAAGGCGTGATTTTCCCATGGAACCGATTCCCTTGCTGCATTTGCATAATTCGCCGACCGGCAGGTCGGCGTCGGGAACCCCCATAGCGGACCGATTTCGCCTGTTCCGTTGACCGTCATTTTGACTGACGAGCAGGGCGTGCCATGATCAGTAATGACCATAATTCTGCAAAAACTTCCAATACGCGGCAAAAATCTCGTTCCAACATAAGCCAACCCGCTCTCGAACGACCCTGCATATCGCCTCGCGAATATGTCCCCCATGCGATCCGCGCTATGGGTTGTCTTTATTGACGGTGATAGCTTTCAAACCATCGCTGCAGCACGTCCCCACGGACACAGAACATTCGAGATTAATTCGAGAGTAACGAGACATGACTGAGCCGATTCGCTTCTATCACCGCAACGCGATCCGCGAGATCAAGGACGCGCCCGTCACCCGTACGGTCCTGCAGTATTTGCGCGAGGACGCGCATTGCACCGGCACCAAGGAAGGCTGCGCCGAAGGCGACTGCGGCGCGTGCACGGTCGTGCTCGGCGAGCGCAACGAAGCGGGCGGCGTCGACTTCAAGGCGGTCAACGCGTGCATCCAGTTCGTGCCGACCCTCGACGGCAAAGCGCTCTACACCGTCGAAGATCTGCGTCAGCCCGATGGTTCGCTGCATCCGGTGCAGGAGGCGATGGTGGAATGTCACGGCTCGCAATGCGGCTTCTGCACGCCGGGTTTCATCATGTCGATGTGGTCGCTGTACGAAAAGCACGGTCACGAGCAGAGCTGCGCGAACCGCACGGTGCCGTCGCGCGAAGCGATCAGCAATGCGTTGACCGGCAATCTGTGCCGCTGCACCGGTTATCGGCCGATCGTCGATGCGGCTGTGCGCATGTTCGACGCGCCCGCGCCGAAAGCGCCGGTGAACGTCGCCGCGCTCGCCGCCACGCTCGCCACGCTGGCGCGCGAGAACACCTTCCACTATGAGCACGCCGGTCAGCAGTTCGACGCGCCGCGCAGCGTCGCCGCGCTCGCGAAGATCAAGGAAGCCCAGCCGGGCGCGCGCATTCTCGCCGGCAGCACCGACATCGGCCTATGGGTCACGAAACAGATGCGCGAGCTGGGCAACCTCGTCTACGTCGGGCAGATTGCCGAATTGCAGAAGCTCGAAACTAACGGCGAGTGGATCACGGTCGGCGCGGGCGTGAGCGTCGAGAAGGCTTATGCGGAGATCGCGAAGCAGTACCCCGAATTGACCGAGATGTGGCAGCGCTTCGCTTCGCTGCCGATTCGCAATGCCGGCACGCTCGGCGGCAATATCGCCAACGGCTCGCCGATCGGCGATTCGATGCCGGGTCTGATCGCGCTCGGCGCGCGTGTGATCGTGCGCGGCGGCGAGATCGAGCGCGAGATGCCGCTCGAAGACCTGTACCTCGCATATCAGAAGAAGGACATGGCCGAGCACGAGTTCGTCGTTGGGCTGAAAGTGCCGACGCGCACCGGCGCGCGCGCGAATCTGCAATTTCGCACCTACAAGCTCTCGAAGCGTTTCGATTCGGATATCTCGGCGGTGTGTGCCGCGTTCTCGTTCATCGCCGACGGCAAGCTGATTCGCGAGCCGCGCATCGCGTTCGGCGGGATGGCCGCGACGCCCAAACGCGCGACGCATGCCGAAGCCGTGCTGTGCGACGCCGAATGGCACGAGGCCACCGCGCAGGCCGGGATGCTCGCGCTCGGCAACGACTACGCGCCGCTGTCCGACATGCGCGCGACCAGCGACTACCGGCTCGAAGCCGCGAAGAACACGCTGTACCGCTTCTGGCTCGAAACGCGTGCGCATAATCCGCTGCCCAAAAGCGCGCTCGACGTGCGCGCGGTCGCCGCCGCCTGCGCGCCTGCCGCCGCGAGCGTCTGATCCGCGGTCAGCCTACGAAGGATACGGAGAACATCACAATGAATCAGCAAGCCGAGCCGTTCCTGAAAGACCTTCGGGATCTCGACGACTTCACCCAAGTCCATGTGTCGCGTCCGCACGAGTCCGCGCATCTGCACGTGAGCGGCCGCGCCACCTATACCGACGACATCCCGACGCTCGCCGGCACGTTGCACGCCGCGCTCGGGCTGTCGTCGAAAGCGCATGCGAAGATCGTGTCGATCTCGGTGGACAAGGTGCGCGCGACACCCGGCGTGGTCGCCATCTTCACCGCCGACGACATCCCCGGCGTCAACGACGTGGGCCCGATCATCCACGGCGACGATCCGATTCTCGCCGACGGCCTCGTGCAATACATCGGCCAGCCGATCTTCATCGTGGTCGCGACCTCGCACGAAACGGCGCGGCTCGCCGCGCGGCGCGCCGAGATCGTCTACGAGGAATTGCCGGCGATTCTGACCGCGCAGCAGGCGCGCGCCGCGAACCAGCGCGTGTTGCCGCCGATGAAGCTCGCGCGCGGCGAAGCCGCGACGAAGATCGCTCGCGCCACGCATCGCGAGGCCGGCGAGATGCTGCTCGGCGGTCAGGAGCAGTTCTATCTGGAAGGCCAGATTTCGTACGCGGTGCCGAAGGACGACGACGGCATGCACGTCTACTGTTCGACGCAGCACCCGACCGAAATGCAGCACATGGTCGCTCACGCGCTGGGCGTGGCTTCCCACAACGTGCTGATCGAATGCCGGCGCATGGGCGGCGGCTTCGGCGGCAAGGAATCGCAATCGGGTCTGTTTGCGTGCTGCGCGGCGCTCGCCGCATGGAAGCTGCTGTGCCCGGTGAAACTGCGCCCCGACCGCGACGACGACATGATGGTCACGGGCAAGCGCCACGATTTTCATTACACGTATGAAGTGGGTTACGACGACCAGGGCGTGATCGACGGCGTGTCGGTCGACATGACCTCGCGCTGCGGTTTTTCCGCCGACCTGTCCGGCCCGGTGATGACGCGCGCGATGTGCCACTTCGACAACGCGTACTGGCTCCCGGACGTGACGATCGACGGCTTCTGCGGCAAGACCAACACGCAGTCGAATACCGCGTTCCGCGGCTTCGGCGGGCCGCAAGGCGCGTTCGCGATCGAATACATCATGGACAACGTCGCGCGTTCGGTGGGCGTCGATGCGCTCGACGTGCGCCGCCGCAATCTGTACGGCAAGACCGAGCGCAACCAGACGCCGTATGGCCAGCTCGTCGAAGACAACGTGATTCACGAACTGATCGACGAACTCGAGGCGACCAGCGAATACCGTGCGCGCCGCGCGGCGATCGACGAATTCAACGCGAACAACGAAGTGCTGAAAAAGGGCCTCGCGCTGACGCCGGTCAAATTCGGCATCGCGTTCAATGTGACGCACTTCAACCAGGCCGGCGCGCTCGTGCATATCTACACCGACGGTTCGGTGCTGGTGAACCACGGCGGCACCGAAATGGGCCAAGGGTTGAACACCAAGGTCGCACAGGTGGTCGCGCATGAACTGGGCGTCGGCTTTAACCGCATTCGCGTGACGGCCACCGATACCAGCAAGATCGCCAATACATCGGCCACCGCTGCGTCGACCGGGTCCGATCTGAACGGCAAGGCCGCGCAGGATGCCGCGCGGCAGTTGCGCGAACGCCTCTCAGCATTCGCCGCCGAACGTTTCGGCGCCGGACAGGTGAATGCCGCCGACGTGCGCTTCGCGCACGACCGCGTGGTGGTCGGCGAGGTGGTCGTGCCGTTCGAAGAGGTGATTGCGAAGGCCTACATCGCGCGAGTCCAGCTCTGGTCGGACGGCTTCTATGCGACGCCGAAGCTCTATTGGGATCAGTCGACACTGCAGGGCCGGCCGTTTTATTACTACTCGTATGGCGCGGCGGTGTCGGAAGTCGTGATCGACACGCTGACCGGCGAAATGCGCGTGCTGCGCGCGGACGCGTTGCATGACGTGGGCGCGTCGCTGAACCCGGCGCTCGACGTCGGCCAGGTGGAAGGCGCGTTCATCCAGGGGATGGGCTGGCTCACGACCGAGGAGTTGTGGTGGAACGCGGGCGGCAAGCTGATGACGCACGCGCCGTCGACCTACAAGATTCCGACGGTGAACGACACGCCGCCGGACTTCCGTGTGCGCCTTTTCAAGAACCGCAATGCCGAGGACAGCATCCATCGTTCGAAAGCGACCGGCGAGCCGCCGTTGCTGTTGCCGTTCTCGGTGTTCTTTGCGGTGCGCGATGCGGTGTCGGCGGTCGGCGCTCACAAGGTCAATCCGCCGCTGAATGCGCCAGCGACCAGCGAGGAAATTCTCAAGGCGGTCGGCGCGGTGCGGGCCGCCGCCGCATCGGCGCGGCAATGAGCGCGGCACGACGCGCGCGAACAATCTACACACAGGGAGGATCGCCATGAACGATTTCTCGTCCGTTCAGATCGGCCGGCGCAGCGCCCCGCAAATGCCGCATCCGGCGCCGATGCATATCGTGTTGTTCGGCGCGGGGCATGTCGGGCATGCGCTCGTCAGGCTGCTCGGCAGCTTGCCGTGCCTCGTGCGGTGGGTCGACGAGCGCGACGAACTGTTCCCGGACGAGACGCCCGCCAACGTGCAGATCGAAGCGACCGACACGCCGGATGCAGTCGTCGATGCGGCGCCGCCCGGCGCCTACTTTCTCGTGATGACGCATAACCACGCGCTCGATTTCTCGCTTGCCGCGCGCATCATGCGGCGGCGCGATTTCACCTACTTTGGCATGATCGGTTCGCAGACCAAGCGGGTGAAATTCGAGCGGCGCTTGCTCGAACGCGGCGTGGAAGCGGATCGGCTTGCGGAGATGACGTGTCCGATCGGCGTGCATGGCATCGTCGACAAGGCGCCGCCGGCGATAGCGGTTGCGGTGTGCGCGGAGTTGCTGCAGATCAGGACCCGCCACGTGGTGGCGCAGATCGCGACGCAAAAGATCTGCGCGATGGTTTGACGAGGCGGCGCCTCGCCGCAGGCATTCGCGAGAGCGGCCTATGCGAAGGTTCAAAGCCAGACGTGAGTGCCGCACAAAACCTTCAGTTCTGTTTGCCCGGCTCTTCTTTTTGCCGAGGCCGCTTCGCGCGCCTGACCTTTTGCGCGATCAACCCATCCGATACCTCGGACATCAACGCCCGCAGCCACCCGACATCGCTCGGCCGGTCCGGCTGCGGGTGCCATAGCTGATAGCACTTGATGCGCGGAAACGCGATCGGTACCTCGACCACCGCGAGCGGCAGCATGTCCGCGTAGTGCATCGCGAAGCGGCGCGTCGTCGTGAAGATCAGATCCGATTGCAGCAGAGTCTGCGGCACCAGCCCGAAGTAGGGCAGCGTCGCGACGATCCGCCGCTCGGCGTGCGCGCGCGCGAAACCGGTGTCGATCGCGCCGCCGCGCGCGCCGCTGTACGGCGTCGGCGCGAGGTGGGGCGCGGCGAGATAGGCGTCGCGCGTGAGCGGCGCGCGGGTCAGCGGATGGTCGGCGCGCATCAGGCACACGACGGTATCGGAGAACAGATCGCTGCGCTCGAACCGCGCATCCGGTTTCGGCCAGTTGCCGATCACCAGATCGAGTTCGCCGGCGTCGAGTGCGGCCGGGTGATCGAGCAGCGGACCGAGCGATTCGATTTCGAGCCGCGCATGCGGCGCCGCTTCGCGAAATTGCGCGATCACGGTCGGCATGAAGAAGTCGTTCAGATAATCCGGCGCGGCCACGCGAAAGGTGCGGCGTGAGCGGGCGGGATCGAAGTCGCCGTGCGGCGTCGCGACGAAATCGACTTCGCGCAGCACGCGTTGCGCACTCGCCAGCAGCGATTCGCCATATTCGGTCGGCACCATGCCGGATTTGCCGCGCACGAGGATCGGGTCGTTCAGCGTCTCGCGCAGTTTGCGCAGCGCGGTGCTGATGGCCGGCTGGGTCTGGTTCAGACGCAGCGCGGTCTGCGTGACGCTGCGCTCGACCAGCAGCGTGCGCAGCACGCGCACGAGCCAGATATCGAGTGAGGCGGGGGTGTCGTCGTCATCCATGGTTTGAGCGGGGCGGTGCGGACGGAGTGTGCCCGGATGAAGCGCGGCACGAAGCCGGTTCGCGACACGGCCCGCGCGCGGGGCGCAAAGGTACAACCTTAGGCCCGTTTGCGGTGTAGCGGCATAGCACGCGCGGTATGGCCGGCATCAGCGGGGTTTGTTTCGGTGCAATTCAGGTGAAGCCCAAGCCGAAGCCGGGCAAACCGCGACGCGGGAACGAGGAACGGCAAACCAAGCCGCCCGCTGAAGCCCCGCCCTCGCTGCGCCGGCTAGTCCACCAGCCCCGACGGCAACGAACTGATCCGCTTGACCTCCCGCGATTCGAGCCAGTTCGGCGTGCGTGCGCAGTACAGCACCATCGGCAGCGCGTCTTCTCCCCAGAACAGCTGATCGTTCAGACGAAAGGTCGGCACGCCGTACACCCCGAGCCCGATCGCATCGACCGTATTGCGCTTCAATTGCGCTTTCACTTCCTCGCTTTTGATGCGCTCCGGCCCGTCCGGCATACCGACGCGTTCACATAGTTCGGCGAAGTCCGCATCGCTCGACGGATCGCGGCCTTCGCGCCAGATGAAGCGGAAAATCTCACGCACGAAGCTGATGTCGCCGTTCGCGGCCGTGGCCAGCAGCAGCGGCTTCATCGAATCGAACGGATGCGCCGGCGGCATCTTGTACGGAATGCCGAGCTGTTCCGCGCGAAACAGCGCGTGCCGGTACATGAAGGTGCGCTTGGCGGGCACGCTGTAAGCGGGCCGCTGTCCCCAGTGAGCGTACAGGTCGTTCAGCACCACCGGCGTGAATGCAAAGTCGAAGCCGGGCCATTTGTCGTGTTGCTCGAGCAACAGGTACGTGAACGGCGAGACAAAGTCGTAAAACCACAGCGGTTGCCTGGCGTCGATGCCAACGGTCATAAATGTCTCCCGAATTGCGTGTCTGACGATGCGTTCGCTACAACGTCAAAATTGTAATGATCTTACGCGGTGCAGCCACGGCTTGCACCGTTCAATAGGGTTTGGCGGCGCTCCCGCCAGGATTGGCCGGGTCGGCGGCGGGGCCGGGCGTCGCGCCGAGTTCCGCCGCTTCATGTGCCTGATGCCCGGCATTCGCCTCACCACGGGCCGAGGGCGGTGCGATGTCGCCGCCACTGGCTGCAGCCGGGCCGCGCGCGTCTTGCTCGCGCGATTCGCCGTCCGGCCGGCCGTCGTCCGCATCCTCCGCATCGTCACGCTGGGCCTCGCGGCTTTGCGTCAGCCGCCGGCGCACGAAACCGATATGCTCGCGCAGCACATAAAACTGGTCCGCATAGGCGAGGGGCATCTTCAATCCGTTGACCGACTCCTCGATTGCGTCGAGCTGTTCGATCAACGACGCGCGTTCGGCGGCCGAATGTTCGCTGAGCGCGCTGCGCTCGATCGCGATCAGCGAGCCGTACCAGCGATAAATCCGCGATTTCACCCGCCACGCATAGAGCCCCGGCACGACGCGCAAGGCTGGCACCAGCAGCACGACCAGCGGCACCACGATCACCAGCAGCCGGTCGGCGAGACTCGCGACCCAGAACGGCAGGGTCCGGTAGAGGAAACTCTTGCCCGACTTGTAGTAGCGCGCGGCGTCGTCGCTGATGGGGAAATCGTGCGCGATCGGCGCGGGGAATTCGCCGGCGCGCTGCATGATGCTCGCGCCGCCGTGCACCTCGCGCGCGGCTTCGATCAGCAGATCCGACAACGCGGGATGCAGCGAGTCGCGCGCCACCAGCTCGGCGGTCGGCGCGACGATGCTGATCGACGCCGAAGGCAGATTCTTGCCGAGGTCGAATGACCCCATCGGCATTTTCAGCTGGGTCAGGAACGGAAAGCGGCGCGTGTACGCCTCGGCCTGCGTGAAATCGTAGAAACGCACGTTCGGCGTGCGATACAGCTTGCCCATGACCGCCGGCTGCGCGGAGTCGCCGGCGAGGAAGGCCGCGTCGACCTTGCCGGAGATGAGCGCGTCGGCGGCGGCGTCGCCCGAGAGCGGCAGCAGCTTGGTCGCAGCGCCCGGCACGATGCCGTTGGCCTTGAGCAACGCGAGCGCCAGCTCGCGCGTGCCGCTGCCCTCGGCGCCGACCGCCAGCCGCTGGCCCTTGAACTCGGACAGCCACATGACGGGCGGGCCGTGATAGAAGATCGCGAGCGGCACATACGCGACGCTGCCGAGCGACATCAGGTTTTTGTTCACCGCCCCGGGCGCGACACCGCCCTGCACGAAGCCGACATCGACGTTCGCCTGCGGGTCCGACAGCCGCTTGAGATTCTGCAGCGACCCTTCCGAGGCCAGCACATTCACGGTAATGCGGTTGCGCGCGAGAATCGTCTTGTACTTCTGCGCGGCGTTCCAGAAGGTGCTGCCCTCGGGGCCGGTGGTGATCGTGAGCGTGCTGGGCGGGGCGGGCTGGATCAGCCGCACGGCGGCCCAGATCGCGACGACGGCGAGCAGCACGAGCGGCCCGAACGAGACCGCCAGATCGCGCCAGGAGATTGCGACAAAACGGGCGACGAGACGGGGAGGGCCTTTGCGGCCGGTGGCGGGCTTCATCGGATGACGTGAGGGCTACGGTCGAAAGTGGACATGGGCGGCGCTCGGCGGCGCACGAACGGAGCGAGGCGCTCGGTGCGCGCGAGCCAGGTCGGGCGTGCCGGCCGTGGCGGATATCGTGCAAACCGCGCGGTCGCGCGCGTCGCGCCGATGGTACCTGAGATTCATAACACGGCGAAACGCGCGGCGGCGCCAGACGCGGACAAACCCGTAACAAATGGTGAACGCGGTGGGACCGCCCATAGGAACATGGCGTGCAGGCGGTGTGCATGCCGGAGAAGTCCAGCGCTCGGATGGAGCGGCTGTCACACGCCTGGCGCATGCATGGAGAATGCGTGGCAAATGCGTGGCAAATGCGTGGCACAAGGCCCACACCCGACGCCGCCGCGTGCCGCGCGGATGACTAAACCCTTTGCGCTTCCGGCGCGCCTGGATTAAATTGAGGATCGCTGCCGCGAACCAGGGTTTGCGCGGCGTGACCCGGCACCACACCAGAACCGGGCACGCTCTCGAACGTCGCGGCTTGCCGGTTCCGTACCGCAGGCATGCCCGTCATCGCATGCGGCAAACGGCAGCCGGTTTCTCCCGCCTCTCGCATACGTGTTGCAGCCAAAGCCGGCCGTCGCCGGGACGCACCTCGCTGCGTGTCCCCTCGTGCACGGCCGCCGGTAGTCGTAACGAAACCGCTTGTACACGCGGTCCAATGTGAAACCAAGGAGAAGGGAAACCATGAAATCTGTCGGTTATCTGAAAACGCTGGGTTCGGTCGTGGCAATGGTGCTGGCGTGCAACGTCTACGCCCAGTCGAACGATGCGCCGTCGTCGGCGGCGGCAACGGTCAAGGCCGGCAAGCGGGCGAACAACGAACTGGGCCGCAAGGTCCGGGGCGCCCTCACCAAGACGCAAGGCCTCGACGTGTCGAACATTTCCGTGCGGGCTCGCTCCGGCGCGGTGACGCTGTCGGGCACGGTGCCCGACCAAGGCCAGATCGATGCCGCCAGCGAAGCCGCGAAGGGCGTCGCGGGCGTCAAGTCGGTGTCGAACAAGCTGACCGTGATGCAACAGTAATCAGTCTGTCATGCGCGCGCGGCACGAATCCGGCTGCGCCCGGCGGACTTGACCGGCGCACGCGGCGCCTCGCGGATGCAACAGGGTGGAGGCGGCTCGACACCGCGTGCGCGATGGTGAAGCAGGTGTGTCCCAAGGCTCCGGCTCAATGCCGGAGCTTTTTTTGCCTTGATTTTTTGGCGCAATGCTTTCTCGGAACCGCGCTGTTGCTTCCCGGTTGCGTATTGGCCGCCGTCGATGCTGAAGACTTCTCCGTGCGCTGTGACACAGACCTGACGCGGTGCGAAGCGTACCGTGAACGCATGGGAATCGGAGTCAATGCCATGGAAACCACGTTGTTGCGCTACACCGATCTGCCGATCGGCGATCGGGCGGCTTTCGAGCTGGTCTGCGCGCGGCACGGCTTCGCGCCGGTGCACTTCGACATCAGTGCCTGCGCGAAGGCCGGCGAGCCCGCGCATGAACGTCTCATCACCGTGCGGCGCGCCGGCTGGACGCAGTCGTACCGCGACAGTCACGGCCAATGGATCAGGCAGTTCGAAGCCGATCTGACCAGCAGGTTCTTCAAGTAGAGGCGGAGCGGCGCCCTGTTGATGTCGGCGCGGGGCTGACGCTCAGGTCGATGCTGACGTTGGGGCTCAGCTTGCCGGCTGGGTCGACGCCGACGTTAGCGCGTCAGTTGCCACTTGGGTCGACGCGACGTCAGCGCACAGGTCGACCCTCACATCAGCGCCTGCGCCGATGCATCACGCCATCACGAGCCGCACGCCCACCAGTGTCAGCGTGGCCGCGAGCAGGTTGCGCAGCAGCACATCCGGCGCGCGCGACGACAGGTAGCTGCCGATCGCGATACCCGGCAGCGATCCGACCAGCAGCGACGCCAGCATCGACCAGTCGACCGAACCCAGCAGCCAATGCCCCGCGCCCGCCAGCAGCGTGAGCGGCACCGCATGCGCGATGTCCGAGCCGACGATACGCGTGGTCGGCAGCAACGGATACAGCAGCAGCAACACGGTCACGCCGATCGCGCCCGCGCCCACCGACGTCAGCGACACCAGCACGCCGAGTATCGCGCCGGTCAGCATGGTCAGGGCGAGTGTGCGTCCCTGCTTCGGCTTGCGTTGGCCGCGCGCGCCGAGCGCCGCGAGCTGCGGCCGGAACACCAGCGCCACCGCCGTGATCAGCAGCGCCGCGCCGAGCACGATCTGGATCAGCCGGCTCGCGCCCGGCGTGTCCATCCCGTAGCGATGCAGCAGGATCAGCGTGATCGTCGCGGCAGGCACGCTGCCGGCGGCGAGGCGCAGGGTGATCTGCCAGTCGACGGAGCCCTTCAGGCCGTGCACGAGCGTGCCGGTCGCCTTGGTGGCGGCCGCGTACAGCAGGTCGGTGCCGACCGCGGTAGCCGGATGCACGTTGAACAGCAGAACCAGGATCGGCGTCATCAGCGAGCCGCCGCCGACGCCCGTCAATCCGACCAGAAAGCCGACGAACAGGCCGGAGACGGAGTACAGCAGATCGATGTAGGGAAGTGCCATTGAGCAGACCGCTGACGGTCGGATGGGTGGAAGGATCGCGCGGCGGGGCCGGCGCGTGTGGGCCGCCAAAAGCCGCAAGCAGCGACGCGCAGTGCGGGTCCGCACAGGCGCACTAGAGGCGCGCCACTGCCGCCGCGGCGCGGCGAAAGCCGCTATTGTCGCAAAACTGCCGCGCTTGCGTACGGAACACGGTCGAGCGCGCTGCGGGTCGCGTGACCGGTCCGGTTCAAAGCGCGCGGCGAATCTCGACGACGCCGAACGCCGCCAGCG
>NZ_NPIH01000212.1:50105-103658 GCF_012275575.1 Paraburkholderia sp. SG-MS1 | reverse complement strand
CGCCACTCCAGCGCGCTGCTCGGCAATTACTGGAAGCCGCGCGCCGTGCATTTCACTCACCGGGGGCCGCCTGATCTGACGTTTCATCGACGTTTTTTCGGCTGTCCGCTCGAATTCGGCAGCGATTTCAACGGGCTCGTGTGCGCGGCCGCTGAACTCGACTACCCGAATCCGGCCGCCGACCTGGAACTGGTTCGATACGCCGAGAGCCTCGCGACGCCACTGAACGCGGCGGCTGCGGATTCGATCGAGCAGGAAGTGCGCAAGGCCATCTACCTGCTGCTGCCCGTCGCGCAGGCCACGGTTGAGCTGGTGGCTCGGCATTTGCATCTGAGCGTGCGCACCATGCAGCGGCAACTGGGATCGGCCGATACCTGCTTTTCGACGCTCGTCGAGGAAGTTCGGCGGGAACTGGCAATACGCTATATGAGCAACGCGCGTTATCCGATCGGGCGGGTCGCGGCGCTGCTCGGCTACACCCAGCAGGGTTCTTTTACGAACTGGTTCACTTCGCAATTCGGTATGACGCCGCGTGATTGGCGTAGTGCCCAGGCGAAATGAACCGACGCAGCATGGCGTGCCTGAGCGCGCGCGCGATGTCTGCTGGCATGCGGCGCAGACCGGCGAATGCACTGACGTTTACCCATCCGCGTTGCGCGGAAGGGTCCTCCACTCGTCCGCTCCGACCTGGGATCGGAAAAGCTCCTGGCTATCGCACCTCGGCCTGATCGACCATCACGGGCTGGCGCGGTCCGAGGAGACCGCCCCACTCGCTCCATGACCTTTTCGCGGGCGTGCAACACGCCCGCCCGGCTCACGTCTTCAAACGACCTTGCGCAGGAAGCCCTGTGTGCCACCGTTGCGGTTGGGCGCGAAACCGTTGGCAAGCAGGGTCTCTTCCACCGTGTCGTAGAACACGCCGATCTTGCTGATCTCGCGCGCCTCCTGAGCAGTGGCCACCTTGCGGCCAAACTCGCGTGAGATGCGCACCAGCTGCTCGATCTGCTCGACCGTGCTCATCTTCCTCGTGCGCGCCTGGTTCCAGAGGTTGTCCTCGATGCCGCAGCGCACATGCAGGCCCATGGCAATGCCCATCATGTTGACCGGCAGCACGTTGCGCATCGAGCTCTCCACCGTCAGCACCGCGCCATCCGGCGTGGCCCGCACGAAGTTGGCCAGGTTGTAGATGTTCGGTGCATCCATGCCGCCGCCGATCGCCACCCAGTTCATCACTAGCGGGCCCTTGTAGATGCCGCGCCGGATCAGACGCTCGACCGACTCGAAGCTGTTGATGTTGTAGCACTGGAACGCGCTCTGAATGCCCGCCGCGTTCAGGCGACGGATATGTTCTTCCGCCCAGCCCGGCTGCGCCGGTACGGTCATTTCCTTGTACGCGTTGTAGACCTCGGGGTCCGCCATGGAGGTGCCCTTGACGTCGGCATCTTCCCAGTGCTCGACGACGTTCATCTGCGAGGTATTGATCGTCACCGTCACCTGGTCGGGCTTAGGGTCGAGTTCGGCCAGCATGTGACGCGTGTCGTCGCTCAACCATCTGGCTGCGGCGCCTTCGCTCTCGGGTGCGAAGCTGATCGAGCCGCCCACCTGGATGATCATCTCGGGCACGGCATTGCGCACGCCGGCGATCAGCTCGTTGAACTTCGACAGGCGCTTGCTGCCCTTGCCGTCGAGTTCGCGCACGTGCAGGTGCAGCACCGTGGCGCCGGCGTTGTAGCAATCCACCGCCTTCTGGATCTGCTGGTCCATCGTGACGGGGATGTCCTCGGGAAAGTCGGCGGGCACCCACGACGGCGCGTAAGGCGCGGCGGTGATGATCAAAGGTTGCTGGTTTTCGGTGTAGAGGGCACCGTCGAGAAAGTTCATGGCATGGTCTCCAGGCGTGGATTGAGGGGAAGGAAACACTCAGGGAGTGCTAATAAAGTGCTGTCGTCAACGGACCGTCGAGCGACAGAAACCTTCGCACTCTTCCCCTGTAGATGACGGATGTATCGACTCCGCATCGCGCACGTGCAGGCGCGATAGAAGACCGATCAGTTCGGCGAAGATACGGCAATCCGCCGAAACGATTTACGTTTTGGCTGCCATATTTTTATGATTTAACGCCACTACGTGTTAACACCCACTCCGACGTCGAGAGAGCTTTTGAGACCCTATTGAACCGAAGGCCGAATGCCGGGCTGTGCTGCCCGGTTTTCTGAAGCGCCCCTCGGGCGAGGCGTGCGAATTCCCTACGCAGGAATGCGAACGGCCCGGGTCTATCCGCAGATAGACCCGGGCCGTGCGACGAGGAAAATCCGCTACCGCCGTCGGTGATATCGACCTTCCCATTTGGCACTGCCTGGACCACAACGTACCTGACCGCACAATAACCGATGTGCTTTTAACGGAAGAGCATCGCCAATCAGCTCTCTCCGAAACGACATAAGCGCCGTTCGGATCACTCCCACCCGGATTGTCAATTTCAGAGCGGGAGCCCAGTCGGGACAGCGCGCAATTGATCTTCTACATAGATAGATTCAAATACCACCGCGGACGCGACTTAGCTCGACGCCCGGCAATTCATTCCGCCGGTCGGCCGGCAATCAACTACCAGCGCCCTAGCCTATACGCGTTCGCAACTGGAGCGGGAATGTGGTTTTCGGGTGCCTTCATCGACCCAACGTCGCTGCTTCGCGCCACTGCCGTGATCAGAATTGCCGCCCTTCGACGCGTGCTCACGAAGACGCAACGGCGTGCTTGCGTTGCAAAGCGTTTCGCCTATCGACGCCCAGACGGATTAGTTTGAGCCTGATATCAGGCCGGCGCGGCAGATTCAGCTCTCGCGACGCCCATCTTCAGGTCTCAATACCTCCTCCCCGCTTCGGCACCAGCACGGTCCGCTCGAAGTTCATAAACTGCTTGCCGTCAGCCTTCAGGCCGACAGTTTTGACGGTAACGATGCCCTGTGTCGGACGCGATTTCGACTCGCGTTTCGCTAGTACCTCAGACTCGGCATAAATCGTGTCGCCGACAAAGACCGGCGCGGTCAACGCGACCTTGTCCCAGCCGAGATTGCCAATTGCGTGCTGGCTGACATCGCGCACGCTCATGCCTACCACCATCGACAATGTGAGGCAACTGTTGACGAGCGCCTGCCCAAACTCCGACTTCGCCGCATAGGCGTTATCGAAATGCAGCGGGTGCGTATTCATGGTCAACAATGTGAACCAGATATTGTCGGTTTCGGTGATCGTACGGCCTGGACGGTGCTCATAGATGTGCCCCGGCTCGAAATCTTCATAGAAACGGCCCGCGTTCTCGCGAATGCGGACGCTTTTCAGCAGGTTGTCATTCATCGGCATGCTCCGTTAATGGTAGGACAGTCAATCACGCTTGCCGGCAGCGGGCCACTGATGACCGCGGTACATAAGCGGCGCTATGTTCGCCTAGTGCGGCCACACGAAAATCAGGCTTGGCGGGCTCATTTGCAAAACGGATGGGCGGACCGACGTGCGTGTGTCCTTCGGCGTCCTTCAGCACCATGCCGCGGGCGAGCGCATTCTCGTCCTCGAGTGCTTCGGGCAACGTCTTGAGCACCGCATAGCAGACATCCAGTTTTGCGAGGCACGCGTCCCATTGATCCGCTGTCATCGCCGCGAAGGTGTCGGTGAGAAACTCAATCACGGGTTGTTGCTGCGGACCCGGGCCACGCAAGCACAGTTCGCAAAGATCGGGGCGCCCGAGGTAATCAAGCAGCGCTTCGACAAACTTCGGCTCCTGCCCCGCGAGGCAGATGTGCCGATCGTCGGCGGTGCGATAAATACGGTAGAGCGCGCCCCCGCCCGTCGTACGCTGATGTTTCGCCACAGGCTGCACTCCCTGCGCGATAGCCGGTCCGAGAATGTTCAGACAACCGGCGAGCATCGCGTCATGCATGCCGATATCGATAAAATCTCCGTTGCCCGTTTTTTCGCGAGCAAGCAGCGCCATCAACACCCCCGACAGTCCCTGCAAGCCCGCGAGCAGATCCGCGACCGGAACACCCGGCATGGCCGGCTGGTTATCATCGCCCAGGGTCATGCCAAGCACGCCGCTCAACGCTTCGACCGCAATATCGTGAGCAGGACGTCCCGCATAGGGGCCGGTCTGGCCGAATGCGCTGATCGAACAGTAGACAATGCGTGGATTACGCTCCCGCACGCTCTCGTAGTCGATCCCGAGACGTTTCATTACACCGGGACGAAACGACTCGACGAACACATCGGCGGACTCGCACAATGCGAGCAACGACTCCCTGCCTTCTTTGCCCTTCAGATCGAGCACAACGCTTTTTTTGCCCCGATTGAGATTGCGAAAGAACACGGTCGTGTCGCCCGCTTGCGGACCAATATGACGGCCTGGATCGCCGGCGCCTGGCGCCTCCACCTTGATCACCTCGGCCCCGTGATCGGCAAGCGCCAACGTGAGATACGGACCGGGCAGAAACGAAGTCAGGTCGAGTACGCGAATACCTTTCAGCTTCATGTCGAACCAATCTCCTGTCGGCTAGCCTCGCCGAGAATTGCTTCGGTATTCTCGCCAAGCGCTGCACACACGCGTTGGCTGAGCCGCTTTCCATCGATCTTCAACGGATTGGACAGCATCCGGAAGTCCAGCCGCAGCGGATGCGGCACCTGGCTGATCATGCCGTTTCCAACGACAAACGGACTATTGAGCGCCTGGTCGACAGTCAACACCGGTCCGATCGGCAACTTGCCCTGCAGCACCGACAGCCAGTGCGCCGAGCTTTGCGTGCGAAACACGGCATCGAGTCTCGCATTGAGTTCCTCCCGATGTTGATTGCGCGCCGCTACATCGATAAACCGCGGATCGTCCGCAATTTCCGTGGCGTCGATACCTTGCAATAGCGCCTGCCAGAACTTTTCCGTCATACACATGATGAAAATCCAGCCGTCCGCGGTCGGGAAAGTTTGCACTGGTGTCAGCGAGAAATGCGAACTGCGTGGCTGACGGCTAACGGTGTGCGCCTCGTTCAAACTCCAGATTGCCGCATAACCGAGCTGATGCAGAGCGACGTCGAACAGGCAAGTGTCCACGTCGCAACCAACGCCCGAGGACCGCGCGCCGAGCAACGCCGCCAGCAGACCCACCGCACCGGTGATACCTGTCATGTGATCGATGATGGACGGCGCGCCAAGGCGCGAAGGCGGACCTCCCGGCTCGCCGGTAAGGTCCATCAATCCAGACTCGGCCTGCATCAGATAATCGTAGCCAGGCCACGAGGCCCGTTCATTGTCGCGGCCATATGCCGAGATATGCAAACACACGATTGCGGGATTGGTTACACAAAGCGTGGCGTAGTCCAGCCCCATCTTTGAAGGTAGATCACCGCGAAGATTATTGACCAGTGCATCGGCGTTTTCCACCAGCCGGAGCAATGCCTGCCTGCCTTCGTCAGAGCGCAAATCCAGCGCGATGCTCTGCTTGTTTGCGTTCCACGTCTGGAAGTACTGGCTATCGGCTTCGCCTAATTTGTGCGGTCCGGTATAGCGAGCCGGATCGCCGCCAATCGCAACGTTCTCGACCTTGATGACCTGCGCCCCCAGATCCGCAAGAAACATCGACCCGTACGGAGCAGCGCCAAACTGCTCCACTGAAATGATTCGGACTCCATTAAGCGGTTTCATGCGATCGAATTCCTCTTGATCCATTGCTTCGCAATAATGATGCGCTGCATCTCGTTGGTGCCTTCGCCGATGCAGGTGAGCGGCGCATCCCGATACAGCCGTTCGATGTGATATTCCTTCGAATATCCATACGCGCCATGAATGCGCAACGACTCCGTGCTGTTTTCGAGTGCAGCTTCCGAAGCGAAATACTTCGCCATGCCTGCCTGCATGTCGCAGCGTTCGCCGCGATCGAAAGCGTCGGCGGCATCCATGACGAGCAGGCGCGCGGCTCTTGCGCGAGTCGCCATTTCGCCAAGCTTCAGTTGAATCGCCTGATGCTCGCAAATCGGCTTGCCAAAGGTCTTGCGATTTTGCGAGTACTCGGTGGCGAGCGCGAGCGCGCCCTCTGCAATCCCCACGCCACGCGCGGCCACGTTGATCCGCCCCAATTCGAGGCCACCCGTGGCCTGATAGAAACCTTGCCCCTCGACCTCGCCAATCAGATGATCGGCAGGAATCCGGTAGTTGTCGAACACCAGTTCCGCCGAATCGATCGACTTGTACCCGAGTTTCTCCAGCTTTCGGCCCACGGTGAAGCCTGCCAGCTTCGGCGCGATGAAAAGACTCATGCCTTTATGGCGCGGATCCGCGTCGGGATCGGTCTTGACGAGCAACGCAAAGCACGAGCCTTCAATGCCATTCGTGATCCACGTCTTCGTCCCGTTGATCACGTAATGGTCGCCGTCCTTGCGAGCCGTCATGCGGATGCCCTGCAGATCGGTCCCCGCGTCGGGTTCGGTCAGCGCCAGGCCACCGCGCACTTCGCCGCTTGCCAGCTTCGGCAGCCATGTTTCCTTCTGGGCTTCCGTGCCGAACTTTTCGATTGCGAGGGCCAGCATCAGATGCGAATTGACGATGCCTGTGATCGCCATCCAGGTCGCAGAGATTCGCATGATGATCTGCGCATAGGTGGAGGCAGGCAAACCCAGGCCACCGTAACGCTGACTGATCGTTGCGCCGAATAGTCCGAGCTCCGCCATCTGATCGACGATCTTCGCCGGCCATTTGTCCTCGTGGTCGTACTGCATCACGACCGGCTCGACCTCGCGTTTCAACCAGCGGTCAATCGCATCGAGCAATTGCGCTTCCTCCGCGGACTCGATCGCCTGTTTGTTCATCTGTTTGTCCTCCTCCATGAAATGGCCGCATCCATCAATGATTTTCGTCAACATGTACGGACAACTATATTCATTAAATTTCGGAGTGTCAACGTGGCAATCCGGACCCTTACTGCACTTTACACCGCGATTGCTTCTTACTAGGTATAAATCACTAGGTGCCGTTCGTTGACATGTACGTACATCCAATCCTATCGTGCAGCATCGATGACCGGCTCACCGACAGCGGTCGCGAACATAAGAAGGAGACAGGATGAACAGCACCGTTCCAAACGCGGGTGCGCGCCTCGACAGGCTGCCCATTTCCCGCTTTCACTGGCGTACCGTGGGTCTGGTAGCGGGCGGCATGTTTCTCGACGCGTTCGAGATCTACCTGGGCGCAGCCGTGCTCGGTGCGCTGATCAAGAGCGGCTGGTCGGACCTCGCGCATAACGCGCAGTTCGTGTCGTCGACGTTTGCAGGCATGGTGCTGGGTGCGTGGCTCGCTGGCGTGCTCGGTGACCGCTATGGACGGCGCTTTTCGTATCAGGCGAATCTGTTGATCTTCGGCGTCGCGTCGCTGGCAGGTGCCTGCGCGCCGACCATGACGTGGCTGGTAGTCGCCCGCTTCTTCATGGGCATCGGCCTCGGCGCGGAAATCGTGGTCGGCTATGTCACCGTCAGCGAGTTCATCCCACCGGCACAGCGCGGACGCTGGGGCTCGGCGCTCTCCGCACTGACGAATATGGCGCTCTTCATGTCCGCGCTGCTGAGTTATCTGATCATCCCGAACTACGGCTGGCGCTGGATGTTCGTGATTGTCGGCGTCGGCGCGCTGATCGTCTGGTATTTGCGCAAGAAGATGCCGGAGTCGCCGCGCTGGTACGAAGCGAAGGGCCGTTATGCGGACGCCAATCGCGTGTTGGGCGAGATCGAGCGCGAAGTGTCGCTGACCCATGTCCTGCCGCCGATCGCCACCGCGCTGCCGGTGCGGCCTGTCGAGCGGCCCTTCACCGCGCTGTTCTCGCGCGATCTGATCAGGCGAACATTGGTCGCCAGCGTGATTCTGGTAGTGCTGAACACGGTCATTTACGGCTTCATCGCGTGGATTCCGTCGTTCATGGCCAGGAGCGGCATGAGCATCGTCACCTCGCTGGGCTTCGCCACGCTGATGTCGTTTGGCGGCCCAGTGGGCGGATTGATCGGCATGTTCGCCGGAGACCGGCTGGGACGCAAGCTCGGCCTCATCGCGTTCTCGTGCGTCGCGGTCGTGCTCGGCGCGATCTACCCCAACATGACCGCGCCGGCTGCCATCGCGCTGGTCGGCTTCGGCCTCGTCGCAACGATCTACGCAATGGTCGCGTTCGCATGGGCGCTGTACGTGCCGGAACTTTTCCCTACCGACCTGCGCATGCGCGGCTCCGGCTTCTGCAACACGCTGGGGCGTCTCGCGACCGTCGTCACGCCCTATGTCGTCGTGTCGTTGCACGCGAGCTATCAGGTCAAGGGTGTGGTGCTCGCCATGCTGTCGCTGCTGGTCGTGCAGATCATCGTGGTCGCGGTCTTTGGCATCGAGACACGGGGGCGCTCGCTGGAGGCGCTGGCGCCGGTCGAATCCGAGCTCGCCGGCGTGTCGATACAGAGCAATACGTCGGCAAGACATTGAACGGTGGGCGTCGTCGGCCGACATCAGGCGCCGGACTTCGCGGTCCGGCATTAATCCGTTTACCTTCAGCTTATCCATATGCAAACCAGCAAAAAACCTGAACCGCGCTCGTATCTGTTCGTTCCGGGCAATCGTCCCGAACGCTTCTCAAAGGCACTCCTCGCAGGTGCGGATGCGGTCATCATCGACCTCGAGGACGCAGTGCCCCCTGACGAAAAGGAGCGCGCCCGAGATGCCGTGCTCGACGCGCTCAATGAACTGGCTGGTGTGTACGTCCGTATCAACGGTGCCGAGACGAAATGGTTCGCCGACGACATCGCCGCATGCGCGATGCACCAGGCAGTGAAAGGCATCGTCCTGCCGAAGGCCGCCGGCGTGGATACCTTGCGCGCCATCGCCTCCCGCTCGCATGAGGGCCTCACGATCCTCCCGCTACTCGAATCGGCTGAAGGTTTCAACGCGTTGGACACGATCTCAGCGGCGCCGCGAGTCGGGCGATTGATGTTTGGGACCATCGACTTCCAGCTCGACATGGGCATGATGGGAGACGGCGAAGAGTTGGCGTATTTCCGCTCACAGATGACACTCGCGTCGCGGCTTGCCGGCCTGGGCACGCCGGTCGATGGCGTCACCACTGCGCTCGACGACGCCGCACAGATCGAGCATGCAGCGAGGCGCGCAAGGCGGTTTGGTTTCGGCGGGAAGCTTTGCATCCACCCCAAACAGATCGCGCCCATCCACCTCGCCTTTACGCCGACCGACGATGAGCGCGCCTGGGCTAGCCGCGTGTTACAGGCAGCCGAGGCGAGCGCGGGATCGGCCACAGTCGTCGACGGCAAGATGATCGACGCGCCAGTGATTCAACGCGCCCAAGCCATCCTCGCCGCAGCGGGGTCAGCGCAGTGAACGCGTGCCGCGCCGCCATGCACAGTGCGCGCTGCAAGCCTAAAAGCGATGCGTGATACCCAAACGGACCGCCACCTGATGGTTGTTCGCCGAAGGCGTCTGCCCCGTGATCGACGCGACCGCAGGTTGACCCAGTGAATCCGTTCCGCTCGCATGCTGATAGACAACGATCGCGTACACATCCGTGCGCTTGGACAGGAAGTAGTCGGTACCGGTCTGCGCCTGATGGTAGGTCGCGCTAGGCCGGCCGTCGGCACCCGTGCCGTGCGTGTACACGTAGGCCACGCCGGCGAGCCACGACGGCGTGATCTGATAGCGGAAGTTGGCCTCGGCGTTGTCGAACTTCGCCGTGCCCGAGTACCCGAACGGATTGGGGCCGGTCGACGACCCGAGGCCCCGGAACTGCACGTTCGAATAGACCAGCCCGAGCGTCGCGTTGCCGATCACATAGGAGCCTCCCGCACTCGCAATCTGTGTCGTCGATGCAGACGCATAGCCTGCATAGATCGGATTCGACTGCGCCGCGGTCGCGGTGCCGACACTACCGAGATTGTTGCTGGTGTCCGCTGTGCCTGCGCTGGGATTGGTCCCGTAGAACGAGAAATTTGGATTGCGCGCATTGAGATAGCCGGCGCCTAACACGATCGGTCCGGTGTGATATGCCGCACCGAGTGACCAGACCTGGTTAGCCCCGACACTGCCGGCCACGCCGCCGAAGCTATACAGACCGACCACGTGGAAGCCCGCGTAGTCGGCGCTTGTATATTTGATCGAGTTATTGATGCGGTGGGTGTTCAACGTGTTGTCGATATCGTCGGCATGGCCGCCGAGGTAGCCCGCCCAGATAGCGCCCGAGGTCAGTAGTTGTACCGTGTCGACGACAGGATCGTACTGCCGCCCTAGCGTCACCGTACCGTAGCCACTTTGCAGCCCGACATACGCCTGCCTGCCGAATTCCGCGCCCCCTTGCGCGAGCGTGCCGTTGCCGATCCCAAAACCATTCTCCAGAACGAACACCGCTTTGAGTCCACCGCCCAGGTCTTCTACGCCCTTCAGCCCCCAACGGCTGCCACGAATGCCGCCGGTGGCGCCGTCCTGAAACGAGTATTGATTCGAGCCTTTCAAGCCTGCGCCATTGCGCCCGGTCTGCACGTTGCTGGCGAAATTCAACCCGGTATCGATGATGCCGTACAGCGTCACACTACTCTGTGCAAATGCCGGCGTTGAACCGACTATCGTGCCTAACACCGCGGCAGTGGCAGCCAACTTTGTTTTCATCGTCGTTCCTTTGCGATCAGTTCCAATCGGATGGTTAATAATAAGTATGACTAACAGCATGAACTACGCATTGCCCCGAACAGGATCAAGCACGCCGGTTCAACGATAGATAGAACAGCCCGACCCGCGTTAAAGCGGCCTCATAGTCGCAGGACGAACGGATCCTGCACTTCGCTGCCGAGTTCGCACCAGACGCTTTTGGTCTGCAGATACTGCTCGATGGCTTCGGCACCGTTCACACGCCCGAGCCCGCTCGCCTTATAGCCCCCGAACGGCGAATTGAACGCAAGCGCGCGGTACATGTTGATCCACACGGTGCCGGCCTCGAGTCGCTTCGCGAACGAGTGCGCGCGCTGCAAGCTGCAGGTCCACATGCCGGCGGCAAGACCAAAGCGCGTTCCGTTGGCCAGAGCGAGCACCTCTTCATCGTCGTCAAACGGCGTGATGCAAAGCACCGGACCGAATACTTCTTCATTCATGATCCGGTCGCCAGGTTTCGTTTCATGAAAGATGGTCGGCTCGAAGAACAGACCGTCTTCCAAGCCCGCAACCTCTGCGCGTTTGCCGCCACACAGAATTTGCGCGCCGTCTTCGAGCGCCTGCGCGACCATCGTCAGGTCCTTGTCGAGTTGTGCCCGTGTGGCGACGGGACCCATCTGCGTAGCGGGTAACCGGGGGTCGCCTAATTTGATCTGCTTCGCACGCCTGACAATGCGGTCGACGAACTGGTCGTAGATTTTTCGGTGCACATAGGCGCGCGATCCCGCAATGCAGGTTTGACCGGCCGCCGCGAAAATACCAGCGAGTACACCGGCTTCGGCCTGATCGAGTCTTGCATCGTCGAATACGATGTTTGCGCTTTTGCCGCCGAGTTCCAGCGTGCATGCCGCGAGCCGACCGCCGGCCTTCGCTGCGATGCTGCGGCCCGCCTGCTCGCTGCCAGTGAAAACGATCTTCGCCACGCCCGGGTGGCTGACCAGCGCATCGCCGGTTTCGCGTGCGCCGGTCACGACGTTGATCACGCCCGCAGGAATGCCCACCGACTCGGCCAGTGCCGCAAGATCGAACGCAGACGCCGAGGTGATTTCCGATGGCTTGAGCACGACAGTGTTGCCTGCCGCGAGTGCCGGGGCCATGCTCATGATCGAGATCAGCGTGGGCGAATTCCACGGCACGATGACGCCGATCACGCCCAGCGGCTCGCGCAACGTGTAGTTCAATACGCTCGCGCGCTCGAGGGGAATCACCCTGCCCTCGACCTTGTCGGCGAGGCCGCCGAAATAGAACAGCCAGTCCTTGACGATCTTCGCCTGCGCCTGCATTTCCGTCAGGAGCTTGCCATTCTGTTCGGTTTCGTGCATCGCGATAGCTTGTGCATTCTCCGCAATCGCTTCGCCCCACGCGATCAGCAACCGTCCTTTTGCGCTCGGCGACAGTCGTCCCCACGGACCCTTAAGCGCGGCTTGCGCAGCGTTCACCGCGTGGTCCACATCGGTCGCGCCCGACTGCGAGAATGTGCCCCACGGTCTACCAGTGGTCGGGTTGATCGAGACGAACACCTCACCGCTTTGCGAGGCGGTTTCCTTTCCATCAATGTAATTACCGTAGCTGTGCCGTTGACCTGTTGATGCAGTCGTGCTCATACGCCCTCCATGGTTTTTTCGGCGGAATTGTCGTCGCGACGGATATCCGCAATGAGCCCCAGATCTGCGGGACTGGCAAAGCCACCCAGCTTCGCGAGCACACTGAGCGTGCCCGCAATGATGATGTTGAACGAAAGCGCCCAGATCGCGGAGTACAGCGGCACCGTGTATCCGCCGAAATGAAGCGGGTATACCGACGTCTTGAAGTGCAACTGCACGACCATCCACGTGCCGCAAGCGAGCCCGCTCAGCAGCCCGATCAACAGCCCACGAGGATCGAACGCGCGACCGAACAGACCGAATACCACGGTCGGCAGCGTCTGGATGATCCAGACCCCGCCGAGCAGTTGCAGATCGGTTGCATACGACACCGGCAGGCCGAGAATAATGGCGACCGCGCCTACCTTGACGAACACGGCGACGAGCTTCGACACCCGCGTCTCATCCAGCGCGGTCATACGCGGGTTGACGAGCGCGCGATGCACGTTGCGCGTGTAGAGATTGGCTGCGGCGATCGACATGATCGCGGCCGGCACGAGCGCCCCGATGCCGATTGCCGCGAATGCGAGGCCAGCCAGCCACGACGGGAAGAAATGAAGGAACAGCGCCGGAACCGCAAAGTTGTTACCGTAGGCGGAGAAGTACCGCGCGAATTCGGGCATCCCCTTCACGCCGGCCGCGACTGCCATATAGCCGAGTAACGTAATGAAGCCCAGCATCAGCGTATAGATGGGCAACAACGCCATATTGCGCCGCACGGTATTACCCGACTTCGATGACAGCAATGCGGTCGCGGCGTGCGGATACAGCACCGTTGACAAAGCGGAGCCGAGTGCAATCGACACATACACGCCGTAGTCGTTCAGACTCGTCGCGTTGGGAGAGCGCAGCAACAGTTTCGGCGCCGGGATCGCAGCGAAGATGTGCGCGAAGCCGCCCAGTTGTGCCGGGATGATAATCGCGGCGGCAATCACGGTCACGTAAATCAGAATGTCTTTCACGATCGCGATCATGGCCGGTGCGCGCAGGCCCGATTTCCACGTATAGGCGGCGAGAATCGCGAATGCCACGGCAAGCGGCACGTCGCCGCCCGCGCCCGTCGTATCGAACCCCAACGCGCCGATGGCCACTTCGAGTCCCACCAGCTGAAGCGCGATATACGGCATCAGCGCGAGGATTCCGGTGATAGCCACGACCAGCGTGAGCGCGTTGCTTCTGTATCGCGCCTGGACGAAATCGGCGACCGTGATGTAGTTATGGCGCTTCGCGATAGCCCACAGTCGCGGAAATACCATGAAGATGAATGGGAACGTCAGGATGCAGAACGGAATGGCGAACATGCCCATTGCGCCGGCGCCAAACGCGAGCGCAGGAATCGCCACCACCGTGAATGCCGTGAAAAGATCGCCGCCCAGCAGGAACCACGTAATCAGCGTGCCGAATTGACGGCCGCCCAGGCCCCACTCCTCGAGGTGATCAAGATTGCCCTGCTTCCATCGTGAGGCGAGAAAGCCCAACACCGTCACCAGCAGAAACAATGCGCCGAATACTACGGTCGCGGTCACGTTCATGACGCCTCCGTACCGGTTGACCGGGAATGCTCGCCTTTTGCCGGCGTGAGCCGGTAGATCGCGCCCGTCACCAGCGCGCCGACGATCACGAACAGCATCTGCACCCAGTAGAAGAACGGCAATCCCCACAGGGTGGGCTCGACCCGGTTGTAAAACGGCACGCACACCACTAAAGCGAGCGGTATCAGGAAGCCCCAATACCAAAGGCCGCGGCGGCCGTTGCGGCCTGATAGGCGATTCATAGCGTCTCCTTGATTCTTGTGGTTGCATTCGCAGGAGAGTCGCGCCGTAACGGACACGGCCTGCTCCTGTCTCGCCTTTCACTGCATTGCTCACTGCATTGCCTGCTGTCCCGTCGAGCCCTTTGCCGACTAACCGCGTAGCGCCTTCGATTGCGCCAGATAGCCCGACGGATCGACATGCACATCGATCAGACACGGGCCGTTCGTCGCGAACGCTTCCTCAAGCGCGTTCTCATAGGCTTGCGTCGTGACGACGGAAAAAGCGCTCATGCCGAAGCCGCGTGCGATTGCCGGAAAATCGATGCGCGGCCATTCGATCCCATCGCGTTCGAGGCCACGGCTTTGCTGCTTGATCTGAATCAGCGATAACGTCGAGTCGTTGAACACCACGATGCAAAGCTTCACGCCTTCGCGCACCGCCGTCGCCAGTTCGCCGATGCACATCAGCAAGCCGCCGTCGCCGGTGAATGCGATCACCTGGCGCGTCCGGTCCGACACGCCCATCGCGATGCCGGCAGGCAATGCAAATGCCATCGACGCAAGGCCGTTCGAGATCAGCACGTCACGCGGTCGCTTTGCCGGCCAGAAGGCCATCGCGGAGAACATGTGAGCGCCGGCATCCACGGTGACGCGGGCGTCGAGGTGTTGCGCGGCTCGCGCGGCGATCTGCACAACGGCCACCGGCGTCAGACCCGTTTCGCTGCCGGCGTATGCAAGGGCTTCGTGCATGCCGGTCTTCAGTCGGACGAACTCTTCGTTCGACCAGCCGCGCGACGGCGCGACCGACGACAATGCATCGAGCGAACGCGCCAGCGGCAGACGCAGGCGTGCCGCGGGTTCGACGTAGTGAGGAACGTGTTCGACCGGACTCAGGTCGATCACCGGTGCGGTATAAGGCCAGGGGCGACCGATCAATTCCACGGGATCGAGACCGCACAACACGATCAGATCTGCCGACTCGACGCTGCTTCGCTCCAGCGCGCCGCCGGTGAACAGTCCGAGAGCATGATCCGACTCGTCGGCGGTGACGCCTTTTGCTTTGTAGGTAGTGAGCACCGGGCATTGCCAGTGCATCGCGAGCGCGTCGATTCGGGACGCCACGTCTGACGAGCGCGCCTCCAATCCGGCAACGATCACTGGCCGCCGTGCTTTTTCGATCAACGCTATCGCCGTAGCGACGGCCTCGCTTTGTGATGCCGACGGCGCATCGGCGGCAACGGCGGGACTCGCGTCGTTATGCTGCTCAGCAATCGTCCTGCGTGCATTTTCACCGGTCAGTTCGAGATACACCGGTCCGCATGGCTCGGTTCCAGCGATGGCGATCAGGCGCTCCAACTCGACGGCGACCTGCTCGCCGTCGAGCCGGGTATGTGCCTTCACGACAGGCGCCAGCATCGCGCGCTGATCGAACACCTGATGCGAATCGTGCGTGAGCTGCTGCCTGGTCCAGCCATCGGTAATGACCAGCACCGGCACGCGGTCCAGGCTCGCGTGCGCGATGGCATTGGCGACACTGGCCGTGCCCGGTCCCTGGGTCGTGACCACCACGGCTAGACCGCCGTGCGCTTCCGCATCGGCGGCGGCCATCATGCCGGCGGCCGCCTCGGTATGAGCGAGCACGAAACGCACACCGAGCGCCGCGAACGCCTGCATCACATCGAGGCTGCTGCCACCGCCAGGCAGCCCATAAATCTGACGCACGCCGTGGCGTACGCATATCTCTGCCACGACTTGCGCGACCGTGGACTGCGCCAGCGCAATCTTGGGCATGTCGGTCGGAGGTGGGGTATCGGAGCGCGAAACCGGCTCGAGCATGGTGATCATCCTAGTGAGCGAAGCCGGCGACGGTCGGGTCGGCGCCCACTTCCGCGTGCGAAAACATGCGCATTCCGGCGACCGGCACATCGGCAACCAGAACCGAACAGCCTTGAGTAATGAACAACTGCCGATTACCCGGTCCGCCGAACGCGCAGTTCGTGGTCATGGTCCCGTGAACCGAATTGATACGCAGCATCGGCTCGCCGACCGGATTGAACAGCCAGACCGCGCCGAGCCCGACGTGACACACCGCGATCGAGCCGTCGCTCGCGAGTGCGACGCCATCGGGGCCGCCGCCACCCGACATCTGCACGTAAGTGCCGACCTTGGTGACCAGGCCGTCGCGAACCAGCGGTACCCGCCAGATTGCATTCGCCCGCGTCACGGCAAGCATCACCACATGCGCCTTTTCGTTCAGCACCAGTCCGTTCGGGCTGGGCACATTGCTGAGCAGACAGTCGAGCCGGCCGTCGTGACTCAGGCGATAGAGACGGCCGCTCGGATCGTGCAGCCCGGTTTGCCCCTGATCGGTGAAGTACAGATCGCCGTTCGAGGCGAACACCAGATCGTTCAATCCCTTGAATCTCTGCACCAGCGCACGTTCCAGAAACGGCTCGATGTTGCCGGTTTTCGGATCGAACACCATCAATCCGTTCTTGCAATCGGCGATAAACGCGCGGCCATCCTGGTGGAACTTCAGTCCGTTCGGTTCGCCGTCGTATTCGAGCTCGCAGGTCACTTTGGCGTCCGGCGTGATCTTGAACAGACGCCCCCACGGAATATCGACGACCCACAGGTTGCCCTCGCGATCGAATGACGGTCCTTCGAGAAAGGCAGGCGCGTCGGCGCCATGCAGTTGCACGTCGACCCACGTCGAGCGGCGGCCCTTCATGTGAAATTCAGATGGAATGCGGACAAACTCCCTGGCTTCGACGACGGGCGGCGGTGCGTACATGCTGTCTCCTGGGGTAGCGCGATAACGGACAATAATTAAAGCTGTACGTACATGTTATAGACTTCGTTATCGCAAAGTGCATAGGGATAAATACCGAGTTTATTGCTTAATAAAAGACACAAATCGAACGTGCCAGAACGAACATTTTTCTTTATCCTGACTACCTATACGTACATGTTATTCCACATGTGCTTGTGATCACCTTTTCTGGGAAGAGCGATGAAATTGACCCAAGCCCTGAGCATCGACGATCTGCGCAAGATCGCCAGAACGCGCCTGCCCCAAGTGATTTACGACTATCTGGAAGGCGGCGCGGAAGACGAAGGCTGCCTCGCCGCCAACCAGGCCGCGTTCGCGAAGCACCGCCTGCTGCCGCGCTATCTGGTCGATATCTCGCGTCGCGATCAGTCGGTCGAACTCTTCGGGCAAACTTTTGCTTCGCCGTTCGGCATTGCGCCGACCGGCATGATCGCGATGGTGCGGCCGGGCGCGGACCTCATGCTCGCGGAGGCGGCCGCGAAGGCAGACCTGCCGTTCGTGATTTCCGGCGCGAGCACGGCGTCGATCGAACAGGTTGCGCGGGTCGCGCCGAAGTCCTGGTATCAGCATTACCCGTGCAAGGATGCGGGCATGACGAGCGATCTGTTTCGCCGGGTCGCCGATGCGGGCTTGTCGACGCTGGTCGTCACCGTCGACGTGCCGCTTCATTCGAAGCGCGAGCGCAATATCCGCAGCGGCTGGGTCCGGCCCTACAAGCCAACCCTTGCCGTGATGCTCGAATCGGCACGGCATCCGGCGTGGGTGGCCGACTATCTGCGTAACGGCTTGCCGTTCATGGAGAACTACCGCAAGTACGCGCCCGCCGGCCTCAATGCGCGAGCGTTGACGAGCTTTTACGCGGACCAGGTGCCGGCGCCGCACTCGTGGGCGACCCTCGACAACATTCGCCGCCAATGGAGCGGCAAGCTGGTGGTCAAGGGCATCATGCATCCCGACGACGCGAGCCAGGCGCTGTGCCTCGGCGTGGACGGCATCATCGTGTCGAATCATGGCGGCCGGCAACTCGATCGCGCGGTCGCGCCGCTCGACGCGTTGCCGCGCATCGTCGAAGCCGTCGGCGACCGGATGACGGTCATGCTCGACAGCGGCATTCGCCGGGGCGCCGATATCGCGACCGCGCTGTGCCTCGGTGCGCGCTTCACCTTCGTCGGACGCGCCCCCGCCTACGGTGTTGCGGCAGGCGGAACCGAGGGCGCGTTGCGCGCGTTGAGCATTCTGCGCGCGGAACTCGATCTGGTATGCGGGCAAATCGGCTGCCCGTCGGCGCGGGACCTGAGCCCCGCGTTTCTCGACGGTGCCCCGACTCAGGCGAGCACACAGCAGGCCGCACCGTTGCTCCAATACGTTGCCGCCAGCTGACTTCCCAGCGAACCCGGGCGGTCCGGCGTCGCGGCTGACCGCCCTGGGCCGTTTGGGACACATGGTAAAGTTTTGCTCCATACGTTCGGGCGGGGAGATCATCGTTGGGTCAGCGCAATACACCACTGGAAAAGTCAGGCAAAACCCAGACAGGCTCCGGCAAGGCGCGAGCGCCAAAGGCGAGCACCCGGCTTCCGGCCGCCGATCGCACCGAGCCGCTCTATGTGCAGGTCGTCGCGACACTGAAGGCCGAAATTCTCAAAGGGGTCTATCCGGTCGGCACGCAGTTGCCCTCCGAAGATCTACTCGGCCAACGTTTTTCCGTCAGCCGTCACACGATTCGCGAAGCTTTGCGGCGTTTGCGCGACGATGGCCTGATCTCGTCGCGTCGCGGTGCGCCGACCACCGTGGTGCGTCCTGGCAGCAGCGGCGCTTATGTACACGAAATCGAATCGATCAACGATCTTTTCTCCTTCGTCACTGCCCTGCGCTTTCGTATCGACTCGGTCGAGATGCTGAGCGCAGACTCCGCTCTCGCCGCACGACTTGGCTCGGCCGAAGGAGAAAAGTGGCTTCGTATAGACGGCTTCCGCTTTCCGGATTCGAGCGAAGAGCCGGTTTGCTGGATGGAAGTCTATGTTCACGAAAGCTACGCCGGAGTCGCACGACTGCTGGAACACAACAACGGCCCCATCTTCGAACTGATCGAAACGCTGTACGGCGAGCGCATCGTCGAGGTCGAGCAGGAATTGCGCACTGCCCCGATGCCCGCGCCGGTCGCATCGATGCTGCGCGCTGAGCCCGGCGAAACGTCGATCGAAGTGATCCGCACGTTCAGGATCGCGTCGGGCCAAATCGCCGAAGTGTCGATCGCTCACTATCCCGCCGAGAACTTCGCGTTCTCGATGAAACTGCGCCGGACCCGTTAATCTTCCAACGCCCAGTTCTTCCTGCTGGCTGCAGTTCCGGTTACGAGAACCACTGCTCGCTCAGCACGAGCGGCACTTCCTTGTTCGCTTCTGAAAATCCGTCGAGTGGCAGATGGTCGATCCCGACTCGCGCAAGCGGATCGGTAGACGGATCGACAGTTGCGCCGACGCGCAGCATCACGAGCGGCTCTCCTTCGTCGGCGCAGAACGAGTAAAACGAGCCGCGCGGCAGCAGAATGCCCTGATTCTTCGATACGATCCGCGTCTCGCCATTCGGGCCGTGAAACGTCGCGCTGCCCTGCAGGATGTAGAACATGTGGTCTTCGTTCGTATGCGCATGCAGTTCATTTTCGCCGCCGCTCGCGTAGGTTTTCAGCACCACGCTCAACGCGGGGGTCGCGCCGAGCACGATGTTGGTGCGACCTTGATCGGGCAACTGCGCGCGAGCATGAAAGAAACTCGGCTTCGCACGTTTTTCGAATTGCGAGATCGCGTCGAGCCATTCCTTGGTGTTGCGGACTATCGTGGTGGATTGCGGGCTGATGTCGAAAGTGCTCACGGGTTGCTCCTCGGTAAGCTCAGTTGCAAAAAAGGCTGCAAGGCACGTAGCCGCGCGGTGGCGCGAATGCGCCTAGCCGGGTTGCACGCCCAGCGCAACGGTTTCGGTAAAGCCGTACAGCGAAGCCGGATTGCTGGCGAGAATAGAATCGCGCACGGCGGGATCCGGCGCCCATCGGGCTAGCATGCCGAGCAGGCCGGCATCATCCACCTGTTGTCGCGGGCTGATTTCGTCCAGCGATGCAGCGGGAGCATGTGACGGATTCGGATGAGGCCAGTTGCTGGCCCACAGCATTCGCGCCGGGTTCGCGTCGATCAGCGCATGGGCGACCGCGTCGATATCGGTGTAATACGGCGAGTCGTTCGAGCAGAGATAAGGCGCCGACAATTTCACGTACGCGCTGCCTGTCCTCACCAGATCCAGCACCGCCCGAAAGCCCTTCTGCTGCGGGCCGAATTCAGCGCGTGCGCGGGCGAAATGGTCGAATACAACAGGTAGGTCGAGGCCACCGAACACGTCAGCGATCGATGCAATCAGTTCGAGCTGGCTGTACACCTGAACATGCCAGCCACGGCCTGCGAGCTTCGCGGCGGTGTGTCGGACGATGGTTTTGCAGCGAGCCGGATCACTCTCGGCCAGCATCTCGAGATTCAGACGAACACCGCGCACGCCAGCATCGTGCAGGCTGTCGAGTTGCGTATCGGTTGCGTCCTCTTCGATCACGGCCACTGCACGGGCCCGCTCGCGACCGAGCTTGCGCACTGCGTCCAGCGTGGCGGCGTTGTCGCTACCGTAGACACTCGGCTGAACGACGATTATGCGTTGCACCTGCAGCGTATCGAGCATCGCCTGCAACTGCGGCACGCTTGCGAACGGCGGCGTGTATTTACGCATAGCGGAAAACGGGAAGCGCGGATCGTCGGGGAAAACATGGGTATGACAATCACATGCACCTGCTGGCATCGCAAAACCGGTCGCGGTCATTTCGTTCTCTCGTAACCATTCATAGCTTCACAAGCCGATGACTATTGGAGCGCCCGGCCCCTGGTTTCCGGCAACAGCATCGCCATGAGCACCGACGCGCCATACGCGCAACCCGCGAAGATGGCGATCGCACTACCGAGCGACGAGGTCTGGCTCAGATAACCGACCATCGCGGGAAACAGCGCGCCAATGCCGCGGCCGAAGTTGTAGCAGAAGCTCTGTCCCGAAGCGCGTACCGTCGACGGATACAGTTCGGTCAGGTAAGCGCCCATTCCGGCAAATACGCCACACGAGGCCATGCCGAGCGGGAAGCCCAGCACCATCATTTGTCCATCGGTGAGCGGCATCTTCAGATAGACGTACAGGCAGACGGCCGCGACGAACGAGAACACGACGAAACTGCGTCGACGTCCCCATAGGTCGGTCAAATATGCGCCGAGAATGTAGCCGCAGAACGAACCGAGGATCAGCACCAGCAGATAGCCGCCGGTATTCAGCACGGACAGATGCCGTTCGACCTTCAGGAAAGTGGGCAACCAGGTGGACATGGCGTAGTAGCCACCGGTGAGCGCCGTGCATAGCGCCGAGGCTTTGAGCGTCGTGCCGAGCAGCGGCGGCATGAAGATCGCAAGCAGATTGGTGCGCGTGCCGGCGGCTCGCTGCGCCGCTTGTGCCCGAACGAAGATCTCGGGTTCGCTGACGTTACGCCGCACGAACAGCACCATCAGCGCCGGCAAGACGCCGATCCAGAACAACGCGCGCCATGCGTACTGTTCCGGCAGAAACGAAAACGAAATGCTGTACGCGAGCGCCGCCGCACCCCATCCGATCGACCAGCCGCTTTGCACGAAGCCCACGGCCTTGCCGCGATCCTCGGCGCGAACGCTTTCGCCGATCAACACCGCGCCGATCGCCCACTCACCGCCAAAACCAAGCCCCTGCAGGATACGCAGCGCAAGCAGTTGCTCGAAGTTCTGCGCAAAGCCGATCAGAACCGTGCAGACGGAAAACCAGAGAATGGTTCCCTGCAGCATTTTCACGCGCCCGAAGCGGTCGGCGAGCATGCCGGCAGTCCAGCCACCCACCGCGGACGCCAGCAGCGTGGCGGTGCCGATCAGGCCGATCGCGCCACGTTCGACGCCCAACGAATGCGTGAGCGCCGTGATCACGAAGCTGAAGATCATGAAGTCGAACGCGTCGATCGCCCAGCCGCCGAATGACGCGACGAAGGTCTTCCTGCCTCTCGGGTCGAGTCGCGCGATCCATTCGGGCATCCATAGGCTGCCCTCCCTGGCGATTTCCTGCGTCTTCGCGATTTTCATTTTTCCTCCGGCGAGTGGCCTGGCAGAGCTTCGCTGCGACACGCGACGCGTGGCATTTCGAAGGTGACCGAAGCCGCCATGCGTTCAGTGACGTGAATTAATTGTCCACACACAGGGACAAACAGTCTCTAAGTGTGAACCCCAGGGAGTGCTGGAAAACGGGAAAACGTGCCTGAATGCCGGAGAATGTCGAACCTGGCGGCTGGCCGCGGGCGCCGATTCAATTTTTTTGCAGACGCGGTTTCGCCGCATTGGCCTTGATACACTGCGGCGAAAGCGAAGCCCTCATGTGTCAATCTTTTTGGTGAGTAGTCCATGGTCAGACAAGCCGCCCAGGTTCTCGAACTGCTCGAATTCTTTGCCCAGATCAAACGACCTGCGTCGCTAGCCGAGATTTCCGAAACGCTGGATTGGCCGCGCTCCAGCACACACAACCTGCTCACGACACTCAAGTCGCTCGGCTATCTCTACGAGCCCCGCCCGAAAGGCGGCGTGTATCCGTCGCCGCGCTGGTGGGAGCTTGTCGAAGCCATCCGCAGCGGCGAAACGCCTTCGGTCGAGATGGAAAATCTGCTCGAATTTCTCGCGAACGCGACGGGCGAAACGACTGCGCTTGCCGCCCCCAACGCCGGGCAGGTGATGTTCGTCGGCGTGCGCGAATCGGCCAATCCGATTCGATACACCACGCAGATCGGCAATTGCGTGCCGATGCACGCCACTGCCGCCGGACGCGCATTGCTGTCGCAACGCTCGGCTGCCGAACGTCTCGCCCTGCTAAGACGCGCCGACTATATTCGCTACACCCCGCACACGCTGATGAATCCCGATGACATCGAAGCGGAAATCGAGCGATCGATAAAAAAAGGCTGGTTCCTCGGCAACGAGGAATATTCACCGGGATTGATGGGCGTCGCCCTCGCGTTGCCCATGCCTGCGCGCCACTACGCGCTGCTCATTTCAGGCCCCGTCGAACGCCTGAAGTCGCGCACCAACGATATCGCCACGCTGATGATCACGGCCGTGCGCGATTTCCTCGGCGTCGACCTGAAACCGAAATAGCGCTACGCGGTCCATCGCGGCCCGGGCACCTTGCATGACTAATGCGGCACACAATACCTGGATGCCGGTAGGCGGAACGTGGTCCGCTTCATCAGGCGTGGCTGTTCGAGTGTCATGACGTCGCGCCGGTGCATCGTGCAACCGTTGTCCCACATCATCAGATCGCCGGACAGAACTTTGTGCCGATAGACGGCCGACGGGTCGCCGCCTGCCGCAAAGAGCAACGGAAGGATCACGGCATTCTCTGCTTCGGTGAGACCGTCGATTGAAACCAGCGTGGTCGGGTCGGCATAAAGCGCCTTTTTCCCGGTGAGCGGATGGTCCAGCACAACGGGGTGAAACACATCGGGCGTGCGGGACAATTCATCGAATTTGCCCTTCAGTTCAGTCGCATTCATGATGCCCAGGCGCTTCGCGTACCGATAAGTCCCGATGCGCCCGTCGATCTTGCGGCGCACGTCGGGGAGCAACAGTTCATAGGCCCGATACTGATCGGCCCAGTAAATGTCGCCGCCGTCGCGCGGCACTTCCACACCGTAAAGAATCGCGCCGGTGGACGGTGACGGCCGGAAGGTCTGATCCGAATGCCAGTCGACGTCCTCTCCTCCCGCAAAGCCACCGAGGTTGCGACCGTCCGCATATTTCAGCGTGCTGAAATAGATCACCTTGTCGGAATACGGTGACAGAATGTCTTTACGACTGACCGCTTCGCATTCGCCAAGCAGGGAAGAAAATCGCACCAGTTCTTCTTCGAGCAGCGACTGACGGCGAAACACCAGAAGCGGATACTGCCGCCACAGCGCTTCTATCTCATCGATGTCGAGACTGCCGTCCAGAAACTCCTCGACCTTTACGTCGATTTCGAATGCAAGCCCCTCTTTCAAGGGCTTGCCATAGATTAACTGTGTCGACTCCATCGCATGACTCCATCACATTGAATGCGGGAAAAAGCAGAGCAGCCCCTGAAGCGCGCCAGCATTTCGCGAGATTTAACCGATCATCCGGGTGGGCAACCAGAGCGCAATCTGCGGAAACATCATCAACAACGCAAGCAGGATGAACATGATCAGATGAAACGGAATCGTGCCTTGCACGACTTCGGTGATCGATCCCTTCGAGATGCTCTGGATCACGAACAGATTGATGCCGATAGGCGGCGTGATCTGTCCCATTTCAATGAACATCACCACGACGATGCCGAACCAGATCGGGTCGATGCCATATCCGCTCAACACGGGTGCGAGCAGCGGCACGGTAATGACGATCATCCCGAGACTTTCGATCAGCGCGCCGAGCGCCGTATAGAGAATCAGAAGCGCCAGAAAGAACTCCGGCTTCGTCAGATGAAGGCCGACGATAAAAGACGTGATCTCTTCGCCGACGCCGGCATAGCTCATTGCGTACGAGAAAATGAATGCCGAGTAAGTGATGAAAATAATGTTGCCCACAATCAGCGTCGAGCGCTTCAGCGATGCGAAAAAAGTATGCAGCGTGAAGGTCGCAAACAGGCGGCAGATCACCACTGCCGCTATGCAGCCGACTGCGGCAGCCTCGGTCGGGGTCGCGATTCCAGCGTAGATCGCACCCAGCACGCCGCCGATCAGAATGCCGAGAGGCAATACATCGCACAACGCGCGCACGACCCATGCAATACGTTGCGAACCCCTCTCCTGTTGCTCGACCAGATCGGGACGCACCATGGTCCTGATGCCGACATACAGCATGAACATCAACGTCAGCAGAACGCCCGGCGCCACGCCGGCCATGAACAGCTTCGCCACCGACGTCTCGGTGAACGTGCCATATACGATCAACGCGATGCTAGGAGGAAACAGGATGCCGAGCGTGCCGCCGGCAGCGAGCGAACCGGTGGACAGCTTGCGATCGTAATTGCGCGCGCCGAGCTGCGGCAGCGCCACGTTGCCTACGGCGGCGGCGGTTGCGATGCTTGACCCGCTCACCGCCGCAAACAGCGCACAGCCGATGATATTGGTCTGGATCAGACCACCCGGCATGCGCCGGAACAGGCGCGCAAGACCGCCATAGACCCGGAAGCCCAGGCCGCTCGCCTGGATACACTCCGCCATCAGAATGAAAAGCGGTATGGCGGTCAGCGTGTAGCTATCCATGCTGCCCCAGCTCGTCAGTCCAATGCCGCTGAACGCCGCGACGCCGCCCTGCATGAACAGATACACGAGCGCCGGCACGAGAATGGCAAACGGCACCGCCATGCCCGCGCCCAGCAGGCCGAGAAACAATACGAATGTGATTGCGATCTGAAGATGCGCCATCATCCCCTCCTGCCACGCGATGAAATCAACCCGGCAATCCGCTGCCAGTCATGAAAGATCGTGCGCAGCAGCGACACGCACAGGCAAGCCGTGCCGACGCACATCACAGCGCGCGGAATCCACAACGGCGTGAGCAACGTCGTGGCGGCGACGTCGCCCGAACGCCAGGACGTCAACGTGAACAGCGCGAATTGCCAGCACAGCACGGCGATCGCACCGAAACTGACGACGCTGAAGAAGCAGCGCAAGCAGGCCTGCGGCAACCGCCCGAGTCTCGCGTCGAGAAAGTGAACGTGATGAAATGCGCCCTGCGCCTGACAACTGGGCAGACTGACGAACGCGATGACGATCAACGCGTAGCCGCCCAGTTCGTCGGTGACCTGCAACGACCAGCCGAACACACTGCGCACGAATACTTCCGCCGCGATCATCACGATCAATCCGACCACCACGAGTTGCGATACGCATCGGCAGACCCGGTCGAGCCAGCTTTCCAGCGACGGCGCGGAGAGCGTATTGCTGGCGACTTCGGGAATTTCGGCGACCGTAGTCGGTGCAAGGCTGGCTTTCATGTGCTTACCTCCCAATCGCCGCGCGCACCTTCGTCAGCGCCTGTTCCGCGGAGTCGCCGCGCGCTTTGGCCCAGGTGTCCCAGTACGGCGAGATCAGCTGGGTAGCCTGCGCCACCTCTGCCGCGCTCGGCGTCGTGACGACGATGCCTTTGGCCGCGAGTTGACTGGTTAGCGAGTCCTCTTCCACGGCCATTGCGTCGGAAATATGGGTAGTTGCCGCGTCGATATCGCGTTGTACTGCGGCCTGCTGCTGCGCAGTCAACGCGAGCCACGCCTGACGGTTCGCGAGAATCAGCGAGTCGATGAAGCTCACGTTCAGGTTGTAGCGATACTTCAGCATGTCGCGCCAGATGTACCCATAGCCGGAACTGGCGGTGGTCACGCCGTCTATCACGCCGCGGTCGAGCGCCGCTGCAACCTCAGATGTGCCGAGGGTCACGGGAATCCCGCCAAGCCGTTTGATGAACTCCGCCTGCTCCGGCGAGATCACGCGGATCTTCTGCCCCGCGATGTCGGAGAGAGTCGTCAGCTTCTTGCGCGACCAGATCACGTTGAGCGGAAACGTGTAGTGCCCGAGCAGCACGATGCCCTTCTTTTCGTACGCGGCCTTCAGGAACGGTTCCTCGGCAGCCCAGGCGCGATCGAAGGCGGGCCGGTCCTTGATCAGCAGAGGCAGTCGCACCGTGCCGCCTACCGGCACACTGCCGACAAAGAACGCGTCGTCGCCCATCTGCACCACGTTGCCCGCGACGGCCTCGGTGATGTTCGTCGCGCTGATCGCAAGCGTGCCGCCCAGGTTGAGACGGATCGCCAATTCATTGCCGGTGCTGTTGCGAATCTGGTCGAATAGCGCGTTGAGCCCCTTCACGGCCGTGACCGTAGCGGCAGCGTTGTAGGTATAGGCACGCCACGTCGTGGCGGCGTAGGCCTGCAAGGCGATGCACGTCGATACCCCCACAATCGCCCAGCCAAGCCATCGCGCCGCCATGCCAAGCCGCGTTCGATGTTTCATTGCTGTGTCTCCTGTTTTTATTGGGTACATACGGGCTGTGAGCGCAGCCTTCTCTCTAGTCGAGGTCCGGCACCGTGTCGCGCACGAGCCGGGCGAGCGCATCGTCCGACGGATACTCGAGGGGTCGCTCGCGATACAGGTTGGCGACGCCCAGTTGACTCAAGCTGGTGCAGCCGATCTGCGCCATCACCGTGTCGACTTCACGCCGCATGATGTCGATCGCCTTCTTCACACCGGCCCGGCCACCGGCTGCCGCACCATACAGAGTCGGCCGGCCGAACGTCACGGCGCGCGCGCCGAGGCAGATTGCGGTGACGATGTCCGAGCCGCGCCGCACGCCGCTGTCGAGCATCAGTTCGACCCGCTCGCCGACTGCCGCACGGATCGACGGCAACATCTCGACAGGCGACGGTGCGCTATCGAGTTGCCGCCCACCATGATTCGACACGATGATCCCATCGACGCCGGCGTGCATCGCCATCACCGCGTCCTGGGGATGCAGGATGCCTTTCACCACGAGCTTGCCCGGCCACAGGCTGCGGATGCGATCGAGCGAGCGCCAGGTCATCGCCGGTGCTGGCGTCAGCGTGCCGTACAGGTCAGCGACATCGCCGGCGCGCGCACCGGGTGGCGCGTAATTCGCCCAGTTTTTCATCATCGGCATGCCGCCGCTTCGCAGGTAACGGATCACCCAGACCGGATGCCCCATTGCTTCGAACACGATCGCAGGGGTCATCTTGAGCGGCCGCGTAAAACCATTGCGGCGGTTGCGTTCACGGTTCGAATTGACCGGTATGTCGATCGACAGCACCAGGGTTTCCAGCGCCGCGTCGCGGGCGCGGCGCACCAGGTCGTCGTTGATCGTTTCGTTGCGCGTGCCGTAAATCTGGAACCACGTGTTATGCGGGGCGATCTGCGCGGCTTCCTCGATTGAGTCCGTGCTCGCGCTGGACATCAGATACGGAATGTTCGCAGCGGCCGCTTCGGCAGCCAGCATCAGATCGGCGTGCGGCCGAAACAGGCCGGCCAGGCCGGTTGGCGAAATGCCGAACGGGCTGCTATAGGTGCGGCCCAGCAACGTGCAGGATTGATCGCGTGTGGTCACATCGACCAGATAGCGCGGCAGGAGCCGGAAGCGGCGGAACGCATCGCGATTTCTGGCGAGGCAGAACTCGTCGTCCGCGCCGCCCTCGATGAAATCGAAAGCGATTCTCGGCAGCTTTCTTTTGGCCTGTGTCCGCAGGTCATCGAAGTTCACGGCCTTCTCGATGTTCATGCTCGTCCCTGTTGGATAGCGCTCCGATTTATTGTGTGGGCGCCCTAAGCGATCGGCAATCGATCAATGCCGCTGCGTTTTGCAGTGTGAAACTTTGTGCATTGCGGCACTGGCGCGCGCACGGGATCTCGCGCACCGGCAACGGCCAGAAGTGCAAATGATCGGGTTTGGAGGGAACATTCACGGAGACGATGGGGAACCGGACGGGCGAACGCATGCCGGGAAAGCCATTTGAAAAGGCAACCCGGCTGACGCGACGAGGGGCGGATAGCCCACGCGCTCAGGCGTGGCTCGCGTCCGCGCAGAAGACCACCGCCCGAGGCGCTTCGGCCATCAACGCTTCGCAAGCTTGGTCCACGCGCGATTCCGGCAGCGCTTCCGGCCAGCTCATCAGACAGACGGCCGCCATCGGCTTGCCGGGCCGCCCGAAAACCGGCACCGCGACCGCATGAATGCCCGGCACCACGTCGCCCAGGTTCACCCCGAAGCCGTAGGCTTGCGAGCGTCGATACATCTGCTCCAGCGCCTTCAGACGCACGTCGCCGCAGCGTGAGATTTCCTGCTGGATGTTGTTCGCGCGGATCGCAACTGCCTCCGGCTCTGGCAGTGCGAGCAGGATCGACACGCCCCCGGCCGACGTGATCAACGGACGGCGCGTGCCCACCTCCACCGAGACGGCGCGGAGATCCGAATCGCCGGCACGCATCGCGCAGACGTATTCCGAACCACTACGCACCATCAGGAACGCAAGGCCGCCGAAGCGGCGCGCCAGCGCGGCGAGACGTTCGCGGCAGGCGTCGTCGGAGTTGATATGGCCCGGCACCGAAAGGCCAAGCTCCCACAGAAGCGGGCCGGGCAGATAGCGGCGGTCTTCCGCCCTTTGCTGCACCAGCCGCTCACGGATCAGGCAGGCCAGCAGCCGGTGCGCCGAACCCTTGTCGATGCCGCAACGCGCGGCGAGATCGCCCAGTCGCCAGCCGGTGCGATGACGGGCGGCCAGTTCCCGCAGCAGGCTGATCGCGCGTTCGAGACTTTGGGTTCCCGAGCGCAGCGGCGGGTCCTGCGGTGAATACAGCGAGGGATGATTGGCGTCGAACTGCGTTTGAGCCTCGCGTAACGCGCCAGACGAATCGGCGAGCGGCGCGTAGCTGTGGGCCGCCATCGATGTCGAAGCGATCTCGCCGTCGGCTTCACAGGTATCGAGCCTCATTGCTATTCCTCGAACTTTTGGCAATGCCCCTCGCAGTTGCGACTGCACAGGCGTTGCGATGCACCGCTCGCGCGCAGCCGATACTAGCGCGCGGCCCGCGGCATCGCCGCCAGGGAATTCCCGCAAACGGTGCGTATCGCCCTGCGTCTGAACCGCGGCCAAACCGGGGCCGGACAACGGTTCACATTGCAAAACGGCGCTGCGCCGCGCGCTTGTCCGCTGCGTCGGGCCGCTTCAATATCGGAGCGCATATCGACGGAGAACGTAATGGCCATTTCCAGCGTATTCCTGCAGGTTGACCGGGTGGACCCCGCCATCTGTGACCGCGCGGCACGACTGAGTGTCGCCGATGTCCACGAGGCCATGGGACCGAATGCGCGCGCCGGTCTGATGACTTCGCGCATGCGCGCGCTGAACCGGGGCCTGACGATTGCCGGCCCCGCCATCACTGCGATGAGCGCGCCCGGCGACAATCTGATGATGCACCGCGCACTCTATCTCGCGCAGCGCGGCGACGTGCTGGTCGTGGTCACTCATGCAGAGAGCTCGGGTGCGCAATGGGGCGACGTCGCCGCGCATTACGCCGTCGAAAAAGGCCTGGCAGGGGTGATCGTGCAAGGCTGCATACGCGATACCAACACGCTGGAGAGGATGCGCTTTCCGGTCTGGTCGACGCTGATTTCGCCCGCACGTCCCGGCAAATCCGGACATGGCATGGTCAACACGCCGGTCAGTTGCGACGGCGTGCTGGTGCATCCCGGCGACCTGGTGCTCGCGGACGGCGACGGCGTCGTGGTCGTCCCGAAGGGCGATGCGGCCAGAGTGATCGATGCGGCCGTCCAGCGCATGGAGCGCGACGAAACCGCGATTCGCGCGATTGCCGCAGGCGGACATCCGTGGCAATTGAGCGGCGCGGCGGACTCGTACGCGCAACTGGACGTGGCGGAACACGACGCGCCGTATCCGCGTGGCAATGCTTAGGCCGGGCGGCATGAAGTCGTTCATCTCGCACCTGTCCGGGCTAGGCGGGACCGCCGAGCCAGGTTGTCAGCCCCGGGAAGATGCCGATGATCGCCAGCACCGCCGCCATGATGAACACATAAGGCAGCGTGCCGAGCACGATGCGACGCAACGGCACGTCGGGCGCCACGCTCTGCACGACGAAGAGATTCAATCCGACGGGCGGGTGAATCAGCGCCATTTCCATATTGATCACGACCACTACGCCGAACCAGATCAGGTTCCAGTGATAGGCCTGCACGACCGGCACCAGTACCGGCATGGTGACGACGATGATCGCGATCGTCTCCATGAAGCAGCCCAGAAAGATCAGCAGCAGATTGATGCTGATGAACAGCACCCACGGTTGCACATGCGCGCCAGCGACGGTTTGCGTCAACGACGCCGCCACCTGGCTCGTCGTCATCACATAGCCGAACACGATCGCCGCCGAAATCACTGCGAGGATCATCACGCTGCTCTGGGCCGCGTTGATCAATATCTCCTTCAGCTTGTGCCAGTTCAGTTCACGATAGACCACGCCCGCGAGGATCAGACTTGCGACGATGCCGAGCGAAGCCGCTTCTTGCGGCGTCGCCAGCCCGCGATACAGCGAACCGAGAATGATCAGGATCAGCAACGCGAACGGCCCCACGTCCTTCAGCGCGACGATGCGCGCCTTCAGCGGCGCGAGTGGCGCGGTACGGCGCTCGCGCCAGGTACGCCGCCGCAATGCGAGCGCCATCTGGAAAACCGCGAACGACGCCGCCATGATCGCGCCCGGCACCAGCGTCGCGACGAACAGACGGCCGATGGACTGCTCGGCGATCACGCTATAGACGATCAACGGAATGCTCGGCGGCAACAGAATGCCGAGTGTGCCGCCGGCGGCCACGGATCCGCATGCCTGGCCCGAGGGCACGCCATGCCTGCGCATCTCCGACACCGCGAAGCCGCCGATGGCCGCCGCCGTCGCCACGCTCGAACCGGACACCGCCGCCATCACGCCGCACGCGAGCGTGGTCGCAACCGCGAGGCCGCCAGGCACACCGTCGAGAATCGTCGCGAGAGCACCATAGAGACGCGCGCCCATCCCGGATGCCGACACGATGGCGCCCATGAACATGAACATCGGCACCGAGGTCAGCGTGAAAGTGGCGACCGATCCCCAGTACGTGCTCGGAATCAGCGTGAGCGCATCCCAGCCGCCGCCGGTGATAAACAGCGAGCCCAACGCGATGAACAGCAGCGCGAATGCGATCGGCACCCCCAGCGACAGCACCGCAAGCAGGCCGCCAAACATGCCGGCGCCAATAAAAAGCTGATTCACTTGTCTCTCCCCAGCACCAGGTCCTCGACCGGAACCTCGTGCAGCGCTTGAGCGCGTGTGAACACCGTCATGGCAAACCGGACCAGTTGCACGAACGCGAGCAGCAACGCGCCGGCCGCGAGGCATGAATACGGAATCCACAGCGGCAGCGAGAACATGCCCCACGAACGCTCGCCGCTGATGTACGCGTCCCACCAGAACTGTACGGCGAGCACCGCGACGGCGATGGCAACCACGGCGATCACCAGTGTCGAGACGAATGCGAGCACGCGCTTGCCGCCTTCGCCGAGATGATGACTCAGCACGTCGACCTTCAGGTGCCGCGACTGCCACGCGAGCGCCGCCATTCCGACAAAGGTCATATAGGCCATCAGGTAAGTCGTGACCTCGGTCACCCACACGTCGGACAGATGCAGCGCTTCGCGTGCAAGCACGCCATACGAGATCACCGCGACCATCACGAGCACCGCGACGCCGACCGACAGCGCAATGCCCCGGCAAAACGCGTCGAGCAGCGCGGCGAAACGATCGAGTGGCTTGCGCATATCACGCCTCTACTTGTACAGCGCCGTGCTTTCGTCGAGCAGACGGCCGCCGTCAGGCACCTCGGTGCGGAACTTCGGAAAACTCACCTGCTGGAACAGTTTCTGCCACTGGGTCCATTCGTCGAGCGTCATTTTGTGGATCTGCACTCCGTGGCTCGCAAACAGTTGGGCAACGCGCCGGTCATCCGCTTTGGCGCCTTCGAATGCACCTTGTTCGAGGCTCTGGCCGACGTCGGTCATGATCTTCTGCTGCGCGGGCGTCAGGCGGTTCCACGTCTTCATGCTGATGGCGATCGGCTCGATGGTGTAATAGATGCTGTACTGTTCCGGCGAGTTGTAGTACTTCGCCACCTCATACAGCCGGTACGAGCCGAACGTGCCCGACGAGGTCCACAGACCATCGAGCAGACCGAGTTGCATTGCACTATAGGTTTCCGACGACGCCATCGACACCGTGCTCGCGCCCGCGCTTTGCAACGCCGCCTCCATCATCTTGCCGGCGCCCCGCACTTTCTGTCTGGCCAGATCGGCGGGCACATTGATCGGTTTCGACTTGGACGCCATGCCGCCAGAAATCTGGATCCAGCACAAAGTCTTGAAACCGTAAGCCTCCATCTTCGCCTCGAGTTCGCGCCACGGCGCGGATGTACGGAAGCGGTAGACATCGTCGGGTGTTTTCCACAGGCCGGGCAGCAGGATCAGATTCATTTGCGGGATCGCGCCGGCCGCGTAGATATATGGATAGATGGCGAGGTCGACGCTGCCGCTGCGCAGCGCTGTATGCATGTTCAGCGCCTTCACCAGCGACTCGGCGGGAAAGATGTCGATATGTATCTTGCCGCCTGATCGCTGCATCACTTCCTGCGCGAATTTCTTGCCGGCCGACACGACGTAGTCGTTCGGATCGTCCGGCCATTGATGCGCCATTTTCAGCGTGATCGTATCGTCTGCAAAAGCGGCCGGCGCGCCTGCCAGCGAGCACGCGAGCGCCATCAGCAGCGCGGCGATCAGAGAGCAAAGCCGTCTCATGCGGGTCTCCTTCCATCTCACGTTATTGTTTGTCCGGTGCATCCCTGCTGCTCTATCTTTAACCGGTTGGCTTCAGCAACTCCACAATACGTGCGTAGATTGCCGCCACGGGTTCTGAACGGGCATCGGCGGGCAGCGTGTCGATCAGTTCGGCAAGCCGGCGGTTCAGCAGACTGCGTGCATGAAACAGCGCCCGGTCCTGCGAGACCCGCACAGCGTCGACGTGGTCGCTGCGCCACTGCGTGTGCGCATCGATCGCGCCCGACAGCGCCTCGACCGACTCAGCCCGGTTCGCCGCGACCAGCAAAACTGGGGCGACACGTCGCCCATTTGAACGATTGCGCTCGAGCACGCTGCCAATGTCCTGCGCCATCCGCTCGGCCCCCGGCAGGTCGGCCTTGCTGATGACGACGATGTCGGCGGTTTCCAGCACGCCGGCCTTCATCGCCTGCACCTGGTCGCCGGATTGCGGACCCATGGTCAGAACCAGCGTGTCGACCAGCGCTCGCGCGCCATTCTCGACCTGACCGACACCCACCGTTTCGAGCAGGATTTCCGCGAAGCCTTCCGCTTCGACGGTGGCAAGAATATCGGCGAGATTGTCGGACAGACCGTCGCCAGACCAGCCGCTCGGCAGCGAACGGATATACACGTCGGTATCGGCGAGGAGCGCGTCCATCCGCACGCGGTCGCCGAGCAGCGCGCCCGAGGTTTTCGGGCTGCTGGGATCGATTGCAATGATCGCCATCGACTCGCCGCGCGGCGCACGGGCTTTCGCGAGGCGGCCGATCAGCGTGCTCTTGCCCGCGCCGGGCGGCCCGGTAAAGCCGATCCGGCGCGCGCTCGCCGGTGCATGTTGGTCCAGATGCCGCAACGCCTCGGACACGCTGGCGCCTGCGATACGCGACAAATCGCGAGCCAGCGTCCTGCGCGCGGCGACTGACACGCGGTGGTTGGCCCCGTCTGTCGCGTCCCGGTCCGTCGCGGTGTGGTCGGCGGTGCTCAAGTCGGCACCTCGCTGCACCAGCGCGCGGTGTGTTCGCCGAGCAGCGGCGGCAACGCATAGCGCGTGCGCACGCCGTCGATCCGGATGGGGTTGCCGATCACCTTCAACGGCCCCGCTTCCGAGTCGATCGAAACGACCATCTCGCGCGCCTGCACCTGGGCGCTCGCAAGCGCTCCCTCGATCGACTCGAGCCGCGACACCACCACGCCCGACGATGCCAGCCGGTCGAGCCAGTATTGCGTGGTCTCATTCGCGAACATCGTGGATAAAGCATCGATCACCTGCGTACGCTGCAGGCGCCGCTCCGCCATCGTCGCGAAGCCGGGTTGTGTGATCCACTCGGGATGCCCCACCCGTTGCGCGAAAATCCGCCAGAAGTTGTCATGGGTGATGAACAGCATCAGCCAGTCGTCGCGTGTTCTGAACAGTTGCGCGGGCACGATGTACGGGTGAGACGACAACGGATAACGCCGCGTCCTCTCGCTGCCGTTCAACACTGCACCCGCGACGTAATTCAATTGCGACACCATCACGTCGAACATCGCGACATCGACCTGACCGCCGCGTCCTTCGACGATCTTCGCCAGCAGGCCGAGCGCGCCCATGATGCCGGTCGAGTTGTCGACCGCCGAGTAACCGGTTTTGGTCGGAGGACCTTCGGGGTCGCCGGTCAGATTCATCATGCCTGTCAGCGCCTGGATCACATAGTCGTAGGCGGGTAGTTCGGCGTGCGGACTGTCGAGGCCAAAACCGGTCATCGCGACACAGACGAGCTTGTCGTTATGTACACGCAAGCGGTCGTATGTCAGACCGAGCTTGCGGATCGCCGAGGGCCGCAGATTGGTCAGCAGCGCGTGCGAGTCGCGTACCAGTGCGGCAAGCGCCTGCTTGCCTGCGTCGCTCGCCAGATCGAGCACGACACTCTGCTTGTTGCGGTTCAGGCTCGCGAAATAGGCGTTGTGCGGGCCGATCGCATGCGGACTGATGGAGCGGCCAATATCGCCTTCGGCCGGCTCGATCTTGATGACCTCCGCGCCGAGATCGGCAAGCAGCATTCCGCAATACGGGCCCATCAGCATATGGCCGATCTCGATCACGCGGATGCCGTGCAGCGGGCCAGGCGTCGCGGTCGCTGTTTCGCCATGCGCGGCGCTCAAAGGCGCTCTCATGCCAGCACCCTTGCGACGGCATTGATCACGTCGTCGAGCGGCATATCGCTGGTGAAGACGCCGCGGATACCCGCCGCGAGAAACGCCGCGCGGTCGTCCGCTGGAATCGTGCCGCCGACGAACACCGGGATCTCGCCCGCGCCGTGTTCGGCGAGCAGCGCGACGGTGCGCGAGACCAGTTCGTTATGGCTGCCGGACAGAATCGACAGACCGACTGCATCGACGTCTTCGTCGACGGCAATCCGCGCGATGTACTCCGGGCTCTTGCGCAAGCCCGTGTAAATGACGCTCGCGCCGGCATCGCGAAACGCAAGCGCGATGATCTTCGCGCCGATATCGTGGCCGTCAAGCCCTGGCTTCGCCACCAGAATGCGTTTGCCCTTCAGCGCGCCGACAGTTGGAACAGCCAGCCCGGCGCCGGCATCAGGGACCGCGTGAGATGAACTAGTCATAGATGAACCGGCTCCTCGAATTCGCCCCACTGTTCCTTCAGACGCGCCACCATTTCGCCGATCGTTGCATACGCGTGACAGCAGTCGACCAGATACGGCATCAGATTGCCCTCATCGTGCGCGGCGGCACTGCCCAACGCGTCGAGCGACTTGCGTACTTCCGCCTGGTTGCGGGTGTCGCGCACGCGCTGGAAGCGCTCGGCGACCGTCGCGCTCGCTTGCGGATTCAGATGAAACAGCTCGCCCGGCTGCTCGGCCTGATTCTCGCGGCGAAAGCAGTTCTGGCCGACCACCAGTCGTTCATCGCCGTCGGTGTCGCGCTTGCGTTGCAAAGCGCTGCGTGCAATGCGCAATTGCAGCCAGCCGTCTTCAATCGCTTTGACCGCGCCGCCGTACGCATCGATCTCAGCCATCAGTTCGCGGATCCGCGTTTCGGTGCGATCGGTCAGATCCTCGACGAAGTACGAGCCCCCTAACGGATCGACCGTGCGCGCAATCCCGCTTTCATAACCGATGATCTGCTGCGTGCGCAGCGCCAGTTCGGCGGAGAACTCCGTGGGGATCTGGAACGCTTCGTCATACGCGCAGGTGAACACGGACTGCGCGCCGCCCATCACCGCCGCGCAGGTTTCGATCGCGACGCGCACCACGTTGTTGTACGGCTGCGCCGAGGTCAGTGACGAGCCGCCGCACACCACGCCGAAGCGGAACATCTGCGCCTTCTCGTCATCGACGCCATAGCGCTCCTTGATCAAACGCGCCCACACGCGCCGCCCCGCGCGGAATTTCGCCACTTCCTCGAACAGGTCCATGTGGACATAGAAGAAGAAGCTCAAACGCCGCGCGAACTTCGCGACATCGCCGCCACGCGCGACCACGGTGTCGACGTAAGCGAGGCCGTTGGCGAGCGTGTACGCCATTTCTTCGACCGCCGTGCAGCCGGCGTCGCGCATATGTGCGCCGGCAATCGAGATCGGGTTGAAGCGCGGCGATACTTCGTTCGAGTACAGGATCGAATCGGCGATCAGGCGCATCGACGGTCTGACGGGGAAAATCCACGTGCCGCGCGCTACGTACTCTTTCAGGATGTCGTTCTGAATCGTTCCGGTGAGCCGGTCGCGCGGCACCCCATGCTTGTCGGCGCAGGCCACGTACATCGCGTAGATCATCGCCGCCGTGCCGTTGATCGTGAACGAAGTGGAGATCCTGCCAAGGTCGATGCCCTTGAACAGCAGTTCCATCTCGGACAGATTCGACAGCGATACGCCCACCTTGCCGATCTCGGAGCGCGCCATCGGTTCGTCAGGATCGAGTCCGCATTGGGTCGGCAGATCGAGTGCAACCGACAAACCGGTTTGCCCCTGGTCCAGCAGAAACCGGTACCGTTCGTTCGATTCCTCGGCCGTGCCGAAGCCAGAGTACTGACGCATCGTCCACAGACGGCCCCGGTAGCCGTCCGGAAAGATGCCGCGTGTGAACGGAAACTGGCCGGGTTGGCCGACGCCACCGTCATTGCGCGCTGCTGGAGTTTCGTCAGGGCCGACCACCACCGGCACGTGCAGGCCGGACGGTGTACGGTCCGGATGCGGCATGCTGATCGTTTCGTCGAGTTCGGCTGCACTTGCCTTCATGCTCGCTTGCTCCTTGTCGTGCCGAGTGGCGATGCTGCGCTCGCCCGTGGGGTGAAAAGCTATCGCGCTGCGTCCGTCAGGTTTCGGCGCGGCGTCGATCGAGAAACTTTCGCGCCGCTTTCCAGTGCTCGGGCGCGGTCCACGTCGCGACAAAAGCTGCCCGTTCTTCGGCGCCGGTGGCCTCGCGAGCCAGCTTGCGATGTGAGGTACCGAGCCGCTTGATCGCGCGCACGACGTGCGGCGCGCGTTCGATAAACGGCAGCGCGAATTGCGCGACACGCTCGTCAAGCGACTCGCCTTTGTTGCATACGGCGTCGATCAGACCCAGTGCGCAGGCGTCTTGCGCGCTTAATACGTCGGCCGCGGCAAGCAGGCGCATCGCGCGGGCAGAACCGAGCAACGGGAACAGATCGGCGGCGCCGCTAAAGCCAGTCGTGATGGCCAGCGTGGCCTGCACGAAGCCCATGCATGCATGCGAGGCCGCGACCCGGTAGTCGCACGCCATCGCCAGTTCCGCGCCGCCGCCGAGCGCCGTTCCGTTCAATGCCGCGATGACAGGAACTGGCGTGGCGCGGATCGCATCCAGCGTCGCGGCCGCGTGATCAAACAATGCAATGGCGTCCGCTTCGCTACGCAGCGAGTCGAACTCGCGCAGATCGCCGCCCGCCGCAAAGCTGCGCTCGCCTGCGCCCGACAGCACCACGAGATGCAACGCCGCGTCCTGGGCCGCGTCATCGAACGCGCTGCGCAGCGCGTCTAGCGTCGCGCGGTTGAGCGCATTGCGCTTGTCCGGACGATTGATCGTCACATGCAGCACACCGGCGCGCACAACACTCAATACGGACGCAGCAGCGGCCTCGCCATGTTCATTCATGCGTGTATCTCTCCTTTATCAGGCGCCAATGCGATTCAACCCGGCGCCGACTCACGGCTTTGCCTGCTCGATGCTGCGCTTCGCGTCGAGTAGAACCGCCGCGATCCGTTCTATCTCGCCTTCCATCCTGTGACGCGGCCCGGCAATCGCAATCCCCAACACGTCGCGATTGACATCGACGGGCACGGCAACGGCGAACACATCGCTGACACTCTCGCCGCGCGTCACGAAATAGCCGCGTTCGCGCGACTGCGCGATGTCGTCGAATAACGCGTCGGCCGACGTGAGGGTATGGTCGGTGACCGGTGTCATTGCCGAATCCAACAGTTGACGGCGCAATTCGGCAGACTCGACGCGACTCAGCATCGCCTTACCGATCGACGTCGAATGCAAGGGTTTCAGCGCTCCCGCCGCTGCGCTGTAACGGATGGTCTGCGGCCCTTCGAGCACGCTCAGATAAATGATCTCGTTCTGTTGCCGCTTGCCGACAATCACCGTTTCTTGCGTGGCTTCGCGCAGCGCTTCGAGATGTGGTTCGAGTCTTTCCAGATACGGGTCGTGCGCGATGATCTTTGCGGCCATGTCGTACAGGCGCCGGGTTGGAAACAGGTCTTTCCTGCGGCTCGTCAGGTACAGGTAGCCACGCTCCATGAGCACTCGCACGATGCCGTGGCTCGTGCTGACAGGCAGACCGGCAGCCTCGGCGAGTTCGCTGAGCGTCAATGGACGGCCGGCTGCCTCGAAGGCTTCGAAAATTCCTAGCGCGCGATCGGTCGGTTTCATTTTTCGCCAGTTAGAAAAATAATTTGTCATTTCGAAATCAGTCTAGGCGATACGAAGGCGGCATCACAGTCGAGTTTGCTAGTCGGAAACCCTGGGACAGAAGCCGAAACACGCTGTCTCACGGGCTCCCAGGCGAAGGCTGCTTCCCGCTTTCTTGACAGCTTAAAAGGCGACTCCTATATTCGTTACAGATTTTTCGAAACTGTTTTCGAAATAGCGAAAAATAAGTCAAACGATCGCGCTGGCTGCCGATGCGGCACGACGCGCAGAGTCGGCCAGTTGCGCACGGGCTTCCAGGCTCGACGATTCGGAACCCGAATTGTCTGAAGCCTTCGCCGAACCAGGTGCAGCCCATCAGGAGACAGACATGTGGATGAGGGAGCTCGACAAGACTGAGCGGCAGACCATGGGCGGCTGTTTCCTTGGCTGGACGCTGGACGCGCTCGACGTTCAGGTCTACAGCTTCGTGATTCCGACGCTGCTGGTGAGCTGGCACATCACGACAACCCAGGCAGGCATACTCGGCACCGTGACCTTGCTGGCATCGGCGCTCGGCGGCTGGTTGAGCGGCATCGCCGCCGACCGTTTTGGGCGCGTCGCGGTGCTACAAGGCACGATTCTCTGGTATGCGGTCTTCACGTTCGCCAGCGGCTTTACGCAGAATTACGACCAGCTGTTCTTCTGCCGCGCGCTGCAAGGTTTCGGCTTCGGCGGCGAGTGGGCTGCCGGCGCGGTGCTGATCGGCGAGACGGTTCGCGGCGCGTATCGCGGCCGGGCGGTCGGTTTCGTGCAGAGTGGCTGGGCCGTCGGCTGGGGACTGGCCGCGTTACTTTTCGGCCTGTTCTTTTCGTTCCTGCCGGAACATCTCGCGTGGCGCGCGCTGTTCTGGATCGGACTTGCGCCCGCGTTGCTGGTGTTCTGGGTGCGACGCCACGTGCCCGAGTCGGGCGTATTCACCCAGGGCCGCCGCGAGCGGGCCAATATCGGCGTGACGCAGCAACTGCTCGCGATCTTCCACGCCGACTACCTGCCCACCACGATCAAGGTCTCGGCGCTGGCAATGGGATCGATCGGCGGTTCATACACGTTTCTGATCTGGCTTCCCACCTATCTGAAGACCGTTCGCGGACTGTCGGTGATCGGCACGACCGCTTATACGACCGTAATGATCGCGGGCGCATTCGTCGGCTTTATTCTCGGCGCCTATCTCGCCGATGCGATCGGCCGCAAGTGGACCTTCGTCGTCAGCGCGCTCGGCTCGGCAGCGATCCTCGGCGCCTACATGCTGATGCCGATCGGCAATCACGCCATGCTGGTGCTCGGCTTCCCGCTCGGCCTGTGCGCATTCATGATGTTTTCGCCGATGGGCCCCTACATGACCGAACTTTTTCCCACGCGCATTCGTGGTGCGGGTCAGGGCTTCTGCTACAACTTCGGTCGTGGGATCGGCGCACTTTTCCCGGCGCTAGTAGGCAAGCTGACCACCGTCATGGGGCTCGGCAACGCAATCGCGATCTTCGGTATCGCTGCGTACGCGGTGATGCTGCTCGCCGTCGTGCTGCTTCCGGAGACGCTCGGCCGCCCGCTGCCGGAAGACATGGAATACGTCCCGCAAGCAGACGGCAGCGCCGCGAGCAGCTACACCCCGTCCTGATCCATCGGGAGTTCTGTCGATGCCTGATAGTTGTCAGCCGCCCCGTACCACGATCGAAGCGCCCATCACGCGCGCGCCGGCCGGCGCGTGCGATTGCCACATCCATATCATCGGGCCGTTCGAGCGCTATCCGTTGAGCGAGCAGCGCGCTTACACGCCGCAGCTGGCGTCGCTGGGTCAATACGAGCATCTGCAGGCGGTGTTGGGAACCACGCGTGTCGCCATCGTTCAGGCGAGCGTCTATGGCACGGACAACCGCTGCACGCTCGACGCACTCGCACACTTCGGAACCGCCAGCAGTCGCGGCGTGGTCGTGATCGATCCGTCGATCGCCGACGCGGAACTCAGGCGGATGCATGAAGCGGGTGTGCGCGGCGTGCGCGTCAACCTGGTCACGGCGGGCGGCCCACCGGTCGATCATCTGACCGGGCTGGCCGCAAAAATCGCTCCGCTCGGCTGGCATACGCAGCTTTATGTGAACGGCGAACAGTTGCCCGATCTCGCGCCGCTTTTGCGCGGCCTGCCCACCGATGTGGTGATTGATCATATGGGCCAGATACCGGCTGCGCTGGGACTCGATCACCGCGCTATCGGCACGCTGCGCGCGCTGCTGGACGGCGGCCGCACGTGGGTCAAGCTGTGCGGGTACCGCTCGTCGAGTGCGGGCTATCCATTCGACGACGTCGATCCGCTCGCGTCCCTGCTCGTATCGACGGCGCCCGAGCGTTGCGTCTGGGGCACAGATTGGCCACACCCTTCATTCAAAGGCACGATGCCCGACGACGGTGAGTTGCTCGACGCATTGATGCGCTGGGCACCGGATATCCGATCGCAGCAGCGCGTGCTGGTCGACAACCCGGCCGCGCTTTACGGTTTCGATCGCTGACGAACGCTATGCGCGACATCTGAACAGGAGAGCAATATGTTGATGGAACCCCCGAAGCACTCGCCGGTAAAGGACATGGTTTCGGAAGCGGAATGGCAAACCCGTGTCGACCTCGCGGCCTGCTATCGGTTGATGCCGCATTTCGGCTTGAGCGATCTCGTCTACAACCACATCACCGCCCGCGTGCCGGGAGACGAAACGCGGCTGCTGATCAACCCCTATGGCTTCATGTACGAGGAGATCACCGCGTCGAGCTTGCTGACGATCGATATCGACGGAAACGTTCTGCTCAACCCCACTGAGGGAATTTACGGCGTCAACGCTGCGGGTTATGTGATTCACAGCGCGGTACACGCGGCTCGTCATGACGTGAAGTGTGTGATTCACACGCACAGTCGTGGCGGAATGGCAGTGTCTGCGCTCGCCTGCGGACTATTGCCGCTTACGCAGACCGCGATGCGATTTCATCCGGTGGCTTACCACCACTATCAGGGTGTCGCCGTCGATCTCGATGAACGCAGGGCATTGGCCGCCGATCTGGGCCAGGCCGAAGTAATGATCTTGCGCAATCATGGATTGCTGGTCGCGAGTGCTTCGATTGCGCAGGCTTTCAATGCGATCTACTGGCTTGAAAATGCCTGCCGCGCTCAGGTCGATGCAATGGCTTGCAACACGTCACTACAGATGCCGCCGCAGGATGTTATCGACAAAACCGCACATCTGTATAAGCCGGAGACGCGCCGGCCGTATGGGGAAATGGAATGGCCGGCGATGTTGCGCTTTCTTGACCGGCGCGATGCTTCATACAGGAACTAGCCGGAAGAACGACAGATGGTGACTCTGATGCCTAAGGTCGATTTTGGTTGCGGCCCCGCGAGTGATGTACAAATCGGTACTGTATCGAGAAGCGCTCCCATTATGCCGCCGAGTTCAGGTCGATCCCGGATTTATCACGCACTATCATGTCCGGTAATCCGGAGAAGCCCGCCGAAGCGCACCTCCTGTTTCTTTCGCCCACGCATGCGACTCATGCATGCGGTGAATTCGTCATGCAAGCCTGACAAATAATCGTCAGTCCACACGAACTACCCTGCGTGATGCGCTGGTCGATGCCATTCCTTACACGCGGGGCACGCGGGGCCGTCCCCTGCACAAGCCACAAATCGTTCAGGGTGGCCGGGGTTATCCTCGTCGAAGATAAGCGTCGGTCAAGCACATATTCCAGTTCTCCGAAAAGGTGCGCATCGGGTGTCACGCGTTCGGGCTCGATCGCGAAGTTTTCATCGAAGATCACGCGGATGCGTTCAAGGAGCTCGATGTCGGTCACTGTTATCCCCCATTCTTCGTGTCGCCCGATTCATGCTCGGCCCCGCCCGATGCGAACGTAAACCCGGACCGAATTTCCTTTGACACGCTTTTTTGTGGCCTATAGCATGTTCTAAATAGAAGACAGCGTCTTCTATAAGAAGACACATAGGAGAGATCGGCATGTCTGTACGTCCGTTGTCATCGGTACTCAAATCGCTGACGGTGCTCGATGCGGTCGCGAGCGCGGTCCGTCCTGTCGGGCTGTCCGAAGTCGCCCGCGCCGTCGGCGAAGCGCGCGGCGCGACCCTTCAGCGGCTGGTCACGCTCATCGAAGGGGGCCTGGTCGAGCAAACGGAAGCAGGCGCTTACCGCCTCACGTTGCGCATGGTCCGCTATGCGAATGCCGCGATGGAACAGGCGAACCTCGGCGCGCGCGTCGCGGATGTCCTTCAGGATCTGGTATCGGAAAGCAACGAAACCGCTTCGCTCGCGGTACTCGACGGACCCGAAGCAGTCATCGTGCGCCGCGTCGAATCACGCGGCGTGTTGCGCGCCGATCTGCGCGTGGGCGCGCACCTGAACCTGAAGCTCACCGCGATGGGACGCATCCTCGCGACACACGCGACAACCGCGCAACGCGAGCGCTGGATCGAATCCGGCACCGAACTGCCCGACGCCGAGACGATGCAAAAGATTCGCGACGAAGGCTTCGCGGTCTCCGGCGTGACGGGCCCGCGCAGCGTGTCCGCGGTCGCCGCACCGATCTTCGACGAACGCGGCGACTGCGTGGCAACCATCGCGCTGTCCGGCCCCACCGCCGGCTTCGAATTGAAGAGCTGCGCAACGCTGATCGTCGCCGCGGCGGAACGAATCAATGCACGTCTGAAAGGAGATACCCAATGAGCCTCGCGCTCAACACGACAGCCTCGACAGGATTGCAGGACCTTGTCAGGCAAATGCGCTCGCCATCCGAACTCATGCAGCCCGAGCGCCTCGCTTCCATCCAGCCTTCACGTATCAGCGCATCGCGTGCGCTAATCTCGCGCGCGATTCGCGAGCGGTGGCAGATCGTCTGCACGCGCTTCGATATCGACAGTCGCGGAAATGGCGTCGCGCAGTACCGGATCGACATCGGAAGCTGGCGTTTCTCGTTCCCCGTATTCTCGAAAGAGCCGTCGCCGGAAGGCCGCACGGGACGTATCATCGGCCGCTCGTGGGACATGATGGGCGCGCTGATCGAAGGCAATCTGAGCGACGCCGACTTCGCGACCACGCAGATCGAACTGCCGAAACTTTACGAGGGACGCGCGACACCAGGAACGCTGATCTGGTGCCGCTCGAACCGCAGCGGCCGCTTCTTCAATCACGCGCTCAATGCGCTCGCGTCCGGCCACCAGCCCGACGTCGCGGAACTCGCCCAGACCTGCTATCTGATGCGCAATACGGGGCTCGACGGCAATGGCACGTTCGGCACGCGTTCGTTCCTCTCGCTCGAAGCCGATCATCCGCTGCGGGCATCGCTGTCCGCACAGATGCTCTGCGCGTACATGATGCGCGTATTCGCGCAAGACCTGCTCGGCCACCTCGCGCGTGCAGCGTCTTCGAAGAGCGTCGAAATGGCCGGATCGTTGCGGCGTTTTCTCGGCGTTGGCAATGGCTCGGCGCTTGGGCTGATGCTGTTCGTCAACAACCATCCACGCCTGATCGACCGCTGGCTTTGGATTCGCGAAGAAGCGCTCGCGCGCGCGCGGACGCTTTCGCCGAGCGTGGCCCAGATCGAAACACTCGCGACATTGCTCGACAAAGCGATCGCGTTCCGGCGTCAGGACCGTGCGGCTTATGAGGCGGTGGCAAGCAGCGCCGTGGTGGCCGATTCGCTCGACACGATCCGCACAGAGGTGCGCGCGATGCTCGAACGCGTGCGGGGCGGGCAGTTGCAACGTGCGCAGCCTTTCGCGGCGCTGTGCACATCGCTCGAAGGACGTGTGCATCAGGAAGCCATCGAAACGCTCTACTCGCTTCTGATCGAACTCGTACCCGAAGAAGCGGACGCGCTCGCTCAATCGCTCGTGATCGATGAGGAACTGACGTTGCGCCCTGACATGCGCGTCGGCCGTCTGCGTGAGATCGTGCGCAACGACTACGCGTGGGCCTTCGCGATGAACATCGCCGAAGAAGCCGCGTGCTATGTCTGGTACAAGTCCGTGACGGCGGAAGAGCCGCGCCGCGGCCCACGCGAGGAAGTGGGCCACGCGATCAACCTCGCGCTGGACCTGCCGCGTCAGGTCGTGAAACTCGAAGCTGACCTCGCGAAATACGATCCGTCCTTCAGCACGGCTGCATTCCTGCTTGCGAATCCGTGGTATCGCGCGATCGTCACGCGCGTGCAGGCACTGCACGGCACGCACTTTCACTCGCCGCACGCGGACATTATGAGCGAGGGATTCGTGCCCGCGCACATCACGCGATTACTCAACGTCGGCATTCACGGCATCGACAAGACACGCGACTTCCTGAACCGCAATCTGCGTGGCGTGCTCTTTCACGGTGCGCCGACGCCCGAAGACGTTACGAATGGGTGTGCCGATCCGTACTGGTACTACCCAGCCGAACCGACCTTGTGAGTATCGACCTATGCAAACCGATCAAATGACTGTCAGCCTGCGCGAAAGCCGCCTCGTTCTGGAGCGGCTGATGCAGGTAATACGCATAGATGAAGGCCTGGTTCCGATGCTGCGAGACTGCGCACTGTACTCGGCGGCTCTTGGCCTTTCCGGCTTCAAAAATTTGACTTCACATTTAGGATTACTACAAGGGCAACGCATCAAACCGCTTTCGCTAAAAAGGGAAGTTGGTACCAGTGACGCAGCCGCGCATGTCGACTGCGGTGGACAGCATGCGTGGGTCGTTGCTCCGACGCTCGTCGATCTCGCGGTGGATGCACTAACGGCGGCCGACCGCCCTGCCGTGTTCATCGTCGAAGGCGTGACGCAACCGCATGAACTGCATGTGTGCCAGGCGCTTGGCGAAGCACATGAACTCGAAGCCGACGTCTCTGAGCACAACGCTGCATGGCGTGTAGCGTTCCGCCGTGCAACGGATACAAATCGCGAGACCACGCTGGAGCGAATCATCAGCAAAGGGCTGCCGGTGGAACGCACGTTGTGGTGGCAGCTTTTCCATCGCGCCAACGATGCGCTCGCGCCCGATTCCTATGAATCGCGGCGTCATGCAGGTCCGATCATCGTCGACGCGGAGGGCCACGTAATCGGCCGCACCGACGAAGACGAGACCGACCTCTCGCTCCTCTACACAGGCGCAACGCCGCTGGCTGAAACATCGGCCGCTGCGCCTTCGTCATCTCAAGAATCGAAGGAGAACTCATGCTGATCGATGCTCTGCAATGTGGACACTTCAACCGCGAAGTGTTCGAAGACCTGCGCGCCAACGGCTATACGTGTGTCACGCCGACACTCGGTTTCTGGGAAGGCACGCTTGAATCGATGGACTCGCTCGGCCGCTGGCGCGATATGGAGCGCGAGTACGCCGACATCATCGTGATCGCGCACAAGAGCGCCGATATTCGCCGCGCCGACGAGGAAGGCAAGCTCGCCGTGGTGCTCGGCTATCAGAACAGCAACCTGTTCGAAGACCGGCTTGCATATGTCGAGCTATTCGCCGACATGGGCGTGCGCGTCGTGCAGCTCACGTACAACAACCAGAACGAACTCGGCGGCAGTTGCTACGAAACGAACGACAGCGGCCTCGCCCGCTTCGGCCGCGAAGTGGTGCGCGAAATGAATCGCGTGGGCATCGTCGTCGATTGCTCGCATGTGGGCGATCGCACCACGCTCGATGCGATCGAATGGTCGCATAAGCCCGTCGCAATCACGCATGCGAACGCGCGCGCGATCTTCGATCACAAGCGCAACAAGAGTGATGCGGTGCTGCGCGCGCTGGTGGAGAACGGCGGCGTGATCGGCTGCGTCGCGTATCGCAACATCACCCCGCAGGACGCGTGCACGACGGTCGATGCGTGGTGCGAGATGGTCGCGCGCACGGTCGACCTGACCTCGATCGATACCGTAGGCATCGGCACCGACTACAGCCACAACACAGGGCAGCCGGACCTCGACTGGATGCGCAAGGGCCGCTGGACCCGCTCGGTGCAATACGGCGCCGGCTCCGTCGCGAATCCGGGCAAGACGCCGAAACCCGATTGGCTCAAATCCGCGGGCAGCCTGAACACGGTTCATAACGGTTTGCGGCGCGTCGGCTTCAGCCCCGAAGAAGTGCACAAGCTGACCGCAGGCAACTGGCTGCGGCTCTATCAGGCAGTTTTCGACTAGACGTCCATGAAGAAATCCTTCTCGACAAACAATTCAGAGGCAAGCATGAAGAGCGACGACCGTTTTTCGCTGGACCTATCGATGTCCCGGCGCGGTTTTCTGCGCGCGGCAGCAGCAGGCACCGCGCTCGTGGCCGCACCGTATGTGCGCCGCGCGGCGGCCGCGGACGACAACGTGCTCTACGTGAACACGTGGGGAGGCAACTGGGAAGCGGCGGCACGCAAGTTTTTCTTCGATCCGTTCACGAAAGAAACGGGCATACAGATCCGGACCATCTCGCCGATTTCGTTTGCCAAGCTCGCCGCGCAGGTTCGCAACGGCACGTATCAGTTCGACGTGACGACGCTCGGCGTAACGGACGTCGCGCGCGCGAACGCGGCGCAGTTGATCGAACCGGCGAAAGGCAATCTCGACGAACACTCGCTGTGGCCAGGCGCCGTCTACGAAAACGGCCTCGCCACGCATGCGTTCGCGAACCAGATCGCCTATCAGAAGGACGCGTTCCCAGGCGGCTCCATTCAGAACTGGGCGGACTTCTGGGACCTGAAGAAGTATCCGGGCGCGCGCAGCCTCCAGCGCTACCCGACCCGCGCAATCGCATATGCGTTACTGGCCGACGGCGTCGCACCCGAGCATCTGTTCCCGTATGACCTCGACCGCGCATTCCGCGCACTCGATCGCCTCAAGCCCGCGATTCGCGTGTGGTGGACGGAAGGTCCACAGTCGCAGCAATTGCTGCGCGACGGCGAAGTGAAGGCGATCGCGATCTGGAACGACTACGCGCATACGGTGCAGAGCACGTCGAAGACGCCAGTCGAGGTGGTGTGGAATCAGGCCGTGATCGACAAAGGGTGCTGGGTCGTCGCGAAAGGGACGCCGCGCGCGAAGAACGCGTGGCGTCTGATCCAGCACATCGCGAACAACCCGCAAGGTCTCGCGCAGTTCAATGCGGTCGACGGTTCGGGTCCGCTGAATCCGAAAGCGTTCGACTACATGGACGCGCAGACGCGGCAGAACGCGCCGACGCTGCCCGAGCACATGCAGCAGGCGGTCGCGCTCGACGGCGTGAAGCTGCTGCCGCAACTGGATCAGATCGCTACACGCTTCGACCGCTGGATGACGTTGTAAGCACTACCGCCGTGCCTGCGCGGGAGTCGGGCATCCCGCGCAACTTTTAACTTGTGGAGGAATTCCATGGCTGACTCGACGGCCCCAACCATGGCGATCATCGAAGACACGCATCAGCCCGGCAGGCGCGACGACGACGCCGCGCTCCGAGGTCCCAACCCGTTTGTCCTCTATGTGCCCGCGTTGCTGTTTCTGACCGCGTTCTTTCTGGTGCCGCTCGGCTACGTGCTGTACATGAGCGTCACGGAGCCCGCTCTCGGCCTCGGCAACTTCGCCGATCTGCTCGGCTCCGAGCACTTTCGCGCGGTATTGCTGCATACGTTCAGCACGTCCGCGTTCGTTACGCTGTGTGCGCTCGTCTTCGCCTATCCGCTCGCGTACGTGGCGGCCACCGGCACACCGCGAATCGCGCGCGTTCTGCTCACGATTCTCGCGCTCAGCTTCTGGACCAGCTTTCTTGTGAAGACCTATGCATGGATGGTGATACTTGGCGTGAGCGGCCCCCTTTCGGCGATGCTCGAATGGTTCGGCTGGCGGCCCGCGCCGCACATGCTGTTCACGTCCTTCAGCTCCACGCTCGCGATGACGCACGCGCTCGCCCCCTTCATGGCAATGGCGCTCTATGCGGTCATGAAGCGCATCGACATGCGTCTCGTGCGAGCGGCAGAGAGTCTCGGCGCGAAACCGTGGCGGGCGTTCTGCGAGGTGTATTTGCCGCTCAGCGCGCCTGGCGTCGTCAACGGTTGCACGCTCGTCTTTATCACCACGCTCGGGTTCTACGTGATGCCGGCGCTGCTTGGAAGTCCGCATGAACAGATGGTGTCGGGCGTTGTCGGCGATCAGATCGAACAGGTGCTCGACTTCGGCATGGCCTCCGCGATGTCGATCGTGTTGCTGATACTCACGCTCGCCGTGTTCGCCGTTTATCACCGCTTCGTCGGCCTCGACCGTCTCTGGAAGTAACGACCATGAAATTCGCCCGCCTGCTCGCTTGCCTGATCGCGGCTGTGCTCGTCGCACCGCTCTTTGTGGTGGTGCCGATGTCGTTCAGCTCGACCGCATCGCTCGAATTTCCGCCGCCCGGCTGGTCCGCGGCCGGCTACGCGCGCTTTCTCGCGTCGCCCGACTGGATGGGCGCGCTCTGGCACAGCATCCTGATCGCGTCGTGCGCGACGCTGATCGCGCTGGCCCTAGCGATTCCCGCGTCGTTCGCTTTGGTGCGTCACACGTTCTTCGGCCGTGGCGCGTTCAACCTGCTGCTGATGATGCCGATGATCGTGCCGCAGATCGTCATGGCGCTCGGCTATTACGCGTACTTCGGCCGTCTGCGCATGAGTCAGTCCTTCGCGGCGCTGATCATCGCGCATACGTGCCTCGCGCTGCCCGTCGCGACGCTGATCCTGACCGCCGCGATCCGCACCTTCGACCGCAATCTCGAACGCGCGGCGATGAATCTCGGCGCGCGTCCGATGCAAACCTTCTGGCTCGTCACGTTTCCCGTGCTGCGTCCGGCGATGCTGGTCGCCGCGCTGTTCTCGTTCATCCAGTCCTTCGACGAAGCGGTGATCGCCGTATTCCTCGCCGGACCGGACACGGGGACGCTGCCGCGTCAGATGTTCAACAGTTTCCGCATGGAAGCCGACCCGGTCATTTCGGCCGCGTCTTCGTTCCTGCTCGCGATTGTCTGCGCGGCGATTCTGGCGCCGCTCGCCGTGCGGATCGTGCGAGGACGCGCCGCCGAAGTGCCTGCGCGTGCCAATGCAGCGCGCACCTGATCACCCGCCGCCGGTCAGCCGCGCAATCGTCTCGCGCATTTCATCATCTATTCGTTGAGGTTCCCCATGCAAGCCCGTTCACTGACGCTCGACAGTGTCGTCAAGACTTACGATGGCGAACATCGCGCCGTCGATCGTGTGTCGCTCGATATCGAAGCTGGTGAGTTCGTGTCCTTCCTCGGACCTTCGGGCTCCGGCAAGACCACCACGCTGATGATGATCGCCGGTTTCGAGCAGCCCTCTTCCGGCTCGATCCGCATCGCCGGCCGCGCGATCGACCGCGTGCCTGCCTGCGATCGCAACATCGGCATGGTGTTTCAGAACTACGCGCTGTTTCCGCATCTGAGCGTCGCCGACAACGTGGCGTTTCCTCTGCGCATGCGGGGCGTCCCGAAAGCCGAGAGGAAACGCCGCGTTGCTGCCGCGCTGGAGATGGTCGGCTTGGGCGGCTTCGCGTCGCGGCAGCCCGCAGCATTGTCGGGCGGCCAGCAGCAACGCGTGGCGCTGGCGCGCGCTCTCGTGTTCGAACCCGACGTCGTGCTGCTCGACGAACCGCTCGGCGCGCTCGACAAAGCGATGCGCGAACACATGCAGATCGAGCTGAAGCGCATTCACCGCGACCTCGGTGTCACGATGATCTATGTGACGCACGACCAGACCGAAGCGATGACGATGTCCGACCGAATCGCCGTGTTCAACGCGGGGCGTATCGAACAGATCGGCACACCCAGCGAAGTGTATTTCGAGCCGCGCACGCGTTTCGTCGCATCCTTCGTCGGCGACAGCAATCTCTTTGAAGGACGCTCGCTCGGCGATGGCCGCTTCACGCTCGACACCGGCGACTATCGCGCACGCAAGCATTTCGGCACGACAGCGGGCGATCCAATCGACGTGCTGCTGCGCCCCGAAATGATTCACTGCGGCGAAGCGGTCGCGCGCAACGGTTGCGACGTGCAGCTCGAATTGCTGATCGACACGATGGTCAACTATGGCGACAGCGTGCTGCTGAGCGGACGGTGCGACAGCACCTCGTTGCGCGTGCGGGTGCGCGGTCCCGAGGCACGCGATCTCTCGCTGGGAGCGCGCTGCCCGGTCGGCTGGAAGTCTAGCGACCTGCACGTCGTGGCCTGAACCGCACACACGAACATAAACACGAACACATAGAAGAAGGAGTCAGCGGATGAACGCAATGAACGAACCCGCGCACAAGAGCGCGTTGCAACTGAGCGATGAAGCGCACCTGCTGCATCCCTATACGAACCTGAGCCTGCACGAAAGCGTCGGCGCGCATGTGATTACCGGCGGCGACGGCATTCATGTAATCGATGAAGCGGGCAACCGCTATATTGAAGGTCTAGGCGGACTGTTCTGCGCGGGCCTCGGTTTCAGCGAAGAGCGGCTCGTGCAGGCTGCGATCCGGCAGATGCGTGCGATGCCGTTCTATCATTCGTTCGCGCACAAATCGGCCGCGCCGACCATCGAGCTTGCCGGGAAGCTGCTTTCCATCGCACCGGTGCCGATGTCGAAAGTCTTCTTCGCGAACTCGGGCTCCGAAGCGAACGACACGGCCGTCAAGCTGATCTGGTATTACCACAACGCGATCGGCAAACCGCAAAAGAAAAAGATTATCTCGCGTCTGCGCGCGTATCACGGCGTGACGGTCGCCTCGGCGAGCCTTACCGGTCTGCCACTGAATCATCGCGATTTCGATCTGCCGATTCAGGGCATTCTTCACACCGACTGCCCGCACTACTATCGCAACGGCTTGCCTGGCGAAAGCGAAGAAGAGTACGCGACCCGTTGCGCAGACAATCTGGAAGCGCTGATCCTGCGCGAAGGTCCAGAGACCGTTGCCGCGTTCTTCGCGGAACCCGTGATGGTTTCCGGCGGCGTGATCGTGCCGCCCAAAACCTACTTCGAGAAGATTCAGGCGGTATTGCGCAACTACGACATCCTGTTCGTCGCCGATGAAGTCATCTGCGGCTTCGGCCGCACAGGCAATATGTTCGGTTCGCAGACGTTCGGAATCGAGCCCGACATGATCAGCGTCGCGAAGCAACTCTCGGCGGCCTACATGCCGATTTCGGCGTTGATGATCAACGACCGCATTCATCGCGTGCTGGTTGAGCAAAGTGCAAAGCTCGGATCGTTCTCGCACGGCTTCACGTATGGAGGCCATCCGGTTGCGGCCGCCGTCGCTCTGGAAGCGCTGAAGATTTACGAGGAAACCGACATCGTCGGGCACGTGCGCCGCGTATCGCCGCGCTTTGCGGAAGGCATCGCGCGGCTTGCGGTGCATCCGCTGATCGGCGAAACGCGTATTTGCGGACTCGTCGCGGGGATCGAGTTCGTGCGCGACAAGACCAGCCGCGAAAACTTTCCGCCCGAAGCGGGCGTGGCGGCCTTTGCCGGACAACGCGCGCGCGCGCACGGCGTGATCACGCGCGCGTTGGGCGATACGTTGAGTCTATGCCCGGCGATGATCATCGATGAAGCGCAGATCGACGATCTCATCGCCCGGATTGGGCGCGCGCTCGACGATGCTCTCGTGTATGCGCGTGAGCGTGGTCATTTCAACAGCTGAGAGCGGAGGGCTTCGCGACGAAGCGAAGCACAAGGCAGCGTCCATGAAACGCCCCTGCGCCCGCCGGGCGTACACCGGAGATCCGCACAGCGCCGGCCGCAAACGCAGCACGCGGCCTGACGCCTGACGCCTGACGCCTGAACCAACATTGCCTCTTTTGCGGCGCACCGGCGATCCGCAATCTTTGCCCCCCCCTGTTTAGCTATACGAATTGATGAAAGGTAATTGATATGAGAGCGTTCTATTCATCGCGGCAAACGCGTCACATGCCGAGTCGATCGTTCTATCGCGGACAATTCACCGCTGCGCACGAAAACGCGGCACGCACCGAAAGCCTGCTGCTTGCGCTGAAGCGTGCGGACATCAGCGCTACGGAACCTGATGACGCAGGCATCGCGCCGATCGCCGCCGTTCACGATGCAGGCTATATCGCCTTCCTGCGCGAAGCGTGGCAGCGCTGGCAAGCGGACGGCGCGGCGGGCGAAGTGATTCCGAATGTCTTTCCCGTCGCGCGCG
>NZ_NPIH01000212.1:0-49990 GCF_012275575.1 Paraburkholderia sp. SG-MS1 | reverse complement strand
AAAACACATTCGAAGGCGCGTACTGGTCCGCTCAAACCGCCGCGGCCGCCGCCGATGCCGTGCTTGCTGGCGCACCCAAGGCGCTCGCGTTGTGCCGCCCGCCGGGTCATCACGCGCAACAGGACCGCGCGTCCGGCTTTTGCTTCTTCAACAACTCGGCCATCGCAGCCACGCGGCTACGGCGACGCTACGCTCGCGTAGCGATCATCGACTTCGACATGCATCACGGCGATGGCACGCAGGGCATCTTCTATGCGCGCGGCGACGTCTTCACCGGCTCGACTCACGCCGATCCGCGAGAAACGTTTCCTTTCTTCAGCGGCTCGGCGGCTGAACGCGGCGTCGGTCCCGGCGAAGGCGCAAATCTGAACATACCGCTTACGCGCTGCGCGACCGACGACGACTTCGTCGGCGCCGTCACCGCGCTGATACAACAGGCGCGCGAGTTTCAGGCCGAAGCGCTCGTAATCGCAGCGGGATGGGACGCGCATCGCGACGACCCGCTCTCGCCGTTCGACGTGACGACCGATGCATACGCGCGCATCGCAGACCTGATTAGCGAGCAGCGTTTGCCCACCGTCGTGGTTCAGGAAGGCGGTTACCACCTCCGCGCGATCGAAGACGCGTTGCTGGCATTTCTCATCGCAATGCACTAAGCGACGCTAGCCGCACCCGCCATTTTTCCGTATGAGGCTCGCCGCGCGCGTGCCTCGGGGATGCTCACGACCAATCGTTTTTCAACAACAGCAAGGGGATAACATGAAAGGCAAGATTGCGCTCGCCGCGACCGCGGCGTCGTTAGTATCGCTCGCTCACGCGCAGGGCTCGGTCACGTTGTATGGGATACTCGACGAGGGCATCACGGTCGTCAATAACGAGGGCGGCTCGCACAATGTGAAGATGGAGAGCGGCGTCTATCGCGGAAGCCGCTGGGGTCTCAGCGGAACGGAAGACCTGGGCGGCGGATTCAACGCGGTGTTCAAGCTCGAAAATGGATTCAGCCTCGACAACGGCTCGCTCGGCCAGGGCGGGCTCATGTTCGGCCGGCAAGCGTATGTCGGATTCAGTTCGCCGTACGGCACGCTCACTTTCGGCCGCCAGTACGATGCGACGACCGACTTCGCATGGGACTTCAACGTAGCGGCGGTCGCATCGGGCTACGGGTTCCACCAGGGCGACCTCGATCGTACGCTCGGCGACCGGCTCGACAATTCGGTGAAGTACCGCACGCCCGACTTCCACGGCTTGTCAGCGATCGCGATGTACTCGTTCAGCAATACGCCGAGCGATTTCCACAAAGGCAGCGCGTGGAGCAGCGGCGGCTTCTATGAACACGGGCCATTCAAGGCGGCAGTCACCTATACGTATCTCGCGGGCACCACATTCGATCCGTATGCGGCAATGGGCATGCGCACGTTCATGGGCCGCACCGTCGTGATCCGGCAGGGTGACGATGTCACACCGATCGAAGAGTCATTCGCACTCGATTCGCTCGGCACGCTCGGCGTCGGCGCGAGCTACGCGATCGGTAACGTGACGCTGATCGGCAACCTGACCAACACGCGCCTCAAGTACCAGGGCGATGCCACCGTGATGCAAGTATATGAAGGCGGCGTCACCTGGCAGGCAACGCCCGCGCTGCTGACCGCAGTGGCCTACCAGCACACGCGCTTCGAAGGGAACAAGTGGCATCAGGTCAGCGCGGGCGCCTATTACAGCCTCTCCAAGCGGACCCAGATGTATGCGTCTGTCGACTATCTGAAGGCTTCGCAGGGCGTCGATCCGGTCACCGCGTATGACTTTGCGCCGTCGCATGTGAGCTGGCAAGGCAACGCTCGCGTGGGGATACTCCACAACTTCTGAGCGGCCTGACACGGCCATCGGCGGTGGCCGCCCGCGACACGCCGCGCCCGCTTGCGGACGCGACGTGTGTCGCGGGCTTCGTGTGTTTCGCGTCGCTGGCGCAAATGCCGCCGCCAACCTTTATTCGCTCGTGCAGACCTGCAAAGCCAACGGCATCGAGCCGTACCATTACCTCATCGCGCTGTTCAAGGCTCTGCCGCACGCACACACCGGCGACGACTACGAGGCTTTGCTGCCCTGGCGGTTAAATTCAAACGTGGTCTGACGGATGTTGCATGGCACCGCACACGGGACGCTGTCTATTGCGCGCTTAAGAAAAAGCTCGCTCACTCGGTGAACAGGACGTCTGGTTACTGACAACGACTGCGGAGCGCTTTTTTGAGCGAGCTGGCTATGAGCGGATAAGCCGCGATGAGGTACCTGGCGAAGTGCGGCCGTGCAGGCAGTTTACAGTTTTGTGCCCGTCAACCGCCACGTGCATGCACAAGAGGCTCCTACCGAAACCCTCGCCGGCCGTGGTCGAACGGCCGGTATCAAGCTGATTCCCGTCGCTCGATCCAGATTCGTCAACGGCTCTTTTTGGCCGCGCTCGGCCTCATGCAAATGGCATCGGTTGCTCGAATCTCACCGGGTCGCCACCGACAGCACGCGACCCAGTTGAGCTATCCAGCACGCTAGGCCCGAATGGCTGTTTCGGCCCGGGGAACAGACGCATCCCCGAAACGCTCATCGTCCTGCCGATTTTTGCATCGCTGTGTGCGCTGTGTCGGTGAACAATGGCCGACGCAGAGTCTGGGCCAACAACACCCCAAGGACGGACGCCCCGCCTCCGAGCAGGTGATATACGTGAAGGTGCTCACCAAACCATCCGACGGCAATCGCCGCCGTTGCAACCGGCAGCAGGTTCATGAACATGCTGCATTGATTAGGGCCGAGATGCTTGATCCCCTGCATCCAGAAAAACGGCAAGACAACCGATGCGAGTGTTCCCGCGTAGACAATCAACGGCAAACTCGCCCGGTTTGGAATTGCCGCATGCACCGGCAGTCGCAGTTCAAGAAACAGCATGAAGACCAGTGCGGCGATGGCCTGAAGATACGTCGACTGCCACGACGGCAATCCAACGTGCCAACGGCGTACCAGAATTCCATACAGCGCATAGACAAGTGTTGCCAGCAGCAACAGCAGATCGCCGGCATGCACACCGCCGGCCAAAAGTGCGACCGGGTTTCCCGAACTGATCAGATAGACCAGGCCACCGAATGACAGAACGCCGCCACACAGCATTCCGACGGTTGGCACCGCCCGCAGTAGCGCAACAGAAAGAAGCATCGTCAGCAACGGAACGAGCGAGGTCAAGATCGCCATGTTTGTTGCGGTAGTGGTCTTCGCTGCCTCATATGACAGGCACTGAAACAACGCCATCGCGAGAAAGCCGAGGAATGCGAGCTTCGGTAGTTGCGGCCAGATAGCGGCGCGATTTCGCCATGCTGGTTTAAAGACGAACAGGGTCATCAGTGCAACAGCAAGTACGAGCCGCCAGAACGTAATGGCCGTCGGATCGATCGTATTCGCAGACAGTTTCGATACCATCACATTGCCGGCCCAGAGCAATATCGCGGCAAGCGGAAACAGGAAGTGAAGATCAGGCATGAGGAAGCGCTCCGTGGAAATAAACGAAGCCTGATCATGCCGGTGGGCGTACAGTCCGTCTCACGCTAAAATGACTCAATTTATCGCAAAAATGTCAGCCTATGATTCCGCGTCCGCCTCATGACATCCATGTTCCTTTCGAGCGTACACCGATGCCGGTCGCGGTGCTGGCCGCCGACTATCCGCACGGTGCTTTTGTGGCATCGCATAGGCATCGTCGGGCGCAATTGCTTTATGCGGTCGAAGGAGTGATGTTGATCGAGGCGCAGGCGGGGCGCTGGGTCGTGCCGCCGACGCGTGCCGTGTGGCTAGATCCAGGGCTGGACCATACTGTTCGCATGAGCGGTAACGTCAAGATGCGCACGGTATTCGTCGAGCCCGGTACTGTCGATCATTTGCCGAGCAGCAATTGCGTGGTGGTGGTTCATCCGCTTCTGCGCGAATTGATCCTCGCCGCAGTGGATGTGCCGGTCGATTACGCTCGCGGTAGTCGCCATGAACTGGTGATGCAACTGCTACTCGCCGAGTTGACAGCAATTCCTCGGCTACCGCTCTATCTCGCATGGCCGACCGATCCGAAACTTCGCACGGTATGTGACACGGTCATGGCCTCGCCGGATCAGCGCCATGCCGTCGCGGAGTGGGCCTGGACGCTCGGTATCGCAGAAAAGACCTTGCACCGGATGTTTCATCGCGAAACAGGGATGACGTTCGGGCGCTGGCGCCAGCACGCGCGATTGTTCCTGGCACTGGAGCAATTGGCTCTCGGAGCGAAAGTCGTCGATGTCGCGCTTGAACATGGATATACGAGTCAGAGCGCGTTCGCGGCGATGTTCAAACGACACTTTGGCGTTGCACCTTCGGCGTTTTATAATTAATCCGTTGAGTCAGCACCGACCGGATTCGCATGTACAGCGGACACAGGGCAACGTGACAGGAATGACTCAAATCGGCCGAACTCGGAAATCCGGCCGATGCCATCGAGCGCTTGTAGTACCGCCACGTCGAACTGCCTTAGACAACCCGCTACTGTCGTTCGGACCGGCCGGGGCAATGACTGGTCTCGAGTTTCGACCGGACGCCCGCGGCATCGTTAGCTTTTCAGATGCCTCATCAACGTGCTGAATCATTCCTTTCCCGACGCCTGAATTGCCGGTTCATCGCCCCATGTCAAGCGGGGCCCGGTTGCCGAACCGCAACGGGTCGCCGTGCGCGGAAGTGAATCCGTAGAGTTCCGGACTTGCCGGCCCGTCCTCCCACGTGGACGGCCCGTCCGCCCACACCAGCATGCTCGCGCCGTAACGCGAGGAAAACGTCACCTGCGTGCCAGGTTCCATCACCACGAAATCGCCGGCCTTCGCGTCGGATACCACATCGCGCGCGACGAATGACACATCGCCCGCGAGAACGAACGCATCTACGAGCGAGCTGAGTCGGTGCGCCGGGACCTCGGTGCCCGGCAGCAACATCAGTTGCGTCATGCGGCGCACGACTCGCGTATGCGAGTAATCGTAGACGAGCCGGCGAGTCAGGCCAGCCACGCGAGTCGCGCTGATCTGCACCCTGTCAAGCTCGATGCTCAGATCGGGGAGATGCTCGGGAAACTCGTTTTCAAAGTCGGTGTGCCGGTTGCCGGCATGCAGGGAGTGCTTTACGTCGGGTCCATACGCGACCGGACCTTCCATGCGACCCACGGTCAGCGTGGGCAGATAGGCAATCGCGTCGTGCGTCGAACCGGCGAAATTAACGCCAAGTTGGCCGGCACCCGTCGTTCCCTGAAAGTCGGTCAGCCCGCCCGACAGGAAGTAGCTGAAGGCGGTGCCGAGGTGCTGATGTACCCCCGTACGCGCCATCGTGTCGAACGACATGAAGCCAAACGAATGCCCTGTACGATCGTCGCGCCGCACGATCTTCTGCGCAAGTCCACTCTTACCCACGCCTTGCCATGCGGTCTCCGACACGTCGAAGACGTATACACCGGCTTCACGCAGACCGCTCGACACACCGCTAAGTTCTACTGGACCACCGTTCATCATCGCCTCCGGGGGAGCGCGGCGTCGCAGCGCCGTGCCAACGGCCGCCTATCACCACACTCGGTTTCAATGTATTATCGTTTGATATAATATAGGCCCGGTGCCCGGCTTCGTCAAGGGCTCGTAATCAAGCCAACCCGCTGCCGTAAAATCGTTTCTCTAGAGCGTCAACCACTGACATGCAATTCAAAGAACTCACTGCGTATCGCATCCGCAGGGTCGCCGAATCGATCCTCGACATGGCCGAAGAACTGTTCGAGCGGCATCTGGAAATTCGCGTTCTCGACTGGCGGGTGCTCGTCAAGCTGGCAGACGCACCCGGCAGCATTCCCACCGAAATCGGCCGCGACATGCTGCTCACGCCAGTACAGACGGGGCGCAGCCTGCTCAGGCTGCGCGAACTGAACCTGGTCGTCGCCGTGCCTGACCCGAACGACGGCCGCGCGACGCGCTACTCGCTGACGAAGCCCGGTCGAACCGCTTACGAAGCCGGCATGAAGATCGTGCTCGAAGTGCAAGCCTTTGCGCTGCGCGACCTGAATGCGGTCGAAACCGTCGCGCTCAATGGCTTGCTGGATCAACTGATGAACAGCACCGCCTACTCGTCCGCCGACGTAGACCGGCTTTCGGCAGCGCTGTTCGGTGAGCGGCGTGACCGCGCGTGAGAAAGCCGTTCGGCGCTGAACGCGTCGCCAGCCCGACAAAGACGCTCACTGCCGCGCGCGCTGGTATGACTCGAATGACGCGCCGGTGATCAACGAAAGTCCGCCATCGATGTCAAGCGAGGTGCCGGTGATCATCCTTGCCGCCGGACTGCCGAGAAACAGGATGGCCTGCGCAACGTCGTCCGGGCTCAGCCAGTCGCCCAGCGGTACCATCGCGGCCACCTTTTGCCGCTCCTCTTGCGGGATCGCGCGTTGCGTCATGGCGGTCAGCACGGGACCCGGACACACCGCATTGACGCGGATCTTGTCGCTGGCCAGTTCGAACGCGGCGTGTCGCGTAAGACCCAGTATGCCGGCCTTGGCCGCCGTGTAACTGACGCCGCCCGTGTAGGACACGCGCTTCGCCGCCAGCGACGCCACGTTGACTGCAGCGCGCCCAGTTCCCGCCCTCAGCAGCGGCACCATGTGCTGCAGACAGAAGAAACTGCCAGACAGATTGATGGACAGCACGCGCTGCCATTCCTCGGCGGTCGTTGTCTCGAACATGCCGCGGGACACGATTCCGGCGCTGTTGACGAGCAGATCGACACTGGCGACCGACGCGCCGATCGCCTCGACCGCATCCCGTATCGACGCCTCGCTCCCGATATCGACCTCCACCACCGTCAAAGGCCAGTCGTTGCCGGCGTAGTCCTCACGCATCGTCTCCAGTGCACCCCGGTCACGGTCGAGCGCCACCACCTGCGCGCCTAGGCTGGCCGCAGCCTGCGCCGTCGCCAGTCCGATCCCACTTGCCGCTCCTGTTATTGCGACGGTCTTGCCGCTGAAGTCCATGTCTCCTCCGGAAAAATGTGTCTCTGGCAACGCGTGCCTCGATTAGGGATTGTCCCGACACCACAACCGCGCCATGCCGGCACAACCAGGTATATATTATCAATTGATACTAATCTACGCCGGTGCATGGGCGTATGTCAACGAGATTCAGGGAGACAAAAATGAGCGGAGCCCTCGGAACGACCTTTCCCGCGCCTGTTGACCGGGCGACCGATGCCAGGATTTTCTGGCGGCTGATTCCAATCATTCTGGTCAGCCTCGTCATCAACCAGCTCGACAAGGTCAACGTCGCGTTCGCGAAGCTGCAGATGGCGCCGGATATCGGACTGTCCAATACCGCTTACGGGCTCGGGGCGGGCATCTTCTTCATCGGCTACTGTCTGTTCGAAGTGCCAAGCAATATGCTGTTGCATAAGGTCGGCGCGCGCGCGTGGATTACCCGGATCCTGGTGACCTGGGGCGTGCTGTCCGCCTGCACGATGTTCGTGACGGGGCCGAGGTCTTTCTACCTTGTGCGCTTTTTGCTGGGCATCGCGGAAGCCGGTTTTGCGCCCGGCATCATGCTCTATGTCAGCCAATGGTTCCCCGCCCGCACGCGAGGCCGGATCATCGCGATATTCATGACCGCGCTGCCGATCTCCGGCGTGATTGGCAGTCCGCTGTCAGCGTGGCTGATGACGTCCGCGCCCGACTCATTGGGCTTGCGTGGCTGGCAGTGGATGTTCCTGGTTGAGGGCGTGCCTGCCGTGCTGTGCGGCATCGCTTTCTGGCTTTTGGTGCCCAACACCATCGACGATGCCACCTGGCTCGACGAGTCGGAAAAGACGGCCCTGAAAGCGGAGGTCGGGCAGAGCGCAGACCATGCAGGCAGCTTTGCGCGCGGTTTGTCGGACGCCCGTGTGTGGATGCTGTGCGCTATCTATTTCGCGTTTGTCGCCGCACTGTATGGCGTGAGTTTCTGGCTGCCGACGCTTGTCAAGTCGCTGGGCTTTGTCGGCATCCGGGAGATCGGCGCGATGACGGCGCTTCCTTACGCCGCCGCCATCCTAACGATGCTCGTGCTCGCCTGGAACTCGGACCGTACTGGCGAGCGGCGCAAGCACCTTGCGCTGGCCGGTACGTTCGGCGCCGTGTGTCTGATCCTGAGCGTGATATTGCGGGCGACGCCGATGTGGTCGTTCGCGGCACTCATCGCGGCGATGGCCGGCATTTTGGCGACGATTCCCCTGTTCTGGAACCTGCCCACTGCCTTCCTTAAGGGAGCGACTGCCGCGACCGGCTTCGCGCTAATTACGTCGATCGGCAATCTGTCGGGCTTCGTCGCGCCTTACGTCGTCGGCGTCGTTACCGACGCGACCGGCAACACCGCTTCGGGAATGTATGCGCTGGCGGCTGCCGCGATCGTCGGTGTGCTGCTCGTGTTCACCATCCCGGCTGGCCTGGTGAATCGGACTATATTGCCAAGGGAGAGCAAGTAATGGACTACGTCACCGATAACGCAGACCGTGCGTGCGGCGGTCATGCCACCCGTGTAGCGATGGTCACGGGCGGTGCGAACGGAATTGGCGCGGCCATTTCGCAAAGGCTTGCGAGCGAAGGGTTCACCGTCATCGTCACCGATATCGACCTCGAAGCGGCGCAGCACCTTGCACGTGAAATTACGGCGAATGGCAATCGGGCCGATCCGGTCCGGCTCGACGTATCGGATGCGCATTCGATCGGCAGTGTCTTCGCACAGCTGGAGGGCGAATACGGCCGCTGCGACATACTGGTCAACAACGCGGGCATAGCCGGCGTCGCGTCGTTTCTCGATTGCCCGCTTGAACTCTGGCTGAAGGTTCAGGCGGTCAATGTCACGGCGCCCATGCTGTGTGGTCAGCGCGCGGCACGGCTGATGGCACGCAACGGGTGGGGACGGATCATCAACATTGCGTCGATCAGCGGCGTGCGCGCGGGCATTGGGCGGACCGCGTATGGAACGTCGAAGGCCGCATTGATTGGACTGACGCGGCAGATGGCGATCGAGCTGGCCGAATCCGGCATTACCGCGAATTGTGTCGCCCCAGGTCCTATCGAAACGCCGCTCACGCGCGATCACCACTCGGCCGAGACACGCGATGCCTACCGTAGATCCGTGCCAATGCGACGGTACGGACAGCCCTCAGAAATTGCAGACACTGTCGTGTTTCTCTGCTCGCCCGGCGCGGCCTACATCACGGGGCACACAGTCCCCGTTGACGGTGGATTTCTGGCTGCCGGAATCCTCGACAGCTAACCCCCGGCGGAGGGACGAAACGTGAGCATGTCACGAGAAACTATTATTTTGCCCGGAACGCCAGCAACTGCGATGCTCAGGTAGCCAAGCTATAGCGGTCACTCGGACATATCGCGCCACTGGCCGTTCACGGCCGGCTACTGCCTGATGGCGACCAGCGGCAGCCGACCCTGAACTGCCCGTCGATCCGGGTGACCTCCCCGGCAGCTTTCAAAGTACAACGGCCATTCATTCCTTGGGTTCGCTAGCCGGCGGGCCGGTCACGTCTACCACCTTCGGCGATTCAAAATCATTTGACGAATTCGGTCATATCGGCGCCCATGGAATGTTTCCGGCAGAGTTTGCAGACATCATCCGTCGCGGCGAGTGAGCCCACTATCCCGTCGTGCTGAAAATTCATACCGTTGAACGCGCTCGTTCGTCCCGTGCGATTGACCAACTCTGTAGCTCTGACAGAGCTGGGACTGCTTGAAAGCGAGCGAGGTCTCACGCTCTGCATCGCTTGAGTGAGGTTACGATCTTCATAAGCTACGAGGAAAAGCTACTGCCTTCCCTTGGCAGCGGGAATACAAACCAGCAACGTCACCATCCCAATTGCCAACAGGATCGCTATAACATCGAGGCCAACGTACAAACTACCTGTGTGCACCTTGACCGCTCCGATCATCGCGGGGCTGACCGCACCGCCAAATGAACCGATCGAACTGATCAGCGCGAGGCCGCCCGCTGCTGCGGATTGACTCAGATAGGCACTCGGAATGGTCCAGAACAGGCTAAGCACGCTGAAAATGCCGACAGACGCGATCGTCAATAACGTGACAGTCAGTGCCAGACTACCGACTGCCAGCGGCAGCAAAAAGAAACATGCCGCGGCCGCGAACCCGCACAGCGCGACATGCCAGCGGCGTTCCAGGTACTTATCTGAACTATAGCCAACGACCACCATCCCGATCGTCGAAACAAGGGAAATTGCCCCGCTGGTCCATCCGATCGAACTCACGGTCTGTCCGGCAATGGCCTTCAGCACGGTGGGGCCCCACAACAGGATTGTGTTCAGCGAGCAGAAATAGGCAAAGTAGATGAAAGCTAGCAAATACACTTTCGGATCACGCAACGCATCGCGAAAAGTGCCCTCCGCTGCGGGTCGCGACTGACGGTCTGTCGCCAGGTCCGTCAGGACCCAGTTCTTCTCTTCATCGCTCAACCACCGCGCCTTTGCCGCATTGTCCGAGAGATAGAAGTACGCAACGACTCCGCATACCACTGCGGGCGCGCCTTCCGTGAGAAACAGCCATTGCCAGCCATGAAAACCTCCGACGCCTTGGAACTGTGCCATCACCCATCCCGATAGTGGCCCAGAGATGATGCCGCCGACGGGAACCGCCATGACAAACAGACTGGTCATCCGGCCCCGCAGACGATCCGGAAACCAGTAGGTCAAGTACAGCAGGATTCCCGGGAAAAAGCCGGCCTCTGCAACGCCGAGCAGAAAACGCAGGACGTACAGGTGCAGTGCGCTCTGTGCAAACATGAGCAGACAAGTAACCATGCCCCAGAGCACCATGATCCGTAGCAGCGTGCGCCGTACACCCACGCGTTCGAGCAGAAGGTTGCTTGGCACCTCGAAAGCAACATAGCCGATCGAAAAGACACCCGCAGCTATACCATAGACAGCGTCGTCAAGCTTCAGGTCGTGCAAGAACTGGAGCTTCGCAAAGCCGATGTTGAACCTGTCTATCGTTGCCAGCATGTAGCACAGCAACAGGAACGGTATTAGCCGCCATGCAATCTTTCTGTACACGGCATGCTCCGCGGGTACGACAACAGCTGGCATAGATGACATACCTGGTCTCCAGAGTGGTAGTTATTTGGGCGTTTTGTCGCTCGTGCTATTCATCGCCGGCGGCCTTTGATCTCAGGACACCGTGGCTGCACTGCCAAGGATCACGGTGCTCTGGCTCGACAATGTGCCGCCGTTGCCATGCGCGATCGCGGTCTCGCAGCCAGGGACCTGGCGGCGGCCTGCTTCGCCACGTATCTGACGCACAGCTTCGATGAGAACGAATACGCCGTACATGCCCGGATGACAGTACGAGAGACCGCCGCCATTTGTGTTCACGGGAAGTGCCCCACCCGGTGCGATGGCACCGTCGGCAACGAAGCGGCCACCCTCGCCCTTCGGACAAAACCCGAGGTCTTCCAGGAACAGCAGGGTAGTGATCGTGAAGGCGTCGTAGACTTCAACCACATCAATATCCCGCGACGTGAGCCCGGACATCGTGTACGCGGCGGCACCCGAGCGCGCCGCGCCGGTGATGGTCAGATCCGCCATGCTACTGATGCTGTAGTGGCTCAGATCTTCCCCGACGCCGAGCACATACGCGGGACGCGCTGCGAGATTCGCGGCGCGTTCGGCCGATGTCATGATGAGTGCTCCGCCGCCATCGGTGACGAGACAACAGTCACGCACGGTCAGGGGACTGCTGACCATGCGGGCGCCTAACACCTCGTCGATCGTGAGAGGCTGTTTTTCCCATGCAGACGGGTTGAGGAGAGCCCACTGCCTTGCGGCCACGGCAATATGTGCCAGATGTTCGCGCGTGGTGCCGTACTGATGCATATGGCGGGCTGCCGCCAGTGCGTAAGAACTCGACGTGTAAATCGGCCGGTATGGTGACTCGTACGGATTGGCGTCGGGAGCGGCAACGTTCGCTCGGCCGACACTACGTTGCGTACTGCCGTAGGCGATCAATGCAACCTCACACAGGCCGGACTGGACGGCGGCTTGCGCATGCGCGATCATCGACATGAAGCTGCCCCCTCCGATATTCGTGCCATCGTGATAGCGCGGCTTGACACCGAGGTATTCGCAAAGCGCGAGCGTGGGCATTCGACTTTGCGACGTGGTCGCAAAGACGCCGTCCACATCGCGCAACGACAGGCCGCAGTCCTGCAGGGCACGGTGGGTTGCCTGCGCCATCAGATCAATGGCCGAAAGGCCCGCACCAACCTCGCCGAGATCGGATTCTGCTACGCCCAAAATGGCGCAAGCGCCGCGTTTGAGTATGGATCCGGTCATGCTATCTCCGCATCGAAGACGGGGTACGGTGGTTGTCCATCAGCGGGACGATGTACACGAGCCCGCACCCGCATGCCAATGCGGACCGACTCGGCCGGCAAGCCCTCGACCCGGCTCATCAGGCGAAAGCCCTCGTCCACGTCGATAAGCACGACGTTGTAAGGCGGTTCCCCACGCGGACTGATGACGGTGACGGCATAAACGGTCCCGAGGCCGGTGCTGATACGCCATGTCAGATCCGGGTTGCCAGAACGGGGCCCGACGACGCGCGGATAGAACACAGCCTCGCCCGTTGCGGCGTCGTGCTGGTAGGCCAGTTGCCCCATACCCAGATAGTCACGGAAGACGGCCAATGGCGAAGCGGAAGGGGAAATATTGACGGTGCTGGTCATGAAAACGTCCTTCAGATGACGCAGTTCGCACGGTAGTCGGCGATTTCCTGCTGCGTACAACCGAGCAGTTCCTGAAGCACCGCATCGGTTGAGTCGCCGAGAGTCGGTGGCGCTCGACGGTAGGACGGCGGGGTATCGCAGAGCCGTAGTGGGCTGGCGATGGTGGAGACAGTGCCCCCATCGGCTTGGCGCATATCAACTCGCAGCGCACGATGCTGGACCTGCTCGTCCTCGAACACTTCCCGGTAGTCATTGATAGGACCGCACGGCACGCCGCGTGCATCGAAGCGTTCGATCCATTCCGCCTTGGAGCAAGTCAGCATCGCGCGCGCCAGTTCGGGCACGAGTTCATTGCGTCCGGTGATGCGCCCAGTCACATAACGCCAGCGCGGATCGTCGGCCAGATCCGGACGCTCAATTGCATCGCAATACTGTTGCCATTGGGTGTCGTTGCCGACGGCGACCACCATCTCTCCGTCACCGACGGTGAACACCTGATAAGGAACGAGGCTCGCGTGGGCATTGCCATAACGATGCGGCACCTTGCCGTTGGCGAAGAAGCCGGTCACCTGGTTGCCACCCAATGCGACGATGCAGTCAAGTAACGCCATGTCGATGTACTGCCCCCTGCCCGACACTGTCCGGTACTGAAGCGCTGAAAGGATCGCGATCGTGGCATACATGCCCGTGATGACGTCGGCAATCGCGATGCCGGCCTTCTGCGGTCCACCGCCGGGCAACGCGTCCTGTTCGCCGGTGATGCTCATCAGACCGCCCTTTGCCTGGAATACGAAGTCGTAACCGGGCTTGTTCGCGCTGGGACCGTCCTGACCGTAGCCGGTGATCGAACAGTAGACCAGCCGGGGGTTGACCTCGCGCAAGCACTCGTAGTCGAGGCCATAGCGCTTCAGATCTCCGACCTTGTAATTTTCGATCACCACATCGCTTTTCGCAGCGAGCTGGCGCACCAGCGCCTGACCTTGCGGCGAGGCGATATCGACTGTGATCGACTTCTTGCCGCGGTTAGCCGCGGCATAGTACGTCGAGTTGCGAGTGTCAGCTCCGTTTGCGTCCCGGATCCAGGGCGGCCCCCAGGCGCGAGTGTCGTCGCCGATGCGCGGCCGCTCGACCTTGATGACTTCCGCCCCCATATCGGCCAGGTTCTGGCTGCACCAGGGTCCGGCAAGAATGCGGGAAAGATCAAGCACACGGATGTGCGACAGGGCCTGCGGGCGCCCCTCGGCTACTGGCGTTTCTTCCAATGACATGGTCAGGCTGTCTCAATGTTGTTATCGGGAATGAACGTGGGCGCCCCGGCCTAGGAGGCATCGATCAAAGCACGGCCGGAAACTCCACCATCGCCTCGCCAACCGCAATGGTTTCGCCGCGCTGATTGGACACCTGGACGTCGAGCGTCGCCCAGCGTCCTTTTTTAGTCACCTGCACCACCGTGATCGTGGCGGTCGGCGTGATCGTGTCACCCGGTTTGACCGGCGCCTTCCAGCGGGTTTCCAGCCGGCGCTGAACGCCGCCGCGCGGATAGAGCCAGTCGGTCAGCATCTTCGTGATAACGCCAAAGTTGTTCATGCCGTGCATGATGATTCCACCGAAACTCGTCCGGCCGAAACTGCCCTTCATGTACTCGTCATCAAGGTGCAGCGGATTGAAATCCAGCGATGCTTCGCAAAATTCGCGGATGGTTTCGCGGGTAGGCGAAAAGGGGGTGCCGTCGATCTGCTGCCCCGCCTGCAAGGTGTCAAATGCGTTTGTCATGGTCATCCTCAGAAAGCGCGAATCGTCCAGCCGCGGCCGGAGCAGATCACCTGGTTGTGCTGGTTGAAAAAAACGTTGTCATGAACGACGAACAAACGATCTTTCTTGATGAATTTGTCGAGTGCGCGCGCTTCAAGGCGGATAGTGTCGTCCGGGCGGGCGGGAACGTTGTAGCTCCACGACTGACCAGCGTTGATGGTGCCGGGACTGCGCATCCAGTCGTCGGCAGGCGTGCAGGAGAACATCAGCAGGATGTGAATCGAAGGCGGTGCGATCAACCCTTTGTAGGAACTCTGTTTCGCGTACTCCTCATCGAAGTACAGTGGATGCGTGTCGCCCAACACCCGGCACAGCTTCTGGATTGCTTCCAGCGTGAGCGTGTAAGGCAACGTCTTGCGCGGCTCGCCAGGGATGATGTCGTCCCAGGTCTTGCGCAGTTCGGCGTCCTTCCAGAAATCTGTCTCGAAAATTTCGGCTTTCATGAGGTTTCCATATCGAGTTGATGGATTGCTATTAGTTCGATACAATGTCCGCTAAGCGGATATATATGTCCGCCTAATGGTCATAATCGCAACTTAAATCTGAGATGTCAAGGCTCACGGAGAAAGCATGGCAACGCCTGAGAGTGAATCGTTCGTCCGCACATTCGCGCGTGGTATCGCGGTGATCGAAACGATGGGACGCGGTGCAACGCACCAGACGCTGGGAGAGATTGCCGACGGTGTCGGTCTGCCGCGAACCGCCGTGCGACGATTTCTGATGACTCTGATTGAGCTGTCTTTCGTGAAGTCCGACGGAAAGCAATACTGGCTCACGCCGCGCGTTCTGCGGCTAGGGCTTTCGTATCTGGGCACGCTTCCCTATTGGCGTGAGGCCCAAGTGGCGCTTGAGGAACTTTGCACGCGCATCAAGCAGTCGTGCGCCCTCTCTGTACTCGACGGCGAGGACATCGTTTACATCCAGCGTCAGCATTCAAAACGGATCTTGCCCATGAGTCCGACCCTAGGAAGCCGGTTACCCGCACATGCCGTGTCGATGGGGCGGGTGATGCTTGCCGGTCTCCCTGACGAAGAGTTGAACCATTACCTCGAAATGGCCACGCTCAAGCATCTGACCGGTGCCACCGTGATGGACAAAACAATCTTGCGGGAACGAATTCTTGCCGCACGAAGCGACGGATACTCATGGATTGACGGGGAACTCGATGATTCCATTTGCGGGCTTGCAGTCCCGGTACGCGATAAGGACGGCCTGACCATAGCGGCGGTAAATGTCAGCCTTCCCACGGGGCAATTCGACCAGAAAACCGCGGTTCAGCGGTATCTAGGTGAGTTGCGTCTCGCGGCGTCCCAGTTGAGGGCCGCGAGCTAGCTTCGTCGACGTTTATCCTGACAGGGAGGAGGCGTCCCTGACCGTTCTGCTTGGCGCGACGCCAACGAAGCGACGGGCGTGATCGGCCCGCAAAGAAGTCCGTTGTTCGCGCGGAGGGGCCCTGTCGAGCTTCGGCCTGATCCGGCAACACGTCGAGATCAAACGACATCTGCTTCGCGCTTCGCGCTATCGAAAGTAGCTTGCCGCCCGCCTTTAGGCATGGCATCGGCATACGGGACTCACCCAAGACCCGTCCGCGATTTGAGCAAGGGCTAATCCTATCGCCATCTCGTCGCCGACCTTGACAGCGCCGTCAGCGTCCGATCACGCGGCTTGAAACTAGCGATTGCAGACGGGCGGAAGGCCTCCGCAGGATTTTCGACCTTAGTTCCCGCGCTTGCAAGAAACGGTAGACCTGCAGAACGATGTCACGCGCCTGCACGGCTGGGGCCGCGGCGCCCCTCTGCTTGATCTGCTCGCAGCGCGCCATCAGTCGTGCGGCGTGATCTCTTCCAACTTCAGCCGGCCAAATTCCGACGCGAGATTCCGCTCGTATACCGATTTGCGCATCGCTCGTGTGGAGTCGGCAGGAGCAGTGTCTGCAAAGTATCTCTCCGCCCACTTACCAAACGTTAGTGCCTCGGTCGCCTCGACCCGTTTCTCGACTTTCGCACGTGAAGGACTCTCTCCGCGTTGGATTGCTCCGTAGGCTTGGCCCCGTAGAAGCCGGGCTCCCGGGAGGCTAATAGCCATTCCGAATCCGAGCTCGTCTGGCTTGCGTGGCTTCCGTGCGGAAAGTGATGGATCGTACCGGCCGATAACCAAGGTTTCCCGGCGACCGTTCACCCGGTAGTCGTACCGGAAGCTCACCGCGCCTGCCGGCATCACTGCCGCATAGAGCCCCCGCTGATCGGCAACCTTGTAGATCTTATTGGCCGGCTTCAGCGCTCGCAACTGCATGTCTGTGAGCATAGGGACTCCTCGAACGTATACCGTCAACCGATACCGTCAGACTGATTTGACGGTATCGGACAAGGCCGTCCGAGGGAGAAACGCCTGTACCGTCACCGATACCGACATTTCCATCAGGCATTGCCCAAGTCACAGCAGAACACACCGGACAATAACCCCATGTTTTTAAACGGAAAAACATGGAAAACCGGACCTCTCGGAACGACTGGGGAGCAGTCTCATTTACTCCCACTCGATCGTCGCCGGCGGCTTCCCCGAGATGTCGTACACCACCCGGTTGATCCCGCGCACTTCGTTGATGATCCGGTTCGACACATGCCCCAGCAACTCGTGCGGCAGATGCGCCCAATGCGCGGTCATGAAGTCCAGCGTCTGCACCGCGCGCAGCGCGACGACGTACTCATAGGTCCGGCCGTCACCCATCACGCCCACGCTCTTCACCGGCAGGAACACCGCGAACGCCTGGCTCGTCAGGTCGTACCACGACTTGCCGGTGTCCTTGTCGATGAACGTACGCAGCGTCTCGATGAAGATCGCGTCCGCGCGGCGCAGCAGGTCCGCGAAATCGCGCCGCACTTCGCCGAGAATCCGCACGCCCAGACCCGGGCCCGGGAATGGATGGCGATAGACCATCGCCGGCGGCAAACCGAGCTTCACGCCAAGTTCGCGCACCTCGTCCTTGAACAGTTCGCGCAACGGTTCGAGCAGTTTCAGATTCAGCGTCTCCGGCAGGCCGCCCACGTTGTGGTGGCTCTTGATGGTCTGCGCACCCTTCTTGCCCTTGCCGGCCGATTCGATCACGTCCGGATAGATCGTGCCTTGCGCCAGCCACTTCGCATCGGTCAGCTTGCCGGCTTCGGTCTGGAACACCTCGACGAACTCCGCCCCGATGATCTTGCGCTTCGCTTCCGGATCGGTCACGCCAGCAAGCTTGCGCAGGAACACGTCGCTTGCGTCGACGTGAATCACCTTCACGCCGAGGTGGTCGGCGAAGGTCGCCATCACCTGCTCGGCTTCGTTCAGGCGCAGCAGGCCGTGATCGACGAACACGCAGGTGAGTTGGTCGCCGATCGCGCGATGCAGCAGCGCTGCCGCCACTGACGAATCCACACCGCCCGACAGCCCCAGGATCACGTGCTCGTTACCGACTTGCTCGCGAATTTTCGCGACGGCTTCGTCGATATAGTTGCCCATTTCCCAGTCGGCCCGCGCGCCACAAATCTGCAGCACGAAGCGTTCGAGCATCGCACGGCCTTGCACGGTGTGCGTGACTTCCGGGTGCCATTGCAGGCCATAGAAGCGGCGCTGTTCATCGGCCATAGCCGCGATCGGGCAGGATTCCGTCGACGCCATCAGCGCGAAGCCCGGCGGCATTTCGAGCACCTTGTCGCCGTGGCTCATCCAGACCTTCAGCATGCCGTGACCTTCTGGCGTGGTGAAGTCGCTGATGCCTTCGAGCAGGCTCGTGTGGTTACGCGCGCGCACTTCGGCATAACCGAATTCACGCAGATGGCCGATGTCGACCTTGCCGCCCAGTTGCTCGGCCATCGCCTGCATGCCGTAGCAGATGCCGAGCACCGGCACGCCGAGTTCGAACACCGCTTGCGGCACGCGCGGCGTATCCGTTTCTGTGACCGAGCTCGGGCCGCCGGAAAGGATCACGCCCTTCGGCGCGAAGTCGCGAATGAACGACGCATCGACGTCGTACGGGTGAATTTCCGAATACACGTTGGCTTCGCGAACGCGACGTGCAATCAGTTGGGTGACTTGCGAACCGAAGTCGAGAATCAGGATCTTGTCATGCATGGCAGCGGACGGAGTCAAAAGTGAGCAAATACGGAATGCCGCGCACGAGGCGCGGCGTTGAATTCAAAGCGATCCACGTGGGAACGATCGAGCATGAAACATAACGATGAAGCGTACTGGCGTATGCACCGTGGCAGCCATCTGCCTGCGGCGCGCGCGAATGAACGCGCGAACGGAATCCGGTAGCTTCGGCGGACGGCGTGACGCGCAGCGCGTCAGCCATGAAGCGGCGGCCGGGGCCCGCCAGAGGCATCTGCGGCGGCGTTGCGGGCGTCTTCGCGCGCGGCCCGGGCAGCGCGTTCGGACTCCGTGAGGCCGGCTTCGCCCGTCACAGGATGCACCGGCGTCGTCGAAGCGGCACTCACGGGATTCACCGGGGTGTCCGGATTGACCGGCCGTGTGACCGGCATGACAGGCTCGACGACCGGCTCGGCGCGATAGACCGGAAAGCCCGCGGTGACGCGAGGCTCGCGCTCCAGTTCACGGCGTTTTGCGGCTTCCTTTGCCGCCTCGGCTTCGGCTTCACGGGCAGCGCGCTTTTCAGCACGGCTGGAAGAGCCTTTGACCACGATCCCCTTCTCGCGCCGCCGCACGGCACCCGACAAACGCACCCCACCGAGACCGACGACCACGAGCACGACGCCCGCCAGCACCGCGATGATCTGCCCGAAGCCGGTAAGCGCCGGTGTATGCAACCCAAGCAGCCAGACCAGCATCAGTACACCGGTCAGCCAGTTCACATGACCGACGACCTTGGCGACCGCGGACGTCAGCGCCCCGTCGAACGATGCGTGCAAGGCCAGCCACGCGAGCCCGATCAGCGCCACGCCAAACCCTTGGCCGACCAGCGCCGGCTGGGTTTGCACCAACTGCAGCGCGTCGTACAACGAGGTCCAGGGCGTCAGCAGAAACAGCAGGCCGAACGCAAGCAACAACAAGGCATCGAGGATGAGTACAACGCGCAGCAGTGGCTTCATTGGCGTTTAGTCCACGTGGTAGTTGGGTGCTTCCTTGGTGATCTGCACATCATGCACGTGCGATTCGCGCAGGCCCGCGCCGGTGATCTGCACGAACTCGGCCTTGTCGTTCATCTCCGAGATCGTACGGCAGCCGCAGTAGCCCATGCTCGCGCGCACGCCGCCGATGAGCTGGAACAGGATCGCGTTGACCGAGCCCTTGTAGGCGACGCGGCCTTCGATACCTTCCGGCACCAGCTTGTCGATGTTCGCGGAGTTGTCCTGGAAGTAGCGGTCCGCCGCGCCGTCCTTCATCGCGCCGACCGAACCCATGCCGCGGTACGACTTGTACTGACGGCCCTGATACAGGAACACGTCGCCCGGCGCTTCTTCGGTGCCGGCGAACATGCTGCCCATCATCACGGCATTCGCGCCCGCTGCCAGCGCCTTGCTGACGTCGCCCGAAAAGCGCACGCCGCCGTCGGCGATGACCGGCACGCCCGTGCCCTTGAGCGCTTCGGACACGTTGGAGATCGCAGTGACCTGCGGCACGCCCACGCCGGCGACGATCCGCGTCGTGCAGATCGAACCCGGGCCGATGCCGACCTTCACACCGTCCGCACCGTACTCGACGAGCGCCCTGGCGGCCGCCGCGGTGGCGATGTTGCCGCCGATCACTTCGACGTGCGGGAAGTTCTGCTTGACCCACTTGACGCGCTCGAGCACGCCCTTGCTGTGACCGTGCGCGGTATCGACGACGATCACGTCGACGCCCGCCTGCACCAGAAGCTCGACGCGCTCTTCGTTGTCTGCGCCGACGCCGACCGCCGCGCCCGCGCGCAGCTTGCCGTGTTCGTCCTTACAGGCGTCCGGATGTTCGGTCTGTTTGGTGATGTCCTTGACGGTCATCAGGCCGCGCAGCTCGAACGCGTCGTTGATCACCAGCACGCGTTCGAGGCGGTGGCTGTGCATCAGCGCCTTCGCTTCGGCGAGCGGCGTGCCTTCCTTGACCGTGACGAGGCGCTCGCGCGGCGTCATGATGGTGCGCACCGGCTCATCCAGACGCTCTTCGAAGCGCAGGTCGCGGTTCGTGACGATGCCGATCAACTGCGCGCCTTCGACGACCGGAAAGCCCGAAATGCCATGCTGCTGCGACAGCGCGATCACGTCGCGCACTTTCATCTGCGGCGGCACCGTGATCGGATCGCGCACGACGCCCGACTCGAAACGCTTGACCTTGGCGACTTCGCGCGCCTGCTCGGCCGGCGTGAGGTTCTTGTGGATGATGCCCACGCCACCCATTTGCGCCATCGCGATCGCGAGGCGAGCTTCAGTGACGGTGTCCATGGCGGCGGACACGAGCGGCATATTCAGGGAGATGTTGCGGGTCAGCCGGGTCTTGAGGCTGGTGTCGCGCGGCAAAACATCGGAGAAAGCCGGGACGAGGAGCACGTCATCGAACGTGAGTGCTGTTTGGATCAGACGCATGGCAAATCCTATAGGCGCAAAAGCGAATTATACGCGATACCTCCCCGGTTTTCACTGCACGAACAGCAGCTTAGCGAATTTCGGGCGATTTTTTCGTGTCTTCGCACCGGTCGATTTCGCTTCGCTGTTCGCGCCGGGTTCGATCGGGTTTCGTTTGCGCGTTCGAGGGCAGCGGGACACCGGGTGGTCTGGCCGGGGACCTTTTCACGTGGCGCAGCGCTGGGGGCGGCGAGCGCCGCCCGCCCCGCCGAAGCCCTGCAACACTGCGCAAAAAAGGACGGCTCGGCGCATCGAAACCGCCCAAAAACCGCCCGAATGCAGAATCGAACAAGACGCTTAGCCCGAGGAACGGCTATCCTGCGGGCCATTCCAGTTTTCTTGCAGGGGCGGTCGATGCAACGCGGTGTGGCATATGGGGTAATGGCCGGGGCCTTATGGGGCATGGTTTTTCTGGTGCCGCGCGTGCTGCCCGACTTTTCGCCGCTGCTGCTGAGCGCGGGGCGCTACACGATGTACGGCATCGTCTCGCTGGCCGCCGCGCTGCCGATGGCGCGCTCGCTCGTCAAACGGCTGACACGCGAGGATCTCGGCGCGCTGGTGAAACTGGCGCTGGCCGGCAATCTCATCTATTACCTGCTGCTGACGGCGGCCGTGCATCTGATCGGCATCGCACCCGCGTCGCTGATCGTCGGCGTGCTGCCGGTCACGGTCACACTGCTCGGGCGGCGCGATAACGGCGCAGTGCCGCTCGCTCGCCTCGCGTGGCCGTTGGCGGTGGTGATGGCGGGCATCGTCTGCATCAACGTCGACGTGTTCACGGTAGCGGACAGCGCGCCGGTGAGCGTCGCCACGAAGCTTCTCGGGGTCGCCTGTGCGGTCGGGGCACTGGCCTGCTGGACGTGGTTCGCGGTCGAAAACGCCCGCTATCTGCAGCGCCAGACGCATTTCACCGGCAATGAATGGTCCGTGCTGTGGGGTGTGGTGACGGGCGCGCTCGGCGCGGCGCTATGGCTCGTGATCGCGGTGCTGCCGTCGGGCGGCCCGCAAGGCGAACTGGCCGACGCGCGCTGGCACACGTTCTGGATGCTGAACCTTGGCCTCGCGATCGGCGCGTCGTGGCTCGGCAACGGGCTGTGGAATGCCGCGTCGAAGCGGTTGCCGTTGACGCTGTCCGGTCAGATGATCGTGTTCGAGACGCTCTTCGCACTGTTCTACGCGTTCATGTACGACCAGCGCCTGCCGCGTCCACTGGAACTCGCCGCGATCCTGCTGCTGGTGGCGGGGGTGTGCTGGTCGGTGCGCCAGCATGCGGACGATGATTCGTCGGGGCTCGCGCCCATCAAGAAGAAGGCGCAGGTTTCGGCGCCTTGATGACGACACAACGGTTGGCAACGTTTTGGCGCGAACCCGCCGCGCCACTTCAACGCACGGCGCGCGCCGCCTAACGCGAATCCCGATTCTGCCAACGGCGCCCTTCGATCGAGCCTGCCTTGCGGGTCTTCTCGACGCGGCGTTGGCGCGACAGCTTCGGATCGACCAGCAGCGGACGATAGATCTCGACCCGGTCATGATCGGCAAGCACCGTATCGAGCGGCTTGAGCTTGCCGAACACACCCACCTTCTGCGTGTTCAGATCGATACCCGGAAAGCGCTGCAGGATGCCGCTCGCGTCGAGCGCCTGTTGCAGCGTGGCGCCCTCGGGCAAGTCCACGGCGATCAGCGCCTGCCCGCCGGGCGACGCATAGCACACTTCGATCGACAGGCGCGCGCTCATGCCTTACCGTAGCGCTGGTCGGCGCGCTTCACGAATGACTCGACGAACGTGTTGGCGATGTGATTGAACACCGGCCCAATGATCTTCTCGAGAATGATGTTGGTAAATTCGTAGTGCAGCGCGAATTCGATCTTGCAGGCATCCGCGCGCAGCGGCGTGAAACGCCAGAAACCGGTGAACTTGCGAAACGGGCCGTCCGCGAACTCCATATCGATGCGCGTAGGCCGTTCCATGCTGTTGCGCGTGGCGAAGTGCTGCTTGATGCCCTTGAAGTTGATGTCGATCTTCGCCTCCATGCTGGTTTCGTCCCGGTGGCGGATTTCGACACCCCCGCACCAGGGCAGGAAGTTGGGGTAATCGGCGACGTCGGTAACGAGGTCGAACATCTGTTCCGCCGAATGGCGGATCAACACGGTTTTCTGGACATCTGCCATAAATTGAACAGCGCGTGGCAAGGGTGGACAAGCGGGTTGAAAAGCGCCGCGGGCTTTCCTTGCCCCGCTTTGCTAAAATCGTGATTTTAAACGAGTTGGGCACTTTCCATTCATGAGCATCATCGACAACAGAAAAGCCTTCTACGACTACTCGGTCGAAGAACGCTATGAAGCAGGGCTCGTGCTCGAAGGATGGGAGGTCAAGGCGCTGCGCGCCGGGCGCGGCCAGATCAAGGAAGGTTACGTCGTTATCAAGAATAACGAACTGTTCCTGATCGGCACGCACATCAGCCCGCTGCCCGAAGCCTCGACCCATATCAACCCCGACCCGGTCCGCACGCGCAAGCTGCTGCTGCATAGCGAGGAGATCAGCAAACTGATCGGCAAGGTCGAGCAGCGCGGCTACACGCTCGTGCCGCTGAACTTCCACTACAAGGGCGGCCGCGTCAAATGCGAGATCGGCCTCGCCAAGGGCAAGAAGCAGCACGACAAGCGCGAAACCGAGAAGAAGCGCGATTGGGAACGCGAGAAGGCGCGGTTGATGCGCTCGCCGAGCTGATCGAAGACACGTTTCCGCGTCCCACCACGCGGCAAGCGTTAGGCACTCAATGAAAAATAGCCCGCACGATCTGCGGGCCATCTGTTTTTCGCGGCGGACAAATCCGCGCACCGCGTGGCTCACCGCGCCTCGGTCACGCCCTTGTCCTTGCCTTTGCTCACGATTGTCAAGGCCGACGCGATCATCGAACTCATATCCGCGAGATTGCCCGGCACGATCAGCGTGGTGCCCTGCTTCGCCAGATTGCCGAACGCGTTCACGTACTGTTCGGCCACCTTCAGATTCACCGCTTCCATGCCGCCGGTCGACTGGATCGCGGCCGCGATCTTCTGGATCGCCTGCGCGTTGGCCTCGGCCACCGCCAGAATCGCCGACGCCTGGCCCTGCGCCTGGTTGATCGCCGCTTGCCGCTCGCCCTCGGACTTCTGGATCGCCGCTTCACGGCCGCCCGACGCGATATTGATCTGTTCCTGCTTGCGCCCTTCGGACGCCGCGATCAGCGCGCGCTTCTCGCGCTCCGCGGTGATCTGCGCCTGCATCGCGTGCAGGATTTCCTTGGGCGGCGTCAGATCCTTGATCTCGTAGCGCAGCACCTTCACGCCCCAGTTCGACGCCGCCTCATCGAGCGACGAGACGATGCTGTGGTTGATGAAATCGCGCTCCTCGAAAGTCTTGTCGAGCTCCAGCTTGCCGATCACCGAGCGCAGCGTGGTCTGCGACAGCTGCGTGATCGCGAAGACGAAGTTGCTCGATCCGTACGACGCCTTCATTGGATCGGTGACCTGGAAGTACAGCACGCCGTCCACCTGCAACTGCGTGTTGTCGCGCGTGATACAGACCTGGCTCGGCACTTCGAGCGGAATTTCCTTGAGAATGTGTTTGTACGCGATCCGGTCGACGAACGGAAAAGCGAAGCTCAAGCCCGGCGTCAGCGTACTGTGATAACGGCCAAGACGCTCCAGCACCCACGCGTGCTGCTGGGGCACGATCTTGATGGTCTGTGCCGCGAGCACGATGACGATAATCAGCAGCACGGCCCCGACGATGGTTGAATCCATATTGGTTCTCCGGTCCTTCTGGTTCGAATAGTTGTGCGTGTTTGACGCAAACGCGGATGCAAGCGCAGACCGCAAGCCCGCCAGACACTCAGACCGTGCTTGCGTTGGTCTTCGGCTGCCGGCTCGCCACGACGATCAGACAACTACCGCGCAATTCCGTGATTTCGTAGACCTGCGCATCTTCAGGCTCGCCAGCAGCCAGTTCGACATCCCACGCCGCGCCGCGATAAGTCGCGCGCGCCCGGCGCTCGTGCCACGCCGGCACGCTCAGCGTCTGACCGATGTCGAGATTGACGTCCGGATTGCGCGACGCGTGCGCGCGCTTGCGACGGCCAAAGCGCGAGCGCCTGAGCAGCACGACCGCCGCCAGCGCAACCACGGCGGCCACTGCGAACTGCACATCGGCAGCGGCGCCGGCAATGTGCGCAAGCGCCGCCGCGACGAAGCCCAACGCGATCATCAACAGATAGAAGGTGCCGCTCGTCAACTCCAGCACGACCAGCACGCCCGCCCCGATCCACCAGAACAATCCACCTGGCACCACGTCGACCTCCGCAAAACAAAACACCCCGGATCTACCGGGGTGTTTATAGCACGAAGCGCCTGCGTATTAACGGGCGATGCGGTGCGCTTCAACTCACGCTTGACGGACCGCCTCTCACGTTATGCACGCTGCCGCCTGGGTTCTTCACCCTCAAGCGGCATGCCGCACGCTTTATTTGCTCGCCGACTTCGCCAGTTGCTGCCACGTCTCGATGATCGTGTCCGGGTTCAGCGAGATCGACGCGATGCCTTCGTCCGTCAACCATTGCGCGAAGTCCGGATGATCCGACGGGCCCTGGCCGCAGATACCGACGTACTTGTTCAGACGCAGGCAGGTTTCGATTGCACGCTTGAGCATGAACTTGACCGCCGGATCGCGTTCGTCGAAGTCGACCGCCAGCAGTTCCATGCCGGAGTCGCGGTCGAGGCCGAGTGTGAGCTGCGTCAGGTCGTTCGAACCGATCGAGAAGCCGTCGAAGAATTGCAGGAATTCCTCGGCGAGGATCGCGTTCGACGGCACTTCGCACATCATGATCAGGCGCAGGCCCTTCTCGCCGCGCTTCAGGCCGAACTTCTCCAGCAGCCCGACCACGCGCTCCGCCTGCTTCAACGTACGCACGAACGGCACCATGATCTCGACGTTGTCGAGGCCCATCTCTTCACGCACCCGCTTCAGCGCGATGCATTCCATCTGGAATGCTTCGGCGAAATCTTCGGCGATGTAGCGCGACGCGCCACGGAAACCCAGCATCGGGTTTTCTTCGTCCGGCTCGTAACGCGAGCCGCCGATCAGCTTCTTGTACTCGTTCGACTTGAAGTCCGACAGACGCACGATCACGGGCTTCGGATAAAACGCCGCGGCGATCGTCGCGATCCCTTCGGTCAGCTTGTCGACGTAGAACGCGCGCGGCGATGCATGACCGCGAGCGACGCTCTCGACCGCCTTCTTCAGGTCCTGATCGATGTTCGGGTACTCGAGAATCGCCTTCGGGTGAACGCCGATGTTGTTGTTGATGATGAACTCGAGCCGCGCGAGACCCACGCCTGCGTTCGGCAGTTGCGAGAAGTCGAACGCGAGTTGCGGGTTGCCGACGTTCATCATGATTTTCACCGGAATCGGCGGCAGTTCGCCGCGCTGCACTTCGGTGATTTCGGTTTCGAGCAGACCGTCGTAGATCTTGCCTTCGTCGCCTTCCGCGCACGACACGGTGACCAGCGCGCCTTCCTTCAGTACGTCGGTTGCGTCGCCGCAGCCGACCACCGCCGGCACGCCCAGCTCACGCGCGATGATCGCCGCGTGGCAGGTGCGGCCGCCGCGATTCGTGACGATCGCCGACGCGCGCTTCATCACCGGCTCCCAGTTCGGGTCGGTCATGTCGGCGACCAGCACGTCGCCCGGCTGCACACGGTCCATTTCCGACGGATCATGAATCACGCGCACCGGCCCCGCGCCGATTTTCTGGCCGATCGCGCGGCCGGTGGCCAGCACGTTCGACTGACCCTTCAGCTTGAAGCGCTGCTCGGCCTTGCCCGATGCCTGGCTCTTCACCGTTTCCGGACGCGCCTGCAGAATGAAGATCTTGCCGTCGCGGCCGTCCTTGCCCCACTCGATGTCCATCGGACGCTCGTAGTGCTTCTCGATGATGACCGCGTATTTCGCCAGTTCGATCACGTCTTCGTCGGTGATCGAGAAGCGGTTGCGCTGCTCGTGCGGAACGTCGACGGTCTTCACACGGCCCTGCTCGCCGGGCTTCGTGAATTCCATCTTGATCAGCTTCGAGCCGATCGAGCGGCGGATGATCGGATACTTGCCCTGCGCGAGCGTGGTCTTGAAGACGTAAAACTCGTCCGGATTCACCGCGCCTTGTACGACGGTTTCGCCGAGACCGTAGCTCGACGTGATGAACACGGCGTCCTTGAAGCCCGATTCGGTGTCCAGCGTGAACATCACGCCTGCCGCGCCGACATCCGAGCGCACCATGCGCTGCACGCCCGCCGACAACGCGACTTCAGCATGCGTGAAGCCTTTGTGGACGCGATAGGAGATAGCGCGGTCGTTATACAGCGACGCGAACACGTGCTTCATGCGATCAAGCACGTCGTCGATGCCGACCACGTTGAGGTAGCTTTCCTGCTGACCCGCGAAGGACGCGTCCGGCAAGTCTTCAGCCGTCGCCGACGAACGCACGGCAAACGACAGCTCTTCAGGCGAGCTGTTCTGCAGCGTGTCGAAGCCGGCACGGATGTCGGCCTCGAGTTGCGGCTGCATCGGCGCGTCGACGATCCATTGACGGATTTCCTTGCCCGCTTCCGCGAGCGCCTTCACGTCGTCGACGTCGAGCGTTTCGAGACGTTTGGCGATGCGTTCGGTCAGATTGTTGTGATGCAGGAAGTCGCGGAAAGCCAGCGCCGTGGTGGCGAAACCGGTCGGCACTCGCACGCCGGCTTCAGCGAGCTGACTGATCATCTCGCCCAACGACGCGTTCTTGCCACCGACGATTTCCACGTCGGTCATCCGCAACTGCTCGAACGGAACTACATACGCCTTATCCTTTGCGACGGTAACTGCGTTAGTCATACAAGCCCCTAAGTGTGAAAGAAATTCACGGCTGTGCAAGTGGGCTTGAACACGGAACGCCCATTGGGAGCGTGAGCCCGTGTCTTGCACAACCTGTTGGAGAAACAATCGCGGTAAAGGCCACCCGCAGCCTCAATGCCCGAAGCGCGACGAAAGGAGCGAATCGCCGAATTTACCGGCCAATCCAGCCCATAGAGCATCAGTTACCGACCGAAAGCGCCGCGTTGAGCGGCCGTTCGCAGCGAGTTAGATGCCAATCGCCTGCAATTGCTTATCCAACAGGTTGCCGCTATTCTACCGTGCCGACTCCTGAAATGTGGCAGTCGGACGAGAATTGCGCCTCGAAACGCGCCCCGGACGCCCGACGGGCTTTGACGAGGCTCCTCTGCCATCCAGGCGCGGTTGTGGTGCCCACGGCGCGCTGCCTCGACGCCGCTGTCTCGGCGGTTGGTCGCCGGGCGGCGTGCTCACCGCAGCGATGTTTGATTCGAGCGCGTTTGCCGCTCACGTTCCTAGTTCCACTGATGCCGCCCACCGTATTCATCGTCTCCGACGGTACCGGGATTACTGCCGAAACCTTCGCGCATTCAATCCTGTCCCAGTTCGACCAGAAATTCCGTCTGGTCCGCGTGCCCTTCGTCGACTCGACGGAGAAAGCCTATGCGACGCTCGAAAAGATCAACGAGGCGATCGTGCAGGACGGTCGCCGTCCGATCGTCTTCACCACGCTGGTGGACAGCGCGTCGAATCAGATCGTCAAAGGCTCGAATGCGCTCGTGCTGGACATGTTTCAGACCTTCGTCGAGCCGCTCGAACAGGAACTGGAGCTGAAGTCGAGTCACGCGATGGGCCGCGGCCACCAGAACGCGGACACCGAGGAGTACAAGAACCGGATCGAGGCGATCAACTTCTCGCTCGCCCACGACGACGGCCAGTCGAACCGCAATCTCGCCGACGCCGACGTAATCCTGGTCGGCGTGTCACGCAGCGGCAAAACGCCGACGAGCCTTTATCTGGCGATGCAGTACGGCGTGAAGGCAGCCAACTATCCATTGATTCCGGAAGACTTCGAGCGCGGCAAACTGCCGACGCCGCTGCTAGCACATCGGCAGAAGATGTTTGGTTTGTCGATCGATCCGCAGCGTCTATCGGAAATCCGCAACGAGCGTCGACCGGGCAGCAAGTATGCGGCGCCCGAGAATTGCCGCTACGAAATCAATGAAGCTGAAACGATGATGCGGCGTGAGGGGATCAAGTGGCTGTCGTCGACGCACAAGTCGATCGAAGAGATCGCGACGACGATCCTGCAGGAGATCAAGCTGGACCGGCCGGCCTATTGAGGGCGGCCTGAGATTGCAAATGACATGACGCGGGGCGGTGTTGCGTGTGGCGCGCAGCCGCTTAAGCGAGGGCTACACGACGTAGCGTTGCGTCGTGGCATGTGCAAGCAGCGCTGCGAAACACCTCGCGGCACAGTGCGCCGCGAATCTTTGCGGTCAAACCCGCCCCCGCTGCTGACGACATTGCTCGAACACACAGACAGCTGCCGCAGCCGCCACGTTCAGCGACTCCATCCCGCCCGGCTGCGGAATCGTCACCCGCAGCGAAACCGCATCGCGCCAGAGCTGCGACACGCCCGCGCCTTCGTTGCCGAACACCCACGCGAGCGGCCCGCTCAGATCGCAATCGTAAATCGCCTCGGCGCCGTGCGAATCGGTGATGACGATCGGCACCGCCAGGCGCTCGATCAACGCCTGCGCGTCGACATCCTCATGAATCTGCAGCAGGAAGTGCGCGCCCATGCCCGAGCGCAGCACCTTCGACGACCACGCGTAAGCTGTCCCCGGCGCGCAGAACACGTGCTGAATTCCGGCCGCAGCCGCGCTGCGCAGAATCGAACCGACGTTGCCCGCGTCCTGCACGCCGTCGAGCACGAGGCAGGTTTGTCGGACCGTCTCGGGCAGCGGCGTAGCGAACTTCTCGACCAGCAGCAGAATCCCGACACCGTGCACAACATTCGACAACTGTCCGAACAGCGCGTCCGGCAACGTCACAATGCGATGATCCTCGATGCGCGACACGATCGCCTGCGCTTCGTCGTGACGCAGCGCGCCATCGGTGACGACGCACATTTCTGGCTGCCCGGCGACGTCGAGATACGCGCTCGCGAGATGGAATCCTTCGAGCAGCGCGTGGCCGCTGCGGCGCTGTTGATGCGTCGAGCCGGCCAATGCTTTCAGGCGTTTGTAGAGCGGATTGTCCCGCGAGGTGATGGCTTTCACAGGCAGCGAAGACGGTGAGAATGGGAGAAGAGCGAGCGGCGCGCTTGAGAGCGCGCGTCGCCTGGAGGATGTTCAGATGCCGATGCGTTCGCCGAAGGCGTCGTCGTCGAGCATCGCGTCGCCCAGCGTGGCCGGCACGATGACGACGTCCGCCGCCGGCAACGGCACGGCCGTGCCGAATCGCAGATGCGCTTCGCGCACCGGCGCGAACGAGCGCCGATGGTGCTCGCACGGCCCATGCTCGCGCAGCGCCGCGAGGTGCTGCGGCGTGCCATAGCCGGCATGCGCATTGAAACCGTACACGGGATGGCGCTGATGCAGTTCGAGCAGCATCCGGTCGCGCGTGACCTTCGCGAGAATCGACGCCGCTGAAATGCTCTTCACGAGCGCATCGCCGCCGATCACCGCTTCGCTGCGAATGCTTAGCGTAGGACAGCGATTGCCATCGACCTTGACGAGCGTGGGCACGACCGACAGGCCCTCCACGGCGCGCTTCATCGCCAGCATCGTGGCGTGCAGGATGTTCAGCGAGTCGATTTCTTCGACCGTCGCGGACGCGATGCAGTACGCGAGCGCGCGGTCGACAATCTTGTCGTACAGCTCGTCACGCTTTTTGGCGCTGAGCACCTTCGAATCGTCGAGCCCGCGAATCATCGGCCTGGCCGGATCGAAAATCACCGCAGCCGCGACGACGGGCCCGGCCAGCGGACCGCGCCCCGCTTCGTCGACGCCGCAGACGATGTCTTGCGCCGTCTCGAAGTTCAGGCCAGCCTGCGCGGCCGTTCCAGCGACGGCCACAGCCTTGCGGCGGGGTGCGCGTGTGATGGTCACAGCCGCCCCGTGCGCTTTTCGATGACGCTCGCCACGACTTCCGCCGCACGCTGCGCAGTGTTCTGCTTCAGCACGTGATGCATCTCCGTGAAGATTTCCGTCAGCGTGCGCCGGTTGGCTTCGTCGCGCAACTGTTTCAGCGTGGCTTCGGCGAGCGCCTGCGGCGTCGCGAAATGCTGCAGGATTTCCGGCACCACGAAGCGTCCAGCCAGAATGTTCGGCAGGCCGACGTACGGCAGATAGCCCTGCCGCCGCATGATCTGACCGGTCAACCAGGGCACCTTGTACGAAATGACCATCGGCTTTTTCAGCAGCGCGGCTTCGAGCGTCACGGTGCCGCTCTTCACGAGGATCGCGTCGGCGGCGGTCATCGCGAGTTGCGACTGGCCGTCGGTAATCGTCAGCGCGAGCCCCGGATGCGCGTCGACCAGCGGCCGCAGCATGTCGCGCAAGGCCGGCGTGGCCGCCGGCATCACGAAACGCAGAGCGGGCTCCTGGTGCTGCATCATCTCCATTGCGGCGAAAAACGTCGGGCCGATCAGATCGATTTCCGAGCGCCGGCTACCCGGCAGCACCGCGATGATGGGCCCGCTTTCCGCGAGACCGAGCGCACGGCGAGCGCCGAGTGTGTCGGGTTCGAGCGGAATCTCGTCGGCGAGCGGATGACCCACGTACGAGGCCGCGACGCCCGCCTTTTCCAGCAGCGCCGTTTCGAACGGGAACACGCACAGCATGTGATCGACCGCTTTGGCGATCTTCTTGATGCGCCCGCCGCGCCACGCCCAGATGGACGGACAGACGAAGTGAATAGTCGGAATGCCCGCGTCGCGCAGCGCGTGCTCGAGCCCGAAATTGAAATCGGGCGCATCCACGCCGACGAACACCGACGGCGGCTCGGCCAGCAGCTGGCGCTTGAGCTCGTTGCGAATGCCGAGAATCTCGGGGATGTGCCGCAACGCTTCGACATAGCCGCGCACCGTGAGCTTCTCCATCGGCCAGTGGGCGTCGAAACCCGTGGCGATCATGCGCGGACCGCCGATCCCATAGTATTGGGTGCCGACGGGCAGACGGCTCGCGAGGCCGTCCAGCAGCGACGCCGCCAGCAGATCGCCGGACGGCTCGCCGGCCACCATCGCGACGCGTAGCGGACTGGGTTGTAATGCCATCGGTTAGCGGATGATGCCGCGTTGCGACGCTTCGACGAACGCGAGCAGCGTCTGCACCGGTGCATCGCCATCACCGCCGGCGGACGCGAGTTCGCGCAATTGCACCTTCGCCTCTTCCAGCGACAGACCGTTCTTGTACAGCACGCGATACGCCGTGCGCAGCGCCGAAATCGCATCCGGCGAGAAGCCGCGGCGGCGCAGGCCTTCGACGTTGATGCCGTGCGGCTCGGCCTTGTTGCCGGCTGCGATCACGAACGGCGGGATGTCCTGCACGAGCGCCGAGGCGCCGCCCAGCATCGAATGCGCGCCGATGCGCACGAACTGATGCACGCCCGACATGCCGCCGATAATCGCGTGGTCGCCGATCGTCACGTGGCCCGCCATCTGCGCGTTGCTCGACAGAATGACGTTGCTGCCGACGTGGCAGTCGTGCCCGATGTGCACGTAGGCCATGATCCAGTTGTCGTCGCCTAGCGTGGTGACGCCAGCGTCCTGCGTCGTGCCGGTGTGGATCGTCGTGAATTCGCGGATCGTGTTGCGGTTGCCGATCACGAGCCGGGTCGGCTCGTCCTTGTACTTCATGTCCTGCGGACGGCCGCCGACCGATGCGTAGTGGCCGATCCGGTTGTCTTCGCCGATCGTGGTGTAGCCTTCAATCACGCTATGCGAACCGACCGTGCTCCGTGCACCGATCGTCACGTGTGCGCCGATTACCGCGTACGGACCGACTTCGACCGATTCGTCGAGTTGTGCGCCCGGTTCGACGATCGCAGTGGGATGAATCCTGCTCATGCGTCCTCGCTTCTGATTCTGTTGCGTTGTCTGGATGGGCTTCTGGCGGGACCGGCTGCGCCGCTGTCAAAACGACCGCCGCCCGCTCCCTGATTGCCTTGACGCTCGCTTAAGCGTCTTTGTCCGTGTGCCGCACCGCGCACATCAGGTCGGCTTCCGCCGCCACGACGCCATCCACTTCGGCACGCGCCTTGAACTTCCAGATGCCGCGCATATGACGCTCGAACGTGCAGTTCAGGATCAGCTGATCGCCCGGCTCCACCACGCGCTTGAAACGCGCATTGTCGATACCCACGAACAGATAGAGCGTGTTTGACGGATCGCTCGGCTCTTCCGAAAACGTCAGCAAAGCCGCGGTTTGCGCGAGCGCTTCGAGAATCAGCACGCCGGGCATCACCGGGCGGGTCGGGAAGTGCCCCTGGAAATACGGCTCGTTGATCGACACGTTCTTCAACGCTTTGATGCACTTGTGCGGCTCGAGTTCGAGCACCCGATCGACCAGCAGGATCGGGTAACGATGGGGCAGCAGCGTGAGAATCTTATGAATGTCGAGATTGATTTTTTCGGTGCTCATGGTGTTTCTGCTCACGCATTGACTGCGCGATGATGACTGCGGATGCTGGTGCAGGTGGGTTGAAAACGCGTGCTGCAGGCGCCCGCCGTGATCCGGCGGCCGCGCCACCCGGTCACGGCAACCGACTTTGCTTCTTGATGCTTGCCCGCTATTTTACGCGGTGCCGGCAAGCTTACGCGATGCCGACGAACCGCCTTGATATCCGAAGGCCTATCTCAAGCCTTCTCGCCTGCGGAATTGCTTGCCGCGTTGCCCGCCGCATGGGGCTCCGCGTTGCCCGAGCCGTCGGCTGCGGCGCTTTCGAGCGCCCGGATACGATCGCGTAGTTTGTCGATATTGCGCAGCAGGGCCGCGCTTTTGTTCCAGTCCGCATGGTTCACGGCCGGGAACGCGCTAGTGTACATACCGGGCTTCAGGAGCGACTTCGACACCCCTGACTTCGCCGTGACGATCACATAATCGGCCAGCGTGACGTGCCCGGCAATGCCGACTGCCCCGCCGATCATGCAATGACGGCCGATCGTCGTGCTGCCCGCGATGCCCGCGCAACCGGCGATCACCGTGTACGCGCCGACCTTGCAGTTGTGGCCGATCTGCACGAGGTTGTCGATCTTCACGCACTCTTCGATGATCGTATCGGCCATTGCGCCACGGTCGATCGTGGTGTTCGCGCCGATTTCGACGTCCGCCGCGATCGACACGCCGCCGACCTGCGGAATCTTGACCCAGCTGCCGGTACGCGCGTCGCCCTCGCCGACGAAATCCGGCGCAAAGCCGAAACCGTCCGAGCCGATCACCGCGCCCGCGTGCACGATCACGCGCTCGCCGAGCTTGCAGCCGTGATACACGGCGACATTAGGATACAGATGAGAGTCCGCGCCAATGCGCGTGCCCCGGCCGATCACGACATTGGCGTCCAGCCGGACGTTCTCGCCGATGACGGCGCCCGCTTCCACCGTGACGTGCGGCCCGACCACCGCGCTCGCTGCCACTTGCGCCGACGGATCGATGGTGGCGCTCGGATGCACGCCAGGTGCAGCCTTCGGCGCGGCGAGGTCGATGAAGGTCTGCGCGACGCGCGCAAAATAAGCGTACGGGTTCGGCGTGACGATGAAGTTACGGCCCTCACGCGAAGCCAGCTTCGCGAGGTCGTCGGCGTTGATCAACACCGCGCCCGCGCGGGTGGTTTCTACCTGCGACAGGTACTTCGGATTGGCGAGGAACGCCAGTTGGTTCGGGTCTGCCTGGTCGAGCGGCGCCAGACTGCCGACGCGCTGCGAACCGTTTCCGACTACCGTACCGCCGAACCGCTGGACGATGTCCTCGAGCGTAAAAGCCATGCCTGTCCTGTCTCCTGCTGTTCAATCCAACCTGTTATTGCGTCCGCGCGCGGCGGCGTGCCGGTGTGGGCCTGCCATGCCCTCCGGCCTCCCTCAGTTGCCCGACGCCGCCAGCGCCTTGAGCACCTGATCGGTGATGTCGATGCGCGGGCTCACGTACACCGCTTCCTGCACGATCAGATCGTAGTGCTGCGCCTCGGCGATCTGCTTGATGACCTTGTTGGCGCGGTCGAGCACCGCCGCCAGTTCCTCGTTGCGGCGCTGATTCAGATCTTCGCGGAATTCGCGTTGCTTGCGCTGGAAGTCTGTGTCCAGTTGCGACAGATCGCGCTGCTTCTGCGCACGATCGGCGGCCGACATCGACGCGCCGTTCTTGTCGAGCGAATCCGACATCGACTTCAGCTTCTGCGCCATGTCGGCGAGATCCTTGTCACGCTTTGCGAATTCGGCTTCGAGCTTGACCTGGGCAGCTTTCGCCGCCGCCGATTCGCGCAGGATGCGGTCGGAATTCACCGCGGCGATCTTCGCCTCCTGCGCGTGCGCTACTCCGACGCCCAAGGTCATTGCCAGCGCCATTGCGCACGCTACACGTTTCGAAAACATACCGGTTAGCAAAGTCATCCTCTCGATACTGTAGTTTGGCTGGCAGCCTGCGGCCGTGATCAGAACGCCGTCCCGATCTGGAACTGGAATTTCTGATACTGGTCGCCGGTGTGCTTCGTCAGCGGGAAGCCCAAGCTGAGCTTGAGCGGGCCGATCGGCGAAATCCACGCGAGACCGACACCGTAGCCGTAACGCAGGCCGTTCGCGCCGACGCTGTTGCCTTCCGTGCCCCAGACGTTACCGGCGTCGAGGAAGGTGAACACACGCAGCGTGCGGTCGTAACCCGTACCCGGCAGCGGGAACGTCAATTCGACGTTACCCACCAGCAGCTTCGAGCCGCCGATCGGGTCGCCCGTCTTCGCGTCGCGCGGTCCCAGCGAGCTCGGCTCGTAGCCCCGCACGGAACCGATACCGCCCGCGTAGTAGTTCTTGAAAATCGGATAAGGCTTGCCGCCCAGGCCGTTACCGTAGCCGCCCTGGAAGTTGAAGCCCAGCACGAACCCGCGCGCGAACGAATAATAGTACTGCGCGTTGATGTCGGCCTTGTAATACTGCGTGCCGCCGATCGGCGTGCCGTATTCAGCGTTCGCCTGCGTGAAGTAACCGCGGCTCGGCACCAGTGCGCTGTCACGCGCGTCGCGCGACCAGCCCACCGTGATCGGCACGTTGTTCGACACGCGGCCGAACTCATGCACGTAGTCGATGTAGCTTTGCGGCGTGTTCGAGTCGATGTCCAACTGGTTCTGCTCGAGACCCGCGCCGAAATACACCGTGTCGACTTCGGAGAACGGAATGCCGAACTTCAGGTCGCCACCGATCGTGACGATCTTGAAGCTCGAATCCGTCGAGTAGTACAGCGGCTGGTACGTGCGGTAGTAGACGTCGGTAATACGCTTGATGCCGTCGACCGTGAAATACGGATCGACCTGCGTGACCGTCAACGTGCGGTACGTCTTGGCGGTATTGACGTTCACCGCGAGACTCGTGCCCGAACCGAACACGTTGTCCTGCGACACACCGGCCGACAACACCACCTTGTCGGTCGACGAGAAACCCGCGCCCAGCGTAATCGCGCCGGTCGGCTTTTCGGCCACCTTGACGTCCACATCGACCTGGTCCGGCGTGCCTTCGACCGGCACCGTGGTCACGTCGACGTCGGTGAAGTAGCCCAGACGGTTGATCCGGTCCTTCGACAGCGCGAGGCGGTTCGAATCGAACCACGAGCTTTCGAGCTGGCGCATTTCACGGCGCACCACTTCGTCGCGGGTGCGCGTGTTGCCGACCACGTTGATGCGGCGCACGTAGACGCGGCGGCTCGGGTCCACCTGCAGCGTCAGGTCGACCTTGTGGTTGGTCTGATCGATCTGCGGCTGCGCATTGACGGTCGCGAACGCGTAACCGTATTCGCCGAGCTTGTCGACGATCGCCTTCGTGGTGGCCTGCAGCTTTTCAGCCGAGAAACGGTCGCCCGGTTTGATCTTGATCAGCCTGGTCAGCTCCGCTTCGCGATCGAGCAGATTGCCGGCCAGCTTGATGTTGGAAATCGTGTACGGCTCGCCTTCGTGAAGCGTGACCGTCAGATACATGTCCTTCTTGTCCGGCGTGATCGACACCTGGGTCGACTCGATGTTGAACTCGAGATAGCCGCGATTCAGGTAATACGAGCGGACGTTTTCGAGGTCGCCGGTGAGCTTGTCTTTCGCGTAAAGGTCGTTCTTCGTGTACCACGAGAACCAGTTCGGCGTGGACAGCTGCATTTCGTCGCGCAGCGTACCCGTGCTGAACGCCTTGTTGCCGATGAAGTTGATCTGGCGGATCTTCGCGCTCGGACCTTCGGCGACCGAGAAGAGCACCGACACGCGATTGCGGTCAATCGGCGTCACCGTGGTGGTCACTTCAGCGGCGTAATAACCGCGCGTCAGATACTGGCGCTTGAGCTCCTGCTCGGCGCGATCGACCAGCGCCTTGTCGTAATAACGGCCTTGCGACAAGCCGACCGCGCGCAGCGCCTTGGTCAGGTTTTCCTTGTCGAATTCATGAATGCCGGCGAAGTCGATCGTGCCGATGGCCGGACGTTCCAGCACCTGCACGATGACGACATTGCCTTCGGTCGCGATCTTGACGTCGTTGAAGAAGCCCGTGGCGTACAGCGCGCGAATCGCTTCGGACGCCTTGTCGTCGCTAAACGTGTCGCCTTGCTTGATGGGCAGATACGCGAACACGGTACCGGGTTCGACGCGTTGCAATCCCTCAATGCGGATGTCTTGCACCACGAAGGGCGACGTTGCGTGAGCAACCAGCCCATGCGCGGCAAAAGCCGCGGCTATAACCGTTTTTGGAACAAAGCGATGAGGTTTAAACAACGTGCTTCCCCAGTGTATATAGCTGCATCAGGTCAGGCGGTCGCCATCGTGAACGCCGCCGACACTTTAAAAATGGATTAAACGAGCCAGATCGTTGAACAGCGCGATCGCCGACAATGCGACGATGCAGGCGAGACCCGCCCTCTGAAAAACGAGTTGCCAGCGATCGGAGACAACTTTACCGGTCACAGCTTCAACCAAATAATATAACAGATGACCCCCGTCCAATACCGGAATTGGTAGCAGGTTCAGTACGCCAAGACTAATACTGACAAGGGCCAGGAACGACAGGAATGCAGAAGGACCCAGACGTGCGCTCTTTCCTGCGTAGTCCGCGATCGTCACCGGGCCGGAAAGATTTTTCAACGATGCTTCGCCGACGATCATCCTGCCGAACATACGTACCGAATAGACCGCGAGATCCCACGTGCGGCGCGCGCCCAGTTGCAGACTCTCGATCGGCCCGTAACGCACGTCGATCGACGGCACCTGGGTCGCCAGTTCCGCGCCGATGCGGCCGATCTGCTGACCGGTCGCTGGATCACGCTGCGATTGCGGAACGATGCTGATGTCTTCGAGCTTGCCCGCCGCCTGAGCGCCACGGCCGCCGCGCTCCACCTGCAACGTGACCGGCTGGCCGGCGTGCGCTTTTACATAAGCGATGAAAGTCGTGGCATTGTCGGTCGGCGTGCCGTTGATGGCGCGCAAACGGTCTCCCGCGACGAGGCCCGCTCGCTGCGCCGCGCTGCCCGACTGCACGCCGGCCACCATCAGCTTGCCCCCGCCCGGCTCGAAACCGAGGCGCGACATGAAGTCATCGTCGACGTCTTTCTCGCTGATACCACGCAAGTCGAGCGGGAAATCGGAAACGCCGTGCGCGTCTTTCGCGCTCAGCACGATGTGCTTCTGATCGAATGCCGCACCGAGCAATTTCCAGCGCAGGTCCGACCACGAGCGGACCGGCTCCGAATCGTCGGCCGTGCCGACCCGCACCGCGACGATGGTCTCGCCACCCTCGAAGCCGGCCACCGCCGCCGGCGTATTTGGCGCGGGCGCCGCGACCACCGCCGCGGGCTCGGTGACGCCACTGGCGAATACGAGCGCGAACAGGACGATGGCCAACAGGAAGTTCGCGACCGGGCCGGCCGCGACGATCGCAAAGCGCCGCCACACCGACTGCCGGTTGAACGCATGCGGCAACTCGTCGGCGGGAATCGGCGCGGTGCCGGTTTCGCGCTCGTCGAGCATCTTCACGTAGCCGCCGAGAGGCAGCGCGGCAATGGTCCATTCGGTGCCCGTCTTCGGGCTCACCCACTGAAACAGCGGCTTGCCGAAGCCGATCGAGAAGCGCAGCACCTTTACGCCGCATAGTCGCGCGACGCTGTAATGACCATACTCGTGGACGACCACGAGTACGCCGATCGCGACCGCGAAGGCGAGCAGTTCAATCAGCAGATTCATAAGCGCCTCACTGGACGGCGCGTTCCGTACGACGGGCGCCGTCGGGCAGACGCGCGATGAATTCAGCAGCGGCGCGACGCGCGGCGGCATCCGCTTCGATTACGTCTTCGAGCGCGTGCGCGCTGCGGCTCGGCAAAGCGTTGAGTACCGAGTCGACCACCTGCGCGATCGTCATGAAACCGATCCGGCGCGACAGGAACGCCTCGACCGCAATTTCGTTCGCGGCGTTCAGCGCCGCGCTGGCGATGCCGCCTTCGGCCAGCGCCTTCATCGCCAGCGCGAGACACGGGAAGCGCGTGTAATCCGGCTTCTCGAACGACAGCGAGGCAATTTCCGCGAGATCGAGTTGCGCGACGCCCGAATCCACCCGATCCGGGAATGCCAGCGCGTGAGCAATCGGCGTACGCATGTCTGGGTTGCCAAGCTGCGCGAGCACCGAACCGTCGGCGTACGAAACCAGCGAGTGGATCACGCTTTGCGGGTGAATCAGCACGTCGATACGCTCACCCGGCAAACCGAACAGCCAGTGCGCCTCGATCACTTCGAGGCCCTTGTTCATCATCGTCGCGGAGTCGACCGAAATCTTGCGGCCCATGACCCAGTTCGGATGCTTGCAGGCTTCGTCCGGCGTGACGTCGACGAGCGTGGCCGGTTCGCGGGTGCGAAACGGGCCGCCCGATGCGGTCAAAATGATCTTGGAGACGCCGCCATGCAGCGCGGCTTCGCGCGGCAGGCATTGGAAAATCGCGTTGTGTTCGCTGTCGACCGGCAGCAGCACCGCGCCGTTGTCGCGCACCGCGTCCATGAAGATCGCGCCGGACATCACCAGCGCTTCCTTGTTGGCGAGCAGGATGCGTTTGCCGGCGCGTGCGGCCGCGAGGCCCGGTGCGAGACCGGCTGCGCCGACGATCGCCGCCACCACCGTATCGCAACCGTCGCTCTTCGACACGTCGACGAGCGCTTGCGGCCCGTAGGTGACCTCGGTCTTGCTACCCGCATCGCGCAGTTTCACCGCGACGCGCGCGGCGGTGTCGGCGTCGCCGACCACCGCGACATCAGGCTTAAAGCGCAGGCATTGCTCGACGAGCTTGTCGCCGTTGCGATGCGCGGAGAGCGCATAAACCGAAAAACGCTCGGGATGACGCGCGACGACGTCGAGCGTGCTGTCTCCAATCGAGCCCGTGGAACCGAGCAATGTCAGACGTTTTTGCATATCTCTTTCTCTAGCCGAGCAGCAGCATGGCAAGCGGCAGCACCGGCAATAATGCGTCGATGCGGTCGAGCACGCCGCCGTGGCCCGGCAACAGGCCGCTTGAATCTTTCACCCCGGCCTGGCGTTTCATCATCGATTCGAACAGGTCGCCCACCACGCTGAAGGCCACCAGCAAGGTCAGTGCGAGCAGTGTGCGCGCGGCGCCCCATTGCGCCAGCAACGCAGAATACAGGGTCGGCTCGAACGCGTGCAAAAAGACCGCCGCAGCAGCGACGATCATCACCACCAGCCAGCCGCCGATCGCGCCCTCCCAAGTCTTACCCGGACTGATGGCAGGCGCCAGCTTGTGTTTTCCGAACGCTTTTCCGGAGAAGTATGCGCCGATATCGGCCAGCCATACCAATAGCAGCAGCGACAGCACGAAGGGCACGCCCTGCATGCGGGCGGCGACGAGAGCATGCCAGCACGCGACGAATACCACAATGCCGGCAAGAAACAGAAAGATGCGCCATGCCCCCTGCGCGAGCGTAGGCTTGCGCAGCAACACGAACGGCCCGACGATCACCCAGAAGATCGCCGCGGCCTTGAAGAGCGAGCGGCCCTCCATAACGCCTGTGCCGAGCCGCGTGCTGGCGACCAGCGCGACCGCCGCCACCAGCGCGTAGATGACCGGACCGGCGCCGCCCAGCTTGAGCAGGCGTGCCCACTCCCATGCGGCGAACACGACGACGAAGGCGATCAGCGCACCGAACGCGCCAACCGGCGCAAACAGCGTGACCGGCAGGAACACAGCCAGCAGGATGATCGCCGTGATGACACGGGTTTTTAGCATGGAAGCGAATCGACGTTTTGCGATTGCGGCTCGAGTTGAGCACTGGTGCGGCCGAAACGGCGTTCGCGCTCCGCGTACGAAGCGATCGCGTGGCCGAGCGCGTCGGCATCGAAATCCGGCCAGAAGGTGTCGGTGAAGTAGAACTCGGTGTAGGCGAGCTGCCACAGCAGGAAGTTGCTGACGCGGCGCTCACCGCCGGTGCGGATAAAGAGGTCCGGCTCCGGCGCATAAGCCATGGACAGGTGCTCGGCGAACGAATCCTCGTTGACCTCGACTGCCTTGCCCGCTGCCGCCGACTGCTCGGCAAGCTTGCGGGTGGCCTGCATGATGTCCCAGCGACCGCCGTAATTCGCGGCGATGGTCAGCGTGAGACGGGTGTTGCGTGCGGTTTTGGTTTCCGCGCGCCTGATCAGGTCGCGGATGCGCGTATCGAAACGGTCCAGATCGCCGACCACACGCAAACGGATGCCGTTCGCGTGCAGCTTGCCGATCTCGCGCTCCAGCGCGGTGACGAACAGGCGCATCAGGAACGACACTTCCTCGTTCGGACGGCGCCAGTTTTCGGAACTGAAGGCGAACAGCGTCAGGTATTCGACGCCTTGCCGGGCGCACGCCTCGACGGCTGCACGCACCGCGTCGACGCCGCGCGTATGGCCCGCCACGCGCGGCAAGCGCCGCTGGGTGGCCCAACGGCCGTTGCCATCCATGATGATCGCGATATGTCGCGGCACCGCGGCGACATCAGGCACGCGCACGGTTGAGCTGGTATAGGTCATGGCCGTTGGACAGTGACTGCAAATGAAGAAGTGAAAATCGTGAAGGTGCTGAGTGGCTCCCCGCCCGGCTTTCGAGCCGAGCCTCCGAGGGACCGGGAAAACGTCGGACACCCGGCGCTTTCCCAAGAGTCGGCCGATCTCAGACCGTCATGATCTCGGCTTCTTTCGTCACGACGAGCTTGTCGATTTCAGCGACGAACTTGTCTGTCAGCTTCTGAACGTCGTCGCCTGCGCGACGCTCGTCGTCTTCCGAAATTTCCTTGTCTTTCACGAGCTTCTTCAGCTGCTCGTTGGCGTCGCGACGCAGGTTGCGAACCGCGACCTTGGCCGTTTCCGCTTCGCTCTTGACCACCTTGGTCAGTTCGCGACGACGTTCCTCGGTCAGCGCGGGCATCGGCACGCGGATGACGTCGCCTTGCGTGGCCGGGTTCAGCCCGAGGTCCGACTCGCGGATCGCCTTTTCGACGACCTGAACCATCTTCTTTTCCCACGGCTGCACGCCGATCGTGCGTGCGTCGATCAGCGTCAGATTCGCGACCTGCGAAATCGGCACGGGCGAACCGTAGTAATCGCACTGGATGTGATCGAGCAGACCGGTGTGCGCACGGCCCGTGCGGATCTTCGACAGGTCGTTCTTGAACGCGTCGATGGAGCGCTGCATTTTTTGTTCAGCGCCCTTCCTGATATCAGCCACAGACATTTTTAAACCTCCGAACCTTCAAAACGGTGCGAGCCGGCCTGCGCGCGCAATAGGCGGCGGCCTGGGCCCGCGTCAAAGCCCACGTTATGTGAACGAGAGTTTACACGTGGACGAGCGTGCCTTCGTCCTCGCCTTGTACGATGCGCTTGAGCGCGCCCGCCTTGACGATCGAAAAAACGCGGATCGGCAGCTTCTGGTCGCGGCACAGCGCGAAAGCCGTGGCGTCCATCACCTGCAGATTGCGGCCGATTGCTTCGTCGAAGCTGATCGTCGTGTAGCGGGTCGCGCTCGGATCTTTCTTGGGATCGGCCGAATACACGCCGTCCACCTTGGTTGCCTTCAACACGACTTCCGCGCCGATTTCCGAGCCGCGCAGTGCGGCGGCCGTGTCGGTCGTGAAGAAAGGGTTGCCGGTGCCGGCGGCGAAAATCACGACTTTGCCTTCTTCGAGCTGGCGAATCGCGCGGGGCCGGATGTAAGGCTCGACCACCTGGTCCATGCGCAGCGCCGATTGCACGCGCGCTTCGATACCGGCGTGGCGCATCGCGTCCTGCAGCGCCAGCGCGTTCATCATCGTGGCCAGCATGCCCATATAGTCGGCCGTGGCGCGATCCATGCCGGCCGCGCCGCCCGCGACGCCGCGGAAAATATTGCCGCCGCCGATCACCACGGCCAGCTGCGTTCCGAGACGGACCACTTCGGCCACGTCCGCCACCATTCGTTCGATGGTCGCGCGATTGATGCCAAAGGCATCGTCGCCCATCAGAGCTTCACCGGAGAGTTTGAGCAGGACGCGTTTGTAGGCAGTGGGCATAGGGGTATCCAGATCGCGCAGAACAGGGCAACAACAAGGGACTAATGTAGGGGTGAAATGCTGATTCGGGCAAGCACCGCCAAATTGACGGACCCGCGGGTCCGCCCGCGGCTGCGCTGCGAGGGCCAACCCGCGTGCAGCCTTGCGGCGCTGCCGACCGCGGCAGAGTCTTGCTCCGCCGCGGGTCCAACGGTACTACCGTGAATCTTCGGTGAGACTTATTGTTGCTTTGCAGCAGCGACTTGCGCGGCCACTTCTGCTGCGAAGTCGTCCTGCTTCTTCTCGATGCCTTCGCCGACCACGAACAGCGCGAACTTCTGCACGCTCGCGTTGCCCGCCTTCAGCATCTGTTCGATCGTCTGCTTGTCGTTCTTAACGAACGTCTGGTTCAGCAGCGACACTTCCTTCAAGTACTTCTGCACGCTGCCGTCGACCATCTTCGCGACGATCTCAGCCGGCTTGCCCGATTCGGCGGCCTTCTGTTCTGCGATGCTGCGTTCCTTGGCGATCAGGTCCGCCGGCACGTCGTCCGAGGACAGAGAAACCGGCTTCATTGCGGCGATGTGCATTGCCACGTCCTTGCCGACCTGCTCGTCCGCACCGGTGTACTCGACCAGCACGCCGATACGCGTGCCGTGCAGGTACGCTGCCAGCTTGTTAGCCGTGTCGAAGCGCACGAAACGACGAATCGACAGGTTTTCGCCGATCTTGCCGACCAGTGCGAGGCGCACCGCGTCGACCGTCGAGCCGTCCAGCGGCAGCGCCGACAGCGCAGCGACGTCAGCCGGGTTTTGCGTAGCGACCAGCTCGGCGATCTGCTTCGAGAAAGCGAGGAAGTCGTCGTTCTTCGAAACGAAGTCGGTTTCGCAGTTCAGCTCGACCAGCGAACCCGCGTTGCCGCCGATAAACGATGCGACCACGCCTTCAGCCGTCACGCGAGACGCTGCCTTGCTGGCCTTGTTGCCCAGCTTCACGCGCAGCAGCTCTTCAGCGCGCGCCATGTCGCCGTCGGCTTCCGTGAGCGCCTTCTTGCATTCCATCATCGGCGCGTCGGTCTTTGCGCGCAGTTCTGCAACCATGCTTGCGGTAATTGCCGCCATCATTTGCTCCTTGAGTTCCGTCTGTCACACGCCGCCCGCACTTCGATACCGGCGGCAAGAATTCGTTTCAGCGTTCCACGTAATTTTTTACGGACAACGCGTTGGGCACCGCCTGCAACGTCCCATTACATTGTCGCGGCTTAAAAAAAGGGGGCCTGTAGAAAGCCCCCTTTTTTGCCGGACACGGGGCAGCTTTACGCTTCCGAGTTGACCTCGACGAACTCGTCGCCGTTGTCGCCACGGGCAGCCTGCACCACTTCGTTGACCGCGTTCGCACGGCCTTCGAGGATCGCATCAGCCACGCCAGCCGTGTACAGAGCGACAGCCTTCGAGGCGTCGTCGTTACCCGGGATCACGTAGTCGATGCCTTCCGGCGAGTGGTTCGTATCGACCACTGCGATGACCGGAATGCCGAGCTTGTTCGCTTCGGTGACGGCAATCTTGTGGTAGCCGACGTCGACCACGAAAATTGCGTCCGGAATGCCGCCCATGTCCTTCACGCCGCCGATCGACTTGACCAGCTTGGCCATTTCGCGTTCGAACAGCAGCGCTTCCTTCTTGCTCATGCGTTCGGTTTCGCCTGCTTCCAGCGCCGCTTCCATGTCCTTCAGGCGCTTGATCGACACCTTCAGCGTCTTGAAGTTGGTCAGCATACCGCCGAGCCAGCGTGCGTTGACAAACGGCATACCAGCGCGTTGCGCTTCTTCAGCGATCGTGTCGCGCGATTGACGTTTCGTGCCGACGAACAGGATCGTGCCGCGGTTCGCTGCCAGTTGACGCGCGTACTTCAGCGCGTCGTTGTACATCGGCAGCGTCTTTTCGAGGTTGATGATGTGAATCTTGTTGCGATGACCGAAGATGAAGGGGGCCATCTTCGGGTTCCAGAAGCGCGTTTGGTGACCGAAGTGGACACCGGCTTCCAGCATTTGACGCATGGTAACTGCCATGAAAATCTCCGCGAGGGTTGGGTCTTAAGCCGGTTGCTGTATCGGCCGCGCCCGCCTTCTTCTTTGGCTGGAACGCGACGGACACCCTGGGTGCACCGGCTTGCGAGTTTGCTGCCTGTACCGCCTCTACCTCATAACGCAGGCAACGGCGTTATGAGAAGCCTTTCTGCCCGCAACGCTCCTTATGAGACACTCATACGGAGCAAAAAACCGGACATCGATCGACTTAGCCAAACAGTATAGCACGCGCCTATGAACCGACTCAACCTGCCTGGTCGCTCCCCTTTGCCGCGACCGGTACGCAGCGCGAGTGCGTCCTCGCCGCGACGCGCAACGTAAAGCGAGGCATAACATTAGGTGAAGCGTGACGCCCGCAGCGTCCGCAGCCAGTCCCCGATCTCCCCCCGCAGACCTTTGGGCCGCCCCTCGGGCAGCCCGCAAAAACATCCACCAAAACGCGCCAGCCCCGCCGCAAAAGCCTACGGCAGCGAGAATATGATGCGATAATCTCGCAATAAATCGCATTTCGGGCCCGACTCATGGCTATTACGCTCAAAAACGAACACGATATCGCGCAGATGCGCGTCGCCTGCAAACTCGCAAGCGAAGTGCTCGACTACATTACCCCGTTCGTCAAGGCCGGCGTCACGACTGGCGAACTCGACCGTCTGTGTCACGAATACATGCTGAAAGAACAGGGCGCGGTTCCCGCGCCGCTGAATTATCAGCCGCCCGGTTACCCGCCCTACCCGAAGGCCACCTGCATTTCCGTCAACGACGTGATCTGCCACGGCATCCCCGGCGACAAGACACTGAAGAACGGCGATGCGCTGAACATCGACATCACCGTGATCAAGGAAGGTTATTTCGGCGACACCAGCCGCATGTTCATCGTCGGCGAAGGCTCGATTCTGGCCAAACGGCTCGTGCAGACCACCTTCGAATGCATGTGGCTCGGCATCGACCAGGTGCGCCCCGGCGCGCATCTCGGCGACATCGGCCATGCAATCCAGAAACACGCGGAAGGCCAAGGCTACAGCGTGGTGCGCGAATATTGCGGCCACGGCATCGGCACGGTATTCCACGAAGACCCGCAGATCCTGCACTACGGCCGCCCCGGCACCGGGCTCGAACTGCAGGCCGGCATGATCTTCACGATCGAGCCGATGATCAATGCCGGCCGCCGCGACATCCGCACCATGCCGGACCAGTGGACCGTCAAGACCAAGGACCGCAGCCTGTCGGCGCAGTGGGAACACACGGTGCTCGTCACGGAAACCGGTTACGACGTCCTGACCGTGTCCGCGGGCACCCCGGCGCGTCCGCCGATCGTCGCGGCCACCGCCTGACCGCCCTCCGACCTTACCGTCCACCTGCCAATGAGTAGTGTTCCAGTCGTCGCCCAATCCCATGCCACGTCGCTGAAGGCAGACTACAAAGTGGCCAAAGCCCAATTGCTGGAACGCTTCAAAACGGCCACCAACGTCGATGCGTTGATGGCCGCCCTCGCGCGCACCACGGACGACTCGCTGCGCGCCGCCTGGGACACCTGCGAACTGCCGGGCGAACTGGCGCTGCTGGCGGTCGGCGGGTACGGGCGCGGCGAACTGGCGCCGCACTCCGATATCGACATCCTCGTGCTGCTGCCCGATGCGCCGATCGAGCATCTGGAAGCGCGCATCGAGCGCTTTATCAGCCTTGCGTGGGATTTGGGGCTGGAACTCGGCAGCAGCGTGCGCAGCGTGTCGCAATGTCTCGAAGAAGCCGCCAACGACGTCACCGTGCGCACCTCGCTGCTCGAAGCGCGGCGTATCACGGGCAGCGCCGCCCTGTTCGACGACTTCGCGAAACACTACCGTGCGGCGCTCGACCCGAAGGCGTTCTTTCAGGCGAAAGTGCTGGAAATGCGCCAGCGCCACGCCAAGTTCCAGGACACGCCCTATGCGCTCGAACCCAACATCAAGGAAAGCCCGGGCGGCCTGCGCGATCTCCAGCTGATTCTCTGGATCACCCAGGCGGCCGGTTTTGGGAGCAGCTGGCGCGAACTCGAGGCGCGCGAGCTGATTACCGAGCGCGAAGCGCGTGAACTGCGCCACAACGAAAGTTTCCTGAAGTCGCTGCGCGCACGGTTGCACGTGATCGCCGGGCGCCGTCAGGACATCATGGTGTTCGACCTGCAGACGCCCGTGGCCGAGAGCTTCGGCTACAAGCCGACCGTCACGAAGCGCGCCAGCGAACAGCTGATGCGCCGCTACTACTGGGCCGCCAAGGCCGTCACACAGCTCGCCACGATCCTGATCCAGAACATCGAGGCGCAGCTCTTTCCCAGCACGAGCGGCATTACGCGGGTGCTGTCGGCGCGCTTCGTCGAAAAGCAGGGGATGCTGGAAATCGCCAGCGACGATGTCTTCGAGCGCGAGCCTAACGCGATCCTCGAAGCCTTCCTGCTGTACGAGCAGACGCCGGGCGTCAAAGGTCTGTCGGCCCGCACGCTGCGCGCGATCTACAACGCCCGCGACGTGATGGACCAGCACTGGCGGCGTGATCCGGAAAACCGGCGCCTCTTCATGGACATCCTGAAGCAGCCGGCCGGCATCACGCACGCGTTGCGCCTGATGAACCAGACGAGCGTGCTCGGGCGCTACCTGCTGAATTTCCGGCGCATCGTGGGGCAGATGCAGCACGACCTGTATCACGTCTACACCGTCGACCAGCACATCCTGATGGTGCTGCGCAATCTACGCCGCTTTGCGGTGGCCGAGCACGCGCACGAGTATCCGTTCTGCAGCCAGTTGATCGCCAACCTCGAAAGGCCGTGGGTGCTGTACGTGGCGGCGCTGTTTCACGACATCGCCAAGGGCCGCGGCGGCGATCATTCGACGCTTGGCATGGTCGACGCGCGGCGCTTTTGCCGCCATCACGGCATCGAGGGCGAGGACGGCGACCTGGTCGTCTGGCTGGTGCAACAGCATCTGACCATGAGCCAGGTCGCACAGAAGCAGGATACGAGCGATCCGGAAGTCATCAAGCGCTTTGCCGAACTCGTCGGCACCGAGCGCCGTCTGACCGCGCTTTATCTGCTGACCGTGGCTGACATTCGCGGCACCAGCCCGAAAGTCTGGAACACGTGGAAAGGCAAGCTGCTCGAAGATCTGTATCGCGCCACGCTGGCTGTCCTCGGCGGCGCGCGGCCGGATGCGCATTCGGAGCTGAAGTCCCGCCAGGAGGAGGCGCTTGCGCTGCTGCGCCTCGAAACCGTGCCGGAAGGCGCGCAAAAGGCGCTGTGGGACAAGCTCGACATCGGCTATTTCCTGCGCCACGACGCAGCGGACATCGCGTGGCAAACGCGCGTGCTGTACCGCCATGTCGAAGCGCCGACGCCGATCGTGCGGGCTCGCCCGTCGCCGATCGGCGAAGCGTTGCAGGTGCTCGTGTACGTGAAGGATCAGCCCGATCTGTTCGCCGGCATTTGCGCGTATTTCGACCGCAATGGCCTGTCGGTGCTGGATGCCCGGGTCAGCACGACCCGTCACGGCTATGCGCTCGATAATTTCCTCGTCGCGCATACCGAAGAAGACGTGCATTATCGCGATATTGCCAATCTCGTCGAACAGGAACTGACCGCCCGCCTCACCGGCCACGGAACCCTTTTGCCGGGCCCGTCCAAAGGCCGTTTGTCGCGGCTGTCGCGGACCTTCCCTGTTACGCCGCGCGTCGATCTTCGGGCCGACGAGCGCGGCCAATACTACATCCTGTCCGTGTCGGCGAACGACCGGCCAGGCCTTCTTTATTCGATCGCGCGCGTGCTGGCCGAGCACCGGGTCGGCGTCGCGTCGGCGCGGATCAATACGCTCGGCGAACGCGTCGAAGACGTGTTCCTGCTGGATGGCCACGGTCTGTCGGACAACCGCCTGCAAATTCAGGTCGAGACCGAACTGCTGCGCGCGATTGCAGTGTGAGATTTCATGCGAGTCAAATTAACAGCCAAGCACCCGCGGCCGGCTTCGTCCGAACGCGCCCCTGTCCGCACCGGTAGCACGTCGGCACGTAAGCCGACGCGCCCGGTGGCACCGAAGCCGTCGGTGGCGGG
>NZ_NPIH01000211.1 GCF_012275575.1 Paraburkholderia sp. SG-MS1 | reverse complement strand
CCCGTCACATCGTCGAACAGTTCATCGACCGACAGACGGCGTGCAATGATCTTCTGATCGAGCGCCCAGTCGATCGCCAGTTGCAGACCTTTGCGGTTCGCCTCCAGCCCGATCGGCGGAAACACCGCAGGCACCCCTTCAGCGAGCTCACGGCTTTCGACGATCATCCGGTACAGCTCCCGCACCACATCCGGGCGCTGCTTCGAGATGTCCTCGTGCACCACGAACATGTGATTGATCGGCACCACGTTCTCCCGTGCGAACCAGTCTTTCGCCGCCGCCTGCGCATTCGGCACCAGCGTGCGGACCCGCTCGTCCTTCGGCATGTCTTCACCGAGCAGCGCAGCGGCCAGTTCCCCCTTGAGCATCATCTCGGGAATCGACGAACCCGCCGGCAGACGCTCGCAGTTCTCCGGGTCGCGGTACTCCGCGAGATGCCCGTCACCGAGCGTCATCCACGTCACTTTGTCGAGATCGACCCCGTATTCGTGGCGCAGAATGCCGCGAATCCACAGCGCGGTGGTCTGCGTGTAGGTGCGAACACCGACCTTCCGGCCTTCGATATCCTTCGGATCGAGGTGGCCGAAGTCGATGTTGAAACCCGCGCAATGATGCTGGAAGCGCCCGGAAACCGGCGTCGGCAACAAGATGTACGGCTTGCCATACGCCCTGGCCTGCAGGAACGTGACGATCGCCAGTTCGCCCGCGTCGAATTTGTTCTCGCGCACCATCGCCTTGAAGCCGTTATGGGCCGGCGTCGGTCCGCAATAGTCGAGCTTCACGATGTCCGACGCCACGCGGCCGTCCTTCATCGCCTTCGTGACCGGATAGTCGGCCAGATTGGTGCGCAACGTGGGTACTTCAGTCAGGGTCGTCGTTGTCATTGATGTGCGTCCTTATGCTTGAATGGGGTTAAAGCCTCACCTCGATGAGGCACGGACCGGCCTCGTTCACCGAGTCCGCCATCGCCTGATGGAAGGCTTCGGCCGTGTCGACGGCGACGGCGCGCACGCCCATGCCCTGCGCCATCGCCAGCCAGTCGATACGCGGGCGATCGATATCGATCACGGGCTTGCCTTTCATCCGGTAATAGCCGTCCGCTGCGCCTGTGCAGACGCCTTCGAACAGACACAGGACGCTGCGCATCTGCGGGTTCTCCAGCGCCTTCAGGAAGTGCATCTCCGAGGTGCCGGGTTCGCGAGCCAGACGTCGACGCCCTGAGCGGTAAGCGTCCGGACCAGGCTTGCGGCTCCGTTCATCAGTATCCCGCCAGCTCGCGCGCCGCGCCGACCACGCCATAGCTGCGCTGCGGCGCCGACATCAGGAAGCGGTAGCCTTCCTTGAGCAGTCGCTCGTGATTCTTCGCGGTGGTGTGCGGATTGCCGACCACCACGTTGTGCTTGTGGCAGGTCTCGACGATCTGGCGCATTGCGTCGAGCACTTCGGGATGTTCGTACTGACGCGGAAAGCCGAGCTCCTGGCTCAGGTCGCCTTCACCGATCAGGATGAAGCCGATGCCGGGCACGTTCGAGAGGATGTCGTCGAGGTTGCCGATCGCCTCGGTGCTTTCGCACATCAGGCCGACGAGAATCTCGCCTTCCGGAGCCAGCGGCCATACGTCGGCTTTCCTGTAGTAATCGGCCATGCTCAAACCCCAGTAGCGTGCGGCCGTGGCGGGGCCATCGCCGCGCACACCTTTGGGCTCATATAGCGGCGCGTTTTTCGGGCGCGCATAGCGGCACGAGGCCACCGCGTTACAGGCCTGCTCCACCGTCGCCACGTGCGGCCACACCACGCCGTAGGCGCCGCGATCGAGCACCTGCTTGGCGAACGCCTGATTCATCTCCACACCGTTGGACGGAATGCGGGCAATTGGCGTCACGCGCGGTGCGACTGAACCGGACTCGGCAATCTGCTTGCGGTTGAGCATGTACTGCAATGCATCGCCGAGCGCCGAGACGTCGTACGGGTTGTGCTCCATTTCGAAGACGATGCCGTCATACGGCGCATCGCTCATCTCGATGGCGCTCTGCTTGTCCAGTTTCGAAAACGCGGTGAAGGCGGGCTTGCCGGATTCGAATGCGCGGATGATGCTGTTGAGGCGGGTGTCGCTCATGATCTGTTTCTCTGGTTGTTTTGGGTGCGTCGAAAACCGGCCCGGTCGCCAAGGCTCACTCGGCTTTCCAATACATGAAGCCCATGCCTTCGCCAGTGCCCGCAGGCGTACGCCAGCAAGGGACGTAGTCCACCAGCGTCATTTCGGCGCCTGTTTCCTGCACCGCTTTCATCACGCTCACGTAAAGCTTGATTTCGGAAGTGCCCGACTGGTACGAACGGTCATCCACTGCTGCGAGGCCGTCGTAGTCGTAGTCGGCTAGCATCTTCATGATGCTGTGGTCGAACTCCTCGTCGTTGACGAAATGGGACAGGCCGCCCGACGCGAAAATGCCGACCCGTACGTCATCGGGCCATGCGTTGATCGCATCGCGCAGCACGCGGCCAAATTCGATGCAACGCGTCATCGACGGCTGCGTGGGCGGATAGAAGCAGTTCATGATGACAGGCACGTGCGGCGGCGGGTTGTCGCCCATGATCTGGTGATAAACGAAGCTGTACGCATGCGGCACCACCGGATACTCGGGCAGCGGTTTCATCCACACGTTGTCGGGCCATGCGAACAGGTCGGTCAAATCGAAACCTTCGCGCTGGAAGTGTTCGATCAAATACGTCGCCAGTTTCGGATGACACTTGTGCGTGACATGATGATCCGGCGCGTAGACAGAACGCTGCGGCGGCCCGTTGTGCACTTTTTCACCGGTGTAAATCGCGATCGAAGGGGAGAAGTCGGTGAAAATTTCCTTCTGGTCCTTGCCGAGGATGATCGCGACATCGACGTTCGCGGCGCGGTACGCGGCGGCCATCTCGTCGAGCGCGGTACGGCAGCGCGCAGCGCGTGCGGTGCGCTCCTCGAGCGTCAGGTATTTTTCGAACGCCGCTTCGCGGTGCGCTTCCAACTCGGGATACGTCCAGGTCCGATTGCGGAACCACAATTCCGGATTGTTGCGGTCCCGCTCTCCATTCTTGAGCCAGTCTTCCGGAGCTTGACCGAGCATGCCGCTATGCGGCACCGCCATCCCGAATACTATCTTCGCCATGTATCGTTTCTCAGTGAATTAAGGTGTTCAGCAAGGCCGGTCGTGCCGGACTTGCCGTGATTGCTTTCAGGCTTGCCGCAATGAGCCCTGCGCCTCGGTCACTTTGGGCGCCCATTCGGGGCGGTACAGGATCATCGTGGCCATCGCGCCGATAATGAGGAATCCAAGGATGACCATCATCGGCAGGTTGTAGGTCCCGCTGACGTGCAGAAGCCACCCCGACAGACTGGCCGCAACGCCACCCGCGAGACTGGTGGCAAGTTGCTGCACGCCGGTGACGAGACCGATTGCCTGCTTCGGGATCAGGGTCAAGCGGGACAGCACCAGGTTGTTGGCCGTCACGAGCCCCAGCAGCGAGAGCGACAGCACATTCCAGAACAGCGCCAGCTGCAGCGTGGGGGCGTAGGCGCCGAGCAGAACGGTGCAGCCACCGACAAAGCCCGCGATCGTGAACGCCTTGCGCACCGTGATGGGGTTCTTGCCCCGGGCGATGATCCGGTCAGCCGCCCACCCGGCAATAGCGGCGACAATCGCGATTCCGGCAAAGCTGAAGAAGGTGAAGAGTCCGGAACGTGTAATTGACAGCCCGCGTTGCTCGACCAGATAGGCCGGCATCCAGGTCATGCAGTAGAACGTGAAATAGCCGTAGCAGAAGTTGGTGATCATTCCGCCCCACACGACCGGGCTCGACAGAATGCTGCCGAAAGTCACCGTGCGCGCGCGCCGGTTCGCCAGCGAGAGGTCCGCTCTGGACGGCAGATCGTTACGCACGAGCAGTAGCCACGGGGCGAGCCAGAGCAGCCCGACGAGACCCGTCGCGATGAACATCAGCTTCCAGGAATAGGTGACGATCATCCAGGCTGCGATCGGCGCACCGAGTGCCGGGCCGAACTTGTTGCCCATTGCCAGCAGGCCGACGGCGAGGCCGTTCTGCCGTTCGTCGAAGTTGTTGCGAATCCAGCGGTAACTCGCTGGAATCACGATCGCTTCCGCCATGCCGATGAGCAACCGCATGACGACGAGGCTCGCAAGCGCCGTCACCACACCCATCAATGCGGTGGCGATGCACCACAGTGCGAAGCTGATCGCGTACGGCCATTTAACGCCGTAGCGGTCTGCCACCCAGCCCATCGGCACCTGGAACAGACCATACGACCAGAAGAAGGCCGCGTTGATCCAGCCGCGGTCGATATCCGTCAGCGCAAAATGATCCACGAAGCCTGCATCCGCCAGCGTTGAAGAGATGCTGGTGCGATCGACAAACGAAATCAGCACGCCGAGCGCAAGGAGCGCGAGGACGGCCCAACGGCTCGTTATCCCCGCTCGTTCGGGTTTGCTTGTCTCCATCTGCTCATTTCTCTTTAGTGTGGTTGGATTCTGCGTACCGGAGTGTCGAAGGCGCCGGTGGACGGATTCGACACTCCGGACGGCCGCATGAATGCGGCGGCGCTTCAGACCAAAGCCGGATACAGTTGCTGCGCCGTCTTGCCGAAGATCCATTCGCGGTCTGCATCGCTCAGGCTCGCGAGACCAGCCTGCGCGGTCGCGAGAATCTCCGCGAGCGTGCCCGTCGAGGTCGGATAGTTCGAGCCCCAGGCCATGCGCTTCGCGCCGAACGCCTCGACCACACGCGGGAAGAACGTTGCTGCACTCGCCTTCTCCTTCTTCACATCGCCGAAGATACGCGGCGTGAGCTTCAGGTAGATGTTCTCGAGCGGTGCGAGATCGAACAGGCTTTGCGCTTTCGCATACGGCGCGCCGTCGGCCACTTCGGGACGTCCCAGGTGGTCGAGAATGATCGCGACCTTCGGGAAGCGCCTGGCCAGCGCCGTCACCTGCGGCAGGCCGATCGGACCGGTCTGGATGCACATCGGCAGGCCCAGTTCGCCGCACAGTTCCCACGCCGGAAACGAACGCGGATCGTCCAGCTCGCTCGGGTCGAACTCCTTCGTGCTGCCGCCCGTGAAGAGGCGCAGTCCGGCGAGCCCCCGGCCAACCCATTCGCGGATGCGTTCCGGCGCATCCTCCTGCAACACGTCGACCGAGCCGACGGCCACCAGACGGTCCGCGTATTGCGCGCAGCCATCGACCACGTAGCTGTTGTCGAAGCCATACGTGGTCGACGAATGCACGACAGCCGCCTTCGCGACGCCGGCCGCATCCATCGATGCGATCAGCGTTTCCACGGTCGTCGGACGCTCCTGCGACCAGTCCGAGCGCTTGCCGAACAGGGGCGCCGGCGGATAGCGGGTTTCGTCGCCGGAGATGATGTGCGGGTGAATATCAACGATTGTCATGAATGTCTCTGTGCTGTTCTCATTGCATGCGGCCCGCGCCCATGTCGCGTGCCGCCTGATGGTCCTTATTTGCCGCGCGCCTTCAGGCGTGCATCGAGGCGTGGGTAGACCCGGCGTGCGTTACCTTCGAAGATCTTGTAGCGGTCTTCGTCCGAGAGCGCCTCGCATGCGTCGATATAGCGCTTCGTGTCGTCGAAGTACTGGCCCGTGGCCGGGTCCTTGCCGCGCACCGCACCGATCATTTCCGAGCCGAACAGCACGTTGTCGGCCGGAATCACTTTGGTCAGCAGTTCGACCCCCGGCTTGTGATACACGCATGAGTCGAAGAAAATGTTGTCCAGCAGCCCTTCGAGCGGACGCTCGCGCATCTCGAGCGACATGCCGCGATAACGTCCCCAGTGATACGGCACCGCGCCGCCGCCGTGCGGAATCACCAGACGCAGCGTCGGGAAGTCCTTGAACAGGTCCGATTGCAGGATCTGCATGAACACGGACGTATCCGCGTTCAGGTAGTGCGCACCGGTGCCGTGGAAACACGGATTGCACGATGCGGCCACATGGATCATCGCGGGCACGTCGAGATCGACCAGTGCTTCGTAGAGCGGATACCACTCGCGATCGGTCATCGGCTTGCCGGTCCAGTAGCCGCCGCTCGGGTCCGGGTTCAGGTTGCAGCCCACGAAACCCATCTGTTCGACGCAGCGGCGCAGTTCGGCAATGCTGTTTGCAGGATCGGCGCCGGGCGATTGCGGCAACTGGCACACCGGCGCGAAGTTGTCCGGATAGAGTTCCGTCACGCGGTAGACGAGGTCGTTCGAGACTTCAGCCCATTCGAGGCTGGTGCGCTCGTTGCCCAGGTGGTGGCTCATCAGGCCCGCGATCGGCGAGAACAGCGTGAGGTCGCTGCCGCGCTCGCGTTGCAGCTTGAGCTGGCCGTTGCCGATGGCTTCGCGGATTTCGTCGTCGCTCACAAAAGCGCCATCGCGTGACGGCGCATTGGCCGGATCGTTGGCAAATTCGACCTGTCTGGCGCGCCACGCGCGGAATGAGGCGGGGACGGTCGTGAAGTGACCGTGGCAATCGATAATCATGGTGTGTCCAGTCTCGTGCAGGAGGATGGTGTTCGGCTCAGCGGGCCAGCGGATCCACGAACAGTTCGTTGATCGACATGCGGCGCGGCGTCAGCCCCTGCCTGAACGCGGTCGCTTCCAGCGTTTCGATCGTCTTGAGGTTTTCCTGCAGACCGTACGGCAGCGGATCGTATCCGACGATCTTGCGCAGTTCGAGGTACTTCCTGTCGCTGGGGGCCGTCGCATCGCCTGCGTCGAGACGTGCGAGCCATTCCTTCTTCGCCTGCACGAACGCGTCGTAGATCGATTTCGCGATCCACGGATGGTCGGCGAGCACCGAGTCCTTCACGACGATCGTGCCGTGCATCGGATACACGCCGGTGCGGCCGTAGTACTCCTTCTCAAGCTCCGCAGCGTTCGGCAGCAGATCCGGATAGTTGGCCTCGACTTCCTGCCAGCCGCCTGTCGGCGCACCCTTGCGGCCGATACCGGCGGCCGCGTCGAAACCCGCCGACAGTTCGCCCGAGGCCATCATGTCGGCAAGCGAACTGCCTTGCGGCGCGTGAATGACATTCGAGGGCAACTTCAGTTGCGTGACGTGCTCTTCGTCATCGACCACCCAGGTCACCTTCGACGAATCGAGACCGAACTCGTCGATCAGCACCTGACGCGTCCACACGCCGGTCGTCACCGAATACGCGCGCACGCCGACCTTCTTGCCTTCGAGGTCCTTCGGCGTCCTGATGCCGGCATCCGGGCGAACCAGCAGGCCGCCATGATGAAAGCGCCGCACGACGAAAACCGGCAGGCCGACGAACGGTGCGCCATACGCGCGGGCAATGATGTAGGTGGTCGGCGCGAGCTCGCAGACATCGAACTCGACATCGCGCACCATTCGGCGAAACGCGCCGATCTGCGGCTTGACGGTGACGAATTCGGCGTCTACACCCTCGATGGGGATCGA
>NZ_NPIH01000210.1:20940-35042 GCF_012275575.1 Paraburkholderia sp. SG-MS1 | reverse complement strand
GCCTGCGGTTTCCAGTTGCGCGGCCAGCAGGACTATGCATTCAAGCGCCTCTATGTTTCGGGCGGTTCCCCGGCCGCCGTCGCGCGGCTCACACGCATGGTGCAGGGCGGCAGCGACACGGTAGTGGTCAGCTCGCCGGCCAACGCCGACGCGTTGCTGCAGATCACGCAAGGCCGCAGTCTCAGCACGTTGACGCTGAACTCGCTGGGCGTGGTCGCGGAATATCAACTGAATCTCTCGATGACCTACACGCTGACCGGCAAGGACGGCACCATACTGATTCCGTCGAGCGTGATCGCGCTGAACCGCGCGATGACCTACAGCGACCAGTTCTCGCAAGCGAAGGCCGCCGAGTCCGACATCCTCTTCGCCGATATGGAAAACGACGCGATCGACCAGTTGATCCGGCGTCTGGGGGTCGTTCGCTCGTTGCATCCGGCGCCGGGCGAAGGTGTACCGGCCGTCGCGCCGCGTGCGCCGTTGCCGCCGCCGCCGCTGTAAGCATGATGGCGTATCCGCTGCTGTGTGTGATTCACCGCACCTGTTCAACCTCGCCGACCAGTAGCCATGCAACTGCGACTTGACGCGCTCGAAGCGCATCTCGCGAAGGGACTCGCCGGACTGTACGTCGTGTACGGCGACGAGCATCTGCTCGCGCAGGAAGCGTGCGACCGGATTCGCGCGACGGCGCGCGCGGCCGGCTTCACCGACCGCTCGGTGTTCACGGTCGAGCGCGGTTTCGACTGGAGTTCGCTGCTCGGCGCGAGTCAGTCGATGTCGTTGTTCGGCGACCGCCAACTGGTCGAGCTGCGCATTCCGTCGGGCAAGCCCGGCAAGGAAGGCGCGGATGCGCTGAAGGCGCTTGCCGCCGCCGTCAACGACGACGTGCTGACGATGGTCACGCTGCCGCGGCTCGACGCGGCCACGCAGAAGTCCGCGTGGTTCACGGCGCTCGCCGAAGCGGGCGTCGCATTGAAGATCGATCCGGTCGAGCGCGCGCAGTTGCCGAACTGGGTCGGGCAGCGGCTCGCGGCCCAAGGCCAGCGCGTCGCGGCCGGCGAAGAAGGGCGGCGCGCGCTGGCGTTTATCGCCGAGCGGGTGGAAGGCAATCTGCTCGCCGCGCATCAGGAAATCCAGAAGCTCGGACTGTTGTATCCGGCCGGCACGCTCGGCTTCGAACAGATTCATGACGCCGTGCTCAACGTCGCACGTTACGACGTCTTCAGGCTGAACGAGGCGATGCTGGCGGGCGACGTCGGCCGCCTCGCGCGCATGCTTGATGGCCTGCGCGGTGAGGGCGAGGCGTCGGTGCTGGTGCTGTGGGCGGTCGTCGAAGAAGTGCGCACGCTGCTGCGGATCAAGCGCGGTGTCGCCGCCGGCAAGCCGCTTGCGATGCTGGTGCGCGAGAACCGCGTGTGGGGTCCGCGCGAGAGGTTGATCGGGCCGGCGCTGTCGCGCGTCACCGAAGGCGCGCTGGAGAAGGCGCTTGCTTTGGCGGCGCGGCTGGATCGGCAGGTCAAGGGTTTGTCCGGCAGCACGCCGGGCAATCATCGCAACGATCCGCCGCCCGATCCGTGGGACGGTCTCTTCGAACTCGCCATGACGGTGGCGGCGCCGAAAACCGCGCCAGTGCCGCCGCCGAGACCTCGGGCGGGCACCCTGGCGCCGGCGCGAAGGCCGGCGTGAACCGAGGCGTGAAGGGCGCGTAGCGGCATTGGATCGCTTCGCGGAAGGTTCGGCAAATGCGGCGCCGTCGGCGTGTCGCGATGTGCTACTCGAGCGCCGCGTTTGCGGCCCTGTTTGCCGCCCTGTTCGCCACGGTGTCGGCCAGCGCATTTGCCCGTTCAGGCGCGCGCAGGTTCGACGCCGGTACGCCGCCCACGCCGCTGTGCCGAGCAAAGCACCTGCACCCGACTTACAATCGTTTCTTCTTTCGCCAATCCTGCCAGTCCGCCGCACATCGACGTGCGTGGCACTACGAGAATGACCATGGATATCGACCAGTACATGACCGACCTCGGCCGACGCGCGCGCCAGGCTTCGCGCGCGATGGCGCGAGCCTCGACGGCGGCGAAGAACGCCGCGCTCGCGGCCGTCGCGCAGGCTATCGAGCGCGATGCCGCGCTGCTCAAGGAGGCCAATGCGCGTGACCTCGCTCGCGCCCGCGACAAAGGACACGACGCCGCGTTCATCGACCGTCTCACGCTGTCGGACAAAGCGCTGAACACGATGGTCGAAGGCTTGCGGCAGGTCGCGTCGCTGGCCGATCCGATCGGCGAGATCAGCAATCTGAAGTACCGGCCGAGCGGCATCCAGGTCGGCCAGATGCGTGTGCCGCTGGGAGTGATCGGCATCATCTACGAATCGCGTCCGAACGTGACGATCGACGCCGCGGCGCTGTGCCTCAAATCCGGCAACGCGACGATTCTGCGCGGCGGCTCGGAAGCGCTCGAATGCAACACCGCGCTGGCCAGGCTGATCGGCGAAGGGCTGCAAGCCGCCGGTTTGCCGCAGGACGCCGTGCAGGTGGTCGCCACGTCGGATCGCGCGGCGGTCGGCAAGCTGATCACGATGACCGAGCATGTCGACGTGATCGTGCCGCGCGGCGGCAAGAGTCTGATCGAGCGGTTGATCAACGAAGCGCGCGTGCCGATGATCAAGCACCTCGACGGCATCTGCCACGTGTATGTCGACGATCGCGCGGATCTCACCAAGGCGCTGAACGTCTGCGACAACGCGAAGACGCACCGCTACGGCACCTGCAATACGATGGAAACGCTGCTGGTCGCGCGCGGCATCGCCGCAGACGTGCTGCCGCCGCTCGGCAAGCTGTATCGCGGCAAGGAGGTCGAGCTGCGCGTGGACGCGGCGGCGCGCGCAGTGCTCGCGGACGCGGGGGTGGGTCCGCTCGTCGATGCCACCGAGGAAGACTGGCGCACCGAATACCTCGCGCCGGTGCTCGCGATCAAGGTGGTCGACGATCTCGACGCGGCGATCGATCACATCAACACCTACAGTTCGCACCACACCGACGCGATCGTCACGGAAGACCATGACCGCGCGATGCGCTTCCTGCGTGAAGTGGATTCGGCGAGCGTGATGATCAACGCGTCGACGCGTTTTGCCGACGGCTTCGAGTTCGGTCTGGGGGCGGAAATCGGCATTTCGAACGACAAGCTGCATGCGCGCGGCCCGGTCGGACTGGAAGGCCTGACCTCGCTCAAATACGTCGTGCTGGGTCACGGCGAAGGCCGTCAGTAAGGCGGCATCATTTCGGGCGCGGTTACAGGCGAGTGTGCCTGGCTGCGCCAGCCACAACGTCGCACGAGGACCGCTGATGCTTTGGGTAAAAACGTTTCACATCGTCCTGGTTGCCTCCTGGTTTGCCGGCCTGTTCTATTTGCCGCGCATTTTCGTCAATCTGGCGATGGAAACGGAACCCGCCGCTACCGCGCGCCTGCTGATCATGGCGCGCAAGCTGTTTCGCTTCATGACGCTCATCGCGGTACCGGCGCTGGTGTGCGGGCTGTGGCTGTGGCTCGTGGTCGGCGTCGGCAGCGGGCAGGGCTGGATTCACGCGAAGGTCGGTGTGGTTGCGTTGCTGGTCATCTATCACGCGTATTGCGGCGTGCTGTTGCGGACTTTCGAGCGCGGCGAGAATCGTCGCTCGGACAAGTGGTATCGGATGTTCAATGAGTTGCCGGTGTTGGGGATGCTCGCGGCGGTCGCGTTGGTCGTGATCAAGCCGTTCTGATCGCGCGGTTTTCATAGGCGGCAGTGAGCAACGCAGAAGGGCGGTTTGCCGGCTGACCGGCAAACCGCCCTTGTCGTTTCTGGCTGCTGCTTGCGAAGGCGCTGCCGCCTCTTACCCGTGCGAATCCACTCTGCGCCGGTGAATCACCTCCTTGGTCTGCGCGAGTTTTTCCAGCAGGTCCGGTCCACGGCTGAGCGCCACGCCCACCGCCAGAATGTCGCCGATCGCCAGATGCGACACGCGCGAGGTCATCGGCGAAAAGATGTCCGTGTCCTCGTCGACGTTCGCGAACAGGCCGACTGTCGCGAGGCGCGCCAGCGGCGAGTTGCCGTGCGTAATCGCGATTACCTTCGCGCCCGCGCTGAGCGCGGCCTTCGCGGCGTCGATGATGTCGCGCGTGCGGCCGGTGTTCGAAATCGCGACCACGACGTCGCCTTCGCCCAATAGCGCCGCCGACATCAGAAACGTATGTGGGTCCGAATACGCGACGCTCGGCATGCCCAGCCGGAAGAACTTGTGCTGCACATCGAGCGCGGCGATGCCCGAGCCGCCCGCGCCGTAAAACTCGATGCGCCGCGCCTGCGCCAGCATCTCGATCGCCGCTGCCACGCTGTCCGACGACAGGTTGTTGCGCACCTGGATCAGCGCGCCGATGGTCCGGTCGAGCACCTTCGCGGCGACGCCCGGCGTCGGCTCGTCGGGACGCACGTCGCGATAGACGGCGGGCACCTCGGCGGCAATGCCCTGCGCGAGCCGAATCTTGAACTCACGGAATCCCGAAAAGCCGAGCGCATGACAGAACCGCGCGATGGTCGGCTGGCTCACGCCCGCACGGGCGGCAACTTCCGTCATTGACAGGTCGAGCACCTCGCGCGGTGCTTCGATCACGTAATCGGCCAGCTTGCGCTCGGAGGGGCGCAACTGTTCGCGCATCTCTTCCACCTGGGACAGCATCATTGGAAAACTCGCACTATGCTGAAGAATGTGTGGACTATATCTGATTGCATGAGAAGGTACAAAAACTACATATCCGGCTCTAGGTGTAATCCCTGGTTTTTTATCATTCAGCGCTTACTGGCTTCCAGTAAGGCGCGGAGTCGCATCCCGTGATGCCGCGGTGCAACAGGAAACGGCGTTGCGATCGTGTAGTTTTTCTACTAAGATGGCGTCGTCGGTTGAGCCGACGCCCCCGCGATACCTACCTGGCAAAGTGCGCGCGCGCCTGCCGCCAGCGACGAAGGAGCTCCGATGGTTTCCCCGCATTCGCAATTGTTGAAGGTCACGCGGCGCGTGATCGAGCGCAGCAAGCCCACGCGTGACGCGTATCTGGCCCGCATCCATCATGCGCAAGGCAAGTTCCCGGCGCGCGGTGCGCTCTCGTGCGCCAACCTGGCCCACGGTTTCGCCGGCCTCGAGGGCAACGACAAACTCGTCATCAAGCAGATCCGCGAGCCGAACATCGGCATCGTGTCCTCGTACAACGAGATGCTGTCGGCCCACGCGCCGTACAAAAACTACCCGGACATCATCAAGCAGGCCGCGCGTGAAAACGGCGGCGTCGCGCAATTCGCGGGCGGTGTGCCGGCCATGTGCGACGGCATCACGCAGGGCAACGCGGGCATGGAACTGTCGCTGTTCTCGCGCGAAGTCATCGCGATGAGCACGGCGGTCGCGCTCACGCACAACATGTTCGACGCCGCGCTGTGCCTCGGCATCTGCGACAAGATCGTGCCGGGTCTGCTGATCGGCGCGCTGCAATTCGGCCATCTGCCGACCATCTTCGTGCCGGCCGGCCCGATGGCGAGCGGCCTGTCCAACGACGACAAAGCAAAGACCCGCCAGCAGTTCGCCACCGGCCAATGCGGCCGCGACGCGCTGCTCGAAGCGGAGGCGGCCGCGTACCACAGCCACGGCACCTGCACGTTCTACGGCACCGCCAACAGCAATCAGATGCTGATGGAAGTGATGGGCCTGCATCTGCCGGGCTCGGCCTTCGTGCATCCGCATACGCCGCTGCGCGACGCGCTGACCGCGCAGGCCGCGCGCCGCGTGCTCGATCTGACGGTGGAGCGTGGCAACTACATGCCGATTGGGCACGTGGTTGACGAGAAGGCCGTGGTCAACGGCATCGTCGCATTGCTGGCGACGGGCGGCTCCACCAATCACACGCTGCATCTGGTTGCCATTGCGCGCGCAGCGGGCATCGTGATCGACTGGGACGACTTCGATACGCTGTCGCAAGTGGTGCCGCTACTCGCGAAGATCTACCCGAACGGCAAGGCCGACGTGAATCACTTCCACGCGGCTGGCGGCGTCGCGTTCCTCGTGCGCAACCTGCTGGAAGGCGGCTTGCTGCACGACGACGTGAACACGGTCGCAGGGAAGGGGCTCGCGCATTACACCGAAGAGCCGAAACTGCTCGACGGCAAGCTGGAGTGGGTGCCGGCCGTCGAGGCGAGCGCGGACACGGCCGTGTTGCGTGGCATCGACGAGCCGTTCCAGCCGGACGGCGGTTTGCGTCTGATGCAGGGCAAGCTTGGCCGCGGCGTGATCAAGATTTCGGCGGTGGCGGCGGCGCATCGCAAGGTGAAGGCGCCCGCGATCGTGTTCGATTCGCAGGAAGCGGTGCAGGAGGCGTTCGACAAAGGCGAGCTGAAGCGCGATTTCATCGCCGTGGTGCGCTTTCAGGGCGCGCGCGCTAACGGTATGCCCGAGCTGCATCGTTTGACGCCGCTGCTGGGTGTGTTGCAGGATCAGGGTTTCCATGTCGCATTGGTGACGGACGGCCGCATGTCCGGCGCCTCCGGCAAGGTGCCGGCGGTGATCCATCTGTCGCCGGAAGCATTGCTGCAAGGCCCGATCGGCAAGGTGCGCACGGGCGACATGCTGGTGATCGACGCCGAAGCGGGCGTGCTCGACATCGAGATCGACGCGGCCGAATGGGCGGCACGCCCGAACGCCGAGCCGCTGCATCAGGCGGAAAACGAAGTCGGCTTCGGCCGGGAGCTGTTTGGCGTATTCCGGGCGGCGGCGGCGCCGGCGGAGCAGGGCGCGTCGGTGTTCGGCAAGATGGTGGGCGAAGACGCGATCTCGCACGCTACCCCGCACGCGGATCAGCATGCCACGCATCACGGTGCCGCGGCCAAAGCGCATACCGACAAACACACAAGCACCACGCAAGCCAGCTAGTGCTGCAGAAACAAGGAGTCTGACTATGACGTCGAAAACAGTAAGCGATATCGTGCGCCTCGGCCCGGTGATTCCGGTGCTCGCGTTCGACTCGGTCGAACAGGGCGAACACGTGTCGCGCGCGCTGCATGCGGGCGGCGTGAAGGTGCTGGAAATCACGTTGCGCACGGCGGCCGGCCTAGAAGCGATCGAGCGCGCGAGCCAGTTGGCCGAGGACATCGTGGTCGGGGTCGGCACGATCACGAAGCCCGAGCATTGCGCGCAGGCGAAGAAGGCGGGCGCGCAGTTCGGCGTGTCGCCGGGTCTGACGAAGGACATGCACAAGGCCGCGCAGGATGCGGGCTTGCCGCTGCTGCCGGGCGTGATGACGCCCACCGACATCATCACGGCGCTGGAGCTCGGCTACGAGATCGTGAAGTTTTTCCCGGCGCAGCAAGCCGGTGGCGTGCCCATGCTGCAGGCATTCCAGGGCCCGTTCCCGACGCTGAAATTCTGCCCGACCGGCGGCATCACGGCCGAAACGGCGCCGCATTTCCTGTCGTTGCCGAATGTGGTGTGCGTAGGCGGTTCCTGGCTCACGCCGAAGGCCGCGTTGGCCGCGCAGAACTGGGACGAAGTCACGCGGCTCGCGCGGGCCGCCAGCCAGTTGGCCGCGCCGGCCCACTAACCGCCGCCGCGCGCACGGCAAGCCGCCTGGCAGCGGTGACATGCAAAGAGCCTCGCCGATACAGCCGTCCGGCTGTCGCGTCGAGGCTTCTTTGCGATTTGCACAGTGGATTTACGCGCGCTATCAGGAAACAAACAGTAAAATTCAGCGTCCGCGCGGTCAGCCGGGTTCTCCGGCACCGCACAGGCCGCCGTGAGACGAAGTGCTGACAGTGTTCCGCACTCAGAATCAATAACGCAAAGGAGGAGCTTCATGGAAGCTGTCCACGGCAGCATGCTGCTGGTTTACGGGGTCGTCGCGATCGCCTTGCTGATCTTGCTGATCACGCGCTACAAGGTTTATCCGTTCCTTGTTCTCATCATGGTGTCGCTGCTGCTCGGCCTCGTCGCCGGCATGCCGATGGCCACCATCGTCAAATCGTTCGAAACGGGTAACGGCAACACGCTTGGGCATATCGCGATCGTGGTCGGTCTCGGCACGATGCTCGGCAAGATGATGGCCGAATCGGGCGGCGCCGAGCGCGTCGCCACCACGCTGATCGATTTCTTCGGCGAGAAGCACATTCACTGGGCGATGATGGTCGTCGCGATCATCGTCGGCTTGCCGGTGTTCTTCGAGGTTGGTTTCGTGCTGCTGATTCCGATCGCGTTCAACGTCGCGAAGCGCACCAACAAATCGCTGCTGCTGGTCGGCCTGCCGATGGTCGCGGGTCTGTCCGTCGTGCACGGGCTCTTGCCGCCGCACCCGGCCGCGATGCTCGCGGTGCAGGCGTATCACGCGGATATCGGCAGGACCATCGCCTATGGGTTGATCGTCGGTGTGCCGACCGCGATCGTCGCCGGTCCGCTGTTCGCGCTGATGATCAGCCGCTACATCAAACTGCCGAAGGAAAACGCGCTGGCCGCGCAATTTCTCGGCAGTGCCGCCGACAACGGCGACGCGAAAAACGGCGCGGCAAGCACCGCGCCGAAGCGTGAATTGCCAAGCTTCGGCATCACGCTGTTCACCATCCTGTTGCCGGTGATCCTGATGCTGATCGGCAGCTGGGCCGATCTGATCTCCACGCCGAAGACCCTGCCGAACGATCTGCTGCGCTTCTTCGGCAACTCGGACGTCGCGCTGTTGACGGCGGTGCTGGTCAGCTTCTGGACGTTCGGAGCGAGCCGCGGCTTCAACCGCGACCAGATCCAGAAGTTCTGCGGCGAATGTCTTGCGCCGATCGCCGGCATTACGCTGATCGTCGGTGCGGGCGGCGGGTTTGGCCGCGTGCTGATGGACAGCGGCATTTCGAAGGAAATCGTCAACGCGGCAACCTCGGTGCATATGTCGCCGCTGCTGTTCGGCTGGCTGGTCGCGGCGCTGATCCGCCTCGCCACCGGTTCGGCGACAGTCGCGATGACCACCGCGTGCGGCATCGTCGCGCCGATCGCGGCGGCGGGCGCCGTGCAGGTCAAGCCGGAATTGCTGGTGCTCGCCACCGGTTCGGGCTCGCTGATCTTCTCGCACGTGAACGACGGCGGCTTCTGGCTGATCAAGGAGTACTTCGGTATGACGGTGGGGCAGACCTTCAAGACATGGTCGCTCCTCGAGACTATCATCTCGCTGATGGGTTTGGGCTTGACCTTCGCGCTCGCGGCGGTCCTGTAAGGAAGTAAGGAGTTTTTGATGATTTTGATCGCAATGGGCGTGTCGGGCGCCGGCAAGACGAGAATCGGCGAAATGCTGGCGGAGCGCCTGCACTGCGCGTTCACCGACGGCGACGCGTTCCACAGCGCCGCCAACAAGGAGAAGATGCACCACGGCATTCCGCTCACCGACGAAGACCGTTGGCCGTGGTTGAAAACCATCCGCGCCGCGATCGAAGACAAGCAGAAGGCGGGCGAGACGGCGGTGTTCACGTGTTCGTCGCTCAAGCGCTCGTATCGTGACATCCTGCGCGACGGCGACAAGGACGTGTGCTTCGTCTACCTGAAGGGGTCGCGCAAGGTGCTCGAAGAGCGTCTGACCACTCGCACCGGGCACTTCTTCGATCCGTCGCTGCTGCAAAGCCAGCTCGACACCCTCGAAGAGCCGGGCGCGGACGAGGCGATCACGGTGAGCATCGAACTGTCGCCGGAAGCAATCGTCGACGACGTGTTGAAGCAGGTCGAGGCACGGTGAGCTTGCGCTAGCTCATTCGCTCGTCACTGTAGAGACGAAAAAAAGCCGCTCCTCTGAGCGGCTTTTTTTACGCCCGCCTCGCGCGTCGAGGCAGGCCTGCATCAAGTGGCGAATCAGCCGATGCGCTTCGCCAGTTCGACCGCCTTGCCGATATACGAACCCGGCGTCATCGCGAGCAGGCGGTCTTTCGCGTCCTGCGCGATCGCGAGGCCGCTCACGAAGGTTTGCAGCGCTTCACGCGTGATGCCCTTGCCGCGCGTCAGTTCCTTCAACTGCTCGTACGGGTTTTCGATGCCGTAGCGGCGCATCACCGTTTGGACCGGCTCGGCCAGCACTTCCCAGCAATTGTCGAGGTCTTCGTTCAGACGCTGCGCGTTCACTTCGAGCTTGTCGAGACCGCGGATCAGCGAGTCGTACGCGAGCAGCGAGTAACCGAACGCGACGCCGATGTTGCGCAGCACCGTCGAATCGGTCAAATCGCGCTGCCAGCGCGACACCGGCAGTTTGTCGGCCAGATGGCGCAGCGTGGCGTTCGCGAGACCGAGGTTGCCCTCGGAGTTTTCGAAGTCGATCGGGTTGACCTTGTGCGGCATCGTCGACGAACCGATTTCACCGGCCTTGGTGCGCTGCTTGAAGTAGCCGACCGAGATGTAGCCCCACACGTCGCGGTCCAGATCCAGCAGGATCGTGTTTGCGCGCGAGACGGCGTCGAACAGTTCGGCCATATAGTCGTGCGGCTCAATCTGGATAGTGTACGGATTGAACGTGAGCTTCAGACGCTGCTCGACCACTTCGCGCGAGAACGCTTCCCAGTCGAACTCCGGATACGCGGAGAGATGCGCATTGAAGTTGCCGACCGCGCCGTTCATCTTGCCGAGCAGTTCGACCTTCGCGATACGGTCGATCGCACGTTCGAGGCGCGCGGCGACGTTGGCCATTTCCTTGCCGAGCGTGGTCGGGCTGGCTGGCTGGCCATGCGTGCGCGACAGCATCGGTTGAGCGGCGTGAGCATGTGCCAGCGCGACGAGGCGCTGATGCACCGAGCGCAGCGCCGGCAGGATCACGTGCTCGCGTACGCCAGCCAGCATCAGGCCGTGCGACGTGTTGTTGATGTCTTCCGAGGTGCACGCGAAGTGGATGAACTCGCTCGCGCGTTCCAGTTCTTCCTGACCCTTGACCGATTCCTTCAGCCAGTACTCGACCGCTTTCACGTCGTGATTCGTTACGCGTTCGATGTCCTTGATGCGCGCGGCGTCGTGCGCGGTAAAGCGCTCGGCCAGTTGCAGCAGGAATTGCTCGGACGCTTCGGAAAAGCGCGGCACTTCGGCGAAGCCGGCGCGCGACAGCGCGATCAGCCAGTGAATTTCAACCGTCACGCGATTGCGCATGAAGGCGGCTTCCGAGAGCCAGTCGCGCAGGGCTTCGGTTTTCGACGCATAGCGGCCGTCGAGCGGGGAGAGCGCGTTGAGCGCGAACAGGGTGTCGGGGCGGGTGTCGGACATGATGGGGATCGGGTCGAAGCGTTGAGCGCTCAGAGAGCGGATCGGGAACGGAGGGAACCGCGAATTTTACCACTGTGCTGGTGGCTGGCCGTCGGCGGCCGCGAATTTGCCGCGCGCGAGGCTGTCAGGCGCGGGGTACGGCGCCTTTGCAGACTGTTCGCTATCTCCCGCTGCGCGACCGCGGCACGTTGCCCGCGACCAGGCTCGTTACGCTAGAGGCAGATCCAAAGCCAAAGCCGCGCCTCGAACTGCAGCGCCGCGCTGCGCCCGCGCCGCTAGAATGCTGTCTTCTTCCTCCCGCCCGGCAGCACACTCCGCATGGAACTGAAATGGCTCGAAGACTTCGTTTCGCTCGCGGAAACGCGTAGTTTCAGCCGCTCGGCCGAACTGCGCCACGTCACGCAACCGGCGTTTTCACGGCGCATCCAGGCGCTCGAAGCGTGGCTCGGCACGGAACTGATCGACCGTTCGGTTTATCCGACGCGGCTCACGGCGGCCGGCCAGGTGTTCAACGAGCAGGCGCTCGCGATGCTGTCGCAATTCCACGAGGCGCGCGCGCTGCTGCGCGGCCACACGGCGACGCCCCAGGCGACCATCGAGTTTGCCGTGCCGCATACGCTGTCGCTCACGTATTTCCCGCGCTGGCTGCAACGGATCGAAGCGCAGATGGGCCCCATCCATACGCGGCTGCGGGCGTTGAACGTGCACGACGCGGCGTTGTCGCTGGTGGAAGGCGGCTGCGATCTGATGATGGGTTACCACCATCCGAGCCATCCTGTCGCGCTCGATCCGGCCCGTTACGACATGCTCACGCTCGGCAACGAGCCGATCAGCCCGTTCTCGGCGCCGGGCCGCGCTGGCCGGCCGCGCCACACGTTGCCAGGCACGGCCGAGGCGCCCGCGCCGTATCTGTCCTACACACCGAACGCGTATCTGGGGCGCATGACCGAAGTGATCCTCGCGAATGCGCCGGAGCGTCTGTACCTGGACCGGCTGTACGAGACCGACATGGCCGAAGGGCTCAAGGCGATGGCGCTGGCCGGCCACGGCATCGCATTTCTGCCGCACAGCGCGGTGGAAGACGCGGTCGCCGAGGGCAAGCTGATTCGCCTCGATCGTGCGACACGCGGCACGCCCGAAGGACAGCTCACGCTGAGCATGGAGATCCGCCTGTACCGCGACAAGCTCGCGGCGAAAAGCGACGATGCGCGGCAGATACTCGTGCGGCAATTGTGGGAGGTGGTGTCGGCGGAGCTGGGGCGGGACGCATCATAAAAGGGACTTGCGAGGGAATCGCGAAACCTGCGCCGCCACGACGTGAATTTGCAGCTTTCCGGAGGTTATGCAAAAAAAGCATAATCGGATAAGGAAACGGCATTGGATTTCAAAACGACGTTTTTCGACAATGCACGTATTCGATCAACGCCGGAGCGTTCATGTCTTCCCAGCAGCAAGCCGCCCAAGCAGCCCAATCCGCAGCATCGTTGCAGTCCGTTCCCTCGTACCTCAATAGCGAAGACCTCGGCCCCTGGGGCAACTATCTGCGCCAGGTCGACCGCGTCGCGCCCTACCTCGGCTCGCTGTCGCGCTGGCTCGAAACCCTCAAGCGCCCGAAGCGCATCCTGATCGTCGACGTGCCCATCGAACTCGATAACGGCACCGTCGCGCACTTCGAAGGCTATCGCGTGCAGCACAACGTGTCGCGCGGTCCGGGCAAGGGCGGCGTGCGTTATCACCAGGACGTGACGCTGTCGGAAGTGATGGCGCTGTCCGCGTGGATGTCGGTGAAGAACGCGGCCGTGAACGTGCCGTACGGCGGCGCGAAGGGCGGCATCCGCGTCGATCCGCGCACGCTCTCGCGGGGCGAGCTGGAGCGCATGACGCGCCGCTACACGAGCGAGATCGGCATCATCATCGGACCGAATACCGACATTCCCGCGCCGGACGTGAACACGAACGAGCAGATCATGGCGTGGATGATGGACACGTACTCGATGAACCAGGGCCAAACGGCCACGGGTGTGGTGACCGGCAAGCCGATCACGCTCGGCGGTTCGCTGGGTCGCCGCGAGGCGACGGGCCGCGGCGTGTTCGTGGTGGGCTGCGAAGCGGCACGCCGCATCGGCTTCGATATCGAAGGCGCGCGCATCGCGGTGCAGGGCTTCGGCAACGTCGGCGGGATTGCCGCGCGGCTGTTCCAGGAAGCGGGCGCAAAGGTGGTCGCGGTGCAGGATCACACCGGTTCGCTGTACAAATCGACCGGCATCGACGCGGGCGCATTGCTCGAACACGTCGTGAAGACGGGTGGCGTGGGTGGTTTCCCTGAAGCGGACGCCGTGACCAACGAGGAATTCTGGACCATCGAATCGGACATCCTGATTCCGGCTGCATTGGAAAATCAGATCACCGAGAAGAACGCTGGCAAGATCAGGACCAGAATCGTCGTGGAAGGCGCCAACGGCCCGACCACCACGGCGGCCGACGACATCCTGCACGATCGCGGCATTCTCGTGATTCCGGACGTGGTGGCCAACGCGGGCGGTGTGACGGTGTCCTATTTCGAATGGGTGCAGGACTTCTCGAGCTTCTTCTGGACCGAGGACGAGATCAACCAGCGTCTGGAGCGCGTGATGCGTGAGGCATTTGCCGCGGTATGGCAGGTGTCGAGCGAACAGAACGTGTCGGTGCGGACCGCGGCGTTTATCGTCGCTTGTAAGCGGATTCTGCAAGCGCGCGAAATGCGCGGTCTGTATCCCTGATTTACGTTTGAACGGCGAGTGCGCTACCCTGCGAATTCGCCGGCAATTTTTGCCTTGACGCGGTCCACGAG
>NZ_NPIH01000210.1:0-20563 GCF_012275575.1 Paraburkholderia sp. SG-MS1 | reverse complement strand
GCCGCCCGCCTTTGCATATCCGGAACCGGTCCGCAGATCGGTCGAAGGCGTCGCGCGCCCTTAGCGGCGCGCGCGCAACAACATGGTTTATAGCCATACTTTCAGAATAATTACTTTGCTAAACTGGCGCCGGTTCTTGCCAAGGAGATCACAACATGAAGGTTAAAAAAGCTGCGCTGCTGCTCGCGACTCTCGGACTGTTTACGGTTGGCGCGCAGGCGCAAGACGCGGGTACGCTGAAGAAGATCAAGGACACGGGCGTCATTTCGCTGGGTCATCGCGAATCCTCCATCCCGTTCTCGTATTACGACGACAAGCAGAATGTCATCGGCTACTCGCAGGAATTCGCCATGAAAGTGGTGGAGGCCGTCAAGCAGAAGCTGAATATGCCTAACCTGAAGGTGAAGCTGACTCCGGTGACGTCGCAGAACCGTATTCCGCTGGTGCAGAACGGCACGGTGGACATCGAATGCGGCTCGACCACGAATAACCTCGAGCGCCAGCAACAGGCCGCGTTTTCGAACACGATCTTCGTGATCGGCACGCGGATGATGACCAAGAAGGACTCCGGCATCAAGGACTGGGCGGACCTGAAGGGCAAGACGGTCGTCACGACCGCCGGTACCACCTCCGAGCGCCTGCTTCGCAAGATGAACCAGGACAAGAGCATGGGCATGAACATCATCAGCGCGAAGGACCACGGCGAGTCGTTCCTGACGCTGTCGACAGGCCGCGCCGCAGCGTTCATGATGGACGACGCACTGCTCGCGGGCGAACGCGCGAAGTCGAACAACCCGAACGATTTCGTGATCGTCGGCACGCCGCAATCGCGTGAAGCGTACGGCTGCATGATGCGCAAGAACGATCCGGAGTTCAAGAAGGTTGCGGACGACGCGATCGCCAAGGTCCAGACGTCGGGCGAAGCCGATGCGATCTACAAGAAGTGGTTCGAATCGCCGATTCCGCCGAAGGGCCTGAACCTGAACTTCCCGCAAAGCGACGATATGCGGGCGCTGTTCAAGAATCCGAATGACAAGGCGATCGATTAAACCTCAGGTGTTTTTTTGAAACGCTGAACGAAACGGAAGGAGCCAAGCGCTTCTTCCGTTTCTTTTTGCTGGAGTCTTGGTCATGTCATATCACTGGAACTGGGGCATTCTGCTGAGTCCGGTCTCCACCGGCGAGCCGACCACCTATCTGGGCTGGTTGTTCTCCGGCCTCTGGGTGACGATCACCGTGTCGCTGGCGGCATGGGTGATCGCGTTGATCGTCGGTTCGCTGTTTGGCGTGCTGCGCACGGTGCCGAACAAGTGGGCGTCGGGCATCGGCACGGTCTACGTCGCGATTTTCCGTAACATTCCGCTGATCGTGCAGTTCTTCATCTGGTATCTGGTGATACCGGAGCTGCTGCCCGTGTCGATGGGCAACTGGTTCAAGCAACTGCCGCCGGGCGCGCAGTTCTTCTCGTCGTCAATCATCTGTCTCGGGCTGTTCACTTCCGCGCGCGTGTGCGAGCAGGTGCGCTCGGGCATCAACGCGTTGCCGCGCGGCCAGCGCGCCGCGGGTCTCGCGGTGGGCTTCACGCAATGGCAGACGTATCGCTATGTGCTGCTGCCGGTCGCGTACCGGATCATCGTGCCGCCGCTTACGTCGGAATTTCTGAACATTTTCAAAAACTCGGCGGTGGCTTCGACGATCGGTCTGCTGGATCTGTCCGCGCAGGCGCGTCAGCTGGTCGACTACACGTCACAGACCTATGAGTCGTTCATCGCCGTCACGGTGGCGTACATGCTGATCAATCTGGTCGTGATGCAACTGATGCGCTGGGTCGAAGCCAGAACCCGGTTGCCCGGCTATATCGGAGGCAAGTGATGCACCATTTCGACTGGAGCGGTATTCCGGGCGCACTGCCTACGCTGTGGACCGGGGCCATCGTCACCTTCAAGATCACATTGATCGCGATCGTGTTCGGCATCGTCTGGGGCACCATTCTCGCGATGCTGCGGTTGTCGTCGTTCAAACCCTTCGAGTGGTTCGCGAAGGGGTATGTGACGATCTTCCGTTCGATCCCGCTGGTAATGGTGCTGCTGTGGTTCTTCCTGATCGTGCCGCAAGTGCTGCAGAACGTGCTCGGGTTGTCGCCGGATATCGACATTCGTCTTGCGTCGGCCATGGTTGCGTTCTCGCTGTTCGAGGCCGCGTACTATTCGGAGATTATCCGCGCCGGCATTCAGGCGGTGCCGCGCGGCCAGGTCAACGCGGCGTTCGCGCTCGGCATGAACTACGCGCAGGCGATGCGCCTGATCGTGCTGCCGCAGGCATTCCGTGCGATGGTGCCGCTGCTGCTCACGCAGGGTATCGTGCTGTTTCAGGATACGTCGCTCGTCTACGTGATCAGCCTCGCCGACTTCTTCCGCACCGCCACGAATATTGGCGACCGTGACGGTACGAATGTCGAGATGGTACTGTTCGCGGGCGCATGTTATTTCGTGATCTGTGTGGTCGCGTCGAGCCTCGTCAAAGGTCTTCAGAAAAAGGTCGCAAGATGATCTCTATCAAGAATGTTTCGAAGTGGTACGGTCAGTTTCAAGTGCTGACCGACTGCACGACGGAAGTCAAAAAAGGTGAAGTGGTGGTGGTGTGTGGGCCGTCGGGCTCAGGCAAGTCCACGCTGATCAAAACCGTGAACGGCCTCGAGCCGTTCCAGAAGGGCGAGATCGTCATCAACGGCCAGTCGCTGACCGACAAGAAAACCAATCTGTCGAAGCTGCGTTCGAAGGTCGGCATGGTGTTCCAGCACTTCGAACTGTTTCCGCATCTGTCGATCGTGCAGAACCTGACGCTCGCGCAGGTGAAGGTGCTCGGCCGCTCGAACGACGAAGCCACCGCGAAGGGGCTGAAGCTGCTCGATCGAGTCGGCTTGCGCGCGCATGCGGACAAGTTTCCGGGGCAATTGTCGGGCGGTCAGCAGCAGCGCGTGGCGATTGCGCGCGCATTGTCGATGGACCCGATCGCGATGTTGTTCGATGAGCCGACTTCGGCGCTCGATCCGGAGATGATCAACGAAGTGCTCGACGTGATGGTCGAACTCGCGCAGGAAGGCATGACCATGATGTGCGTCACGCACGAAATGGGCTTCGCGAAGAAGGTCGCGCACCGCGTGATCTTCATGGACAAGGGCTTGATCGTCGAGGACGACCGCAAGGAAGACTTCTTCGCCAATCCGAAGTCAGATCGTGCGAAGGATTTTCTGGCAAAGATCCTGCACTGAGGTTCGTGCGCGGCCCGGCCGGTGCAGGCTGGCTCGTGTGGGCCGAAAAAAAGCCGCTCCCTGGAGCGGTTTTTTTGTTGCTGGTGCGCGAGCGATCAGTCGCTCAGGACTCGAAGGCCGCGGCGTCATCAGCCGCTTCGAGGTCGGGTTCGCCGTCGTCGGCCATGATTCCGGTCCCAGTGGTTGAGGCTGCAATCGTGGTGGCGGAGGCCGACGCATCCAGCGCGGGGTTGCGCAGCTTCTCCAGCACCGATGCCGGCACCGGCACGTTGATGCGGCCGATCACTTCGCCATGCTGGAACATCATCAGATCGCCCGGTTCGAATGCGCTCCACACTTCGTTGTCGGTCAGCGGCTTGGTGGCGATCACCGCGACGCGGTCTTCGGGCGTCGTGTACTTGGCGAAGTCGATCGACACGTCCGCGTCGACCAGATGCGCGGTGGAAAACGGCCAGCGCCGCACGATGTAGTGCAGATGCGTCGAGCAATGCGCGAACAGCGCCTGGCCGTTGGACATCAGAAAATTGAACACGCCGAACTGCGTGATCTCACGCGTGAGTGTCTCGAGCCTGACGAACAGTTCGTCGAGCGGCGGCTGCTGCGCGCCCGGAAACGCCTTGCGCAAACCTTCAAGCAACGCGCAGAAAGCGAGTTCGCTGTCGGTCGTGCCGACCGGCTGATACACGCCCGACAGTTGCGGCGCATAGTCTTTCAGATCGCCGTTGTGCGCGAAGATCCAGTGACGCCCCCACAGTTCACGCATGAACGGGTGGCAGTTTTCGAGCAGGATGTGCCCTTGCGTCGCCTTGCGGATATGGGCGATGGTGTTCTTCGATTTGATCGGATAACGCTTGACCATCTCGGCGATCGGCGAGGTGGCCGACGATTGATGGTCGATGAACAGGCGGCAGGCTTTGTCCTCGAAGAAGGCGATCCCCCAGCCGTCGGCATGATGATCGGTGACGCCGCCGCGCGCCGCAAAGCCGGTGAACGAGAACGTGACGTCCGTCGGCGCGGCGCAGTTCATTCCGAGAAGTTGGCACATGTTGCGGGTGAGCCTGTGAACGGGGCGAGCCGTTACAATGATGATTTTCCAAGCATATCACCGAGCCAGAAACGCCAAATAGCGAAATTGACGTGTGTTTGGGCCGCAACAGGGCGGTTTGACCGGGTCAAATGGCTTTTGTCGCCGAGTCTCGTTCCCCTTTTCGCCATGACCGCTTCCAACGTTTCCCTCGATTCCATCACGCTCGCCCGTCCCGACGACTGGCACCTGCACGTTCGCGACGGCGCGATGCTGGCCGCCGTCCTGCCGGACACCGCGCGCCAGTTCGGCCGCGCGATCATCATGCCGAACCTGAAGCCGCCGGTCACGACCACCGCGATGGCGCAGGCGTACCGCGAGCGGATCGTCGCCGCGATCCCCGAAGGCGCGAAGTTCGAACCGCTGATGACGCTCTACCTGACCGACAACACGCCGCCTGACGAAATCCGCCGGGCGCGCGAGAGCGGCTTCGTGCATGGCGTGAAGTTGTATCCGGCGGGTGCGACCACCAACTCGGACGCGGGCGTCACCGACATCATGAAGTGCGCGAAAATGCTCGAAGCGATGCAGGAAGTGGGCATGCCGCTGTTGGTGCACGGCGAAGTGACGGATTCGTCGATCGATCTGTTCGACCGCGAGAAGGTCTTCATCGACCGCGTGATGACGCCGCTGCGCCGCGCGTTTCCGGCGCTGAAGGTCGTGTTCGAGCACATCACGACGAAGGACGCGGCCGACTACATCCGTGAGGCCGGCGTCGCGCCGGCGCTGCTGGGTGCGACGATCACTGCGCACCATCTGCTGTACAACCGCAACGCGATCTTCCAGGGCGGCATTCGTCCGCATTACTACTGCTTGCCGGTATTGAAGCGCGAGACGCACCGGGTGGCGCTGGTCGAAGCGGCGACATCGGGCAATCCGCGCTTCTTCCTCGGCACAGATAGCGCACCGCATCCGAAGGGTTTGAAGGAGCACGCGTGCGGTTGCGCGGGCTGCTATACGGCGCTGCATGCGCTGGAGCTTTACACGGAAGCATTCGACAAAGCCGGCGCGCTGGACAAGCTCGAAGGCTTTGCGAGCTTCTTCGGGGCGGATTTCTACGGTCTGCCGCGCAATGCGGAGCAGATCACGCTGCGTCGCGAGCAATGGACGTTGCCGGCCGAACTGCCGGTCGGCGATACGCCGGTGGTGCCGCTGCGCGGCGGGGAGTCGATCGGTTGGCGTCTGGTTTGAGGTTGAGCTAGATGCAGGTGCAAGACGCGGGGCAGGGAGAAGGGCAGCAGGCGGGGCCGCAAGCAGGCTTCGCCGCGATCGACTGGTCAAAGCCCTGGTTCGCGCAGTTCGCTGGCCGCGGCCGACGCTGGCAGCAGGCCGCGCTGACGAACCATGCAGCGTTGCTCGCCGAAATGAACGCCGATGCCGCCGAAATGCGGCAGACCACAGGGCGCGGGCAGCGCCTCGCGTTCATCGCGCAGGACGCTCTGCCGCCCGGCGCAGCGTACGAAGCGCACATCGCGTCGACTGGCTGCGTGCCGACGCGCCATAACCTGCACGACTTCTTCAACGGCTCGATGTGGTTTGCGTTTCCGCGCATCAAGGCGGCGCTGAACGCGCGGCAGTCGGCGGCCATCGACGTGTTGGGCGTCGGCCCGACCCGTGGCGGCGTGCGCGATACGCTGACCTTGTTCGATGAGAACGCATTGCTGTTCGCCTGTGCCGATCCCGCTTTGAGCGCCGCGCTGCGCGGCTTCGACTGGCGGACCTTGCTCGTGACCCGGCGCGAGGCGTGGGGTTCGAGCTGCGAAGTGCGCTGCTTCGGCCATGCGTTGCTCGAAAAATTGATCGCCCCGTTCAAGGCCTGCACGGGCCATGCGTGGATCGTCGACGTTCCGCCCTCGTACTTCGAATGGAACGCCGCGGCGCGCGATGCATGTCTCGATGAATTGGTCAGCGCAGCGCTGCTCGACACCGACGCGCTGACGAGCCGCCTGTTCGCACCGCTGCCGGTGCTGGGCATTCCGGGCTGGTGGCCCGGGAACGACTCGCCCGCGTTTTACGACGACGCGTCCGTGTTCCGCACGGGGCGGCGCAGCCGTCTGGCCTAGGCACCCGAAGGTTTCGCGGGGGCCGTGCCGCACGAGCGGGCTCTTGCTACGGCGGCCTGTCCGAATCCCACGCTGCCCTTTTTCATAGCCATTCAGCTATTTCAGCCGCCGAACCGGCTCCTCTGCCGCGCAGATGTTAAAATCCGCCGCAGCAAAGCAGGCTAGGCAGTCGCGGCCTTGGCGGCTTCGGCCAAAGAGGGCGAGGAAAGTCCGGACTCCACAGGGCAGGGTGATGGCTAACGGCCATCCGTGGCAACACGCGGAACAGGGCAACAGAAAGCAAACCGCCGATGGCCCGGCGCAAGTCGGGATCAGGTAAGGGTGAAACGGTGCGGTAAGAGCGCACCGCGGCTGCTGCAAGGCAGACCGGCACGGTAACCTCCACCCGGAGCAATTCCAAGTAGGCAGGCGCGCATCTTCGAGATGCAGGACGGGGCCCCCGTCTCGTCTGCGGGTAGGAAGCTTGAGCGCGTCAGTAATGGCGCGCCTAGAGGAATGGCTGCCACGCGCGTCGCGTTTTCGGACGTTGCGCGTGCACAGAATCCGGCTTATCGGCCTGCTTTGCCACCCAACAAGAAATGCCGGCGTCTTTACGGACGCCGGCATTTTATTTGCTGCGCGCAAGTCGTGCGTAAGGCGGCTGCAGCGGCGCCAAGCCTCGCAGTCCGCCGCCGCGCTCAGTTCGCGACGATGTCGAACGAGTGCGTAAGTTCGGCGGTTTTGGCGATCATGATCGACGCCGAGCAGTATTTGTCGTGCGACAGATTGATCGCGCGCTCGACGGTGGCGGGGTTCAGATTCTTGCCCGTCACGGTGAAGTGAAAATGGATTTTGGTGAACACCTTCGGATCTTCACTGGCGCGCTCGGCTTTCAGCGTGACCGCGCAACCGGCGATTTCCTGACGGCTCTTCTTCAGAATCATCACGACGTCGTAGGCGGTGCAGCCGCCTGTGCCGAGGAGAACCATCTCCATCGGGCGCGGCGCGAGATTGCGGCCACCGCCTTCAGGCGCGCCGTCCATCGCAACCAGATGACCGCTGCCCGTCTCGGCCGCAAATGCCATCCCGTCCTGCCCCATCCAGCTTACTTTGCATTCCATGCTGTGCTCCACCGCGCTTCGCTAATATCAAGACGGCATTGTAGCCCGCGACCTGCGGATCCGCCCGAGGCGACTTCTGTCGAAAATGATGCGGGATGGCGGCTTGCGTGTTGCGGTGCGGCATGATCAGCCCCGTCGGGAATTCCTTGGCGGGTTTAGGAGTTTTACTCTAGCGGAGTTTCCCGGACGCGGCCGGTAGAACCGCATTAGTGACTGATTCAAAAGGAAATTTACGGGCGATCAGGTTTCTTCCAAAGTCTGTCACAATGTGAAATCGCATTTCACATTGCAAATGTTCTTGCGTCGCACAAGGCGGCCTCATATAATTCATCCCATCGTTGCAGCAGTTCTGCAACTCCGCTGTCTCCTCCACCTCCTCCTTTGGTGGATTAAACCCGAACCCCTCGTTCGGGTTTTTTTTCGCCTGCGGCAAGCGCGGACCTATCTCGCGTCCAGGTCAATTCCGGGCGGCAAAGCTCGAAAGAACTACTGTCGCGGAGCGGATCGGCCGCCCGGTTTCGTCAAACTTCCGTACGTTTTGACTTGTGATAGCAAATTCCTTTATAATTCAGGGCTTTTCCGCATCCGCGCCCGCGGAGGAAGAACTAGGGAGAGCCTGCACGCGCCTCGATGCGCACATTACAAGCAGGAAAAAACACATTGGGCGCAGCAATTTTTTTGGATCGATCATGAAGACGTTTTCCGCAAAAGCCCATGAGGTGACGCGCGAATGGTACGTGATTGACGCGACGGATAAGGTTCTCGGGCGTGTCGCCAGCGAAGTGGCACACCGTCTTCGCGGCAAGCACAAGCCTGAATTCACTCCCCACGTCGACACCGGTGATTTCATCATCGTTATCAACGCCGGCAAGCTGAAGGTCACGGGCAACAAGGCTACTGACAAGAAGTACTATCGCCACTCGGGTTACCCGGGCGGTATCTATGAAACGACGTTCGGCAAGATGCAGGAACGCTTCCCGGGCCGAGCGCTCGAGAAAGCAGTCAAGGGCATGCTGCCGAAGGGCCCGCTCGGCTACGCGATGATCAAGAAGCTGAAGGTCTACGCTGAAGCAACGCACCCGCATTCGGCGCAACAGCCGAAAGCGCTCGAGATCTAAGGGGAGCCCACATGATCGGTAACTGGAATTACGGCACGGGCCGCCGCAAGAGCGCCGTCGCACGCGTGTTCATCAAGGCAGGCAAGGGCGACATCGTTGTGAACGGCAAGCCTATCGCCGATTACTTCTCGCGCGAAACGTCGCTGATGATCGTGCGTCAGCCGCTGGAACTCACGAACCACGGCGTTACGTTCGACATCAAGGTCAACGTGACGGGTGGCGGTGAAACGGGTCAAGCCGGTGCAGTTCGCCACGGCATCACCCGCGCGCTGATGGACTATGACGCAACGCTGAAGCCGGAACTGTCGAAGGCAGGCTTCGTGACGCGTGATGCTCGTGAAGTCGAACGTAAGAAGGTCGGCTTCCACAAGGCACGTCGCAGGAAGCAATTCTCGAAGCGTTAATCGTTTCGAGCGCGAGCCGGCTGCAAGGCCGGTGCGCAGCAAAAGCCGCCAACGCTTTCGCGAAGGCGGCTTTTTTTATGCTTTTTATGGTCATGCGATCCGGTCTCGTGACAACGGCGTGGCCACAGGAGCGACGATTTTCGCCGTTCGGGCTGGCTGGTGGCGGCAATCGCGCCGGCTATGCGTGTGCAGCGAAGAACCCATTGAATTTGTGGGCTTCAGCACGATATCGAGATCAGCCCTACAATAGCGGCTAGAAGCTTTTTGGAGAGTTCGAATGAACGCAGTCACCGAAACACCCGTGACCGAGATGCCCGCCCCCTTCGTTTTCACCGACGCAGCGGCTGACAAGGTCAAGCAACTGATCGAAGAAGAAGGCAATGCGGACCTCAAACTGCGCGTTTTCGTGCAGGGCGGCGGCTGCTCGGGCTTTCAGTACGGTTTTACGTTCGACGAAGCCGTCAACGAGGATGACACCGTCATGAACAAAAGCGGCGTCCAGCTGCTGATCGATTCGATGAGCTACCAGTACCTGGTGGGCGCTGAGATCGATTACAAGGACGATATCAACGGCGCGCAATTCGTCATCAAGAACCCGAACGCGACCACCACGTGTGGTTGCGGCTCGTCGTTCTCGGTTTGATCGCCGTCAGGCAACAGGTTGTGTAAAAAACGGGGCCCCGCGGCCCCGTTTTTTATTGTCCGCGCTCGGCACCGCGCTTCACTCATCGCGGATAAACCGCTCCGAGCACGCGTTCAGCCGTCGCGCCAGTGACGGCCGGCAAATTGCCCGGCGCCCGCGCGATGCAGCGCATCGCCAGCCACGCAAAGGCTAGCGCTTCGACCTGGCTCGGCGGCACGCCGAGCGCGTCGGTCGTCATGACCGGCACGCCGCTCACGCCGCTGTCCTCTAGCGCCTGCTGCAACGCCTTCAGGATCTCGGGATTGCGCGCGCCGCCGCCGCAAACGTAGACCGCTCTCGCATCCGACGCGTGCCGCTCGATTTCGCGAGCAATCGTCACGGCCGTCAGAGCGACGAGTGTCGCCTGCACATCGGCCGGTTCGAGCGCGGAGAACGGCTGGAGTTTCGCGTCGAGCCATTCGGCATTGAACAGATCGCGGCCGGTGCTTTTCGGCGGCTGCTGCGAGAAAAACGGTTCGTCGAGCAAGGCGTTCAGCAGCGTGCGATCCACCTGGCCGCCGGCCGCGAAATGGCCGTTCTCGTCGAACGGCTTGCCGAGATGGCGCTGCGCCCATTCGTCGAGCAGCGCGTTCGCCGGTCCGCAGTCGAAGCCGCGCACGCTGCCGGTCGCGTTCAGGACCGTGATGTTGCTGATACCGCCGAGATTGCAGACCACGCGCGTTTCATTTTCCGCCCCGAACACCGTCGCGTGAAAAGCCGGCACGAGCGGCGCGCCCTGGCCGCCGGCCGCGACGTCGCGGCTGCGGAAATCGGCGACCACGTCGATGCCCATCATCTCCGCGAGCAGCGCGGGGTTGTTGATCTGTCGCGTATAGCCCTTTTCCGGGCGATGCCGCACGGTCTGCCCATGCACCCCGATCGCGCGCACTTCGGCGGCCGGGATGTGGCTGTTGCGCAGCAGTTCGTGGCAGCACACGGTATAACGCGTCGCGAGCGCATTGGCGGCCAGCGCTTCGCGCTCTATCTCGTTGTCGCCCGGTTGCTGCAGCGCGAAGAGCGCCTCGCGGATGCCCGCGGAGAAGCCGACGAACGCCTCGGCGAGCACCTGCGGCGGCTTTCCTGCGGCAAACCGGACGGCCACGCCATCCACACCGTCCATGCTCGTGCCGGACATCAAGCCAAAGTAGATGCCGTCTGCGGGGTCTTGCGCCACGTTGCTGCTCCTGTCGAGGGTTCGATGCGATTCGTTTTAGCAGATTATCGGTGCAAGCGCGGCGCAATATAAGCGCCGCGGCGCTGCCTGCGCGCCGCATCGTGCGCAAATCATGCGCTGCCGTCCCGCTGCGGGGCTGCTTATAGCCAGCTTATGGCCGCCTCAGTGGGCGCGGCGGCGCGTATCTATGGGACAATCTCCCTTTTCGCGACTTCACGTTTCCAGCATGAGCACCGAGTCCACCAAGCCCACTCCCGCTACCGTCTTTCCGATCACCGACGAAGTTCGTCACGCGCTCGCCGTCACCAAACGCGGTGTCGACGAACTGCTGATCGAAGACGAATTTGCGCAAAAACTCGCGAAAAGCGCGGCGACCGGCAAGCCGTTGCGCATCAAGCTCGGGCTCGATCCGACCGCGCCCGACATCCACATCGGCCACACGGTTGTGCTGAACAAGATGCGCCAGTTGCAGGACCTCGGCCACACGGTGATCTTCCTGATCGGCGATTTCACTTCGCTGATCGGCGATCCGTCGGGCCGCAACGCGACCCGTCCGCCGCTCACCCGCGAGCAGATCGAGTCGAACGCGAAGACCTATTTCGAGCAGGCCGCGCTCGTGCTCGACCGCGACAAGACGGAGATCCGTTACAACAGCGAGTGGTCGATGCCGCTCGGCGCCGACGGCATGATCAAGCTCGCGTCGCGCTACACGGTGGCGCGGATTCTCGAGCGCGAAGACTTCACCAAGCGTTTCCAGGGCGGCGTGCCGATCTCGATCCACGAGTTCCTGTACCCGCTGATGCAAGGCTATGATTCGGTCGCGCTGAACGCCGACCTCGAACTCGGCGGCACCGACCAGAAATTCAACCTGCTGGTGGGTCGCGAGTTGCAGAAGCAGTACGGCCAGGAGCAGCAGTGCATCCTGACGATGCCGCTGCTCGAAGGGCTAGACGGCGTCGAGAAGATGTCGAAGTCCAAGAACAACTATATCGGCATCAGCGAAAAGCCGACCGACATGTTCGGCAAGCTGATGAGCATTTCCGACGTGCTGATGTGGCGTTACTTCGAACTGCTGTCGTTCCGTCCGATGGAGGAAATCGCCGGCTTCAAAAAAGAGATCGAAGCGGGCCGCAATCCGCGCGATTTCAAAGTGCTGCTCGGCCAGGAAATCGTCGCGCGCTTTCACTCCCAGGCCGACGCCGAGCGTGCGCTTGAAGACTTCAACCATCGCGCGAAGGGCGGCGTGCCGGACGATATCCCGGCGGTGACGCTCGCGGGCGCGCCGCTCGCCATTGGCCAGTTGCTCAAGCAGGCCAATCTCGTGCCGTCGACCAGCGAAGCGCTTCGCAACATCGAGCAGGGCGGCGTGAAGATCGACGGCGCGACCGTGTCCGACAAGGGTCTGAAGGTCGAGGCGGGCGAGTACGTAGTGCAGGTCGGCAAGCGCCGCTTCGCACGCGTCACGCTGACAGCCTGATCGTCTGCCGATGCGTCGAACCTTGTCCCCGTCGAAGGCGAGCCGCCGATGATCGCGCTGATCCAACGCGTGCGGCGCGCGGAAGTGCGCGTGGCCGATCGGGTGACCGGCGCGATCGACGCGGGTCTGCTCGCGCTCGTATGCGCCGAACGGGGCGACACGGAGGCCGCCGCCGACCGGTTGCTCGCCAAGGTGCTCGGCTACCGCGTATTCAGCGACGCGGCGGGCAAGATGAACCTCTCCGTGCAGAATCTCGACGGCGCCGGGCGCGCGGGCGGGCTGCTGCTCGTATCGCAATTCACGTTGGCCGCGGATACCAACAGCGGCCTGCGTCCGAGCTTCACGCCGGCCGCGCCGCCGGACGAAGGCAGGCGGTTGTTCGACTACTTCGTGTCTGCCGCGCGCGGGAAGCATCCGATTGTCGAGACCGGCGAGTTTGGCGCGGACATGCAGGTCTCGCTCGTCAACGACGGGCCAGTCACGTTCTGGCTCCAGGTGAACGCCTGAGCCGGGCATCGCCTCTCCATCCTGATGCGCGCTCGCCGCGCGTCTTACCCTCCAGCCGTTTTTGCGACAATAGCGGCTCGGCATAACCGGCGAACGGCGCCCACTTCTCTCTCATGACTACGCAGATCCTGTTCATCCGGCACGGCGAGACCGACTGGAACCGCATCAAGCGGATTCAAGGCCACATCGACATTCCGCTCGCGACGACCGGGCTCGCCCAGGCGCAACGTCTCGCGCGCCGCATCGCCAGCGAGGCGGAGCAGGGCGTGCGGCTCGACGCGGTCTACTCGAGCGACTTGCAACGCGCGCAGCAAACCGCGCAGCCTATCGCCGACGCGCTCGGCTTGCCGCTGCAATTGCGCAAGGGTCTACGCGAGCGCTCCTACGGCGCGTTCCAGGGCCACGACAGCGACGAGATTGCACAGCGTTTCCCCGATGAATATGCGCACTGGCAAACCCGCGATCCCGGTTTCGCACCGCCTGAGGGCGAGTCGCAGCGCGTGTTCTACCATCGCGTAGTGCACGCCATAGAGCCGCTGGTGGCCGCGCATCCGGGCGGTCGGATCGCCTGTGTCGCGCATGGTGGCGTGCTCGACTGCGTGCGCCGGTTCGCGAGCGGTTTGCCGCTCGATGCGCCGCGTGACTATCCGTTGCTGAACACGAGTGTGAACGTGGTGGATTTCGACAACGGCGCGGCGACCATTGTGTCGTGGGCGGACGTCGCGCATCTCGACGCGCCGGCCGAGGACGATGGTTTCAGGAAGGCACTCCCGCAAGCGCGACGGTAATTGATTCGAAGCGCCGCGGTTTGGGCGGAGCCGCCCGCCACAGGCATATCGAGCGGCGCGGTGGCGTACGGATCTGCCCGCGCGGGCCGCGCGGCTAGTGTGCCGAGACCGGCATCAATCAGGCTCGGGCGTGGCAGCCACACGACGGCGCGCGCGTTTCGACACGCCGTTCACCAGCGCCCAACGGATGACCGGCGCGACGACACGCACGCCAGGCCGCGCGAACGTACGGCGCAGTGCGGCATGGCGTTCGAATCCCAGCATCGACTGCGCCCAGTCCGGCAGAAGATCGACTCCGGCGTTGAGCATCAACGTACCGGCGGGCCGCATCGCGATGCTCGGCGCGGGCGCGCTCATCAGAATCTTCACGACTTCGCGGGTGCGCTCGCTGGCCACTAGCGCAGGCCGCATCGCCTGCAAGTAGGTGTCGATCCCAGCGCGCGAGCGTGGAATGTTTTCGGCGCCAAGCATCTCGGCGATGCGCGCGGTTTCCGCAAAATACTGATCTTGCGCGGCAACCGACAACAGCGGATTCACGTAGCGCAAGTGCGCGGTCATGAAACTCGACACCTCGGCGACATGCACCCAAGTCAGCAGCGCAGGCTCGCTCGCGCGATACGGCTGCCCGTCCGGCGCAATGCCGCTCACACCGAGGTGAATGCGCTTCACGCGTTCGATCAGCGCCAGCGCATCGTGCCGGTTGCCGTAGGTCGTGCCGGCGATGAAAGTCGCGGTGCGGCGCAAGCGCCCGAGAATGTCGGTGCGGAAGGTCGAATGGTCCCACACTCCGGCGAGCGCCAACGGGTGCAATGCCTGAAGCAGTAGCGCGCTGATGCCGCCAGTCATCATCGAGGTGAAGTCCGCGTGGACTTTCCAGCAGACGGAGTCCGGCCCGAAGAGGCCTGGGTCGCCCGGCGGCGACGAATAGTCGAGCATGGGGCCGCTGCCGCTCGTCAGATGCGTGACGCCGGCAGCCAGTTTCGAGCGGAGTCTGCGCGTGAGCAACTGGGCGATTCCACCCGATGAGCCGGAGCGCCGCGTCGTCTGGTCGGACATGCTCGGCGGCCTCGTTACGCGCGGCTCAGGTTGCGGCTCACGACGTGCCTCACTGTGCGGCCGAATCCCACAGGCCGGGCAGCGCGCTCGACGCGTCCGGCGCGGCGAGACCGAAATGCCGGTAGGTGAGCAGCGTGGCGACGCGGCCGCGCGGCGTGCGCTGCAGGAAGCCTTGCTGGATCAGATAAGGTTCGAGCACGTCTTCGATCGTGTCGCGTTCTTCGCCGATGGCCGCCGCCAGATTGTCGACGCCGACCGGGCCGCCGTCGAACTTGTAGAGGATCGCTTCGAGCAGCTTGCGGTCCATCAGGTCGAAGCCGACCGCGTCGACGTCGAGCATTTTGAGCGCGGCGTCGGCCACTTGCGCGGTGATGTTGCCGTCCGCTTTGACCTCGGCGAAATCGCGCACGCGCCGCAGCAGACGATTCGCGATACGCGGCGTGCCGCGCGCGCGTTTGGCGATTTCGAACGCGCCGTCCGGATGAATCTGCGCGTTCAGCAGCGACGCCGAACGCGTGACGATGCGCGCCAACTCCTCGGCGTTGTAGAACTCGAGCCGAGCGACGATGCCAAAGCGGTCGCGCAGCGGATTGGTCAGCATGCCCGCGCGGGTGGTCGCGCCGACCAGCGTGAACGGCTGCAGGTCCAGCTTCACGCTGCGCGCGGCAGGCCCTTCGCCGATCATGATGTCGATCTGATAGTCCTCCAGCGCCGGGTACAGGATTTCTTCGACGACCGGCGAGAGCCGGTGGATTTCGTCGATAAAGAGGACGTCGTTGGCTTCGAGATTGGTCAGGAGCGCGGCGAGATCACCGGCGCGTTCGAGCACCGGTCCCGACGTTTGCCGCAGATTGACCCCCATCTCTCGCGCGATGATGTGCGCGAGCGTGGTCTTGCCGAGGCCAGGCGGGCCGAACAGCAGCACGTGGTCGAGCGATTCGGCGCGGCGCTTGGCGGCCTCGATGAAGATTTCCAGCTGGCCGCGGACTTTTTCCTGCCCGACATATTCTTCGAGCTGGCGCGGGCGCAACGCGCGCTCGAACGCTTCTTCGTTCGGCGAGACGGGCGTGGCCGCGATGATGCGCTCGGCGGCGAGTTTGTCGGTTTCGATCATGCGGGCATTGTACCGCGCGTGGTCCGGAGGAAGGCTCCTTGGGGGCGCGCCGAAGGAAGTCCATTTTGAAGGCGAAGTCGCTGCAAGATCAGGCCGGGAACGGCCGGACGGTGAGGCGACCCGTCGATGCCGCCATCTTCGGGGCGAGCCTCCACGTGCGCTTCCATCGGAGCGCGAGCGTGCGAAGCCTTACTCATCGAGAGCAGGCCGGCGCCCGGCGCGAAGGCCGTCCATCACCCCTTCGACAACGCCTTCAACGCGAGCTTGATTCCCTCGGATACGCCGGTGCCGGCCGGCACGTTCTTCACTGCCGCCAGCGCTTCTTTTTCGGAGTAGCCGAGGGCAAGCAGCGCGTTGAGGATGTCGGACGCGTGGTCGGATGCCGAGGTCGCGCCCGCCATCGCGCCGAGGTCGGCGCCGAGCTTGCCCTTCAATTCGAGGAGCAGCCGCTCCGCCGTCTTCTTGCCGATGCCCGGCACACGCGTGAGGCGCGCGGCGTCCTGCATCGTGACGGTCTGCGCGAGTTCGTGCACGCTCATGCCCGACAGCACCGCGAGCGCCATGCGTGCGCCGATGCCAGAAATTTTCAGCAGTTCGCGAAAGGTCGAGCGCTCTTCGGCGGTACCGAAGCCGTACAGCAGATGCGCATCCTCGCGCACGATCATCTGCGTGAGCAACACGACGCGCTCGCCATTCGACGGCAGGTTGTAGAACGTGCTCATCGGCACATCGACTTCGTAACCGACGCCGTTGCAGTCGACGAGCAGATGCGGCGGGTTTTTTTCCAGCAGAACGCCGGCAATGCGACCGATCATGGCGAATTCAATCTCGAGAGAAAGGGCGAGTGTAGCGCAGCGAGTGAGCGGCGCGTGATGCGCAATCGTGTCGGTCGGCGTCGACCGCGTCGACCGGCGTCGACCAGCATTGGCCGCCGTTGACTCGCGCGAGCGGCGTCCCTGGACTGAGATCCCTTTTCGCGGGCTCTCCACCCATTCACCCAGAAGGAGCTTCCATGCTGAGCCTCACCACGCTCGCGCTGTTTGCCGGCGCGTGTCTCGCGTTGACCGCCACGCCCGGCCACCTCTTACCCCACCAACCGCCCTCGCCTCACCCTCAGCCCCTTCTTCGCCAGCGCAGGCGCGATGCCTCCCAGCGTGCTCAGTGTCGTGCCGCCATGCGCATGACAGATCGCCATGCCGAGCGCGTCGGCGGCATCGGTGCCGGGCACGCCCGACAGGTTGAGCAACCGCACCACCATCTGCTGCATCTGCTCCTTGGTCGCGCGGCCGTAACCCACCACGGCCTGCTTCAATTGCAGCGCGGTGTATTCGGCGACCGGCACGCCGCCCGCCACCAGTCCGCAGATCGCCGCGCCGCGTGCCTGGCCGAGCAGCAGCGTGGATTGTGGATTGACGTTGACGAACACTTTTTCGATCGCCGACTGATCCGGCGAATGCTGGCGGATCAGCGTCGAGATGCCTTCAAAGATGGTGCCCAGACGCGAGGGCAGATCGGCGTCGGCGGTTTTGATGACACCGCTCGCGACATAGCTGAGGGTATGACCGCTTTGGTCGATCACGCCGAAGCCGGTGACGCGCAGGCCGGGGTCGATGCCGAGAATTCTCATGAGGTGCCGCAGATGCGCCAAAAACCAGGTGCTTGCGATACTACAACACGCACGCCGTATGACGGTCGGCGGGCGGCGCTGCCGGCGGAATAAAAACTGCTGCAGCCACGGCGAGGAGGCTTTTCGCAGATGGAGCGCTATCGGAATGTCAGCGGCGATTCGGGTGTCGATGCGTATGAAGTCGGCGACGATTTCATCAAGATTCGCTTCAGGCCCGGCGTCGTGTATTGGTACACGACGGCGAGCGTCGGCGCGCGGCATCTCGGTGTGCTGAAGCGTCTTGCACGACGCGGGCAGGGGCTGGGCACTTACATCAGCCAGCATCCTGATGTGAAGGGCGGCTACGCGAAAAAAGAACCGGACGACTGAGTGGTGCAAAGAGCGTGCGAAGCGCGCACGCTAACAGCCGGACAAAGCGGCGACACTGCAACGCCAAAGCAATGAGATGGCCTCTGATACGAAGGGAAGTCGGGTTAAAAGAAAACGGCCCGGTGGAAAATCCATCGGGCCGTCTTTCTGACCTTCAGCGCCTCAAGCTTCATCCGGCAACTTGTGCCGCATCAGGTACGAGGACGGGGCGCAAGACAGCAAATGCCGCCGACCGCCCTCGCATCACTCAATGACGGAAGTGACGCACGCCCGTCAACACCATCGCGATGTTGTGCTCGTCGGCGGCGTTGATCACTTCGTCGTCGCGCATCGAGCCGCCCGGTTGAATCACGCAGCTCGCGCCTGCCGCCACGACCACGTCGAGGCCGTCGCGGAACGGGAAGAACGCGTCCGACGCCACTGCCGAACCCGTCAACGTCAAACCGGCGTTCTGCGCCTTGATGCTGGCGATGCGCGCCGAGTCCACGCGGCTCATCTGGCCCGCGCCGACGCCGAGCGTCATGCCGTTCGCGCAGAACACGATCGCGTTCGACTTCACATATTTCGCGACGCGCCATGCGAACAGCAGATCGTCCATTTCCTTCGGCGTCGGATGACGCTTGGTCACCACGCGCAGTTCGTGCGGCTGCACGTTCTTCGAATCGAGCGATTGCACCAGCAGGCCGCCGCCGACGCGCTTCAGATCGAATGCGTTATGGCCTTCGCCCAGCGCGATTTCGAGCAGACGCACGTTCTGCTTCGCCGCGAACACCTGGCGTGCTTCGGCGCTGAACGACGGCGCGATCAGCACTTCGACGAACTGCTTGGCCACCGCTTGCGCCGCCGCTTCGTCCACTTCGCGGTTGAACGCGATGATGCCGCCGAACGCCGAGGTCGGATCGGTCTGGAACGCCTTCGAATACGCTTCGTGCGCGTTTGCGCCAACCGCCACGCCGCACGGATTCGCGTGCTTGACGATCACGCAGGCCGGCACGTCGAAGGTCTTCACGCATTCCCACGCCGCGTCGGAATCTGCGATGTTGTTGTACGACAGTTCTTTGCCTTGCAGCTGGTTGTAGTTCGCCAGTGCGCCGGCCGGCACGCTCAGGTCGCGATAGAACGCGGCGCTCTGGTGCGGGTTTTCGCCGTAGCGCAGGTCCTGCACCTTGTCGAAAGCCAGGTTGAACGTGGCCGGGTACGTGTTGCGCGAGGCGTGTTTCAGCTCCTCGGTCAGGCTCGTCAGGTAGTTCGTGATCGCGCCGTCGTATTGCGCGGTGTGCGCATACACCTTGGTGGCGAGGCGGAAATTCGTCTTGTACGACACCGCGTTGCCGTTCGCGCGCATTTCTGCGAGCACGACCTGGTAGTCGGCCGGGTCGACCACCACCGTCACGTCGCGATGATTCTTCGCGGCCGAGCGCAGCATGGTCGGGCCGCCGATGTCGATGTTCTCGATCGCGTCTTCCAGCGAGCATTCTTCCTTCGACACCGTCTGCACGAACGGGTAAAGGTTCACGACCAGCAGGTCGATGGTCGGAATGTCGTGCTTCTCAAGCGCCGCCATGTGTTCCGGCAGGTCGCGGCGCGCGAGGATGCCGCCGTGCACCTTCGGATGGAGCGTTTTCACGCGCCCGTCGAGCATTTCCGGGAAGCCCGTGTAATCGGCGACTTCAGTGACGGAGAGGCCCGCGTCGGCGAGCAGTTTCGCGGTGCCGCCGGTCGACAGGATCTTGATGCCGAGGTCCGACAGCGACTTGGCGAAGTCGACGATGCCCGACTTGTCGGAAACGGAGATGAGCGCTTGCTTGATCATGATGAAGACGAAAAGCCGAAGAGAAACGTGGCGGGGCGCCCGAAAATTACAACAAACCGTGCTGTTGCAGTTTCTTGCGCAGCGTATTGCGGTTGATGCCGAGATACTCGGCGGCCAGCGACTGATTGCCGCCGGCCTGCTCGAGCACCACTTCGAGCAGGGGTTTTTCCACGCATGAAATGACCATGTCGTAGACGTCGTGCGGATTGGAGCCGTCGAGATCCTGGAAGTACATACCCAGGCTGTCGCGGACAGATTGTTCGATATTGTTCTTGCTCATGCTGCCAGTCGGTCGGTGTGATCCTCGCCCTTGTTGTCGAGCCCGGGGTTGCCAGGTGATTCGTCGACGTAGACGAGGCGGTCGGAGATCGCCTTTTGTGCGTCAAAGAATTCGTTGACGGCGAGGAGTTGTTCGCGCGTGGTGTCCAGCGTATTCATGCGATGCCGGAACACGTTGGCGCCAGAAAGGCCGCGAGTGTACCAGCCGATGTGCTTGCGCGCAGTGCGGACACCCGTAAATTCCCCGTAGAACGCGTAGTGATCTTCGAGATGCTCGTTCATTACCTGCTGGATTTCGTCGATGCGCGGCGGGGGCAGCAAGTCGCCCGTTTGCAGGAAATGCTCGATCTCGCGAAACAGCCACGGGCGCCCCTGCGCTGCGCGGCCGATCATGATCGCGTCGGCGCCGGTGACGGCCAGCACCTCGCGCGCTTTGTGCGGCGAGGTGATGTCGCCGTTGGCGACCACCGGAATGCGCACCGACGCCTTGACTGCGGCGATGGTCTCGTATTCGGCGTCGCCGTGATACAGGTCGGCGCGCGTGCGGCCGTGCACGGTCAGCATCGAAATGCCGGCGTCCTCGGCCAGATGCGCGACGCTCAACGCATTTTTGTTGTCGCGGTTCCAACCCGTGCGG
>NZ_NPIH01000021.1 GCF_012275575.1 Paraburkholderia sp. SG-MS1 | reverse complement strand
CGCGGCATTCAGCCGTTCGCGACGCTGTATCACTGGGACCTGCCACTCGCGTTGCAGGAAACGCAAAACGGCTGGGAAAATCGTGACACCGCCTATCGCTTTGCCGACTACGCGCGCAAGATCGGCAGCGTGCTCGGCGACCGCGTAGCGTCGATTGCGACTCACAACGAGCCGTGGTGTACCGCGTGGCTCGGCAACGCGACCGGATATTTCGCGCCGGGCAACGCAGAGCTGAAAAAAGCGACCAACGTCTCGCACCATCTGCTGCTCTCGCATGGCCTCGCATTGCAGGCACTGCGTGCCGATGGCGTGAAGGCGCCGCTGGGCATTGTGCTGAATCAGTCGCCGGCGCACGGCGCGACGGATTCGCCCGAGGACCAGGCTGCCGCATCGCTCGAATATTCGAAGTTCGTCAGCTGGTACATGGACCCGCTGTTCAAAGGCGAATATCCGGCCGAGGCGCTGCAATGGTACGGCGAGAACGGCCCGCAAGAAGTGATTCGCGAGGGCGACTTCGACATCATTGCCACGCCCATGGACTTTCTGGGCATCAACTACTACACGCGCATTTTCGCGAGCGCATCCGGTGAAAAGCGGCCGCCGGGCGCGCTCGGCTTCACGGACATGGACTGGGAAGTCTATCCGCAAGGGCTGACCGAATTGCTGGCCGGCCTGAACGCGAACTACACGCTGCCGCCCATCTACATCACCGAGAACGGCTGCGCGGCGAAAGATGTGCTGGACAACGGGCGCGTGCGCGACACCGACCGCATCAGGTTCTACGACCTGCATCTGGCCGCATTGTCGGATGCCGCGCAAAAAGGTGTCGACGTGGCGGGCTATTTCGCGTGGAGCCTGATGGACAACTTCGAATGGGCGTCCGGCTATGACAAGCGCTTCGGCATGGTGTACGTCGACTACGCAAGCCAGCAGCGCACGCCGAAGGACAGCGCGCACTGGTATCGCGACGTGATCGCGCAGCACGCCGGCGCGGCGTTGCCCCGCTAAAGCGGGGTCACTGGCATCACGACCCGCGTGACGCGCCCCACGGGCGGCGTCGCGCGGGCGAGCAAGGTTAAGGATTCAGGAGGAGCTAGACATGGGCGAACTCGTATTGCACAACGTCGCGAAGACGTATGGTGAAGGGCCACAGGTCATTCAGGGCATTGATCTTCACATTCCGGATGGCCAGTTCACGGTTTTCGTCGGGCCGTCCGGGTGCGGGAAGTCGACCATGCTGCGCATGATCGCCGGGCTCGAATCGGTGAGCGGCGGCGACATTCTGATCGACGGCGTACGGGTCAACGACCTGCAGCCCGCGGACCGTGGGATCTCGATGGTGTTCCAGAGCTACGCGCTCTACCCGCACATGACGGTCGCGGAAAACATGGGCTTTTCGCTGAAACTGTCGGGCAAGTCGAAGCAGGAGGTCCGTGAAGCGGTCGGACGGGCGGCAGAGATTCTGCAGATCAGTCATCTGCTCGAGCGCAAGCCGAAGGCGCTCTCGGGTGGTCAGCGGCAACGCGTCGCGATAGGACGGGCGATCGTGCGCAAGCCGCGCGTGTTCCTGTTCGACGAACCGCTATCGAATCTCGACGCGGCGCTGCGCGTGCAGATGCGCATCGAGCTCGCGAAGCTGCATCGCGAACTCGGCACGACGATGATCTACGTCACGCACGACCAGGTCGAAGCCATGACGCTGGGCGAGAAAATCGTCGTCTTCAACAAAGGACATATCGAGCAGATCGGCGCGCCGCTCGATCTGTACGACCGGCCGGCCAACCGTTTCGTCGGCGGCTTTCTCGGCTCGCCGCAGATGAACATGCTGCCCGCCACGCTCGTCTCGCAAGGCGAAACTCGCACCGTCATCGCGCTTGCCGGCGCGACTGAACAAATCGTGTTGCCTGGCCGTCCGGGCCGGCCGCTCGGCGGCAAGCTCACACTCGGGGTGCGGGCCGAGCATCTCGGCATCGGCGCGGCGGGCGATGGGCTCGGCGCGCGCGTCGAACTGATCGAGCATCTGGGCGACGTATCGCTGCTGCATGCGCACCTTGACGGCGCGGGGCAGGCGATTTCACTGAAGCTCGACAAGAAGGACGCGCAGCATGCGCTCGGCGCGCGCGTCGGCATCAAGGTGGCGGCATCGGCGGTCACGCTGTTCGATGCGGACGGCGTTGCGGTGCCGTTTGAGCGTAGCGAAGTCGAAGGGCATGTCCACGCGGTGGTTTGACCGCGTCGATAACAAACAACGTGCCGCGTGGAGAGCGCAATGGAAAAGAGAGTATCGAAAGCCATATTCAAGTCCAGGGCATGCGAACTGTTCCGGCAGGTCGAGTCACTGGGGGAAACCGTGGTGGTCACGGATCGTGGGCAACCGACCATCGAGATTCGCCCCTATCGCAGCACGCCCGGCAATCCGCTTGAACTGTTGCGCGCATCGATCGTTCATTTCGATGCGACGCAGGGGTCGCAGCTGGACCCGATAGAGGCAGATCGATGAATCCGCTCGATGCTGCCCCCGGAACGAAGGGATATTTTGGGCCCTCTTCGAGTCTTTCTAACGTTAGCGATAACAGGCCTGGTTTCGCCGCGTCTTATCCATTACCTTGCAACAGGCTTTCACCTCTAAACACGCGCCGGGCGGCGCCGGAGGCGAATCTCTAGAGCCGCCCACATGAGACCAGGTAAACTCCGCATGGCGGTCGCATGAGCGTGCTATTAACATAATCTAACGTTATGGATAACGTTAAACCTGTTCCTGTTTCACTATCACGCAAAGGCGACTGTGGGCCAGATCGGAGCGCCGCTCCACATGTGCGACGGACTCATGTCGCCGGACCGTCGCACGAGCGTTGCTGGAAGTGGGAAGCCGCCGAGGGTTTCCTCGTAGCAGTTTGAAAATCGATAACGAATATCCGGCCGCCAACCGCAAGCGTTGCGGCCCGATCCAAAAAATAGCTGGTTGAATCATTTGGGTGGAGAGCGCAATGGAAAAGAGAGTATCGAAGGCCATTTTCAAGTCCAGGGCATGTGAACTGTTCAGGCAGGTGGAAATGCTGGGGGAGACCGTTGTCGTCACGGACCGTGGGCAGCCCACCATCGAAATCAGGCCCTATCGCAACAAGCAGGAGAATCCGCTCGAACTGTTGCGTGCTTCGATCGTGCATTTCAACATGAAGCACTCGCCCCTGGCTGTCACGATGGAGCAGGAAGATCGATGATCACGCTCGATACGCTTGCACTGGTGTGCTGGCTGAGCAGACAGAAAGCGTTGAGTCAGGCAGCACACGACGCGATCGATCGCGAACTGTACGGCGGTGAAATCCTGATTTCGTCGATCAGTGCGCTCGAAATCGCGGAACTCGTCAACGACGGCCGGCTCGGGCTGTCGATGGACGCGCGCAGCTGGCTGTCGACGTTCGTCTCGATGGAAGGCGTGCGGATGGTCCCGGTGGACACTGAAATCGCCTTGCGCGCGGCGCGGCTGTCGTCCGCGCTTACGTCCCATCAGCGCCTGATCGTCGCCACTGCGCGCACGTTCGGCGGCGCACTCGTCACGTCGGACGCGAAGGTGCGCGCCTCGACTTACGTGGAAACCATCTGGTGACGTGCGCGGCGGCGCGGCTTCGTGCGGACCGGTCCGGTGGAATCGCGCACGACCAGTTCCGCCGGCAGCGTGATGCGCTGCGAGGCTGCATCGATACCGGCGATCCGGGCGAGCAGCGTATTGACCGCCGAGCGCGCCATCTGCTGGAAAGGTTGACGGATCGTCGTGAGTGCCGGATGAAATTGCTCCGACATCGGGATGTCGTCGAAGCCGATCACCGAAATGTCGTCGGGCACGCGCAAGCCCGCTTCCCTGATCGCGGCGATCACGCCAAACGCGCTTTGATCGTTCGCGGTGAAGATGGCGGTGGGCGGATCGGCGAGATTGAGCAGATCGAAGGTGACATCGAACGCCATCATTTGCGACAGATCACCGGCGGCGACCAGCGCGTCCTCACGCGGCAGCCCGAGCCGGGCCAGCGTGTCGTGATAGCCGCGCTGACGGTCGCGCACCCCTTCGATCGTTTCGTCGCCTGCGAGAAACGCGATCCGCTTGTGACCGAGTTCCGCGAGATGCTCGACCGCAAGACAGGCGCCGCCATAGTTATCGACCGACACCGATGGAAAACCGGTCAACGTGCCGCGCTGATCGACGACGACGACCGGCACCTTGGCGGTGGCGAGCGCTTCGAGACAGAGCGATTCGCGCGGCAGGATGGCGAGAATCCCATCCGAGAATTGCTGGATCAAGCCGAGCAGGTCGTGATGCGTATCGCGGTCTTCGTCGAATACCGTGTAGACCAGCATCTCGCAACCCGCGCCGCGCGCCGCGCGGCCTGCGCCGAGAATTAGCTCGCTGGAGAACTGGGTGTCCAGCGTCGGCGTGATGATGCCGATGATGCCGTTGCGGCCGCCAGAGAGTTTCTGCGCAGTACGGTTGACGACGTAGCCGATATCCGACGCGATTCGCAGCACTTCGTCGCGCGTTTCGCGCGACACGCCCGGGCGGCCGTTGAGCGCGCGCGAAGCGGTCATTTGCGAAACGCCGGCGAGCTTGGCGACATGCTCGAGCGTCGGGGTCTGCCTTGCCATGCGTGATGAGGGCGTACGAGAGGTCATGTCGAATTGGACTCGCTTTTAACGTTAGCGATACCGTTTATATTCTAACTATTCTACCAGAAGAGGTTGCGCGCGCCGACCCTTCGGCAGTCCATCTTCTTGTAGTATGCAAGCGGCGCGGGAAGGTTGACCAGGTAAAATCCCGCATAGCGGTCGTTCACACGTCGGCCTAACATTCGCTAACGTTAAGGCTAACGTTACACGTTGCGGTTGATATTCTAATATCCATAGAGGGGACACAAAACATGGCGTACCCGGCTTTTTCTAAAGTACGGTCAATTGTCGGCGCCACGGCGCTCGCATTTTCGCTGTCCGCAGTCGTTTCGACAGCTGCATTCGCACAATCGACGATCACCGCGTGGGATCAGCAGACCAATACGTCGTCGAGCAAGATCATTCGCGACGCGTCGGATCGTTTCGAAAAGGCGGCTCCAGGCTACAAGGTCGAGAATTCGCACATCCTGAACGAAGCATACAAGACGAAGCTGAAGGTCGCGTTCGGCGCGAACCAGCCGCCGTGCGTATTCGAGAACTGGGGTGGTGGCGGTCTGCACGAATACGTGAAATCCGGCCAGATCGTCGACCTCACGCCGTACCTGAACAAGGACCCGGCGTATCGTAACCGCTTCATGCAATCGTCCTGGAATGTCACGACGTACGACGGCAAGACCTATGGTGTCGCTGCCGAGAATGCAGCGGCCGCTGTGATCTTCTATAACAAGGACGTCTTCGCGAAATACGGCGTCACACCGCCGAAAACGTGGGACGAACTGATGCACGTCGTTGCCGTGCTGAAGTCGCACAACGTCGCAGCGTTCTCGCTCGCGAACAAGAACAAGTGGACCGGCTCGATGTACTACATGTACCTCGTCGACCGTATCGGTGGTCCGCAAGTCGTGAAGGACGCGATCGAAGGCAAGGGCAAGGGCTTCGAAGATCCGGCGTTCGTCGAAGCCGGCAAGCGTATCCAGGAACTCGTGAAGGCTGGCGCGTTTGCGCCGGGCATCAACGGTCTGGATTACGACTCGGGTGCTTCGCGCCGTCTGCTGTACTCAGGCAAGGCTGCTATGGAGCTGATGGGCGCGTGGGAAGCATCGACGATCGCGAACGAAAATCCGACGTTCTCGAAGGATCTCGACTTCTTCCCATTCCCGAGCGTGCCGGGCGGCAAGGGTGATCCGCGCGACCTGATCGGCACGGTGGGTGATGGCTTCCTGAGCATCTCGACGGAGTGCAAGACGCCCGACGTAGCGTTCAAGCTGATCCAGGCAATGACCGACGACCAGGCGATGCAGGCTCGTGCGTCGGATGACCACAAGCTCCCGCCGGTCAATAACGTCAGGATCGACGATCCGTTCACGCAGCGTCTGCAGAAACTGCTTGCCGCTGCTCCGAGCGTGCAGCTCTGGTACGACCAGGCGCTCCCGCCGGCTCTCGGCGAACTGCACAAGGACACGACGCAGCAACTGTTCGGTCTGTCGCTGACGCCTGAGGCTGCTGCGCAGCAAATGGAAGCCGCTTCGAAGAAGGGCGGTTAATCTTCAGTCCCTAAGGGAAGTCCGGTCGGCACCGTAAGGCGCCGGCCGGCATACACGCTCGTGAATATCGCACTTTCCGCTACACCCGAACGCCGGCTGCGAATCTCATCGCAAACGCTCGTCACGGTTGTGTTTCTTGCGCCGACGCTGCTGCTGCTGGCCCTATTCCTGCTCTATCCGCTCGTTTCCAGTCTGCGGCTGTCGCTGGTCGACTGGAATGGCCTCGGTAACACCGCCCGCTTCATCGGGCTTGCGAACTGGGGACGGCTCGCTCACGACGCGGTGTTCTGGCAATCGCTCAGGAACAACGTGATTCTTGCGGTCGCGTCGATCGTCATCCAGCTTCCGATCGCGCTCGCGCTCGCCGTGCTGCTGGAAAAGGCCGGCCGTGGCTCCCGCGTGCTCAAGGTTCTCTATTTCCTGCCGCTGCTCATGTCGAGCGTGGCGATCGGCGTGCTGTTCAAGCAGATCTACGATCCGAATTTCGGTCCGCTCAACGTCGCGCTGCAGGCATTCGGGCTTGATGGCCTCGCGAAGGACTGGCTGGGCGACCCGCATTTTTCGCTGGGTGCGACCATCGCCGTGATCATCTGGCAGAACGCGCCTTTCTACATGATTCTGTTCCTCGCCGGTCTCTCGTCGATGCCGGCCGAGGTCAACGAGGCTGCCCTTCTCGACGGCGCGTCCGAGTGGACCATTTTTTGGCGCATCAAGCTGCCGCACCTGCAAGGCACGGTGCGCACGGCCGTGCTGCTATCCGTGCTCGGCTCGCTGCGTTACTTCGATCTCGTCTTCGTCATGACCGGTGGCGGCCCCGAAGGCTCGTCCGAGGTGATGGCCACCTACATGTATCGCACGGTGTTTAGTTCGTTCCAACTCGGGTACGGCAGCACCATCGGCTCGGCGATGTTCCTTATCGTCATCACGGTGGCGGCGGTATCGATGTACTTCACCCGCCGTTTTGCAACCGAGGTCTGAACCATGAACAAGAAACTACGCTTCCCACGCGTCGGGATTCCCCTGCTGGCATTGATCTGGCTGGGTGTCACGACGATCCCGTTTATCTTCATGGTCGTGTCAAGCTTCAAGAGCCAGGAAGAGACCTTCACGACGTCCGTGTGGGCGCCGCCGAGCCACCTGTATTGGGGCAATTACACGGCTGTGCTGAAGGGGCCGTTTTTCACGTATTTCCGTAATAGTGTGTTCACGGTGGGCGTGTCGGTGCTGCTGATCGTCATCATCAGTGCGATGGCGGCCTACGTGTTTGCGCGCATGCGCTTCGCGCTGAACAAGCTGCTCTTCGGTCTCGTGATCGCCGGCATGATCGTGCCGCTGCATGCAACGCTCGTGCCGATCTATCTGCTCACGCGCAATCTCGGTCTTTACGATACGGCGTTCGCGCTACTGGGTCCTTATGTGGCCCTCAGTCTGCCGGTGTCGATCTTCATCCTGACCGAGTTCATGCGCCAAATTCCGCGCGAGCTCGAAGAAGCCGCACAGCTCGACGGCTGCGGTCCATTCACCATCTTCTGGCGTATTTTCTTCCCGCTTTCGGGGCCGGGGCTTGCCACTGTGGCGATTTTCAACGGCATTGGCCTTTGGAACGAGTTCATCTTCGCGTACATGCTCACGTCAACGTCCGAGCACCGTACGCTGCCGCTCGCGATCTGGGACTTCATGGGGCAATACGCGTCGAATATTCCTTCGATGCTGGCTGTCCTCGTGCTCACGTCGTTGCCGCTGATTGTTGCTTATGCGTTCGGTCAGGAGCGCGTGATCAAGGGGATGATGGCCGGCTCGCTCAAGGGCTGATTCGTATCGCATACCGCGTCCAATCGTGCGGGCTAAAGTGGCCTGCACACCGAACTTTGCATAAAACGATATGGCAAGCATTTCCCTCACCAACGTACAGAAGTCCTACGCGAGCGGCAACGCGGTGATCCGCGACGCCAACCTCGAAGTCGGCAACAACGAATTCTGCGTGTTTCTCGGACCGTCGGGCTGCGGCAAGTCCACGCTGCTGCGCATGATCGCCGGTCTCGAATCGATCACCGCCGGCGAGCTGCGCATCGACGGCAAGCTGATGAACAACGTGTCGCCGGCGGAGCGCCGTGTCGCCATGGTGTTCCAGAACTACGCGTTGTATCCGCACATGAGCGTCTACGAAAACATGGCGTTCGGACTGCGTCAGGCGAAGATCGACAAGGCGACGATCGACAGCAAGGTGCGTAGCACGGCTGCCACGCTGCAGCTCGATGCGCTGCTGGACCGCAAGCCTGCTGCATTGTCCGGTGGACAGCGGCAACGTGTGGCGATCGGCCGCGCGATCGTGCGTGAGCCAGGCGTGTTCCTGTTCGACGAGCCGCTGTCGAATCTCGACGCAGCGCTGCGCGTGCAGACCCGTATCGAGATCGCGCGTCTGCATCGCGAATTCCGCCGGGCGAGCGCGGTTTACGTCACGCATGACCAGATCGAGGCCATGGCATTGGCCGACAAGATCGTGCTGTTGCAAGCCGGCGCCGAACTGGAGAAGCACGGCAGCGTTGCGCAGATCGGCGCGCCGCTGGATTTGTATCACCGTCCCAAGAGCCGCTTCGTCGCGGGCTTCATCGGCTCGCCGAAGATGAACTTCCTGCCCGGTGTCGTGAAGACAATCGACGCCAAGGGTATCGAGGTCGAACTGACGAGTGGTGAGCGCGTGCGAGCGCAGGTCGATGGCCGCAAATTGCAACCGGGCAATCAGGTCACGCTGGGCATCCGCCCTGAGCACCTGAGTCTGCCCAACGGCCAGGCCGGCGCGCAGACGATTCGCTGCGCGGTGCGCCTCGTAGAGCGGATGGGTGAGCACAGCTACGTTCATATCGACGGCGGTAGCCGTGACGGCAACGCACTGATCGCCAAATTGCCCGGCGACGGCGGGGTGTCGCATGATGAGTGCATCGAACTGACGCTGGCGCCCGATGCATGCCACGTGTTCGACGAACAGGACTTCGCGCTGCCGCGTCTGCACTGAACTTTACGTGCCGCCTTCAGGGACGCGATCGAATGATCTGCGGCCTTGAAGGCGATGCAACGCGGCCTCGTCATGATATCGAATTGAGAGAGACTTTCGCGCTTTTTATTGCTTGGTCAATTTAAAGGACTGCGAAGTTCAACGAGAAATATGAAGGTTCAGGCGGCGAGGATTCCGATGAAGCGACGCCGTCCCGTGCAAGTGTGATGAAAAACGGATTTGTCGGCGCCTTGCGCGCTCTGCACATAAAAATTATTTAAAGGAGTTCTTGATGTTGCTTCGCCAAAGTGAAGTTCCGCTCTACCGCAATCCCGGGGCTGCCATCGAGGAGCGCGTTTCCGATTTGCTCGCGCGCATGACTCTGGACGAGAAGATTGCCCAGCTTCACGCCGCGTGGCTGAAGCTGTCGTCGGACGGCAATCACGAAGCGCGTACGGTGGATTTTGCGCATGGCGACGGCGCCATTACAGTGGAAACGATCCTTCAGCACGGCCTGGGTCAGATCACGCGTCCGCTCGGCACGCACACGGTCGATCCGAAAGAAGGCGTGCGCGCGCTCAATGCGTTGCAGCGGCAGATGGTGGAAGACACGCGCCTCGGTATCCCGGTCATGTCCCACGAGGAATGTCTGGTCGGCCTGATGATCAAGGACGCCACGCTGTTTCCGTCGCCGCTGAACTATGCGGCCACGTGGAACCCGCGTCTGGTTGGGCAAGTGGGCGAGATCATCGGCGAGCAGGCGCGCTCGATCGGATGTCATCAAGGACTCGCGCCGGTGCTCGACGTGTCGCGCGATCCGCGCTGGGGCCGCACCGAGGAAACGCTTGGCGAAGACCCGTATCTGGTCGGCGTACTCGCGTGTCATTACGTGAAGGGGCTGCAAGGCGAGCGCCGCGATCTGCTCGCGACGCTCAAGCATTTCGTCGGCCATTCGGCGAGCGAGGGCGGCCGTAATCACGCGCCGGTGCATGTCGGTCCGCGCGAACTCAACGACGTGTTCATGCTGCCGTTCGAAATGGCGGTCAAGCTCGCGCACGCCGGCTCGATCATGCCCGCGTATCACGACATCGACGGCGTGCCGTGTCATGCGGACCGCACGTTGCTGCAGGACACGTTGCGCGACAAGTGGGGCTTCGACGGCCTCGTCGTCGCGGACTATGCGGCTGTCGATCTGCTCTACAGCCACCATGCAGTCGCACGCGACAGCGCGGCGGCCGCCGCGCTCGCGTTCAACGCGGGGCTCGACGTCGAGTTGCCGGGCCACGAGTGCGCGCTGCATCTGAAGGAAGCGCTGGCGCGCGGCGAGATCAGCGAGACGACGCTCGATACTGCCGTTTCGCGTGTGCTGCGCACGAAGTTCCGTCTGGGCCTGTTCGAAAATCCGTACGCCGATCCGGACAGCGTGGATGTGAAAAGCGAATCGGCCGGCGACACGGCATACCAGGTGGCGCTCGAATCGGCGGTGCTCCTGCGCAACGAAGGCGGCGTGTTGCCGCTGGCCGCGAAAGGCGCGGCGAAGGTCGCGGTGATCGGCCCGACCGCCGACGATCCGTTGGCACTGCTGGCCGGCTACAGTTTTCCGGTGCACCTGATCAACTCCGGCGAGCAGTCGGTCGCGTCGATCAGCACGCCGCTGAAGGCGCTGCGTGCACTACTCGGCGACGAGCGGGTGATTCACGCACGCGGCTGCGACATCATCGCGGAGCGTCGTGCGGGTGCGCCGGTGTTTCCCGGCGACGTGTCGCTGGACACGATGGCCGACGCGAACCGCGACGAACTGATCAGCCAGGACACCGGACGCATCGCCGCGGCAGTGGAAGCCGCGCGGGAGGCGGGTGTCGCGATCGTGTTCGTCGGCGATCTGGCCGGGCTGTTCCAGTCCGGTACGGTGGGCGAAGGCTCCGACACGGACAGCCTCGATCTGCCGGGTGTGCAGCAGGCATTGCTGGCGGCGGTGGTCGATAGCGGCACGCCGACGGTCGTCGTCATGACGGGCGGCCGTCCGTACAATCTCGGCGGTCTCGAAGACCGGATCGCCGCGCAGATCATGGCCTTCGCGCCGGGCGAGCGCGGCGCCGAAGCCCTCGCCGATCTGCTGGTGGGCCGCGCGAATTTCACTGGCCGCCTGCCGTTGTCCGTGCCGAAGAGCGCCGGGGCTGTGCCGTACACGTACAACCATCGGCTCAAGAGCGCCGGTACGCCGGTCGCCTATCATTTCGGTTGCCGCTACCCGTTCGGCTTCGGACTCAGCTACACGCAGTTCCGTTATGCCAATCTTGCGGTTGCGCAACGGGAAGTGCCGATCGGCGACGGCACGGTCGAACTCGGCTTCACGGTCGAGAACACGGGTTCGAGCGAAGGCACCGAAGTCGTGCAAATTTATGTGCGCGACCGGCTGGCGTCGTCGGCACGACCGGTGCGCGAATTGAAGGCGTTTGGCCGTGTGCCGCTGGCCGCAGGCGCCTCGGCCCAGGTCCGCGTGCGCATTCCTGTCGACATGCTGAACTTCACCGATGGGCGCGGAGAGCGTATCGTCGAGCCAGGCGACTTCGACCTGCTGGTCGGAAGCTCGAGCCGCGATATTCTGCTGAGCGACGCGGTGACGGTCGCGGGCAACGCGGTGCGAACGCTCGAACGCGACTGGCGCATGGTGAGCGAGGTCGAGGTCCTGGCTTAACCGGCGGCATGTCGAAGATGCGTCCGGCCAAGGGGCGGCGGGACGCCATGTATTCGTTGTCATACTCGGAACAAGTGGAATATCAGATGTCGTACGCAATCTATCCCAGTCTCTCAGGCAAGACGGTTGTCATCACCGGTGGCGGCAGCGGCATCGGCGCCGCGATGGTCGAAGCATTCGCACGGCAGGGCGCGCGCGTGTTCTTCCTCGACGTCGCGGAGGGCGACTCGCTCGCGTTGCAGGAATCGCTGCGTGACGCGTTCCATCCGCCGCTGTTCCGACGCTGCGATCTGCGCAGCGTCGACGCGATCCAGAGCACATTCGCCGAGATTATGGAACTCGCCGGGCCGATCGAGGTGCTCGTCAACAACGCGGGCAATGACGATCGGCATGAGATCGAAGCTGTCACGTCGACCTATTGGGACGAGCGCATGGCCGTGAATCTGCGGCACCAGTTCTTCTGCGCGCAGGCCGCGGCGGCCGGTATGCGCAAGATCGGCCGGGGCGTGATCCTGAATCTCGGCTCGGTCTCCTGGCACCTCGCGTTGCCGAATCTCGCGATCTACATGAGCGCGAAGGCGGCGATCGAAGGGCTGACGCGCGGCCTCGCGCGCGATCTCGGCGATGCTGGCATCCGTGTGAACTGCATCATCCCCGGCGCGGTTCGCACGCCTCGTCAGATGCAGCTTTGGCAGTCGCCCGAGAGCGAGGCGAAGGTCGTCGCGAGCCAATGCCTGCGCTTGCGCATCGAGCCCGAGCACGTCGCGCGCATGGCCCTGTTCCTTGCGTCCGACGACGCGTCGCGCTGCTCTGGTCGCGATTATTTCGTCGATGCCGGGTGGTACGGAGAATGAAAGTCCGTCTCCCTGAGTGCGTCTGGCCGGTCAATGCCCAACTCGGCGAAGGTCCGCTGTGGCAGGCCGCGGAAAACGCGGTCTATTTCGTCGATATCAAGAGCCACCATATCTATCGTCTGATGATCGACACCGGAGCAACGCAGACGTGGCGGGCGCCGAACCAGCCGGGTTTCATCGTACCGCTCGCTGATCACACGTTTGTCTGCGGGCTGCCGGACGGCCTCTATCGTTTCGATGCGGGTAGCGGACAGTTCAGCAAGCTCAAGGACGTCGAGCCGCATTTGCCGGGCAACCGTCTGAATGACGGCTTCGTCGATGCGAGCGGACACCTGTGGTTCGGCTCGATGGACGACGCCGAAGAGCAGCCCAGCGGCACGCTGTATCGCGTGAACGAGGCCGGCGAAGTGGTCGCGCAGGACGACGATTACGTGATCACCAACGGCCCCGCGATGAGTCCGGACGGCCGCACGCTCTATCACAACGACACCATGCGGCGCGTGGTGTATGCATTCGATGTGAACGAAGACGGGACGTTGTCGGGCAAACGCATCTTCGCCGCGATTTCCGGCGACGGCCATCCCGATGGCATGGCCGTCGATGCCGACGGCTTCGTGTGGGTCGCGCTGTTCGGCGGCTGGCGTATCGAGCGTTTCTCGCCCGACGGCAAGCTGGTCGAGCAGGTGCCGTTTCCGTGCGCCAACGTGACGAAACTCGCTTTCGGCGGCGACGATCTGCAGACGGTCTACGCATCGACCGCGTGGAAGGGACTGTCGCCCGCGGAACGTGAGCGGCAACCGTTGGCCGGCGGCCTGTTTTCGTTTCGCGCGCCGGTGCCCGGCCAGCCTCAGGCGCGCTGCACACGCGGCTTTTCGCAATAGACCAGAAAGCGGAACGCGCTTGAGGCCGACATCTGGCGCCATGCACAGGCGATGGTGAAACCTCGCCCTGTGCCGGGCGCCGCCAGGTATCATGTGCGTTCCGCGACTTCTGCGCACTTGCAGTGATCCCTACCATGACGTCCAGGCCGCCTGCCCCGCCCCGCATGTCCGATGTTGCCGAACGCGCCGGCGTGTCGAAGATGACCGTGTCGCGCGTGCTGTCCGGACGCAGCGTGTCGCAGGCGACCCGCGAGAAGGTGCAGAAGGTCATCGACGAACTGGGGTATGTGGCCGATGCAGCCGCCGGCGCATTGTCGTCGGGGCGTTCGGAGTTTGTCGCGGTACTGGTGCCGTCGCTGTCCAGCTCCAACTTCTCCGACACGGTGCGCGGCCTTACCGCCGCGTTTAGTCCGCATGGGCTGCAACTGTTGCTCGGCGACACCGACTACCGTCTCGAGCAGGAAGAGCTGCTCGTGCGCTCGATGCTGCGCCACCAGCCGCGCTGCGTCGCATTGACGGGCAGCCGGCACACCGAGGCGACCCGCACGCTGTTGCAGCGCGCGGGTATCCCGGTCGTCGAAATGTGGGACCTGCCTGCCGACCCGATTGACACCGCAGTGGGCTTTTCGAATGCCACGGCGGCGCGCGCGATGGTTCGACATCTGCATGAGTGTGGCTATCGGCGGATCGGTTTTATCGCCGGGGCGAGTGAGCGCGATCGGCGCGGTCTCGACCGGATGCGCGGCTATGTCGCCGAAATCAAGGCGCTCGGGCTCGGCGAGCCGCGCGTGATCCGCCTTGGCGAATCGCCGATCACGATGAGTCACGGGGCGCCTGCCATCGGCGCGCTGTTCGAAGCGTGGCCCGATACCGACGCCGTGATGTGCGTGAGCGACATGTCGGCGTTCGGCGCGATCATGGAGTGTCACCGGCGCGGGTTGTCGGTGCCTGGCGACATCGCGATTGCCGGGTTCGGCAACTTCGAGGTGTCGTGGTGTTGTCAGCCGACGATCACGACGGTGTCGGTCGATGCCTACGGAATCGGCTTGCGAGCCGGCGAGACCTTACTCGCGGCACTGGCGGCGCGCGAGGCGGGTCACACGTCCCGCACGAAAGCGGTCAAGATCGACTTTGAGGTGATTGCTCGGGACAGCGCCTGAGCCAGCCGCGCCCGACTCTCCAGGCAGTATTTCACGCAGAAGGGCAGGGATATCCCTTGGTTGTTCAGATGATGAGCCACGCGTAACATCTGCATGCAGAAATGTTACCGGTAACTTAACTCGGGGGATTCAGTAGCCCGCATGGCACGCGGTCCTGGCGCCCGAACATTTCCTGGAAAAATACGCTGATGGAGATATGAATGACCACTGTGCCGTCCGCCATCGCCGCGACATCCGCGGGGGGCAGCGAATTTGAGGAAAAGACCTATCGCAAGGTCGTGCGCCGTCTGTTGCCGGTGCTGTTGCTGTGTTACGTCGTGGCTTATCTGGATCGGGTGAACGTCGGCTTCGCGAAGCTGCAGATGCTCGATGACCTCGGGTTGTCTGACACCATGTACGCGATCGGCGCCAGCGTTTTCTTCTGGGGCTACTTCATCTTCGAAATTCCGAGCAACGTGTTCCTGCATCGCTACGGTGCACGCTTCTGGATCGCGCGGATCATGTTCACGTGGGGTCTCGTGTCGATGGCGCTCGCGTTTGTCGAGCCGCTCGCGCGCCTCGCGCATGTCGAAACCGCGACCATGTTCTACACGCTGCGTTTCCTGCTCGGGATCTGCGAGGCCGGTTTCTTCCCGGGCGTCATTCTTTATTTGAATTACTGGTTCCCGGCGCATCGACAGAGCCGCGTCATGTCGGGTTTCCTGATCGCGATGCCGGTCAGCCTGATGCTGGGCGGCGTGGTGTCCGGCTGGTTGATGGACCACACCGCAGGCCTGTTCGGGTACCAGGGCTGGCAATGGATGCTGCTGATCGAAGGCGTGCCGTCACTGTTGACCGCGTTCGTGGTGTACTTCTCGCTCGATGACGGCATCGAACGCGCACGTTGGCTCACGCCGCAAGAAAAGAGCCTGCTCGCGGCGAATCTGCAGCGCGAGAGCACGCACAAGACGGCGCGCTTTGGATCGGCGGTGCGCGATCCGCGTGTGTGGCTACTGGTGGCGATTCTGCTGACCTTCAACACCGGCTTCTACGGCCTCGCGTTCTGGCTGCCGTCGATCATCAAGGCGACCGGTGTGCAGGACCCCTTGCATATCGGCCTGCTGACGGCTATTCCTTATGGTGTGGCGATCATCGCGACGCTCGCCAACGCGGCGCATTCGAAGAAAACCGGTGAACGGCGCATGCACGCGGCCATTCCGGCGCTGATCGGCGGTCTCGGGCTGATTCTGAGCGCGGCGTTCGCGCATCACATCGTATTGGCGATCACGTTCCTCACGATCGCCACCGCGGGGATTCTCGCGTTGATGCCGATCTACTGGACATTCCCCGGCCAGTTGCTGTCGGGTGCGGCAGCGGCGGCGGGTATCGCGATGATCAATGCGATCGGCAACCTGTCAGGCTTCACGGGCTCGATGATCACCGCCGTCGCCAAGAACCTGACCGGCGATATCAACAATGGCACGTATGCGCTGGGCGCGTGTCTGCTGGTCAGCTGTGTGCTGATCCTGCTCGTGCCGCGCAGCATGCTGACACGGGCGGCGCCCGCTGGAGACGGCAAGGCCGCCTCTCAGGCGGACGTGCCGGGCAGCACGCAAGCGGTTTAACTTCCTCAAGACAGAGAGACAAGCAACATGTCAGCATCCACACCGCGCCGGCTGAGAAGCCAGGAATGGTTCGACGACCCATCGCACGCGGATATGACGGCGCTCTACGTCGAGCGCTTCATGAACTACGGCCTGACGCGCGAAGAACTCCAGTCTGGCCGGCCCATCATCGGCATCGCGCAGACGGGCAGCGACCTCGCGCCGTGTAACCGGCATCACATCGAACTCGCGGCGCGCACGAAAGCAGGCATCCGCGACGCGGGCGGCATTCCGATGGAGTTTCCGGTTCATCCGCTCGCCGAACAGAGCCGCCGGCCGACCGCCGCGCTCGACCGCAATCTCGCCTATCTCGGCCTGGTCGAAATCCTGCACGGCTTTCCGCTCGACGGCGTCGTGCTGACCACCGGCTGCGACAAGACCACGCCCGCCTGTCTGATGGCGGCGGCCACCGTCGACATGCCCGCGATCGTGCTGTCGGGCGGCCCGATGCTCGATGGCTGGCACGAAGGCAAGCGTGTCGGCTCGGGCACCGTGATCTGGCATGCGCGCAATCTGCTTGCGACGGGCGAGATCGACTACGAAGGTTTCATGCAGCTGACGACCGCCTCGTCGCCGTCGATCGGACACTGCAACACGATGGGCACCGCGCTGTCGATGAACAGCCTCGCCGAGGCGCTCGGCATGTCGTTGCCCGGTTGCGCCAGCATTCCGGCGGCGTATCGCGAGCGTGGCCAGATGGCGTATGCGACCGGCAAGCGCATCGTCGACCTCGTGCGTGAAGATGTGCGTCCGTCGCACATCATGACAAAAGAAGCGTTCGAAAACGCGATCGTGGTGGCGTCGGCGCTGGGCGCGTCGAGCAACTGCCCGCCGCATCTGATCGCGATTGCGCGGCACATCGGCGTCGAACTGAGTCTCGACGACTGGCAGCGCGTAGGCGAGCAGGTGCCGCTGATCGTGAACTGCATGCCGGCGGGCCAGTATCTCGGCGAGAGCTTCCATCGCGCGGGCGGCGTGCCCGCCGTGTTCCACGAGCTTGCGAGGGCGAACCTCGTCCACGGCGAGTGTCTGACCGTAGCGGGCCGCACGATCGGCGAGATCGCGGCGGGTGCGCAGACCGGGGACCGCGACGTCATCAAGACAACTGAAGAACCGCTCAAGCATGGCGCCGGGTTCATCGTGCTGTCGGGCAACTTCTTCGACAGCGCGATCATGAAGATGTCCGTGGTCGGTGAGGCTTTCCAGAAGACCTATCTGAGCGAGCCCGGCCAGGAGAACGCGTTCGAAGCGCGAGCAATCGTGTTCGACGGACCTGAGGACTATCACGCGCGCATCAACGACCCGTCGCTCGAAATCGACCAGCACTGTATTCTGGTGATTCGCGGTGCCGGGACCGTGGGCTATCCGGGCAGCGCCGAAGTAGTGAACATGGCGCCGCCGGCGGAACTCGTGCGTCAGGGCATCACGTCGCTGCCCACGCTCGGCGACGGCCGGCAAAGCGGTACCTCCGCGAGCCCGTCGATTCTCAACATGTCGCCTGAGGCGGCAGTCGGCGGCGGACTCTCGCTGTTGCGCACGAACGATCGCATCCGCGTCGACCTGAATTCGCGCAGCGTCAACGTGCTGGTCGACGAGGACGAGCTTGCGCGGCGCCGTGAAACGGCGACGTTCTCGATTCCGCCGGCGCAGACGCCGTGGCAGGAACTGTACCGCCAGACCGTGGGCCAGCTCTCGACCGGCGGCTGTCTCGAACCCGCGACGCTGTATCTGAAGGTGATTGCCGAGCGTGGCAATCCGCGGCATTCGCATTGAAATGCAGGTGGCAGAGCCGGGCTCGGATTCGAGCACGGGCCCCCTCGTCTTCCAACTTTCCTGAAGAAATCCATTCCCATGTCTGCAACTTCTCAATCCAGTTTCCTTCCGGACGACCTCGATCAGGCGCTGCTCGTGGGTCGCGTGTGGCGCAAGACCGATCAGCACGAAGGTCCGTGTGTGGTCGTCGTGCGCGGCGGCGAGGTGTTCGACATCACCGCCACCGTGCCGACCACGGCTGATCTGTTCGACCGCGAAAACGCCGCGCACATCGCGCGCACGGCGCCGGGCGTGTCGCTCGGCGGCGCGGCGCAACTGATCGCGGCCAACCTGCCGGGCGCAATCACGCCGGCTGTGCGACTGCTCGCGCCGTGCGACGTGCAGGCCATCAAGGCGTGCGGCGTGACGTTCGCGGTCAGTCTCATCGAACGCGTGATCGAAGAGCAGGCGGGCGGCGATCCCGCGAAGGCGAAGGAGGTTCGCGAGACGATCGCGTCGACGATCGGCACGGACCTGTCGAAAATCAAGCCGGGCTCGGATGCCGCGATGAAGCTG